>JAEUIT010000008.1 GCA_016795035.1 Phycisphaerae bacterium | reverse complement strand
GTGGCGTTCCGTAATGGACGACCTAATCGCGAGACTGTCCGCCTAGGAGTGCCGCCTAACAGATCGCTCATGCCGGCCGCCGCGGGTACGCTGGGTGCGTTGACCTGGGCGGATGCCGCCGCGGCGGCGGCATAGCTCACTAGTCGTTAGGCCGATCCGATGCGAGCTCACTCGCGTGCAATGTTGCTTGTCTCCGTCGCGTCGGTCGCGCTGACTTACCCGGTCGCCTGGACTGACTGCGGCCTCGAGCATCTGCGAGTTTCCCGTGTCCTCTCACAACGGGTCACCATCGGATCGCTGGCATTTCCGCTCATCGAGGATCCATCGGAGGCCTCGGTCTCGGACCATGGACCTCTGGACCTCACGGGCCCTCGAGGATTTGGATGGCCCGCGTCTAGCGCATCCCTTCCACCTCCCCTCATTCCACACGCTCAACCCAGCTGGCTCGATCGTGGGATTCCGTTCGCCGGAGTGGTGTTCCCCATACGGCCCCTCTGGCCAGGACTCATCGCAAACGCTCTGGTCTACTGCGTTGCGCTTTGGGGGGTGTACTGGGGATTGACCGTACTCCTCCAGCGTCGTCGTCGCTCGGCGCATCGTTGCATTCGCTGCGGCTATTCTCTCTCCGGCTCGGTCTCGCTGAACTGTCCCGAGTGTGGACTTAGGCAATCCTCGAGAAGGACGGCCTAACCCATCGCTCATGCCGACACGCACGTGTGTACATTGGTCGCGACGCCTGCGCGTCGGCCGCACGTGCGTGCGGCATAGCTCATGGTCGTTAGGCACACCCCAATGCCGGATCCCTCACACGCGGAGCTCTTGGGCGTGATCACAAGGGAGGAGCTTTCAAGCTCCTTGGATGCTGATCCAGCGCTCATCGAAGCTCGCGATGACGGAGGCGAGACCCTTCTCATCGCCGCAGCCAATCTTGGCCGCTTGGACCTCGTCGAGGAGCTGCTTTCCCGCGACGCAAATCCGAACGCGATGCCACCCGATGGCGAGACTGCCCTCACCGGTGCCTGCTACTGGGGGCGGACTCAGATCGTTGAATCGCTACTTCGGGCGGGCGCGGATCCGAATCTCCGCGGTCTGGGCGGGGAGTCGCCGCTGCGGGCAGGCCTTCCCCAACGCTTGCCCAAGACCGGGAACCCTGCAAAGGATCACAAGTCCTACTCGCTGAATCGCGACCTGTTTGACCTACTGTTTCGGTACGGAGCGGACGGGAACGCCGGCCTTGAGCCTGTCCTTCACCTCGCCGTGACTCGAGGAGGTCTGCCGGACGATCTTCGCTACCTTGTCGAAAAGGGCTGTGACCCCTCCCACCGCGCTGCAGACGGCGCCACGCCGTTGGCGTTGACAGCGGAGTGTCGGTTCTTCCCGCACTGGCTTGAACAGGCCCGATCGCTGCTGCGGGCGGGGGCTGACCCCGACGGCGTCGGCCCGTTCAACCGCTCGTTCGTAGAGGCCCTTTATCCCGACGAGCAGGTGATGCTTCAGTGTGAGATCGTGGGCGCCCGTCGAGCGAGGGTCGCCAAGCTACGGGGTGCCTAACCCATCGCTCATGCCGACACGCACGTGTGTACATTGGCTCCGACGCTCACGCGTCGGCCGCACGTGCGTGCGGCATAGCTCATGGTCGTTAGGCCGAACACGATGCAAGCTCGCGACGTCATCCTGCTCCCGGGACTCAGGCCCGACGCGCGGGCACTCTCTAGGCTGGCCTCGTTGTTGCCGGCCGCAAGGCTGGTCCACTGGATCGAGCCTTCTCCGCGCGAGTCCATCGCCAGCTATGCGGCGCGACTAGGCGCGACCATCGAGTGCTCGCCGGGTGCGATCGTGGCCGGGGTCTCGTTCGGCGGTATCGTCGCACAGGACCTCGCCGCTCACATCGGGGCCTCAAGCTGCGTCGTCATCTCGTCGGCTGTCCATCGAGCCGAACTGCCGAGAGAGCTTCGGGTGCTCGGATCAGTCCCGGCGAGCGTCGGCGGCGCCGCGATTCGAGTTGGCGCCAGGGCACTTCGCTCGCGGGTGTTCCCGTGGCCTACACCCCAAACGGCCAGGCTTCGTGCAGTTCCGGCGGAACGACTCGCATGGTACGAGTGGGCCATCGGCGCGTTGAGTCGCTGGCGTCCGCCCACGCTGAATGTGCGCCCGCTCCGGGTCCATGGCGGCCGTGACCGCACGTTCCGAGTCGCATCCGGCCCGACAGACCTCCAGTTCCCGGATGGCGGCCACTGCATCTCGGTGTCGCACGCGTCGCGGATCGCGGAGCTGATTCGGTCGTTGAGCGTCTCGCGCGAGGTGTCGGCCTAACAGATCGCTCATGCCGGCCGCCGCGGGTACGCTGGGCGCGCTGACCTGGGCGGATGCCGCCGCGGCGGCGGCATAGCTCACTAGTCGTTAGGCGGAGCAGGCGTGGTCGGAGGTACCGATTGTCAGGGGTTGTCATCCCAGGCCGAATGCTGTTGGAGTACTCGGACGGGGTCTCATTCGAAGGGTCGGCAGGGGTCATTCGCGCGTTCCAGTTCGATCAGCCGTCGATCTGGTCGCTCTTTCGCCTCGTCCGTGACCTTGAGCAGGGGCGACTTGCGATGTTCGAACTGCACCGATGTGAGTTCGTGCAACCGATCGCCGACTGTCGGCTAACCTGCCTCGTGTCGCCAACGCCGAGCATCCCGACCATTGAACAGCATGGGCGAGAACCACACTTCACCTGGTCCCTCGATGCGGCGGGTTGGCGTGGTGTCGCGGTGCTCATCGCTCCTTTCCTCGATCCGTTTCGATGCTCGTACCAGTGGATGCCGAACGGCTCTAGCGACGTTCAGTTCGTCGTGAGTCGGATGGGCACTTGGTAGCCCGCCTAACAGATCGCTCATGCCGGCCGCCGCGGGTATGCTGTGTGCGTTGACCCGGGCGGATGCCGCCGCGGCGGCGGCATAGCTCACTAGTCGTTAGGCGGAGCAAGCGCCGTTGTCCCGATCACCCCGAAAGCAGTCGCGCGGGCCATTCGTCCTCCATGTAGAGGTCGATCTCCCGAACGATCCCACGGAGCGGGCCGCCTATCCCCTCAACATTCCGGCAATTGCGACCCTTGGGACACTCCCGCTCCATCCTGCCGTCACGTTTCTCGTGGGCGAGAACGGTTCCGGGAAGTCCACGATCCTCGAGGCCATCGCTGTCGCGGTCGGCCTCAATCCCGAGGGCGGGAGCCGAAACTTCAACTTCGCAACACGAGAGTCCCACTCGGACCTCTATCGCCATCTTCGCGTTGCCCGTTCTTCGGCGATGCCCCGTGACCTCTACTTCCTGCGAGCCGAAAGCTACTTCAATGTGGCTTCGGAGATCGAGGCGCTTGACCGCGAACCGGTCAGCCTGCCCAGGATCATCGACTCCTACGGCGGCGTCTCGCTCCACGAGCAGTCGCATGGCGAGTCCTTCTTCGCCCTGTTCCAGCACCGGTTGTCCGGCCCGGGCTTGTATCTTCTCGACGAACCGGAGGCCGCGCTCTCCCCGCAGCGCCAGATCGCGATCCTGGGCTTGATACACAGCCTGATCGGGCGTGGCTCCCAGTTCGTCATCGCCACCCACTCGCCGATCATTCTGGCGTATCCCGATTCTGCGATCTACTCGCTGGACTCTTCGGGGGTCCGGCAGACGGCCTATCGCGATAGCGACCCGTACCGCATCTCGAGGGCATTCCTCGAGAACCCTGAGCTCTCGATTCGGGAACTACTGCGTTCCGACGAGCCCGCCTAACCCATCGCTCATGCCGACACGCACGTGGGTACATTGGCACCGACGCTCACGCGTCGGCCGCACGTGCGTGCGGCATAGCTCATGGTCGTTAGGCGGTCCAATCCATGCAATGCCAACACTCCCGGATTTTCGGCCGCCGTTGGCTTGTGGTCGCAGTCGCCCTCTCGGCACTTGGAGTGGTCGCTGTCGTCGTGTGGAACCGTGAGATCCAGATCAACTTTCACGTGTGGCGCATGCAAGCGAATCTCGAGGCCCACCTTGACCAGCCCCCCGAGTCGATCGGTGGATTCGCCGTGATTGACGTAGGTGCAGATCACGCGGCTTATGAACACCACCGTGACCGCCTCATTGAACTTGGCGCCGTTGCTCGTCATGACATCGTGCTTGTGAACATCCATCGGCCGTCTTCCGAAAGCAAGCACTTCATTCGGTGGCTGCTCCGAGAGGCAAGACCTCCGTGCATCGATTGGACGAGCCCCGCCGATCCCGGAGCAACACAGCCACTCCAATTCACCGTTTGGTGCTTTTCCGAGGACTCATCCGCGTGCCGGCAGTTCTTTCTGGAGCGCGACGTCCCGGACTACGCGTCACGATTCATGCAAGATAGTCCGGGATAGTTCCACCGCGGCCTAACCCATCGCTCATGCCGACAGGCACGTGGGTACATTGGTCGCGACGCTCACGCGTCGGCCGCACGTGCGTGCGGCATCGCTCATGGTCGTGAGGCGTCCTAACAGTACTACTTGCAATGCTGCGACCTCTCGCTCGTACCTTCTGGACGCTCGTTCGGTGCGCGGGGATTCCGTATGCCGCATATCTCGCGTGGCTCTCGTTTCTAGGGCTCGGCGGGGGACATGGGTCCGTACTCGTATGGTACGTGACCCTCGGCATGGTCCCCTTCGGCTTGATCGCGTGGCCGTTCGCGTTCGCGCTCGGTGTGAATACGGGCCTGGAGCTGCGGATCGGAGCCGGAGCTCTGGTTCTCCTTCAGTACGCGATTTCCCTTGCCAGCGGCCTTTTCGCGTCGGACGACTTCTGGAGGCTCCTGAGGGAACCCCAGTCCAGCATGGTCCTTCCGACCGCAGCTTTCTTCGGGGCAGGCCAGATCGCACTGTGGGCCGGCATTGTGTTCAGCCCCAAGCCTCGTAAGGGACCGAGGTCATGCCGACACTGCGGCTACAGCCTTGGCGGAACGTCCTCCTCCATCTGTCCGGAGTGTGGGCGTGAGGTGCCTGATTTCGTTGCAGAGTCGAAGGCCGCCTAACAGATCGCTCATGCCGTCCGCCGCGGGTACGCTGGGTGCATTGACCTGGGCGGGTGCCGCCGCGGCGGCGGCATAGCTCACTAGTCGTTAGGCGTCTCGCAATGCGATATTGCTCCGTTCTGGCGTACCTAGTCCTCTGCCTTGCAGCGTGTACCCGCTCGGACGATGCGCCCACTCCGAAGAGCGCGCCTGATGCAACACGCGATGTTGCTGACTCGGCATCGGCACGCAGCGGGGGCACAGACAACGATCACCCGCGCATCGCTTCTATCAAGGCCGACACAGGCGTCGACATCTTCGGTGGTAGGACCCTTTGGATTAGGCATCCCGGAATCGGAGTCGTCGAGATAGTCGATGTCGATCGCAACGCACGCGGACTGGTTGCCCGACGATACTCGGTGCAACTGGACGAATCGGCGTGGGAGGAGATCACGTCACTCGCGACGGTCAGCGATCCGCTCGCGGCGAAGACCATGGATGGATACGGCGTTCCTGAGGAGGACCTGCGTGAGATTACGATCTCAAATGATGCCGGCGTGCGCGTTGAGTTTCGGAGTTGGCAGCACGATCATCACCCCTGGTTCGATAAGACTTGGTCCCGCATCTGGGAACTCGCGCTATCCCCCAAGGATCAGCAACCCGAGACGACGCTGCCGTACGACCCTCAGTGGACGCCTGAGGGCTTCTGACGCAGCCCCCAGCGAACGCCTAACACTGCGATCATGCCGACCGCCGCGTTACACTCTCGCTGAGCCGAAGGCATGCCGCCGCGGCGGCATAGCTCAGGGGTCGTTAGGCGGCTGATCCCATGCGTTTGCCGACGCCTATCATCGCCGTCGCGTTGTTGCTGGCCCTCCCGGTTCTGCTACCGTACGCGTTCGTCAGCCGCCGCCTCCACCAGCGCCGGCTCCGTTCCGCCGCCGAGGCTCAACCCTGCCCGTCGTGCGGGCGTCCCCTTGGCGTGGCGGCGTTGCAGGCGAGCGACGAGCAATGGCGGGCCCATGTCGCTGAACTCCATCGGGCGCACCCCGGGGCGAGGTTCCGCCTTGTGCGTCTGGTCTATGCGATCTGCATCACCTGCGGTGCCCACTTGCATTTCCGCGAGGCATCCGGCACTTTCACTCCGAGCAAGGCGACCGCCTGACCCATCGCTCATGCCGACACGCACGTGGGTAGATTGGTCGCGACGCTGACGCGTCGGCCGCACGTGCGTGCGGCATAGCTCGTGGTCGTTAGGCGGAGCATCAGCCTTGGGCTGGCGGAAGCAAGTTCTTCGAGCGTTCGCCTTTCTGGTCGTCGGTGGCGTGTTGACTGTCGCCATCGCCGGCGTCGCCACATGGGTGTCCATCCAGTCCGCGGATCCCAATCAGCTGCGCATGGTGGAGGTCCCGTGGGGGAAGGGAGTCCTACACCGCCGCCTCCCTGATCGCGTGCCAGCCGAGTCTTCCCGCGCCCACGAGAAGCGGCTATCCGGAACTGGCTGGAGCGTGGCCGTTGCGGACGATCTTGATCAGCCTCTCTCCGGCAACGACCCCGCATTCGCCGTCGAGCGGCAGGCCGGATGGCCATGTACCGCGTTTCGCGGGTTGATCGTCGCCGACTCGCAGAACAACGCCGGTCGGTCGGACGGCGCTCTGACGGACCTCATGTACGGCTCGTGGCCATTCTTCCCCGTCTCCCCGGTGATTGCTGGATTCGTCGCCAACTCCATGCTGCTGGGGTTGCTTCTTCTAGGCTGCATCGAGCTGCTTCGTTGGCGGGTCAGGGCAGTGCGGGCACGTCAAGGCCGATGTACACGGTGCGGGTACTCGCTGGGTACCAGCAACCGATGCGCGGAGTGCGGGGCCAATGGCAAACGTCCGCCCGCCTAACAGATCGCTCATGCCGTCCGCCGCGGGTACGCTGTGTGCGTTGACCTGGGCGGATGCCGCCGCGGCGGCGGCATAGCTCACTAGTCGTTAGCCGGCCGAGGCCGCGCATATCCCTCCGCTTGGAGACTCCGCGCATGTCGGGACCCGCGTCATGCATCTGTCGGTCATGGCAATTCGACGCCCCATTCGGCAATTCGGATTGTGCGTCACTCAAGAGCGGCGCTGCGGGCGTAATGATGGTGCTGCATGGCGCCAATCCCTCCGCTCGGAGTGCTCGTCGTGTCCATACCTGAGGCAATTGCATCCGAGCGACCGTTGCCGAGCCGACGCAAATTGCAACCTCAGTACTTTGGACCGATTGGCCCCCTGGATCCAATTCGGCTTCGAGATCTGCGCGCGCTGTCGATCTTTCGGAATGTCAATCTGTACGCGTTCATCGCGTCCTTCATTCTTATTGCTAGTGGATTCTGCGTTCCTGAAGATTGGATCGACGTTCTGTGGCCTACAGGCTTCAGCATCCTGTTGGTGCTGTTAGCGGAGGCTCTTCTGCTCTACCCGTTCATGCGATGTCCGCTTTGTCGAGGGCGACTTTTCGTCGCCAAGGGCTGCTTGGGCGCGGCAGTTGGGCGTGTGGATGTCGGGCAGAAACGGTGCTACCACTGCGATCTGCCGCTTCTCCGCTGGCGGCTCAGCTCTTCGAGACAGCGTTGATCCTGGACATCGCGGTTCACCGAGTCGCCGCCTAACATGGCGCTGTGGCTGACCCACGCCGTGTGGGCAGGTAGGCTGGTCGCGAGGCGAAACGCCTTGACTGCCCACGCGGCGTGGGCAGCCCAGCTCAAGGTTCGTTAGGCAGCCGCGCTGAAAACAATGATCGATCGACTACGAACATGGTGGCGTCACCGCGCGTTTCGAGAAGGCAGAATTCTCTCGCGATTCATCGCTCGCGACATCCGTCGGGACGTCCTTGTCGTTTCCGCCAGTCACGTAGACAAGGGCATCATCACGGCTCGTGTTCGAACTCTGAACGTGCTCTACCTGTCCGATGGCTTGGTGTCAGAGCCCTCGTTCGAGCCCGAGAAGGAAGTCCGCATCAACGAGTTGTGGCACTGGACCGGAGCGAGTTGGGGCGGATTGCCCGACGGAACATCGATCGTGGATCGCGGCCGCGACTGATAGCTGGAGAGTGCCGCCTAACCCATCGCTCATGCCGACACGCACGTGGGTACATTGGCACCGACGCTCACGCGTCGGCCGCACGTGCGTGCGGCATAGCGCCATGGTCGATAGGCCGAATGCAAGCAGGCTCCTCTCGAACGATGCTCAAGTCGGTGCTCCCATGGGCGGGCTTCGCGCTGCTCCCGTTGTTGCCAGCGGCCGCGCTAGTCGTTCAGGAGTTTCCGTTGAGCCATGCTTTCGCCTTGTGGCTCGTCTTCTTCATCCCACTCGGCGCGCTCCGCTGGCTTCATTTCCTCCCATCGTCCTCGTCACGAAGCCGTGTTCCCGTGGAGTTAGCCCGGCAATACGACGCGCTGGAGCGCTCGGCGCGGCGGGCAATGCGATCGCGAGTCGCAATCGTGTTCGCACTGCCGCTTGTTCCCCTTGCGCTCTGGGTCAATGCGCTCAACCTTCTTGGGCGCTCTCCGTTGCCACGCGACAATCCGACGCCGATACGCTACAGCGACCAACGTGA
This sequence comes from Phycisphaerae bacterium, assembly GCA_016795035.1. GTDB lineage: Bacteria > Planctomycetota > Phycisphaerae > Phycisphaerales > SM1A02 > JAEUIT01. Next base: position 60,286 of record JAEUIT010000008.1, on the reverse strand, counting down.
TGACGTGAGGGAGGGCTTGGTTGCCATGGGAATCGCCATTGCTGTGGAGTCGGCCGTCATACTCGCGTTGCTGCCGCAGGCCCGCCGCCAGCGCCGCTTGCTCGCCGAGTTCATCTCGCAGTCGGAACGTCGTCCTTCAGCCACCTCGACCTCATCGGCCTAACACGGCGCTCGTGCTGACCCAGGCCGCGTGGGGTATGTGGGTCTTGAGGCTTCGCCTCAGCAGCCAACGCAGTGTCGGTAGCACAGTGCGCAGATCGTTCGGCGGCCGACTCGAAGGAGTAGTCGATGCAATACACACAGCGCTGTGCCTTTTGCCACTCGATCCTCGGCGCGGCGCTTTCGCCCGCGGCGCTGGGACAGGGAGCGCTCGATCCACCGGCGATATCCGCTCGAAGGCGCTCGTTGCGCGACGGGCCTCCGATTCTCAACGACTTGTTCCTCGCGCGCCTTGCCGACGCCGTCGACACTGTTCCGCAATGGTCGACCAAGGCGGCCGATGGATTGCCTGACTGAACCAAAGCACTACAGGCCGCCGCGATCGCTCAACTCATGACGGCACAGGACTTGGGGAAGGCATTGGCGATCGTTCTAGATCGAGGTCGCTCGCTTGGACGCGCCGGAACGCCGAACGACTACTTCGTGCGGGGTCTTCTGTTTCTCGAGCTCGTCTTCGATTCAAAGGGTGAGGACTCGGTGCGGTTGCGCCGCTGGTTGCGGCGTTGCGGACGACGCCCCAGTGGCCGGTGTCGATCCTCGAGATGGCGAGGAGCCGCTCCTCCGGAAAGGTGTGCGCCCGCAGTACACGTTCCTCCGCTCGACCAAGGGACGGATCGCCAGTGGCAGGGCGATCCTACTCGTCTAAACCTTTGATAGGCTCGTCGCGTCACACGCGCTGCTTCGCGACGGCCTGCCCGAGCTCGATGAATTCCGGCCAAAGGACGCCGCCTACGTCGGTCCCGAGTCGCTCCTGCTGGGGGTCTGCCTTCGGGCGATGGGCCGAGGAGAGGACTGAGCGGACGCATGTCTGACCGCCGCCTCACATATCGCTCATGCCGGCCGCCGCGAATACGCTGCGTGCACTGACTTGGGCGGATGCCGCCGGGGCGGCGCATAGCTCACTAGTCGTTAGCCAGACCGACCTCATGCATCGTCTCGCCAGATTCGTGATCCTCTCTATCGGGGTTGGCTTCCTCGCCAATATCCTGATCGAGCTTGGCATGACCAGATTCTCTTCGCCGCAGGGCGCTCACCGGCGGCTGACAGTCATGCCGCACCAATCGGTGCCGTTGGTGCCCACGCACGATGAGCTGCTCGTACAGCAGTATCGCGATTGGCTGGTCGGGACCTACGGACCTGGCGACGTCACCATGCCGTCCGGATCTCGCGTCGACCAGAGCGAACCGCTGGTCGGGTTCTGGTGGCGGAACGTGCAGGATGAGCTGGGTGATGCGGGTCCGTCGCCTTGGCGCGGCACCTTCCTGCGCACGTTGGTGTGCTCCGCCCTCGCGGCTGCGGCGCTTTGGTTGGGCCGCGTGCGCCGCTCGCGTGCCGTGATTCAGGCCGGCTAACATTACGCTGGGGCTGACCCGTCGTGTGGGCAGTTATACTGCACGCGAGACGAAACGCCTCGACTACCCACGCGGCGTGGGCAGCCCAGTTCAAGCGTCGTTAGGCAGAGATGCCGCGCGTAGCTCGTGTTGCGCGCATAGCGCGTCGCGGTGTAGTGGGCCTCGTCACGTATTTCCGTCCCGCGCACCGTTGGAGAGAGGGTTGGCAGATTCAGTCCATGAGTCTCGCTCGCTTCGGCCGCGGCATGAGGCGAACAGCGGGGGACGTCTGATTGCGACGCTCTCGCTGGCGATCGTCGGTGGATTTGCGGTCGTGGGATGGCTGTTCCCATGAATACAGCGATCCCTCCGAATCCGCCTAACCCATCGCTCTCGCCGACACGCACGTGTGTACATTGGCGCCGACGCTTGCGCGTCGGCCGCATGTGCGTGCGGCCTAGCTCATGGTCGTTAGCCGGATTCGCGAACATGCTGGAGATCGTCATACTCATTGGCCTTCAGGCGTCTGGGAAGAGCACGTTCCGTCGGCAGCGATTCGAAGGCACTCACGACGTGGTCAGCAAGGACCACTTCCCCAACAATCGCCGTCCCCAACGACGGCAGATGGAGCTGGTCGAGGTCTCGCTAGCCTCCGGGCGGTCAGTCGTGGTGGATAACACAAACCCACGCCGAGCTGACAGGCAAGTGCTTCTGGAACTGGCTCAACGCTTCGGCGCGCGGGCAGTTGGCTTCTACCTGTCCTCCCGACTCGAAGACTCGATTCGAAGGAACGCCGGGCGAAGCGGCAACGAGCGAGTTCCGGATGTAGCGCTATTGGCGACCGCGAAGGTGCTAGAGCGTCCGTCACTGACCGAGGGCTTCGATGAACTCTACTACGTGAGTATCTCTGACGGCAGTGGCTTTGTGGTTCAGTCGTATGTCGAGAGCAGACAATGAAGTTCGGCGAGCTCGATTCAAAAATGCGGCAATTGGAGTGGTTCCACGGTCTGCGTGCTCTGACTGGCACTTGGCCCATACTCCGCGTAGACGGGCGCAGCTTCTCTCGCCTCACGGCAGCTAGTTTCGATAAGCCTTTCGACGCTCGCTTTCACGAACTCATGACCTTGACGGCGACCGCCCTCCTCGAAGCCCTACATGGCGTCTACGCATACACCGAGAGCGACGAGATTTCCGTGCTCCTGCCGAGCGATAGCGGCATCTTTGACCGCGAACTCGAGAAGCTCGTCTCAGTGTCAGCCGGCGTCGCGAGCGCGACATTCACGCACGCGTTTGCCCGGGAGAGTGTCCACTTCGACAGTCGTCTCTGTCTCGCAGCCACGCCGAGCCTCGTGATCGACTACTTTCGTTGGCGGCAGTCGGACGCCGCGCGGTGCGCGCTCAATGGACACTGCTACTGGGCGCTACGCAAGGAGGGACACTCGGTCGCCGCGGCGACTCGGAGCCTTGAAGGAATGACAAACTCCGAGAAGAACGAGCTGCTCTTTCAGCGTGGCACGAACTTCAATGAGACTCCCCTGTGGCAGCGCCGCGGCACGGGCGTCTACTGGCGCAATGTGGAGAAGCAAGGCTTCAACCCACAGACGGGTGAAGGCGTCACCACCTCGCGAAGACGGCCCTTCGTCGATCGAGAACTCCCGGTGGGCGACAGCTACGGAGCCTTCATCGAGCAGTTCGTCCGTCCCGAGGCGGCACGACTGGGCAAGTCGAGCTAGTAACGCCTGAGCAGGTCCTGTCGCCCGGCGTCGGAGTCGAACCACCAAGACGACCTCAGTGCTCGCACCCAGCAGGAGCCGGCTAACGCAGCGCTCAAGCCGACACGCACGTGCGTTACCATCCCCCCCGAGCGCTATGGCTTCGGCCGCACGTGCGTGCGGCTCGCTCAACTCGTTAGGCAGCTAGAGCCAACATGTGCTTGATCGCGCATCTTGCGAGTCGCTCTGAGGTTTCGCTCGTCTCGTGGGATGAGGCGGCGCCGGGCTTTCACATTGAGGCGATCGGCAAGATCAATCAACCGGTTGTCGCCGTGTTCACAGAGCCGTCCGTCCGCTATGTCGGCTCGCATGAGGGCTGCGGCTGCGGCTTCCGCAATGTCTGGGGCGCCTTGGACGGGGACTCGCGCACGATGACACCCGAAGAGTTTCGGCAAGGGGAGCCCGAGGATCCCGACGTGGCTTCCTCCACCGCGGCCCTCGTCAAGCTACTCCGCAGCGTCGTCGAGCGAGACGGTCGGGCGGAGGTATACGCCTGCTGGGACGGCGATCAGGCGTACCCCGCGGTCGATTCGAAGGTCATTTCACTTGCAGAGCTCTCGGCCGAGAGGTTCTTTCTAATGGAGCGCCGGCTCATCATTGTCGAGGCGTGGGGCTCTGCTCCGGAGGCTTAACAAAGCGCTGCAGCGGACTCGCTTCGCTCGCCGGCGAACTTGGTATCGTGGGGTTATCCGAGTGACAACCGATCCCGAATCAGTCGCTGGTAGCAACTCGGCGGCGGGCGAGGCCGGGCGCGCGGAGTTCGATCCGTTGCCCCCGGGCTCGGAACGACAGGCGAGAGCACTGCGATCGACACCGTCATACGGCGGCGCTCTAGCCAGGTGGACCGTTCGACTTGCCGGACTTCCAGTCACCGGGTACTTCGTGCTGTACGGCGTTGCAGGCCTCGGCGCCGGGCATGGCACCGCACTTCATTGGGATGCGGTCTTCGCGCCGTTCTCCCTTGAGGGCCCATGGCCGCTGCTCGGGCCGGTGCTTTGGCTTGTGGTCTTCGGTTGCGCTCCCTCGCGGATCGCGTACCTACGGGCACTTGCGGCGGCGCTTCTTGTGGTCCATTGCCTCTTCGCTGCGCGACAAGTCCACGACGGCTTCTTTGCACCAACCCCCAAGACCTCGTTCCCCACTGCAAGCTTCGGCCCACCTCCCGTGCCTCTCAGCGGGGAGGTCGGCGTTGTCCACACTTGCGTGCTGATTGGATTGGGCGTCGCGATTCTCTGGCCCAGAACGGGGCTGCTCCGGCGGGTCCTAGGCAAGAAAACCTAACCCATCGCTCATGCCGATACGCACGTGAGTACATTGGCTCCGACGCACACGCGTCCGCCGCATGTGCATGGGGCATAGCCCACGCACAGCGCCTTCGCAGGCGACCTAGCTTGAACGCTATGTGGAGCCGTGTCCTGACCAGTCCGGAACAAGTGCTTGGTTCACTCCTCGGCGGCGCGATCGGGGACGCGTGGGGCCATGGCTACGAGAATCGAGTTCCGCCGTTTCGGTTCGAGCGTCCCGCTCGGCTTGTGACATCGGACGACACGCGTCTGACTGTCGTCACTGCCGAGTCCATCAGCCATTGCTCTCGCCTCGATCCCGAGCATCTGGCGAGTGCGTTTCTTGAGGCGTTCGTCCGACGTGAGATCGGAGGGATTGGCGCAAGTACGCTCAAGGCACTTCGAGACTTGGCATTCGGCCAGCCTTGGCAACTCGCGGGGCACAGGGCGAATCCGCCGGAGGCAACGGTGCTGCCATGCGCATTGCGCCGGCAGCCTTCGTGGTGGATCCCGCGTCGCGTAAGGGGCGGGCCGACATCTGGGATGCGGTCCGGATCACGCACCGCAACGACGAGGCATACGCGGGAGCGCTGGCGATCGCATCAGCGATCGACGCGATCGCTTCGCGGGCGTGGCCGGGACCGGACTCGTTGCTATCGATTGTGGCCGCGAGCATTCCGGACACGTTGGTGCGAGACCGAATGGTCGCGATCTCGTCAACCGGCGTGAATCGCGAGGACTTCGCAACTGGTGTGAGGGGAAGCGCCGCGGAGTCCGTCCCGGTCGCGATCGCACTTGCGCAGCGTGCCGCGGCAGAACCTTTTGAACAGGTGCTCGCGGCCGCGATCGAGCTCGGCGGCGATACCGACACGGTCGCGTCGATGGTGGGGCAGATCGCGGGCGCCCTCGTGGGGGCCCGCGGACTCCCGCCAGCGCTTGTGGAAGCGCTTCCCGATCGGTCCCGCATCGCGACGGCGGCGCTGGGCGTCGCTCGCGTCGCGGAACGTGCGCGTCCCTGATCAGGAGCCCGACTAACAGAGCGCTCATACCGTCCGTTGCGAGTACGCTGGTCGCGATTCCGTTGACGGATGCCTCGGCACCGGCCGGCGCACAGGTCGACGGACGAACGAGCGGACTGTTGATCCATGACCGATCGAGAGGTTCTCACCCCCGAGGAATTGTGGAGAAGGTACGACGACGTCGAGACGCGCGTCGCCGCGCCTCTCAGCGAGCGGATGCTCGACCTTGCCGGCGTCGGTCCCGGCATGCGCGTCCTCGATCTGGCGACGGGGCGCGGCGAGCCGGCATTGCGCGCGGCCCGACGGGTCGCTCCAGACGGCCTCGTCGTTGGGGTCGAAGTGGCGCACGGAATATTGGAGATGGCTCGGGAGAAGGCACGCCGCAGCGGGATTTCGAATCTTGACCTACGCGTGGCGGACGCGACATCGCCGCTTGGCATCGCATCAAACTATTTCCATGCCGCGACCGTTCGCTGGGGATTGATGTACATGAAGGAGCCTGTCGCCTCGCTGATGCATGTGCATCGGGCGTTGCTGCCAACCGGGGTGCTCGTCGTGGCGCTCTGGGCTGAGCCTGAACGAGTGCCGTACTACACGCTTCCCAGGCGCCTTCTTCAGCGTTTCCGCGCGTTGCCAGCACCCGATCCCGAGGCGCCCGGCACATTCCGATATGCGGATCTCGAGAAAGTGAGACATGACTTCGGTCGTGCAGGATTCCGGATAGATCACGTGGAAGAGATGGATGTCACCGTGTTCGAGTCTCAATCCGACGCCGAGCTCGTCGATTGGGTACGCGCGCTTGGACTGACGCCTTTACTCAACAGCCTCTCGGAATCCGAGCAGCGAGCGTGGGAGCGCGAGCTCACGAGCGAGGTGCGGCGGCGCGGCGGCGGCTCACTTCGGCTTGGCGGCGTGTCCAGGATCGTTCGTGCGTGCAAGCTCTGATCTCGTGGTGATCCCTCGGACGCTGCCCCTATGCAACCGGCTGGGACTGGCAAGAGACCGCGCGGACGTTCGGCGGAGGAGCAAGAATCAGCGCGAGGACGTGCCAGCCGCGACCAGGAAGCTCGCGGCGAAACGAGGATGCGCGCGATGGTCGGGGTGCCTCGTATGACAACGCGGGGCAGTGTCGCGCGATACGATTCGAATAGACTTCGCTTCGTGGCGGAACATACGTCGATGACTGGGAAGGCGTCACTCGCCGACCGTGTTTGAGACCTCGCGGGACCATGCTCACGTCTCTCCTCGACGGCCAGATTCCCTTGTCGCTTCGAGTCGCCGGCCTCGTCGTGGCGGCACTCGTTGCTCTGCCGCTCGGTTACACCCTGCGGCTCAGCCTCTCCAGTCGGCGCTGGCCCAGCACGGACGGGACCATCGTCGCGTCCGAGGTTGTGGAGTCGGTGGACTCCGAATCCTGTGAGATTCGCTACCGCTATTGCGTCGAAGGACGGGAGTACTCGGGGTGTCGCGTCCACTTCGGACTGCCGCTCGGCTATCGCTTCGACAGCGGTCCTTCCGACGTCGTGGCCTCATACCGTCCGGGTGCACGGACTCGCGTCTTCTACGACCCCAAGTGCCCGGCGCGCGCCGTTCTTGAGCCTGGGCCACGCGCGTTCACGTTCGTGTTGCTCGTCTCCGCCGTGGCCACGGCCGTCGCGCTCGCATGGCCGTTGGTTACGGAGTGGCTTCGGCGCGCGTCGCCGTTCGGCTAACCACTCGTTCACGCCGACCCCCGACGTGCGATAGGCTAGTCTCGAGGCGAGCGTCAATGATCTCGCGTGCGAGCGGGTTGCAGGGGGCCTCGACCTACCACAGCGTCTCTCCTCTCCGTTGTCGGAAGCGATTCCCAATGCCGGACTCCACGCGTCGCATCAGCACGTTCCTCAGCCTCGTCCTTCGGCACGATCCTGCCGCGATCGGCATGGTCCTCGACTCCGCCGGCTGGGTAGATGTCGAGGAGCTCGTCGCGTGCGCCAACCGTTCCGGGCGCGCACTGACGCGCGAGCAAGTTCTCGAAGTGGTCGCGGCGAACGACAAGCAGCGCTTCGCGCTCAGCGAGGACTGCCGTCGGATTCGTGCGAATCAGGGGCACTCGATATCCGTAGATCTCGGGCTCGTTCCGATCGCGCCGCCGGAGGTCCTCTTCCACGGGACCGCGCGTCACTCGCTTGCGTCCATCCTTGCGACCGGGCTTCACTCGGTCAGTCGGCAACATGTGCACCTCTCCGCAGACGTTGAGACGGCGCTCAAGGTAGGCCGTCGCCACGGTACCCCGGTCGTCCTTCGCGTGGACACGGGTCGTCTCCATCGAGAGGGGCAGCAGTTCTTTCGCTCAGACAATGGCGTCTGGCTTACGTCGGAGATCGCGGCGCAGTACCTCGCGGTCTTGCGCGATGGCGAGGAGTAGTTCGGTATGCGACCTCGCCAGTCGTTCACAAGGAGACGACGGTGACTTGAGGCGAGTCCGTCGCGCATCGGTATCGCTCGTGGTCGGCCCTTCGCGACGAGTGTCCTTAATGCATCTATATCATGGGATCTACGGTCGCACGCTGCCCGGAGTGCGGCTCGAGCATGGCGGTCGCTGTCGTGTCGTCGGCATCGCGCGGCCAATGCTGGCTCGACGGTAGGAGCGGACATGGCTGTCCCTACACGGCGTCCCGCCGGAGGAGAAGTGAGTCGACGCCGAAGTCTTGGACGCGAGGGAATCGGAAAGGTCGGTCGCGCGGACATTCGCGCGCACTTCAGGCGCATCACGGTCGGCGAGGTCGGTCATACTCTGATCTGCCATCGGTCTGCGCGGTCGACGACTGAGCGAAAGGAAATCGGCATGCCAGTGCTCGTCCATATCGCCGATGCAAAGAACTCGGCCAGGATTCGCCGATCGGGCATTGCGCTAGGCAAGACCCGGCGTGCGGTCTATTTCATGCCCCTCACGCAGAACTACTTCACGTCCCATCAGTGGCTTCGCGAGTTGAAGCGCTCCGGGGCGAGAACGCTCGTCGCAGTGGACTTTCGATTGTCGGATGACGAAGTCATCTGGGGCGGGAAGTACAACGAGACCCACGAACGGCAACCGCTTGGCATCGCGATTCGGCGCTTCCTCAGTGAGGACGATCCGCTCGGCTGGGAGTTCTTCCTCTCGCGGCGGGTACACCCCAAGGAGATTCTTCGCGTGCGCGAGGTGTCGCAGAATGTCGGTTGGCGCTACTTCCCGTCGTCGCACGGGCGCGAGCCGTGCGGGTGCTCGTACTGCCTTCGGCGAGGCGAGATCCGATCGGCTCGCATCCGTGCCACGTACGACGAAGGCGTACCGGAGCCGCGGCTTGACGACATTCGCCGCCGCGTCGCCGCCGAGACGGATCCCGAGGCGGCCATGGAACTCCTGTGGGCGCTCGAGCGGAAGCGTCGCCGTGCCGACCCGTCGTTTCTACGACGGCTTCTCGATTTCGATCATGACGATCTCCACGAGGAGCTCGCACGCATGCTCGTGCAGTTTCGGCATCGAGGAACCCGCCTCCTGCTGCTTCAACTGTGCGCGCATCGTCAACCCGCGGTACGTCAGGCCGCCGCGCACTCCTTGGTCAAGATTGATCGCGCGTCTGCGGTACGTGCACTCCGGGCGCGAGGCGACGATCCGGTCATTGCGGCGGTGCTGACGGCGCTCGAGAGCTAGTAGGGCCGTGCGGGCGAAGCACGCGCCGTCGCCGCTCGACGGCTAACATCGTCGGCGTGCCGATCGTTGCAGGGAGCCGGCGCGCCGTGACGCGAGCCAGATCGTCCGACGGCAAGGATGACATGAAACTCATGCTGCGGTCCGGCGCGACGTCGCCTCTGGCCGCGTCTCGTACGGAGGTCACGCTGAAGTACTCGATCGAACGTGCGTCGCTCCTGGCCGAACAGCTTCGGCAGTTGGCCTCGCGACACCCGCATCAGCTTGCGGGGCATGCCGCCAATCTTGATTTCTGGGTGGGAGAGGTGTCGGACTCGTTGCGGGCGCTCGACGGCTACAACGAGCGCTTTCGACGAATGCGCGCTGCGCAGCTCGCGTGGACGCGGGAGCGACGCACGCGCGTTCGGGGGTACTGTCCGATCTGCAAGGGCGCGTGCGAACTCGGCCCGTCGGCGCCGCCGCCTCCGGAGCGAACGCCAATCGAAGAGATCGAGTCGGCGCGCGCGGGCCTTCGAGCCGCCCTTCGACGGCTTCTCGCCCGTATCGACGACCTGGAGCTGCGCGCCGAGGCGGAGCTGCGTTCGATGGCCGCATGCGTGGGCGTCACCCTCGAGCGCGAGGACTTGGAGGGCTGAAGGGAGATGGTCATGAAATCGAGCGGCACGCTTCTTCAGATCCCCGTTGTCTTGATCATCGGAGCTGTCGCGGCATGCAAGCCACCGAGTGCTGTCCCGCCGACAAGCTCGGCTGCGCCAGGGCCGTCGTCTCCACCGAGCGAAGGTCGCGTCGAGGCGAATGAGGTTCGCGAGTGGCCCGACAACTGGGGCGAGCTCGTTGGTCAGGTCGTCGTGCTCGAAGGTCGCATGGGGAATGCACGGCGCGGTGCGATCGTGGAGGGGCCCGGCGGATCCATCGACGTGGACGGGCTGGAAGCATGGCCTCCCGACCTCGATGTGCACACGGCGCCGGGGCGACGGGTTCGTATCCGTGGCACCGTCATCGAGAAGTGGGATTTGCCTGTGTTTCACGAGGATGGCGGGCCGCCTCGTTCGGGCATGCCCGTGCCCGCCGGGACAGACCTCAACGCGGCGCGGCGTCGATATGTATTGACGGGAGCGGTGTGGGAGCCGCTGTAAGGAGCACTGGAGATCACGCGGAGAGGAAGGTTCGACCGGTTCGCCGTTCCTCTTCCTCGCGACGACGGGGACGCGGCCTCAGGCACTCTGCGTTGCCGCCAGCGCGGGTGGAGCATGGATAGACTCGTTGCCGTCCATGCGCGGCGCGCTCGTCATCATCATCGGCAGTTCCGGCGTCGGAAAGTCGACGCTCGCTCGTGCGTTGCAGGAAGCGCTCTTGCCCGAGCAGTGGCTGCACTTCTCCGTCGACACGCTGTTCGACTGCTTGCCGCCGTCGGTGGTCGAGCGTGTGAACCGGCACAACGAACATCAGGTCGTCGACGCGAAGGCCCTCGTCTCCGGCGCGCATGCGTGCGTTCGCTCGCTTCTCGAGCGAGGCCATCGCGTCATCTTTGACGCCGTCGTCGTGTCGGATGCCGGCGCGCAGCGCCTTCTCACGGCATTCGGCGAGTTCGATCCGCTCGTCGTCGAGCTGACCTGCTCGTGGGACGTCATCCGCGCGCGGACGCTTGCCCGCGGCGATCGCACGCTCGATGAAGCGGCGCAAGGCTTCGCGGCGGGGGGCGGGCATCTCCGCGCGACCCACGTGTTCGACACCACCGACACGCCCCCGGGCACTCTCGCCGAGCGCCTGGTCGGGCTCATGCGCGGGAGCGAACCCGCCCGCTGAGGTCCGGCTCGCCGTTGCAGCCGGCGGATCCGCGGCTCGCCCAACGGCGGCAACGTCGAGTTCCGCGTTGCGGCGCCCGCGGCGGGATACACTGGCCCCGTGCGGACGGCAGCCCTCCTCGCGCTCCTCGGATTCGTCGGCGTTCTCCTCGGCGCGCTGGCCGGGCTCTGGCTTGCGCAGTTCGCTCCGGACTACCTCGCGAGCGCCTTCGGCCCCGCGGCGACAGGGCGACCGGTGGCTGCGCGCATCGGCATGCTGCAGGGACTGCTCGGCGGACTTGCGGTGGGCGCGGCGCTCGCCGTGGCGTCGAGCTGGCTCGATGCGCCGCTCGGCGTTGCGGCCCGCCGCGCCCTGCAATGCGCTGTGCCGTCGACGCTCGTCGCCGCACTTCTCGGCGCGTCGATCGGCGCGGCAATCGCGCGTCTAGCGCCCGACTACTACCTGCGGCTCTTTGCGACGACAGCCGCCGCGCGATCCGCGACGCAACTCGGCGCAGGCCTCGGGTTCGTTCAGGGGATCGGCGTTGGTGCGCTCGTCGGAGCCCTGTGGACGATCACGAGACTGCGATCGCATGCCCGCAGCGTCCACGCGCGCCCACGCCCCGGCAGAGCGGCAGTGGTGGCGCTTCTCCTCGCTCTCCCCGTTGCAGCCGTCGCGTTTGTGGCGGTTGGCATGGCGAAGAACGATCGGGGGTCGCTCTCGACCGCGCGCGAGTTCGCACGGCGACTCGCGACGGTGTCGCCCGACGGAAGCCCGCTGCCCGCGGGCGCGACCTTGCATCGGTTCGGCGAGCGCGAGTGGGTCGTCGTGCTCAGCCGAACGAGCCACGGGTTGCCGTTCAACGGCGGCGGAACGCTCGTCTTTCGCGCAAGCGACGGCACCACCCGCGCGTTCGGCGGGCACGTGTGCGGATCCGGCTTCGAGGTCGGACTGCTCGATGGCGCGCCGTCGCTCGAGGAGTTCGTCGCGGCGCTCCGCCGCAACCGATTCACGGAGCTTCCCGGCTTCGACGAGGCGCGCAGTGCGGACCGCGACGAGCTGATGGCGTCGAGCGCCGTGCTGCGGGCAGCGATCCTCGGCTTCGCCGCTCGGAACGAGCGCATGCCGTCGTCGATCGAGGAGCTTGCAACGTTCGTCGAGAGCTCGATCGACGAGCCCGCGGCGGTCCATCGCTTCGTCGTCGACGGCGAGTGGCGCGCAACGATGGCCTCCGGGGCGACGGCCGCGTGGGTCTACGAGCCTATCGGGGACGACCGGTGCGCCATCCGATGCGTCTCGGCGCCCGAGCTGCGTGCTCGCCTCGGCCCCGAATCGGAGTGGAGATGGAGCGAATAGAAAACGCACGAGCCTGCACAGCGCCTGGTGACGCGCTTTCACGGCGCGAACGGATATTCTGACGGTCGACGCATGGAACTCGCCTCCGTGATCGCGACGAGCGGCTCGTTCATTCCGTCGCTTGCGCTCATCCTGGGCGGCGGGGCCATTCTCGTCGGCTTCTCGCACGCGCTTTGGCGGGGCGCCCAAAGTAGGTCGTGGCTTCGGGTGCCGGCCGTTCTCGTCGAATGCTCGATGTCGCAGTCGATTCTCAGCGACTCCGACCGTTGGACTCCTCGCATTCGTTATGCGTACGAGGTGGACGGGGTGAAGTACGAGTCGAGGCGCCTCGTCGTCTCCCCGGGGATTGACTTCGGGACCGCCGCCGACGCCGAGGCATGGGGCGGCTTTCGCGAGGGCGACGTCTGCACGGCCTATGTCGATCCGAGGCGACCCAGTTACGCGGTTCTCGAGCCTGGCCCGCAGCTTTCGCACCTCGTTGCAGCTATGCTCGGCGCCGCAACGGTGACGGTCGGAATCCTGGTCGCGTCGGGCATGCTGACGCTTTGACCGCAACCCCGGCAAAGGAGCGTGGGATGGACAGACGCAGCACTGCTGGAACGCGGCAGGACCGGGGAACGCGCACGGGGGCGGCCACCACCGTGTGGCGTGCGATGCGCTGCTCGATGCGCGAGCTTGTCGTCTCGTTGGTCGTCATTCTCGTATTGGTCGAGATCGCGAGCGTCGTCTTCGCGTTGCAGGCGTCGCGCACCGATCCGCGGTCACTCGGGGGCGGCGTCCGAATCGCCGGTGCGGCTGCCGCGAGCCGGGGCTGGCCAGTGACGCCGCCGTCGCCCGGACCGGCACCGGACATCCTCGACGTGACGACGACATTCTCCGCGCGGGTCATCGACGCGCAGGCCCTTCGCGCCGGTGTGGCCACGCATGCGATCGAGGTGCGCGAGTTCGGCTGGCCGTTTCCCGTCCTCCGAGACATCCGGTTCCTCTGGCCGAGCGACAACGCGTCGACCGCGGCCGTCGCGCCGATCGAAACGGGATTGCGGCTCGTGCCATCGGCTCTTCTGCTGAATCCGCTCGTCGTGGGCGGGCTTCTCTGGCTCGCGATGCTCGTTCCGCTCGCGCTTGTCCTCGGGCTTCGCCGATGGATCCGCGCGATGGGCGGACGGTGCGCGGCGTGCGGCCACCAGACGCGTGGCGGGGCGGTGTGCCCAGAGTGCGGCGCCGCCGCCCCCAGCGGATCGATGAAGCCACACGGAGCGCGATGACGCCAGGCGCCGCGCCACGATGCCACGTGAGCCCATGCCTGCAACACTGAGCGTCTGGGTTCTCGCGGCGGGTACGTCGATTCTCGAGCACCTCGGTCGCGCAGGAGCGCCGATCGACGCGGCGCCACCCACGTCGAGCGTGAGCCCGGCGTCGGCGCGCCGAGCCGATGGATCACCCTGCGGGCGTTGCAGGCGCTGACGTGGTCGCCAGACGATTGGCGAACCGCACGGCCCGCTCGTGCATAACGGGCCATCGCGAAGAGTGTCGCGCCCCCCATGCCCGACCGGAACCGGACCGCTGCGACACGCACCCGACGATCGCCTTTCCGCGCCTTGGGCGCATCCCTCCCACCGACTCCTGAATCATGCGCACGCCGCCAACGGCACCTCGATCGCTCGCTGACCTCGAAACCAGCGTGCGGGCCCACGTCGACATGCTCGCCGGTCTCATCGGGCCGCGGCACCTCGGCCGGCCGTCGTCGTTCGATGCGACGCTCGCGTACCTTCGAAAGTGCCTTGGCCGTCATGGCGAGACGCTCCGCGACGAAACCTATGACGTCGACGGCCACGTCGTGAGGAACCTCATCCTCGAGCGATTGGGCACACGGCATCCCGACCGCATCGTCGTCTTGGGCGCGCACTACGACACCGTTCCGACCACGCCCGGCGCCGACGACAACGCGTCCGCCGTCGCGGCGCTCCTGGAGTCGGCGAGCCTGCTCTTCGGCGTGGAGCTGCCGTACACCGTTCGGTTCGTCGCGTTCGCGAACGAGGAGCCGCCGTACTTCTATTCCGAACTCATGGGAAGCCAGGTCCATGCACGCCGTGCCCGGCAACGTGGAGATGACATCCGCGCGATGGTCTGCCTCGAGATGCTCGGGTACTTTCGCGACGAAGTCGGAAGCCAGGGCATTCCCAGCGGCATTCCGCGTTTCCTGCGCCGCCTCTTCCCGTCACGCGGCGACTTCCTGGCCTCGGTCGGAAATCTACGCTCGGTGCGGAACGTCTGGCAGTTCGATCGCGGTTTCCGCGCGGCGAGCCGGCTTCCGCTCTTCTCGATTGCGCTGCCGGAACGCGTGCGCGAGATTCGCCTCTCCGACAACAGCTCGTTCTGGGATCAGGGCTATCCGGCCATCATGCTGACGGACACGAGCTTCTTCCGGAACCCGCACTATCACCTCCGGAGCGACACGGCGGACACGCTCGACTATCCGCGGCTCGCGCTCGGGGCACTCGGCGTTGCAGGCGGCGTGGCGCGCCTTGCGGGCTGCCGTTCGCGGCGCGTGCTGCAGGGGCTGGCGGCGGCGCCGTGAGCCGCGGCGGGCGGGCGGGACGTACGATCGGCACTCCCGGCCCACCTGTCGCACGTCAGGCTCCGCACCGCACATGGCAACGCTATTTTTGATCCTCAACATCCTCGTCATCTACGTCGTGCCGATCGTCAGTCTCGTCCTTCTCGTCCTGATCCTCGTCACAGTGCGCCGCATCGGTCGGACGCAGCGAGTCGACGAGCTCGTCCTTGCCATGGACGTTGCGGCCGCTCGCATGGAGTTCGCGCTCGACGAGGCGACGGCACAGCGACTCGCGACGGCGTTGCGGCTCGCGCACCTGTGGGAAGCGGGGGAGCTCTCCCGCGCGGAGTGCGGTCGCGTGACCCGCGCCGTGGCGCAGGTCGCGGAGCTTCCGCTCGTGCGCGACGCCGACGCGGGCTCGCCGTTTCTCGCCGTCAGGCGATTCGCCCGACATTGGTCCGGCGCCTGAAACGCGGACCGGCGATCAACGGGCGCCGAGAAGCCGCATCACTTCCTGGACGTCCTTGTCGCCGCGACCGGAGACGTTGATGACGACGAGCGCGTCGCGCGGGAGCGTCCTTGCGATCGAGATCGCCGAATGGACGGCGTGCGAGGTCTCGAGCGCGGGAATGATGCCTTCGGTCCGCGCCAGAAGCTGAAACGCGGAGAGCGCGTCGGCGTCGGTCGCGTAGGTGTAGTCGACGCGGCCAGAGTCCTTCCAATACGAGTGTTCGGGGCCGACGCCGGGATAGTCGAGGCCGGCGGAGCAGCTGTGGACGTCGGCGGTCTGGCCGAACCGATCCTGCAGCACATAGCTCAGCGAGCCGTGCAGGACGCCCGGCTGGCCGAACGAGAGCGGCGCCGCGTGATCGCCCTGCGCCGTGCCGCGGCCGCCCGCCTCCACGCCCACGAGCTTGACGCTCTGGTCGGCGACGAACGGCGCGAAGATCCCCGCCGCGTTCGAGCCGCCGCCGACGCACGCGACCACGACGTCGGGAAGTCGGCCGAAGCGCTCGAGGCACTGCGACCGGCACTCGCGGCCGATCACGCTCTGGAAGTCGCGCACGATCGTCGGGAAGGGGTGGGGTCCGACGACCGACCCGAGAATGTAGTGCGTCTTGCCGACGGAGCCCATCCAGTCGCGCATCGCCTCGTTCGTCGCGTCCTTGAGCGTGCGCGAGCCGGTGGTCACCTCGTGCACCGTCGCGCCCATGAGGCGCATCCGGAAGACATTGAGCGCCTGGCGGCGCACGTCCTCCGCGCCCATGTAGACCTCGCACGCGAGGCCGAACTTCGCGCACGCGGTCGCGGTCGCCACGCCATGTTGGCCGGCGCCGGTCTCCGCGATGATGCGCGTCTTGCCCATGCGCTTCGCGAGGAGCGCTTGCCCGATCGTGTTGTTGATCTTGTGCGCGCCGGTGTGCGCGAGGTCCTCGCGTTTCAGGACGATCGTCGCGCCGCCGATCTCGTGGCTGAGCCGCGTGGCAACGGTGAGTTGCGTGGGGCGCCCCACGAACTCCCGCAGGAGGCGTTCGACCTCGTCTCGGAAGGACGGGTCGCGCCGCGCCTCGGCGTAGGCCGCCGCGAGCTCGTCGAGCGCGGCGACGAGCGTCTCGGGGACGTAGCGGCCGCCAAAGCGGCCGAAGCGGCCGTCGGCGTCGGCGCCGGGGAGTGTCTGATCGCCTGCAACGGGGAGAGCGGAGGTCATGAGGGGCTGGGGGCGGAGGGCGGCGCTACGGAACGCCGGCGAAGGATGAGCGAGAGGGCGTACGCGGGGCCGGAGAGCGCGTAGAGCGTGAATCCGACGGCCAACGCGATGTGCGGGAAGAAGACCGCGACCACGACGGGGATCGCCAGCCGCACGAAGCTCGAGAAGTCGCGCTTCGCACGGAGGAAGCGATTGACGAAGTGGGCGTAACGGACGGTCGACACCATCGCGAACGCGCAGATCAGGGTGACGAACGGAAGGCCGAGCGCGAACGCGCGGTCGAACGTGAGGCTCTGGCTCACTTGGGCGCCGTTCGAGAGAAGGCTCTGGTGCAGGAGGATGAGGCTGGCGATCGTGCCGCCGGCGCCGGGCGAGGGCAGTCCCTTGAAGTTGCGGTGATCCTCCTCGGCGGCCGAGGTCGTCTCGGCGTTGAATCGGGCGAGCCGCAACGCGGTGCAGCACACGTAGACCGCCGCGATCGCCCACAGGAACTTCGCGAAGACCGAGTCGGCTTCAGGGCCGAGGATGGGCCGCGCCGCCGCCTGGCCGGGCGGGTAGTAGTAATGGCTGACGAGCCGCAGCATCATGAACGCCGGGGCGACGCCGAAACTCACGACGTCGGCGAGCGAGTCGAGCTGGGCGCCGAGGTCGGACGTCGATCGCGTCAATCGCGCGACGCTGCCGTCGATCGCGTCGAAGAACATCCCGAGGAAGAGAAGGGTGGCTGCAACGTAGAGCGTGGTCCAGTCGAAGACGCGGGTGGTCTCGACCGGCTTCATCGCGTAATGGATCGCCGCGAAGCCGCAGATGAGGTTCCCGAGCGTGAGCATCGTCGGGACCGCCGCGATGCCGCGCATCCGGCGCCGGCGCGCCTCGCGTCGGCGGCGCACAAGGTCACGAAGGCGGCGCGATCGGGAGTTGGCGCCCGGTTGGGTCATCGTTCGTTCGGTCACGGGTCGTTCGGTGGGGGATCGATGGGCGGCAACTCGGGGTTGTACGCGTCGAGATCGGGCGGAGGCGGCGTCGGCGCCGGCGCGGGGGCCGGAGGCGGCGCGGGCGCGGGAGCGCGAGCCGGTTCGGGGAAGAGCGTATCGGGCAAACGCGCCCGAAGGACGAGAACGAGTCGACGCGGAGGCGCGGCCGCGGAATCGGTGAGGAGCATCTCGCCGAGCGTGGGCGGAAGCTCGGCCGGAGGGCCGCGCAAAGGCGTGGGAGCGTCGGCGTCGGCAGGCCCTTCGGGGTCTTCCTCTATTTTGTCGTCGGGGGGCTCGCTCGCGAGAACGAGGGCGGTGTCGCGCGGAAGTTCGACGTGCACGCGCAGCGCGTCGAACACGCGGCCGCGCAGCCGATCGCGGTTGAGGAGGCCGCTGAGATCGTTCTTCTCCGCGACGAGCTGCGGCACGATCGTGAGCTCGAACACCGCGCCGTCCTCGGTCGGCAGCGTCCACCCGCGGGCCATGAGCCGAAGCCAACCGCTGAGGCGCTCGGCGCGGCCGTCGATCATCGCCATCGCCGACGCGCCGCGCGAGGGATCGAACGATGCAACGGAGAGTTCGCGCCACGTCGTCATCTGGCCGTGCCAGACGGTGATCGCGCTCGAGGTGCCGCCGAGTTCGGCGAGGAGCGACGGAAGCGACGCGTCGGGGACGACGACCGCGCGAAGCCCCGCTTCGGCGAGCGCGTTCTGGTCGCGGTCGAGGAGGACGCCGTCGTCGGCGTGGCGGGCGAACGCACGGCGGATGCGTGTCTCGTCATCGCTGACCGACCAGCGCAGGAGCTCGAGGCCGTCCTGCTCCGTCGCGGTTCGCGGGCGATCGAGGATCGCCTCGGCCTGCTCGGTCGCGAGCGGGGCGTCGCCGCTGGGCGCGGAGGCGCAGGAGACGAGCGTGCCCGCCGCGACGAGCGTCAGCGCGGCGGTGACGGCCGCGCGCGTCACTCGTCGCCTCCTCGAGCGGCTGCAACGTCGAGTTCGCCGCGCGGCGGGCCGACGGGATCGCCCGGCTCGTACGGCATGGCGTTCACGCGGTCGATGAGACGGCGCAGCGACGCGTAGTCCCGGCGGACGAAGTCGAAGTGGATGCGCGGAAGCTCGAGCGCGTCGTCCTCGGCGCGGAACGGTCCCGACTGCTCGATCGCGCCTCGGCGCACGATCGGGGCGAACTCGGCGTTGAGGGCGGCGAGCTGCAACGCGGAGAGGGGCGCGTCGATCCGCAGCACGAATCGGTCGCGCACGAAACGGCTGGAGCGATAGCGCCGGTAGAAGCCCAGGACTTCCTTGACGGCCTCCTCCGGCGTCGCGCATCGGCGATACAGGCAGTCGTCGTCGGCGCTGATCCAGCCCCGGCGGCGTAGGTCGTCGCGCGAGAACTTCTCCCACTCCGACCAATACGTGCCGTCGGCGCCTTCGACGAGGACGATCGGCAGCATCGTCGACTTGCCGGTCTGGATCAGCGTGAGCACCTCGAAGAGCTCGTCCTGCGTGCCGTAGCCGCCGGGGAAGACGGCGATCGCGTGCGAGTTCGAGGTGAACATCAGCTTGCGCGTGAAGAAGTAGCGGAAGTTGATGAGCTTCGGATCGCCGTCGATGACCGCGTTCGCCGCCTGCTCGCTCGGAAGCCGAATCGCGAGGCCGAACGAGGCGTCGCGCGAGGGGCCTTCGTGGCCGGCCTTCATGATGCCGCCGCCCGCGCCCGTGATCGCCATCCAGCCTTCGCGGGCGATCAGTTCGCCGAAGCGCCGCGCGGCGAGATAGTCGGGGTGCGTCTCCGGCGTGCGGGCGCTGCCGAAGATCGAGATCTTCTTCGTGCCGCGATAGCGATTGAAGACGCGGTAGGCGTAGCGCATCTCCTTGAGCGCGGCGGTCACGAGCTTGAGCTGCCCGGTGTCGGCGCCGTCCTGCATGAACTTCAGGGCGGTGCGCACCATGTCGGCCGCGAAGAGCGCGTGGGCCGTGTCCGGGTCGTGGCCGAGCGAACGGAGGAGCCCGAGGATGGCGCCGTCGAGCTGGGTGTCGGCGGCGCTGTCGCGCTTGCGTCGACCCTCCGCGGGGGCCTGCGGGGGCTTCTCGTCTCGCTCCGGTGTGGACATCGGCGGCGATCGTACCCGCGACGGGGAAATCGGCTATCGCGGCTGCCTTCGAGCGAGGTAGGCTCTTGGCATGTGGGACCTCGATCGCGAACGCGCCGAACGAGCCCGTGGCGACGCACCGTCGCGCCGCGCGTTCCTGTCGGTCGGGGCGCTCGCGACGCTCGGACTCACGCTCCCGGAACTCATGGCGCGGTCCGCGCTCGCCGATGCGAAGACGCGCTCGCGGAAGCCAGCGGTGGCGCAGTCGGTGATCCAGATCTTCCTGCCGGGCGGACTCTCCGCGCAGGAGTCGTTCGATCCGAAGCCGCTTGCGCCGATCGAGTATCGCGGCCCGCTCGGCACCGTCGACACCACGTTGCAGGGCGTCGTCTTCTCCGAGTCGCTGCGGGAGACGGCGAAGGTCGCCGATCGGCTTACGGTCCTTCGCAGCCTCACGCACGGCGAAGCCGCGCATGAGCGTGGCACGCACAACATGTTCACGGGGTATCGGCCGAGTCCCGCGGTGCAGTACCCGTCGATCGGCTCCGTCGTGTCGCACGAGCTCGGCGCGAAGAACGAGCTGCCCGCGTACGTCTGCGTGCCCGCCGTCCCGAACGAGTTCGCGGGGTCGGGTTTCCTCTCCGACCGTTTCGGCCCGTTCAGCGTGGGATCGGATCCGGCCGACGCGTCGTTCGCGGTGCGCGACCTGTCGCTTCCGGCCGACGTCGACCACGCGCGCTTCGCGCGCCGCCAATCGATGCTCGAGGCGGTCGACGCGCACTTCCGTTCGCTCGAGTCGGGCGCCGACGCGATCTCGACGATGGACGAGTTCTACCGCCGCGCCTACGCGCTCCTGAGCTCGAACGCGGCCCGCGAGGCGTTCCATCTCGCCGCCGAGCCCGACGCGACGCGCGACGCGTACGGCCGCAACCCCGCGGGCCAGCGCATGCTGCTCTGCCGACGTCTCGTCGAGGCGGGCGTGCGCATGGTCTCGATGACGTTCGGCAGTTGGGACCACCATCGCGACATCGGCGGCATCCGAGAGCCGCTCGCGCAGTTCGACCGCGCGTTCGCCACGCTCATCGCCGACCTCGACGCGCGCGGACTTCTCGACTCGACGCTTGTCATGGTCGTGACCGAATTCGGCCGCACGCCGAAGATCAACAAGGACGGCGGCCGCGATCACTGGCCGCGCGTCTTCAGCGGCCTGCTGGCGGGCGGCGGCGTCAAGCGCGGCTACGTGCATGGCGCGTCGGACGCGACGGGCACGGTTCCGGACGTCGATCCCCTCACGATCGAGGATCTCGCGACGACCGTCTACAACCAGCTCGGCATCGTCGCCGACGGCGAACTCATGGCGCCGGGCAATCGCCCGATCGAGATCGTGAAGGACGGGAAGGTCGTGTCGGCGCTTCTCGCGAAGCCGGCCTGACCGATCCGAGTCCACCCGATGCGTGCCGCCGTGTGCCATTCCGCGTTGCAGCTACTCGCCCTCGTCGGGGCGGGGGCCGCCGCAAGTGACGCCGCGTGGGGGGGCACGGGCTCGCCGGAGGTGACCGCGTTGCAGCCGGCGGGGGCGCAGCGGGGCACGAACGTCACGCTCACGTTTCGCGGCGCGCGGCTCGGCGCCGCGCAGGGCGTGACGTTCTACGGCGACGGGCTGCGCGTTCTCGAGCTCACGAATCCCGACGAGCAGACGGTCGTGGCCGTGTGCGCCGTCGCCGCCGACTGCCCGCTCGGCGAGCACGCGCTTCGGCTGCGGACGTCGACCGGCTGGTCCGACATCGTGACGCTCTTCGTCTCCGCGTTGCCGACGGTCGCGGAGGTCGAGCCCAACGGCGATCTCGCCGCGGCGCAGCGCGTCGCGCCCGACACGACGATCGAGGGCACGATCACGAAGGAGGACGCCGACTGGTTCGCGGTCGAACTCAAGGCCGGCGAGCGGCTCAGCGCCGAGATCGAGGCGATGCGCCTCGGGCGCACGATGTTCGATGCCGCGATCACGATCGTCGACGCCAGCCGCTTCGAGCTCGCCGTATGCGACGACTCGCCGCTCCTCGCACAGGACGCCTTCGCGTCGATCGTCGCGCCGAAGGACGGCGTCTATTACGTCGGCGTGCGCGAGTCGGCGTACGGCGGCAGCGACCGGTCGCAGTATCGACTGCACGTCGGCGGGTTCCCGCGTCCGTCGGTCGCGTGGCCTCCGGCGGCGCCGCCGGGATCGGAGACGTCGATCACGTGGCGCGGCGAGCCGCGCGAGACGCCGGCGAGCGCGGTCGCGCTCGCAGCCGACGCCCGCGGCATCGTGCCCGTGTGGGCGCGCGAAGGGGACCGAATCGCGCCGAGCCCGAACTGGCTTGTCGCCTCCACGTTGCCGGTGCTCGACGAGACGGCGAGCCCCGGGACCGTGGGCGCGTCGCCGGTCGCGCTCCATGGCGTCATCGCCGCGCCGGGCGAGGAGGATCGCTGGAAGGTCCGCGTGACGAAGGGCGAGCCGCTCGTCCTCCGCGTCCTCGCGCAGCGGCTCGGATCGCCGCTCGATGCGGTGCTCGTCGCGCTCGACGCGAGCGGCAAGGAACTCGGCACGCTCGACGACACCGTGGGCGCCGATCCGGAGCTTCGCGCGACCCCCGACGCTGACGGCGAGTACGAGCTGCGGGTGCGCGACCATCGTCGCCGCGGCGAACCGACGTTCACCTACCGCATCGAGCTCGCCCCGCCGGCGCCCGCCGTGAGCGTCGGGCTCGAGCGCGTCGACTCGCAGCGGCCGCAGTTTCTCCAAGCGATCGCCGTGCCGCGCGGGGCGGGCATGGCCGGACTGCTCCGCGCCGACCGCACCGACATCGCCGGACCGGTCACGACGACCTTCTCGTCGTTGCCGCCGGGGATCGTGGCCGAGCCGGTCACGGTGCCCGCGGATCGGCCGTTCGTGCCCGTGGTGTTTCGTGCGGCGGCCGACGCGCCGCTCGGCGGAGGGCTCGTGGGTGTCGAGGCGACCTGCAACGCGGAGCGCGGCGGCTTCCGCCAGGCCGTGCCGCTCGTGCGCGGCGCTCCGAACGACACGGTCTACTACGAGACGACCGTGCGCCAACTCGCCGTTGCCGTGACGGAGGCGGCGCCCTTTCGCGTGTCGCTCGTCGCACCCAAGTCGCCCCTTGCCCGCGAAGGCGCGAAGACCCTCTCGATCTCGGTCGCGCGGGACGAGGGCTTCACCGGCGACGTGACGGTGCACATGCTCTGGAATCCGCCGGGCGTGTCCGCCCCCGGAGCGGTCACGATTCCCGCCGCCGCGACGGAAGGGGCGATCCCGTTGAACGCGTCGGGCGATGCCGCGCTCGGCACGCACCGCATCGCGCTTCTCGCCCACGCGCCGGTCGGCGGCGGCGACGTCTGGCTCGCGACCGAGTTCGTCGACCTCGTCGTCTGCCCGCCGTACTGCGCGGGCACGCTGCCGATGGCCGCGGCCGAGACCGGGACCACCGCGCGCGTCGTGTGCAGCCTGCGCGACGTGAAGCCCTTCGAGGGCGAGGCGACGTTCACGCTCCTCGGCCTTCCGCCGAAGACCTCGGCGCCGCCGCAGCGGGCGACCTCGGCCGCGACGGAGATCGTCTTCGACGTCGCGATCGCCGCCGACGCGCCGCTCGGGCAGCATCGCGGGTTGCAGTGCGCCTTCGCGCTGCCGGTCGCGGGGGAGGTCGTCGAACACCGCGTTGCAGCCGAAGGGATCCTGCGGATCGACGCGCCGGCCGTCGCGGCGGCGCCGGCAAGCGCGCCCGTCGCGGCGCCCGCCGCAGCACCCGAGGCGTCGCCGCCACCGCCACTCAGCCGGCTCGAACAGCTCCGCCGGGCCGCAAAAGAGGCGGCCGCGCGGAAGGGGGGTGGCTCGTGACCCTCGCGCTTGCCGCTCTCGTCGCGTGCGCGGCGTGCGCGCCCGAGGCGCTCGAGGTGTTTCCCGCCGTGGTGACGCTCGAAGGCCCGCGCGATCGCCAGGCGCTCGTCGCCCGCCGCGTCGACGAGGCCGGCCTATCGACCGACCGCTCGGACGTCGTCGCGCTCCGCGTTGCCGACCCGCGCGTCGCTCGCGTCGAGGGCCGAGAGGTGTTGCCGGTGGCCGACGGCGAGACGGTCGTCGTCGTCGCCGTCGATGGCGTCGAACGGTCGATTCCGGTGCGCGTCGTCGGCGCCGCCGCGCCGATCGCGCCGCCGAGCCTGCGCCTGGACGTGCTTCCGGTCTTCAGCCACGCCGGCTGCAACGCGGGGGGATGCCACGGCTCCTCGCGCGGGCAGGACGGCTTCCGGCTCTCGCTCTTCGGCTTCGACCCCGACGCCGACCACCGTTCGATCGTTGCCGAATTGCCGGGGCGCCGCGTCGATCTCGCGGACCCCGCGCGGAGCCTCCTCCTGACGAAGGCGACGGGCGCCGTCGCACACACCGGCGGGGAGCGGTTCAAGGCCGACGATCCGTGCTACGACACGGTGCGGCGATGGATCGAGGCGGGAGCGCCGAACGACGCCCCGGGCGTTCCGCACGTCGTCGCGATCGAGCTCGTGCCGCCGGATCTCGCGCTTGCATGCGGCACGAGGCAGCGGATGGGCGTGCGGGCGCGCTACTCCGACGGCACCGACCGCGACGTCACCGCGCTCGCGACGATGTGGTCAAGCAACGACTACGCCGCCACGGTCGACGCGAGCGGCGTCGTCTCCGCGTTGCATCCGGGCGAGACGCATGTGCTGGCGCGCTACGACGCCTGCACGGTGGGCGCCGGGGCGATCGTGGTCGACGCCGCGGCGCCGATGCCGGCCCAGGCGGCGCGCGAGCCCGCGCCGAGCGCGACCGAGGGCTCTCGTGCGATCGACGCGGCCGTCGACGAGAAGCTCCGTCGCCTCCGCGTGACGCCGAGCGAGCGCTGCACCGACGAGGAGTTCCTGCGCCGCGTCACGCTCGACCTCTGCGGCACGCTGCCGACCCCGGAGGAGTGCCGGCGATTTCTCGCCGACGAGGCGCCGGACCGGCGGCGGCGCGTCGTCGACGAGCTCCTCGGCCGCAAGGAGTTCGCCGAGATCTGGGTGATGAAGTGGGCCGAGCGGCTCGGCATCCGGTCGACGCTCGAGGTGAGCCCGAAGGCGGCGCTCCTCTACGCCACGTGGCTCGAACTCCGCGTTGCAGGAAGGACGCCGATCGACGGCATCGTGCGCGAGCTTCTCTCCGCGGAAGGGGGCACGTTCGACACGCCCGCGACGAACTTCTACCAGCTCGAGCGCGATCCCATGAAGCTCGCGGAGAACGTCGCGCAGGCGTTCCTCGGCACGCGCATCCAGTGCGCGCAGTGCCACAACCATCCGTTCGACCGCTGGACGATGGACGACTACTACGGGTTCGTCGCGTTCTTCGCACAGGTCGCGCGGAAGCCGGGACGCGATCCGCGCGAGACGGTCGTGTTCGACGGCCGCGCCGGCGAGTCGACGCATCCGATCGGCGGGCGCGCGATGCCGCCGACCTTCCTCGGCGGTCCGGTCGCGGACGTGGCGGGGCGGGACCGCCGCGCGGCGCTCGCCGCGTGGCTCACCTCGCCGGACAACCGGATGTTCGCGCGCAACGTCGCGAACTTCGTGTGGGCGCACTTCTTCCACCGGGGCATCGTCGAGCCGGTCGACGACGTGCGGGCGAGCAATCCGCCGGTCAACGAGGCGCTCCTCGACGCGCTCGCGACGTCGCTCGTGCGCTCCTCGTTTCAGCTCGAGCCCTTCGTGCGCGACATCTGCCTCTCCGAGACCTATCAGCGGTCGGTGCGTCCGCCGGCGACGGGGGCGAGCGACGAGGCGAACTTCTCGCGGGCGGTGCCGCGGCGCATTCGGGCCGAGTTCCTGCTGGACGCGATCTCGCGCGTGACCGGCACGAAGGACAAGTTCGACGGGCTTCCGCTCGGGGCACGGGCCATCGAGATCGCCGACGGCACCACGAGCACCTACTTCCTCTCGACGTTCGGGCGGGCGACGCGACAGACCGTATGCACGTGCGAGGTGCGCGCCGAGCCCAGCCTCTCGCAGGCGCTGCATCTTCTCAACGGCGACACGGTGCACGAGAAGATCCGGCAGGGCAACGTGGTGCGCACGGCGCTCGGCGCCGGCGCGACGCCGGGCGACGTGCTCGACGACCTCTTCCTCCGCACGCTCGCGCGGCGCCCGAGCGACGCCGAGCGCGCCGCACTTCTCGCGCCGATCGCCGAGGGCGTCGATCCCGCGGTCGCGCTCGAGGACGCGCTCTGGGCGCTCTGCAACAGCCGGGAGTTCCTCTTCAACCACTGACGCGATGGCCGCTCGACCCGACCACATCCTCGCGCTGCTCTCGGCCTCCGCGCTCACCGCGCTCGCGCGGGCCGACGTCGTCACGTACGCGGACCACGTGCGGCCGATCCTCGCAGCCCGCTGCCTCAACTGCCACGACGCCGACAAGGCGAAGGGCGACCTCGACCTCTCGACGTACGCGGCCGCGATGCGCGGCTCGAGCGGCGGACGCGTGGCGGCGCCCGGCGATCCCGACGGAAGTCCGCTCGTCGGCGCCGTCGAGCACACCCGCGAGCCCTACATGCCTCCGCGGAGCGCGAAGCTCTCCGACGCGGATCTCGCGACGATCCGCGCGTGGGTCGCGGGCGGATGCCTCGAGTCTTCGGAGGGCGCGCCCGCGGCGCCGCGCCCGACGGTGACGCTCGCGGCGGCGCCGACCGACGGCGCGGCGTTCGATCTCCTCGCGCTCGCCTTACCGCAGGAGACGCGCCCGCCGAGCGCCCGCGCGCCGGTCGCGTACGCGCTCGCCGCCCATCCGACCGTGCCGCTCGTCGCGCTCGTCGCGGGACGCCAGGTGCTCGTCCACGACGCCGCGAACGGCGCCCTCGGCGGCGCGCTCGGCGGGGCGCTCGTCGGGGCGTTCGACGGCGGCGACGACGACATCGCCACGCTCCGCTTCTCGCGCGACGGCCGTTTCGTCGTTGCAGGCTGCGGATTCGCCGCGGCGCGCGGATCCGTGCGCGTCTGGTCGCTTCCCGACGGCGACGAGGTCGTGCGGGTCGGGCGCGAGACCGACGTCGCGCTTGCCGCCGACGTCGACACGCTCCGGTCGCGCGTCGCGCTCGGCGGGCCGTCCCGCGTCGTGAAGGTCTTCGCGCTCGGCGCCGAGGAGCCCGTCGCGAAGCTCACGAAGCACACCGATTGGGTGACGGCCGTCGCCTTCTCGCCCGATGCGGCGCTCCTCGCGAGCGCTGACCGCGCGGGCGGCATCTTCCTGTGGGAGGCCGAGACGCTCGCGCCCTATCTCGCGCTCGCGCCGCACGCCGCGCGAGTCACGGCGCTCGATTGGTCGGCCGACGGCAATCTCCTCGTTTCAGCCTCCGAGGACGGCAAGATCCGCATCCACGACGCGAACGACGGACACGTCGTGCGCGAGTGGGCGGCGCACGAGGGAGGCGTCACGGCCATGACCCTCACGCCCGACGGAAAGGTCGCGAGCGGCGGGCGCGACCGCACGGTCCGCGTGTGGAATCCGGACGGCTCGCTCGTCGTTGCAGGGCAGCCGCTCGACGCGATCGTCGTGGCCGTGGCGGCGACGGCCGGCAACGCCGAGATCGTGGCGTCGGACCTGTCGGGACGCGTGGTTCGCTATCGCCGCGCGGACCTCGGTGTGGCGGGTACGCTCGACACGAATCCACGTCCTCTGGACGAACGCCGCGCGCTGGCCGCGGCGGCCGGCGATGCGACCGCGCTCTGGCGCCTCGAGGGCGGACCGCTCCGCCGCGCGCGGGACGACGCCCGGCGCGCCCTGGACGACGCCCGCGCCGTCGCGCAGCCGGCGGTCGGCGCGGGCGCGTCGGCGCGGCGATCGCGCGAGGAGGCGGAACGGGCCCACGCGGCGGCCACGGCGGCGCTCGCGGCGCTCCCCGACCGCATCGCGGATGCGACGGCGCAGTGCGAGGAAGCGAAGGCGGCGCGAGCCCACGTCGCGACCGAGCTCGCGACGGCCGCGGAACGGCGCGGCGCGCGGGGCTCCGACCGCGAGGCGCTGGCGGCCGTGGCCGACCGCATGCGCGCCGCGGCGGCCGACCCCGCGGCGGATCCGACGCTCCGCGAGGCCTCGACGAAGGCGGACGAGGCGCTCGCCGCCGCCGATCGCGCGCTTGCGGCTGCAACGGAGAGTGAGCGGACACGCGCCGCGGCGCTTGCCGACGCCGACGCCGCGATCGCCCGGCTCGAACGGGAGCGCGAGGCGCGGGCCGCCGAGCGCGCCGCGCTTCCGTCGTCGATCGCCGCGCTCGCGGCGCGCATGGCCGAGGCCTACGAGGCCGAACGCGTGGCGGCGGCGCAGGCGGAGGAGGCGCTTCGGCCCGCGCGCGAGTGCGAGGCGCGCGTGGCGGCAGCGGAAGCGGCCTACGCCGCGCATCGCCGCGCGAGACCCGGCGCCGGCGCGGTCAGCGGGGGCGCGTCAGGATCGGCAGCGGCCGCAGGCTCGCCCGCGGGTTCGCCACCGGCCCCGTGACGTAGATCTCGAACAGCGTGTCGGTGACGGCGCCGACGATGTCGCTCATGATCGCGACGCGGCCCCGACTTCGGAACGTCGCGTTGATCGTGAAGTCGCGCGTGTCCACGTAGCCGGTGCCGTCGATGTCGACGTTGTTCGCCGCGAGGCGGAATTGCTCGAAGCGGGCGACGGGGCCGTCGATGAAGAACGTGATGTCGGCGGAACGGATCGCGCTGTCGAGCGGGAGCGCGAGCTGGCTCAGCTCGACCAGCCGCAGCGTGAGCGTCGTGCTCGCCATCGTCGCGCCGCGCACCGCGATGCGGCCGCGCCCGGTGCGGGTCTGGACGTCGTCGGTGATGCCCTCGATCGAGAGGCGGGCATCGACCGTGCCCTTCGAGTTGCGGGCGTTCGGGCCGACGGCGGTCGGGTCGATGAGCGGATCGAGACGCGCGTCGGAGAGCCGGACGTCGGCCGCGAAGCGGTTCGATGCGGTGTCGAGGCGGGCGTCGCCCGCGAGCCGTCCGTCGGCGATCGATCCCTCGAACTGCCGCACCACGATGGTGCGCCCGTCGGGTGCGAGCTCGATCGCCGCGCGGCCGTCGCGCATCTCGCGGTCGAAGACGCGCAACTGCGTCGATTCCATCGAGGCGTTGAGCGTGTAGCGGGGAGCGCTCGTGCCCGATTCGAGCGCGAACGCGATGGTCGCGCTTCCGTCGACCCCTTGCAGCGGAAGGCCCACGGAGAACGAGCCGCCGCGGGTGGTCAGCGTCGTGTCGAGGCGATAGACGTCGGGCGTCGTGATGCCGAGCGAGGGCTGCCACTCGACGCGCACGCGGGCGTCGGGGATCTCGAGCTCGTCGGCGGAGAACGCGAGCTCGCGCTGCGCCGACTTCAGCGGCTCGGGGAGGAACGCGGCGATCGCGTCGGAGAGCCGCCGCGCGTCGATCGAGAGCGTGCCGTTCAGCGTGTTCAGCGAGGGCGTGAGAGAGAGCGCGCCGTTGAATCCGACGGTGCCGCCGTCGACGGTCGCGCGCAGCCGGTCGAAGGCGACGGCGCTTGGGCCGATGCGCACGTTGCCGACGCCGTCGAACGCGAGCGTCGGCCGGGTGTCGCCGATCGTCGCCTGCATGGTGCGCGGCGACAGCGTGGTGTTCCAGGTCCACTGACCCCGGTGATTCCGGACGACCCGCGCCTCGGCGTCGAAGCGCCCGACCGGCTGCACCGTGGCGAGCCCGGCGGCGAGGGCGTCGCCGCCGGCGACGCGCGCGGAGGCCGCGACGAGCGCCGACTCGAAGCGCCCGCCCTCGAGCGAGATCGCGAGTTCGAGCGGCGGCGCGGCGTCGGTCTCGGGGCCGAAGTGCGAGTTGCCTGCAACGCGGAGAATGCCGCCGGGCGGGTCGGCGTTCGGTTCGATCGCGAAGGCGAGGTCCTTGAAGCGAATGCCGCCGACGCCGTCGGCGAGATCGACGACGCATGCGCCGTCGACGCGCTGCACGTCGAACGAGACGCCGTCGACCTCGAGCCCGATCGTGCGCGGCGTGATGTCGCCCGAGACCCGCGAATGTCCGTTCGCGTCGCGCACGAACCGCAGCGTGGCGTCGAACGTGCCTCTCGGACGGATCGCGCGCCAGAGCGCCGCGGCGCTCGTTCGCTCGAGATCCGGAAGCATCTCGACGAGCCAGGACTCGATGGCCGCGTCGTCGAACGCGAGCGTCAGGTCCCGTTCCGTCGCGGTGCCTTCCGGGGCGTTCTTCGCGGCGGTGCCGATCGTGCCGTTGAGGGAGACGGTGCCGCCGTCGGAATCGGTGATGCCGCGAAAGCCCTCGATGCGAAGCTGTCGGCCGTCGAGGCGCACGCGCCCCGACACGTCGTCGATCGTGAAGCCGACCGGCATCTGGAAGGCGCGGCCGGCCTCGCCGATGTCGATGCGTCCGTGCGAGAGCGTGAGGTCGAACGTCGGCGCGCGGTTCGAGCCGCGCACGTCGATGCGGTAGTCGATCGCGCCGCCGAGATCGACCGCGGCGAGCAGCTCCGCGGTCGCGGCGCGGCGCTTGCCCGGCCAGCCGTCGCGCGACTCGTCGGCTTCGGGCGGAATGGCCGCGAGGAGCAACGGAGAGATCTCGTCGTCGACGCCCACGACCACGATGCGGGGCCGCACGCGCGCGTCGCGCTCGGCCTGGTCCATGCCGATCTTGCCGGTCACGCGCACCGCGCCCCCTTCGAGCGTCACGGCGTGGAGGCCGTCGCCGCGCAGCTCGATGCCGTCGCGGGTGAGGGCGAGCGTGCCCTGCGTGACGGTGAGCGGATACGGGAAGTCGGCGACGAGCACGCCGGCGCGGCGCACGTCGAGCGTGCCTTCGACGATCGTGGGCTGGTCGGCGCCATGGGCGCGGGCGATCGAAAGGTCGAGGTCGAGGCGGCCGCCGAGCTCGAACGGGTGCGCCTGCATGGTGCGGCGAACCTTCGCGAGATCGCGCTCGAGGCGGCCTCGCTCGTCGGTCCCGGACGGCGTCTCCGCGGCGGTCGGCGCCGGTCCGAGCGCGTCGAGGCGGGCGAGCAGCGCTGCTTCCTTCGCTTCGAGGACTTTCATCTCCGCGTTGCCGAGAAGCCCGGCGGCGCGGAGCGACGCGGCGGCGCTCGCGCTGAAGAGCTCCTCCAGCGAGCGGCGCGAGTCGCCCTGGAAGCAGGCGAAGAGCGTCTCGTCGATCGGCGTGTCCGCGGCGTTCAGGGAGAGCGCGACTTCGGCTTCCGAACCGGGATACAGCACGGTGCCGCGGATCGTCACGTTGGTGCCGGCGGGGGAACGGCCGCTCAGGTAGTCGAGCGTCACGCGGTCGACGCCTTCGTCCGTCTGGTCGAATGCGATGTGCGCCTGCACGTCGTGCAGCGGATAGGGGAACTCGTCGAACGCGCCGCTCGCCTGCTGCAGAAGCGCCTGGCCCCGCGAGCGAATCGGCGCGGGCACGCGCTCGCCGCCCGGTCCGCGGGAGGGCTCGGCGCGGGAGAACTCGGCGTCGACCTCGAGGTTCCAGCGATCGACGCCGAACGTCTGGATCGCGCCCGCGACCTGCGCCGGAAGCTCGACGCCGCGCGGCTTGCCGTCGGCGTCGTTCGAGGCGAAGTCGCGGATCGTGATCGACACCTTGAACGGCGTGTGCGTGAGGAAGTCGTTGACCCACGAGTCGCGTTCGGTGCGGTCCGACCAGTTCACGTTGCGGAGCGCGTCGGCGCTCAGGCCGAAGGACGCCGAAACCTCGACCGGCAGCGGCACCAGGTCGCCCACGTTCGCGCTCGACGCAAGCACGCCCTGCAGCCGCTCGAGCGCGATCTCGTTCGGCCGGAAGGAGATCGTGCCTTGGTTCACTTCGAGTTTCGGCAGGCCGCGCGACGGCATGACGTGGCCGTCCTGGAACCGCACCCATCGGTCGCCGAGCGCGAGCCCGCGGGGCACGAGCGCGACGTCCTCGACGCTGACGCTCGCGGTGAGCGGGGTCGTGGGCGACCACTTGATCGATCCGCTCTTGATGACGCCGGTCAGGCCCGTCGCGAGCGCGGTCTGTCGAATCGCGACCGGCGTGAGGTCGAGCAGCTCCTTTGTCAGCGTGAGGCGGCCGAGTGTCAGCGAGACGGCGCGGGTGCGCGCGTCGACCGTGCCGCGCATCAGCTCGCCGCCCTCGGTCATGTCGAGTCCGCAGAGGAAGACGGATTTCGTCGGGGCGTCCGGGGGGGCGTTCGGATCGGGCTTCAGGAACGCGGTGAAACTCCGCGTTGCCGTCGCGACGAACGCGCCGTCGGCTTCCGCGAGGCCCATGGTGACGTCGGCCCGGCGCACGCTCACCGTCGTGAGCGGCAACGCGGAGTCCGCGGCGCCTTCGGGCATCGAGAGCGCGTTGAGGTTGAAGCGCCCGGGCGTCGCCTCGACTTCGGCGATGCGGAGGTCGATGCGGCCGATGTCGAGGAACTCGATCTCCGGCGAGCCGAGGAGCACCGAGAGGAGCGACAGGCGGACGTGCACGTCCTCCGCGTACGCGATCTGGCCCGACTCGCCCGGCCAGTCGGGGGCGCGGAGCGTGAGCGAGCGGACCGCGAGCGTCGACAGCCCTTCGAGGCGCACGTCCTCGATCGAGACCGGACCGCCGAGCGCCGTCGACAGCGCGGGCTGCAGGATGCGCCGCAGCATCGCCGGTCGCGTGCACACGACCGCAAGCGTGACGAGGACGAGCGCGAGGACGACGAACGCGCGACGCACGAACCGCCAGCGCGAGCGGGCGCGCGGCGCGGGCTGCGTGCCCCTCGGGTCGGTGGTCGTCGCGTCGGCCTCGGACATGCGGCGGAGAGTGTAAGGAGTCGTCGCGCCGCGGCTTCCGCGTTTCAGTGCGGAGGGCAGGGGATCGACGGAGGGGTACACTCGGCCCGTGAACGCTTCCGCACCGTTGTCCCGGTCCTCGCGCCCCCGCGTCGTCGTGACCGGCGCGGCGCGACGCGTCGGACGGGCGATCGCCCTCGACCTCGCGGCGCACGGCTGCGACCTCGAGCTGACCTGCCGAACGTCACGCGCCGAACTCGAGCGAACGGCCGACGACGCCCGGGCCGGCGCACGGGCGAAGGGGCACGAGATCGACGTCCGTCTCCACGAGATCGACTTGGCCGACGACGCCGCGGTCGTCGCGCTCGGACGCGACCTCGCGTCTCGCGGACCGCTGCACGGCCTCGTGCACAACGCGAGTAGCTACGGGCCGGCGACGCTCGCCGACGTCACCGCGGCCGATGCGCTGAGCCACTTCCGCGTGAACGCCCTCGCACCGCTCCTTCTCACGCAGGCGCTCGCGTCGTCGCTGCGGCAGGCCGGCGGGGCGGTCGTCCTCTTCAGCGACATCCACGTGCTCGGGCGGCCGCGCCGGCGGTTCCTGACCTACTCGATGAGTAAGGCCGCGGTCACCGATCTCGTGGCCACGCTCGCGCTCGAGCTTGCGCCCACGGTCCGCGTGAACGCGATCGCGCCGGGCGTCGTCGCGTGGCCCGACGACGCCGATCCCGGCGAAGTCGAGCGCTACGAGGCCCGCATCCCGCTTGGGCGCCCGGGGACGCCGGAGGACGCCGCCGGATGCGTGCGCTGGCTCCTCTTCGACGCGGCGTACGTCACGGGCGAGGTGCTACGTCTGGACGGCGGCCGCTGGCTTCGCTGATCGACCGTTCGAGACGCGCGCGGGCCTCGTGCTCGGGCGCAAGCCGCAGGAGCGCGTCGAGCGCCTCGCGGGCGCGGAGGCGATCGCCGGCGGCGAGCCACGCCTCGACGACGGCAACGCGGAGCGCGACGTCGCCGGGATTCGCGACGACGGACGTCTCCCACGCGTCGGCGGCATCCTTCGGCCGACCGAGCGCCGCATAGCCAAGCGCGATCTCGCGGGCGACGGCCGGCGACGCGCGCTCGTCCTGCGTGAGCCCGCGCAAGCCGATCACCGCCTCCTCGGCGCGCCCGGCGGCGCGGAGCGCGCGGGAGAGAAGTACGCGAAACGCGATCTCGTCGTTCTTGCCGTCGACCGCGCGGCGGGCGCGGTCGACGGCGCCGGTCGCGTCGCCGCGGGCGAGCGCGATCTCGGCGTCGAGCGCGTCGCACCACGGGTCCTTCGGCTCGATCTCGCGAAGCGCCGCGGCGTCGAGCGCGGCGCCCTCGAGATCGTTCGCGCGGATGCGGGCGTTCGCGCGATGCAGGCGGAACTCCGCGGTCCGCGGCTCGAGCTCGACGGCGCGGTCGTACAGCGGACGCGCCTCGGCGCTCCGGCCGCTCGCGTCGAGCACCATCGCGGCCGCGTGCTGCAAGGGCGCGCTCGACGGTGCCCGCGCCGCCGCGCGGGCGTAGGCGTCGGCGGCGAGCCCGCGCGACGCGCTGCCCGACAGGCCGCGCGACGCGTCGCGCCCCGCGCGGGCGAGATGCACGCGGCCCACGAGTTCGTGCGCCGTCGCGTCGTCGGTACGTTCGGCGAGATAGGTCGCAACGCGGAGCGCATCGTCGACGCGGCCGTCGTCGAGCGCCTTGTCGGCGGTGGTGCGGAGCGCGTCGATGTCGGCGGGCGAGAGCGGCGCGGCGACCGGCGCGGGCGGCGGCGGGGGCGTCGTCGGCGCCGAACGGTCGCAGCCGCTCAGGAGCGCGAGAAGGCTCGCGGCGCCGATCGCGCCCGCATGGCGCGACGCGCGCCGCGCGGCGGTCGCGAGGCCGTTCACCAGTATGATGCGGGTCTTATGTCGCACGCGATGACCGCTTCGTCCCAGCCGGAATCCGACCGGCGCCCGTCTGCCGCGTCCGCGGCGGCCGCGGGCGCCGAGTTGGCCAAATCCTACACGCCGCGCGAGGCGGAGCCGGTTGCCCAAGCGGTCTGGACCGACGCGCACGCGTTCCGGGCCGAGCCGAAGGGGAAGGGCGCTCGCGGCGACGCCGAGCCGTACGCGATCTTCATTCCGCCGCCGAACGTGACGGCGGCGCTGCACCTCGGTCACGCGCTCAACAACACGATCCAGGACATCCTCACGCGCTATCACCGGATGTGCGGGATGAACGCGCTCTGGATGCCCGGCACCGACCACGCGGGCATCGCCACGCAGACGGTCGTCGAGAAGCGGCTCCTCATGCAGGGCAAGCGCCGCGTCGACTTCACGCGCGAGGCCTTCGTCGCCAAGGTGCAGGAGTGGAAGGACGAGTACGAGGCCACGATCCTCGGCCAGCTCAAGGCGATGGGCTGCTCGTGCGACTTCTCGCGCACGCGCTTCACCATGGACGACGTCTGCGCGACCGCGGTGCGCGAGGCGTTCTTCCGTCTCTTCAAGGACGGGCTCATCTATCGCGGCTACCGGCTCGTGAACTGGGATCCGGTGTCGCGGACGGCGCTCGCCGACGACGAGGTCGAGATGGAGGAAGTGCAGGGCCACATGTGGTACCTGCGCTATCCACTTGAAGACGGCTCCGGCCACGTGACGGTGGCGACGACCCGTCCCGAGACGATGTTAGGCGACACCGCCGTCGCCATGAACCCGAAGGACCCGCGCGCCGCGGCGCTCCGCGGCAAGCGCGTGCGCCTGCCGATCGTGGGGCGGCTCATCCCGATCGTCGAGGATGACTACGTGGTGCTGCCGGCGGATCTCGCCCGGCAGGTGGGCGGCAACCCTGACGACCCGAAGGCGGCGTTCGCGACCGGGTTCCTGAAGGTCACGCCGGCGCACGATCCGAACGACTGGGACATCGGCCAACGGCACAAACTCGCCGCGGTGAACGTGATGGCGCCCGATGGCTCCATCTCCGACAAGCACGGCTGGACCGACGTGTCGAACGACGCCAAGGCGTTCGTGGGTCTCTCGCGCGAGAAGGCCCGCGAGGCGATCGTCGCCTGGTTCCGCGAGAAGGGGCTCCTCGAAAAGGTGCGCGACTACGCCCACTCGGTGGGGCACTCGTATCGGAGCCACGTGCCGATCGAGCCCTACCTCTCCGAACAGTGGTACGTGAAGGTGACCGACGACCGGCTCGCGGGCGCGGCGCTTCGCGCGATGGCGCCCGAGCAAGTGGTGAACGGCGCGTCGGCGGCACGGAAGCGCGGCTTCTCCGCGCCGGGCGACGGCGAACTCCGCTTCTACCCGGAGCGCTACGCGAAGACCTTCGAGGACTGGCACGAGAACATCCGCGACTGGTGCATCTCGCGCCAGCTCTGGTGGGGCCATCGCATTCCCGTGTGGTCGGGCACGCCGAAGACGCCCGACTTCGACGCGCGGCTTGCAACGCTGAGCGCGGCGAATCGCGCGCACGGCATCACTTCGGCCGACGGCACGCGCTACGTCTGCGTGCGGAGCGCCGGCGACGCCGAGAGCGTGCGCTGGCTCGAAGGCGAAGGCTTCGTGCAGGACCCCGACGTCCTCGACACCTGGTTCAGCTCGGCGCTCTGGCCGCTCTCGACGCTCGGCTGGCCCGACCCGCAGGCGGTCGGTCTCGATCCGGCGCTTCTCGACACGTTCAACCCGAGCGATGTCCTTTGCACCGCGCGCGAGATCATCACCCTGTGGGTGTCGCGCATGGTGATGTTCAACCGCTACTTCATGAAGGGGCGGTTGCCGTTCCGCGACGTCTTCATCCACGCGATGATCCAGGACGGCTTCGGCCAGAAGATGTCGAAGTCGCTCGGCAACGGCGTCGACCCGCGCGACATCATCGATTCGCACGGCGCCGACGCGATGCGCTTCACGCTCTGCCAGATGACGACGAACACGCAGGACGTGCGCCTGCCGGTCGACGCCATCGACCCCTATTCGGGGGAGACGTTCGCGCCGAAGACGTTCGTGACGCCCGCGGGCTACACGGTCGCCGAGGCGATCCTGTCGTCGCCGAAGGATCCGTCGAAGAAGATGGTGTCGAGCTACGGCGCCGCCGCCGGAGCTGCAACGCCGAGCGCGGAGATGCCGCTCGCGCGGAACACCTCCGCGAAGTTCGACTTCGGCCGGAACTTCTGCACCAAGCTCTGGAACGCGACGCGCTTCGCGCTCTCGAACCTCTCGGGCGGCACCGGCGATCCGGTCGAGGTGGCAGGGCTCCCGCTCGTCGATCGCTGGATCATCGCGCGGCTCCATCGCACGCAGCACGCGATCGAGGACGCGCTCGAGAACTACCGCTTCAACGAGTACGCGGAGGCGCTCTACGACTTCGTGTGGCGCGACTTCTGCGACTGGTATCTCGAGGCGATCAAGCCGACGGTGAAGGCCGATCCGCGGCAGCGGCGCACGCTGCGCACGGTCCTCGACGCGATCCTGCGCTTCCTGCATCCGGTGTGCCCGTTCGTGACCGAGACGCTCTGGCCGCACGTGATCGCGACCGGGCCCGCGGGGCTTCCCGGCATCGACCTCGCCCCCGGAAAGGTGCTTGCCGTGGCCGCGTGGCCGTCGATCCGTTGCTCGGTCGACGACAAGGCGGCGGCGGAGCTCTTCACGCGCATGCAGGATCTCGTGAACGCGATCCGCAACAAGCGCGGCGAGCGTCAGGTGCAGCCGAAGCGGCGCATCCGCCTCGAGGCCCCGAGCGAGATCCTCGGACTCATCGAGGCGAGCGAAGGCACGGTCGAATTGCTCGCCGGCCTCGAGAAGGTCGCGCCGCTCACGCCGGAGCGGGCGCCCGACGCGGTTGCGTTCGCGTTCGAAGGGCACGAGATCATCCTGTCGGGACTCGTCGACATGGTTGATGCGGGTGCGGAACGCGCACGGCTCACGAAGGTGATCGCCGAGCGCGAGCGGCAGATCGCGGGCTTCCGCGGCAAGCTCGACAACGCCGGCTACGTCGCGAAGGCGCCGCCGGAGAAAGTCGAGGAAACGCGGCAGTTGCTCGCGTCGGCCGAGGCCGACCTTGCCGCGGCGCGGCGACTCCTCGCGGCCTTGGCGGGCTGACGCGCGACGGCACTTTCGATCGTCGCGCCAGTTTCGGCGAAACGTGACGCTCGACGCTCCGGTATGCCGACGTCCACGGCGCCGGAGTTTTTCCCGCGCGAGCGCTTCCGTCGGAAGGGTCGCGGGCTACGCTCCGGGTCGGACTCGGCGGTCGCCAGGTCCGCGTCGCACCCGAAGGATTCGCGAGGGCACGGCATGACGAGACGATCACGTTGCACGTGGCCGACTGGGGGGCCGACTGGGCAGTTCGGATGGCGCGTGCCGCTTCTCGTCGTTGCAGCCTTCCTGCCGTTGGCCTCCGGATGCGCGTCGTCGAACGAGCCCCGACCGGCGCCGAGCGCCGCCGCCGCCGAACCGCCGCAGCCGTCGCTCGTCACGAATCGCACGGTGCCGGAGCCGGCCCCGACCGCGGGCACCCCGACCTTGGCCGCGATCGCGCCGACGCCCGCCGTTAGCGCCGAACCGTGGGCGTGGACGACCGACGCGGGTTCCGTCCCGGGCGAACAGCTCTCGACCTCGCACTATCGCCTCTTCGTCACGCTGCGCGAGGGCTCGCTGAAGACCGCGTTGCCGACCTTCATGGAGACGGCGCTCGTCCACTACACGAGCGCGCTCGGCCCGTTGCCCGAGCCGCCGCGCCCGCTCAAGAGCTTCGTCTTCGGCAAGCGCGACCAATGGGCCGAGTACACGAAGATGCGCCTGAAGGACGACGCGGGCACGTACCTCGCGCTCGGCCGCGGCGGCTACACGCTCGACGGCGACTCGGTCCTCTTCGACCTCGGCCGCTGGGACACGCTTACGCTCGCCGCGCACGAGGGCTGGCACCAGTACACGCAGGCGACCTTCCGGCACGCGTTGCCGATCTGGCTCGAGGAAGGCGTCGCGACCTACATGGAAGGGCACCGCTGGAATCGCGGCGAGGAACGGCCGACGTTCGCGCCGTGGCGGAACTTCGAGCGCTTCGGCGAACTCCGCGAGGCGACGCAGGCGGGCGAACTCATCTCGCTCGACGAGCTGATCGAAGGCGCGCCGCAGCGCTTCCTCGCCCGCGACGGCCGCAGCAAGCTGCTCACGTATTACGCGCAGGTCTGGGCGCTCACGCACTTCCTCGCGGAGGGCGAGAACGGCCGCTATCGCAAGGCGCTCGAGAGCGTGCTGCATGACGCCGCGAACGGAAGTCTCGCGGGCAAGATCTCGTCGAGCCCGCATCTCCCTCCGGGCCGCCCGCGCTCGATGACGTCGCGGAGCGGCCGCGCGCTCGTCCTCGCGTACTTCAACCCCGACTTCGCCGAGTTCAAGAAGGGCTACGAGGACTTCGTCGCGGTGCTGACGCGCCGCGGCGCCGGCGACTACGTGTGGCGCGGCGAGAGCCCGATGAAGCCGACGCCGCCGAAGCCGGCCGGCTGACGCAACGCGTCACGTCGCCGCGAGCGTGCGGGCGAGGAAGGCGACGACGCGGTCCTTCGCGTCGGCGCCCATCGTGCCGAAGCCCGCGTGCTCGTTCGGGGCGCCGGTGCGGTCGTAGACGTGGAACTCGACCAGCTCGGGGCGCGCGGTGCGCGCCGCGACCGCGTCGAGGAACTCGCGCTGCCCGTCGATCGGCACCCACTCGTCGAGACGGTTGTGGAGCGCCAGCAGCGGAATCGGACGCCAGCCGTCGAGGTGGTCGATCGGGTTGAGCGCGGCAAGCGCCGAGGGGTCGCCCTTGAGGAGGTTCGGCTGCCAGCGCCACGAGCCGGTGGTGCACTCGACGACCGCGGCGCTGAATCGATGCGGACGGGTCAGCCGCGCGAGCGTCACCATGCCGCCCGCCGACATTCCGCCGATCGCGTAGCGGTCGGGCGAAAGGCCGCCGAGGTCGTGGCAGGCGTCGACCACGCGGTCGATCTCGTGGACCATCTCGGCGATCACGCCGAGCGTGGCGTCGAGCGCGTGGCGTGCAACGTCGAGCCGCTCGCCGTGGCCGGGGAGATCGAGCGCGACGCTCGCGATGCCGGCGCGGGCGAGCCGCGCGTAGCGGCCGGGGTCGAGCTCCTTCGCCACCGTGCGCCCATGCATCCAGAGGAGCCAGGGACGCGCCGGCACGTCGGGCGTCTCGGCGGTCCAGTCGGGATGCACGACGAGCGCCGGCACGCCTGCAACGCGGAGCCAGCGGGCGTGCCGCCGGAGCGAGCTCGGGAGCCCCGTGAAGTCAGGCATCCCGCGGTCTCGGCCGTTCGACGCTCGGCGCCCGCCACGGCGCCGCGAGCGCGCTGATCGTCATCGCGGTGCCGAAGTTCGCGCTTCGCGGGAAGACGCGGTCGTTCCACGTGCCGTTCGCGTCGCGCACCGTGAAGAGGATCGCGACGACCTTCGCGCGGTACGCGTCGCGCCGCGCCGCCGGCAGGAGGTCCGCGGCCGCGAGCGCGTGGTGGAAGCCGTAGAAGAAGTAGTACGGCGCGACGTTGTAGGGAGGCTCGTGCGTGCCGTTCTTCTGGCGCCGCGCCTCGAGGGCGCCCCAATGCTCGATGAATCGATCGAGCGCGAACGCGATGCGGTCGACGTTCGAGCGCCCGCATTGGAAGAGCGCCGTCTCGGTCGCGACCATGCGCCCGATCGCGCCGGGGATCTGGTCGGGGCGGTCGCGGCTTCTGCCGGTCGTCGCGTAGTCGACGAAGCCCGACTCGGTGCGGGCCGCCTCGAGCGCCGCCACGGCGCGGTCGAGCACCGCGCGGTCGATCGCGTGGCCGGCGCGTTCGGCCTCGAGAAGCGCGAGGACGGTCGGGGCCGTCATGAACGGCGAACTGGCGCAGGGATTCTCGATGCCGGGATTGCGGGCGTAGGCCCAGCCGCCGACGCGGGGGATCTCCGTTGCCTGCAACGCGGAGAGGTAGAACGCGATCGCCTTCGCGACCGCGGCCTCTTGGCCCGCGGGGATCGCCTTCGCGCGCTCGAGCGCGACCAGGAAGCGCAGGCCGTAGCAATGGCCCCAGCCGCGCACGTCGTAGCCGCCCTTGTAGACCGCGGGATCCGGGCTCATCAGCGGCTCGTCGATCGCGCTCGTGACGAACGCGCACGCGCGGGCCACGGCGTCTCGTCGTTTCGCGTCGTCGGCGTAGCCTTCGCTCTCGAGGAGCGCCTGCGCGACGATCGACGTGCCGCCCACGCGGTAGCCGTAGGGGATGCGGCCGCCCACGCGGTAAACCCCTTGGTACGGCCACTCGGCGAGGACCGCGGCGGCTTCGCCGTCCGGCGCGGAGTCGCCCTTCTCGCGATACGACTCCTGCGTCGCGAGGAGCTTCGGGATCGAGTCCGCGATCGCGGCTCGGATCTCGTCAGGCATCGGAGGCTGCGGCGGGGGGGCAACGAGGAGCGACGCGGTGACGAGTGCGGTGAGCGACATCGGGTTCGTTTCGGAGGAGAGGCGCCGTGGGCGATCAGCTCGCCATAGTCGCAGGCTTCGCGGCGGGCATGTAGAGGAGAACCTTCATTTCCCTGCCGTAGGAGTGGATCTCCGGACCGTCGAAACCCTCGATGGCGCGCTCCTCGGCGCTCAAGTCGACGGGCGAGCGAAGGACGAGGAAGCCGCGGTCGGCCATGACCTCGCGCAGGCGTCGCGCGGTGTCGAGGACACGGGCCCGGCGCGACTCGTCGAGCATGAAGTCGTAGGGCGGATCGAGGAAGACGAGGTCGACGGGCTTCGGCGCCCGCTCCGTGGCGAGCGGGCCGAGCGCGTCGCCCTGGATCGCCGTCGCGCGGTCTTGGCACTTGAGCGCCGCGATGTTCGCCTCGAGGTACCGGGCGATCTCGCGGTCGCGCTCGATCAGGACGACCTCGCGGGCGCCGCGCGACACCGCTTCGAGTCCCATCGTGCCGCCACCGGCGAAGAGGTCGAGGACGCGCGCCCCTTCGAACCACCCGCGGAGGAGGTTGAAGAGCGACTCCTTGACCCGAGCCGTCATGGGCCGCGTGACGTCCCGCCCGCCGCCGAGTTCGGGGGGGCTTTCGAGGATGCGCGAACGGAATTCACCCGACTGAATGCGGAGCATGCGGCGGCCATCGTAGGTGGAGCGTGCCGCCCGTGCGGGCTGTGCGGCCTCGGTCGAACGTCGCGCGGTCGGAGCTACGACCTCGGCTCACGTCGGAGCCCTGTCGGACCGACGGTGCATCTCGCGTTGCGCCCGCGCCGCGCGGAGTCAGGCTGTCCCCGGACACACGATGCCTCAGTCCAACGAAGAATCGAGTTCGAGCTCCGTCCGTCCTGCCGTCGCCACCGCGGTCGCGCAGTCCGTCTGTCAGCTCTTTCGGAGCATGATGCGACGCGAGGTCGGCTGCGGCGTTCCGCAGCCCGGCTGCGCGAAGCTATCGGACAAGCACGTCCGCGCCACGATCGCGCTCTCCGGGCCGCTCGCCGGCACGGTCAGCGTGCTCCTGCCCGAAGCGGCCGGCGTGGAAGTCATCGCGGCGTTCGCCGGTCGCACGCTCGCGTTCGGCTCCGCCGAGTTCCGCGATGCCGCCGGCGAGATGGCGAACATCGTTGCAGGCGCCGCCATCACGCACATCGGTGTCCGCAACGTGAAGCTCGGATGCCCGAAGACCGCATTCATCACATCGCCTGACGCCGGCGCGTCTCAGGCCCAAACGCCGAATAACGAGTGCTTTGTGCTCTCCTGCGTGACGCAAGGCGGAACCCTTCTCGTGGAAGTCTCACTTGTCGGCGCCAAGGCGTCGGCGAAGGCAGCGTGAGGAACGAAGCGATGGACTCAACACTTCGCGTACTTCTCGTGGACGACTCGAAGACGATGCGGAACATCCAGCGCGCGATGTTCTCGCAGTTCGGCATCACCGAGATCGAGGAAGCCCAAGACGGCCAGGACGCGCTCTCGAAGATCGGCGCCTTCCGGCCGACGCTCGTCCTCGTCGACTGGAACATGCCCGTGATGGACGGCCTTGCGTTCGTCAAGAACGTGCGCGAGCGCGGGATGACGATGCCGATCATCATGGTGACGACCGAAGGCGAGAAGACGAAGGTGATCACCGCGATCAAGGCGGGGGTCAACAACTACGTGATCAAGCCGTTCACGCCGGAGGTCCTGGCGCAGCGCGTCGAGGAGACGTTGGCGAAGAAGGCGGCGTGAAGCGCGGCCTGCGGCCGCGAGGATTCAGGATTGAGGATTCAGGATCGAGGGTGAGAGCACCCGACGCACCAGTCCAGAGCGACTCTCTCCCTGACTCCTGACTCCTGAATCCTGACTCCCGTTCTTCCCCCCCTTGATCCTTCATCCTCGATCCTTGATCCTCTCCGCTCTATGCGGATCTGCGTCATCC
The DNA here is from genome assembly GCA_016795035.1 of Phycisphaerae bacterium. Taxonomy (GTDB): domain Bacteria; phylum Planctomycetota; class Phycisphaerae; order Phycisphaerales; family SM1A02; genus JAEUIT01. The sequence continues at coordinate 17,290 of JAEUIT010000008.1, read as the reverse complement.
TTCCCGCTGCAGGGGCGGGCACTCGATTCGGCGGCGACAAGCTGAGCCAGGATCTCGGCGGCCGTCCGGTGCTCCTGCGCACCGTCGAACTCTTCGCGAAGCGTGACGACGTTGCAGCCATCGTCGTTGCAGCTCCCCCCGACGCCATGGACGAGTTTCGTGCCCGCTTCGGCGGGCCGCTGTCGTTTCACGGGGCGCGGATCGTCGCGGGCGGGAAGGCCGAGCGCTGGGAGACGGTGAAACTCGCGCTCGCGGCGCTCCCCGACGACTGCACGCACGTCGCGATCCACGACGCCGCGCGGCCCGCGGCGTCGAACGACCTCATCGATCGCGTCTTCGCCGCCGCACGCCTGCACGACGCGGTGATCCCCGGCGTGGCGGTGACGTCGACGCTCAAGCGCGTGGGGGATCCCGTGGTCTCGGTCGCGGCCGACGACTCCATCGCCGACGCGATCCTCGGGCCTGTCACCGATTCCGCCCAAGCCGCCCGGACGAAGGCGCGTCCGGTGCTCGAGACCGTGCCCCGGGCGGGGCTCGTCGCGATCCAGACGCCGCAGGTGTTCGAGCGATCGCTTCTCTGCCGCGCGTACGGCGCGGCGCGCCTCGACGGCGTGACCGACGACGCGCAGGTCGTCGAGCGCGCGGGCGGCAGCGTCGTCGTCGTCGAGGGCGAGGCGCGCAACGTGAAGATCACGACGCCCGAGGACATGCACCTCGTGCGGCTTCTCCTCGGCGTCGAGGCGTCAGCCGAGGGGCGGGCGGCGCACAAGCGCTTTTGATCGCGCGAACCCGCGCGGACGCGCGGCGTGGTAGCGTGCCCGAGGGGCGCGGCATCGACGCGGGCGCCGCCGCCGGAGACGCCGCATGACTTCCTTGCCGCCGACGAATGCCACGATGGGCGAAGCGCCATACCCGAGCGACGGGGGAATGGTCGACTGGTTCCTGCGCCCCGATCGCGCTGCGAGGCGGCTTGCCGAACGCGGCGCCGACCATCCGCTCGTCCGCGCGTCGGGCCTCTCGATCGTCCTCGCGATCGGCGTCTGGAGCGCGGTGACGGTGCGCGTCGCCACGCTGTCGGCGCCCTTGGTGGGCGACTCGTGGTTCGTCGTCATGCTCGCCGGCGTCGTCGCGGCCGCGCTGCCGGCGATCGTCTACTGGCTCGTCGCGCCCGCCTTCTACCAACTCCGCGCGAAGATCGGCGGCGGCACGCCGGCGTCGTATCGCACGGCCCGCGCCGTCTATTTCGTGAGCGTGGTGCCCGCCTTTCTCCTGGCGGTCGTCGGACTCGTTCTCCTTCCGATCACGTTCGATTCGCCCGCGGCGTACGTCGCCAGCCCGCCGACCGCGCATCACGTCCTCATTCCGGTCGTCACGGTCATCCTCCTCGCGCTCGGGTGCATCACGACGTTTCTCGTCGCGTGGAAGGCGTGGCGGGCGAACGCCATCGCCGCCGCGGCCCTCTTCGTGGCGCTCCCGTGGCTCTTCTACGTCGGCGACGCCATCGGCATGGCGCAGTTCGGCATCGTCATGTCCGAGACGCGCATCAACGGCGAGCCGATCCGGCCGGCGCTCGCGACGACGACGAACTCCGACCTTCGTTCGAACGACGCGAAGGCGACGCACGCGGCGACGGCCGAGGCACCGTTCGCGTTCGAGTACCCGAGCTCATGGACGATCGGCCCGGGCAGCGCCTTGCCGGACGCGACGGGCCCGGCGCTCCGCGTCACCGCGCCGTTCGGCACGTGGGTCGAGGCGATCGTCGTCGCCGACGACGCCGATGAGACGAAGACGCTTCGCGCGCCGCTCGCCCGGATGTCGAAGGCCGGCGCGAAACTCGTTCCGCTCGGCGAAGTGCGCCGCCTCGGCGACTACGACGGCACCGGACGGCAACTCGCGCTCACCGGCACGCCGGCGGGGCAGGTGCAGGTCTTCCTCGCGCCGATGCCCAACGGAAAGCGTGTCCTCCTCGTCGCGTGGCTTCTCGACGAGCAGCGGGCAGGCGGCCAGCGCGGGCTGAACATGTTCTTCTCGTCGTTTCAGCTCGCGAACTGAACGGGGAGACAGGGTGGGGCGAGAAGGGCGGGGCGAGAACGGCGGGGCGATTAGGGGCCGACGGTGCGGTCCTCGCGCGTGCCGTCGGCGTAGCGGACGACGACGTCGAACTTCTCGCCGTTCGCCAAGTGCAGCGTCGCGGCACTGACCGGCTTCGTGACGTGCGCGCGGGCCGTGAGGTCGCCGCTCAGGTAGACGTCGACGATCGCGGGCCCCGGCTTCGACAGCGGAATCTCGAGGTTCGCGGGCGTCTTGTAGAGCCGCGTCACGTTGATGGCGGGGACGTACTCGATCTCCCACTCCCACGGAAGCGGGAAGTGCTTGCCCGTCGGTCTCCACGTTGCAGCCCAGACGGCGTGCGCCCAGTCGTCGGGATCGGTCTCCTCGCGGCACCGCTCATTGACCCAGTTCTCGCCGCGCGGATCGCTGCCGGTGTCGCCGACGTTGAACCAGCGCTCGACGCGCTGCGTGTCGGTGGGGCGGTCGTCGCCGAAGACCTCGACCCAGGTGTGGTTGCCGGTGACCTTCGTCCACGCGGGGCAGCCGACGCAGCGAGCCGGGATGCCGCAGGCGCGGCAGGCGTCGACGAGGAGGATCGAGAGCCCGGTGCAGGAGGCATAGCTCAGCTCCATCGACTCGTACGGGCTCTGGTCCGGCTTCTTTCGCTTCGACGCGTGGTAGTGCACGTTGAGCGCGTCGTTGATGTGATCGTTGAGCCAGCGCACCGCCTCCATGCGCGAGCCCTTCGCCCACGCCTCCTTCTGGAAGCGGTTCACGAAGTCGGCGCGCCAGTCGTCGCGGCGCTCGTTCAGGTTCACGTACGGCAGGACGTAGCGGAAGAACGTCTCCTCGTCGATCTCGTGGCCCCACGGCGCGCCGCGCCACGCGGCGTACGCAAGCTGCACGTTGCGCACGAGGAAGTCGGCGGTGAGCGTGGTCCGATCGCGCTCGGGCATCGTGGCGACGAGGAACGCCATGCCCGGGCGCATCTCCGGCCCGATGTCGACGATCGCCTTCGCGAGTTGGTCGGCGTTCGCGCCGGCGCCGTCGAGCGCCTTCGCGACGGCGTCGCGCTCGCGCCGGTCCACCTTGCCGAGCGCCTGCTCGCGGAGGGGCGGCGCGGGCGTGGCGGGACTCGACGTTGCAGGCGCCGCGGGAGGCGACTGGCACGCGGCCCCGAGCGGCAGGGCAAGGGATGCGAGCGCGAATACGACGGCAAGGGACGTGCGGCGCATGGGCCGCATGCTACCGACCCGAGCTTCGCTACGCGCCTTGGGCTACGCGCCGCGGCGCGTGGGCGTCGCCGCCGCGCGCGGCCGCGTGATCACCCAGACGATGCGCAGGACCATCGCCAGCGACCCGATGATGATGATGAGCTGGCCGATGCGCCAGATCAGGTGGTCGATGCTCGCGCGGCCGGTCTTCGCGATGTCCTCGAGGCGGCGCGTCGCGTCTTCCGACGAGAGCAGCGTGTTCGCCTGCGCGATCGCGTCGCGGAGGTCGTGGGAGGCGGTCGCGAAGCGCTCGCTCGCGGCCGCGACCGACGAAAGGTCGATCGGCTTGCCGTCGGGGCCTTTCGTCAGCGCCTGCAACGCGGAGGTGACGCGCTCGGCCCCCTCGATCGCGTTCTTCAGGTCGGCCATCGTCGCCTTCGCCTCGGGGAAGAGCGCGCGGACGTCGCCGACCGTCGCGCGGACATCGCCGGCGAACGTGCGCAACTCGGCGAGGTCGGCGCCCTGCACGTCGGCGAACGCGCCGCGCAGCGTCTCCGCCTCGGTGCGGGCGGCGTCGATGCTTGCGGCAAGGAGGCGCAGCGCCTGCTGCGTGTCCTCGAGCCGCGCGTCCATCATCGAGAGCTCGGGCCGTTCGAGCAGCTGCATCGCGAGATCCTCGGCCTGCCACCGCGCGAAGTAGGGCATGCGCTGGAGGACGAACGCGAGGCGCTCGCCGAAGATGCGCGTCCGCTCGAGCGTCTGCTCCGCCTGCGTGACCGGAGCGAGCATCGACGGCTCGAGGCTCGCGCGGTCGGTGCCGCGAAACGCGGAGCTGCGCAGGTCGTCGAGATCCTCGAGGCGCACGAGGCCGACGTAGGTCGCATTCGGGTGCTCGGCGCGCCAGGCGTCGACGAGCGATTCGATGCGCGAGAGCTGTTCGGGCGTGAGAAGCTGCGCAGCGAGCTCGCGCGCCTCGTCGGCGATGCGCCGGCACGCGATGCCGAGCGCCTGCTCCGGCGCGTCGGGCGGGCGCGTCGCGAGCCAGGTGTCGGTCGCGTCCTTGCGGAGCGTCGCGTAGAAGAGCATGTCGAGGAGGCCCGCCTCGGGCTCCCCGGTCGTCGCGAGCGCCGTCATGATCGATGCAACGTTGAGACGGATCGTGACCGCGGCTTCGGCGACCACGGCCCCCGGCGGCGGTTCCGCCTCGACGACGGTGCGCGTGGCGTAGTCGATCGTCGCGATCGAGAACTCGGCGAGCGAAAGGAGTTTCGACTGGAGCACCGCGCGGTCGACGCCGTGGACCATCGCGGTCTTTGGCGCGTGGCGCGTCGACATCGTGCCGTCGGGATCGAGCGTCGCGCATCCGGCGAGCGTCGAGGCGGTGACGAGGAGGAGTCCGATGAAACGGCGGTGGGACGGGAGTCGCTTCACGAGAGGGCGATTAGCGTACGCGGCGGCCTTCGATCGAGAGGGTCGTCGGCGTGCCGCGGTTCGCGGGCTTCGTGGGACAGCCGCGACAGGGACGGCCGCTCGAGCGGCGGAGGAAGGGACGCACGAGGAGAACGAGCGCCCCGAGCGCCGCCGCGGTCGCCACCCAGAACTGCCAATCGCCGAGCGGAAGGTTCATGCCGCACCCGCCCCGAGGAGCCCGAGCCCCTGATAGGTCGCGAACGCGGCGACGTACGCGACGACGGACATCCATCCGAGTTGCAGGAGAGCCCACTTCCACGAGCCCGACTCGCGGCGGGTCACCGCCAGCGTCGGAAGGCACTGCATCGCGAGGACGAAGAAGACGAGGAGGCTCGCGTTGGTGCGGACGTCGAAGAGCGGCGACCCGTCGTCGCGCGTGGCGGTCGCGAGGCGTTGGCGCACGCGCTCGTCCTCGATGTCGTCGTCGGTGCCGACGAGCACGGTCATCGTCGTCACGAACACCTCGCGCGCGAGGAAGCTCGTGAGGACCGCAACGGTGAGTTGGCGGTCGTACCCGAGGGGCGCGAAGACCGGCTGCACTGCGTTGCCGAGCATGCCGGCGAACGATCCGCGTTGCTGCGCCTCGGACTCGAGACGCTCGGCGTCGGCGACGAGCTCGGCCTTGGCGTCGTCGTCGGCGAGCGTCTCGGCCTTCGCGCGGAGCTCGGTCGCGGGCGCCGGCGGCTCGACGCGCGGAAACGCGGAGAGCCACCACATGACGATCGAGATCGCCATGATGATCGTCCCGGCGTTGACGAGGAACGTGCGGGCGCGGTCGACGGTGACGAGGAGCGCCGCGCGGAGGGACGGCCACTTGTACGTCGGCAGTTCGAGCACCATCGGCCGCGAGCGTCCCTTGAGGATGGTGCGGCGGAAGATCGCCGCGCTTCCGAGCGCCGCGATCGCGCCGAGGATGTAGCAGCCGGCGAACGCGAGGCCGGCGCGGAGGGCGTTCGTCGGGAAGAGGAGCGACGTGAGGAGGACGTACACCGGCACGCGCGCGGAGCAGGACATGAAGGGCGCGACGAGGATCGTCGCCAGCCGGTCGCTCCGGTCGGGGATGAGCCGCGTGCTCATGATGCCCGGCAGGGCGCACGCATGGCTCGAGAGGAGCGGCACGAACGCCTGTCCCGGCAGGCCGAAGCGGCACATGATCCGGTCCATCACGAACGCCGCGCGGGCGAGGTAGCCGGTGTCCTCGAGGAGCGAGAGGAGGAAGAAGAGGAGGCAAATCTGCGGCAGGAAGACGAGCGTGCTCGCAAGGCCGTTGACCACGCCGTCGGCGAGGAGATCCGCGAGCAGCCCTTCGGGCAGGAGCTCGCGCACCCACGACGCCAGCGCGCCGAACGCCTCCTCGAGGAGATCCATCGGCGTCGCGGCGAGCCAGAAGATCACGACGAAGAGCGCCGCCATCACGAGCGCGAAGATCGCCGTGCCGAGGACCGGATGCGTGAACGCGCTGTCGAGGCGGTCCGCGATCGAGTCGTGGTCGGTGCCGCTCGCGCGTTCGCCGCCGACCGACTCCTCGACGACGCGCCCGGCCCACTCGGCCATCGACTCGCCCTGATTCGGCGCGGCGGCGCTCGTTCGCGCCGCCTGCAACGTGGAGACAAGGCGATCGATGCCCTCGCCGGTGCGGCCGTTCGCGATGACGACCGGGCAGCCCAAGTGCTCGCCGAGCGCGCGGTCGTCGATCGAGAGGCCCTTGCGGGCGGCGACGTCGGTCATCGTGACGACGACGACGGCGGGCAGCCCGCTGCGGAGGGCGCTCAGCGCGAACTGCAGGTTGCGCTCGAGGTTCGTCGCGTCGACGACGACGAGCAGCGCGTCGGGGTGGTAGTCGGCGAGACGGCCCGCGAGGCAGTCGCGGCAGAGTTTCGACTCCGGCAGGTCGAGATCGAGCGCGTAGATGCCCGGCAGGTCGACGATTTCGGTCGTCGCGCCGTCGCGGGCGATCGTTCCGACGCGGGCGTCAACCGTGGATCCGGGGAAGTTCGCGGTCTTCGCCCGCAAGCCGCAGAGGCGGTTGAAGAGCGTGGTCTTGCCGACGTTCGGATTCCCGAGAAGCGCGACGCGGCGAACGCGCGTGCGCGCGTCGTTCGATGTGCCAGGCGGGGTGGCAGGTGGAGCGCTTAGATCCGCAGAGTCCGGCACGACGGGAGCGTCTCGCGAGAGGAGGTCTCACGGGCGACCGATGCGATCCGGCGTGTCAGGACGACCGTTCCGAGGGAACGACGCCTAACGACTCGCTGGAACATCGGAGGCTCGCGGGGCAACAGGGCATTCGGCGCCGTCGAGGGGCTTGCCGTTCGCTCCGATGCCATGGCACTCGCACGGCCGCGCGAGGATGCGGGCGGCCATCGCCGCCGAGATCCCGAGACGCGTCGCTTCGATTTGCACGATGCACATGCTGCCTGAGCGGCAGACGCGCACTTCCGCTTCATTCGCGAGTCCCATCGCCTCGAGGAGCTTCGACTCGTCAGGCTCGAGGGCGCCGAGTTCGACGACCGCGCGATCGCCTCGCCTCAGTTGCGTGAGGGGGATGCGGATCGGAGCTGGTGTCGGAATCACGGACATGGGACTCTGGAATTATGCTATCGGTCGGCGTCGAGGGCAACCGTAATTTATTGCGACTGAGTCTCAACGGCAAGTCAGGGGGCCGGCAATCCCTACAACCGGGTCAGATCGGGATCCTCGAGCAACCGGCGCCTTCGGCAGAAGCGGTCCGCACGGTCGTCCGATAGCGACCGCATGCGAGTCTGGACCAATGCGTCGTTTCGGGCCCTCGACCTTCTCGCTGGCCCCGAGCCGTCCGCCGAAGCCATCCCGGGCGCCGACGTCGTCGACCGCCTTCTGGACCTGGCGGCGGCCGCCGGCGCCCCCTGTTCCCTCACAAGGACCGGGCCGGGACAGCGGCGTCTCCCGATGGAGGCGCCGATCCTCGGGCTCGAGGGGCGTTCGATCACGATCGGCCGGCCCGCCTACAAGCCGGGCCAGCGACTCCTTGCCGTCGGCGAAGACCTCGATCTCCGGATCGGCGTCGAAGGGGCGAGCTACCTCGGGCGGACCACCGTCGTCGCGCGCTACGCCCCCGAGGGCGAGACCTCGAAGCGCATGACCTACGGTCTCGCACGGCCGGAGGTCCTTCTCGTCGACGACCGCCGCTCGAGCGAACGCTTCGGGCTCGCGTACGCGCGACCGCCGCAGGCGGAACTCCTCTGCGCGCCGCGGCACAAGCCGCTCGGCGCCGGCTCGATCGTCGACCTCTCGGCCGGCGGCATGCGCATCCGTGCCCGCGACGCCAACGTCCGCGCCGGCGACCGCGTCGTCGTGCGCGCGAAACTTGCGGATGACGTCCTCGTGCACGCGATCGGCGCGGTCGTCTACGCCGGCCCGCGCCCGGACGGCACCGCCGACGTCGGCGTGCGCTTCCAGGCGATGCAGCCGGAGATCGACCGCTTCATCCGTGGCGTCGCCGCCGACTCCGCCGACGCCCGCTCCGCGCTCCAGCCGAAGTCGTCCTGAGCTGCAACGGGGAAAGGAACGCGGCCCGCACGCCCCTCCGACCGGTCGTCGGAAAGGCGCACGGGCCGCGACTGCATCAGCGCCTCGACGTCACTTCACGAGGTTGCCGAGCGACGTCACCTTCTCGCCGAGCGACTTCAGCATCGGCGTCACTTCGCCGGAGAGGGCGGTGATCTTGTCGGGCGCGGCGGCCTTGAGCTCGGAGATCTTCGCGTCGACCGATGTGATCATGCCGTCGATCTCGGTGACGAGCTTCTCGGCCTGCGGCTTCACCGCGTCGGGAAGCGCCGCGACTTTGCCCTTGAGCGAGCTGAAGGTCGTCTTCGCCTCGTCGAAGGTCTTGGTGAAGCCGGCGACGATCGAGTCGCTCGCGCTCGCGCCCAACTCCTTCGCCTTGTCGGTCGCGCCCTTGGCGGCGTCGCCGAGCTTGTTGGCGGCATCGGTCATCGGGTTCTTCTCGCCTTCGCAGGCGACGAGGCCCGTTCCGGCGAGGACGGCTCCGACAAGGCAGGTCGCGGCAGCCGCGGACAGTCGTTGCATGGTCATGGGATATCTCCTTGGCGAACCCGCCGGAGATGCCCGCGGGTGCCGTGCGTGTGCCGCGCGCGACGCGGAAGCCCCCAACGACTCGAGGCAGGCGTCTAGGGACGTCCCGAGGACGTCCTGTCGTGGCGAGCGAGATGTTAGGTGATTCCGTCGCCGTCTGCGCTCGGCGGCGCGTCGGGCGCGGCCCGTTCCCGCAGGCGTTGCCGATACTCGGAGCGCCGCGCGACGTACTCCTCGGGGCTCGTCTCGAGGTTCGGCTCCTCGCCGCGCTCGAACTGTTCGTGCAACCGCCGGAGGAAGGGGACGCACCACTGGCATCCGGTGCCCGCGCCCAAGCACTCCGAGAGGCAGCTCGCGACCGGCGGCTTCTCGCGCTCGAGGTAATTGCGGAGTTTCCGCAAGCTGACGCGGAAGCACACGCAGACGTGGTCGTCGGGGTTCACGCGGGGGAGATCGTCAGGGCTTTGACGTGGCGGGCCCAGATGCGGGAGGTGTCGCGGGAGGTATCGCCGGGGGTGTGGCGGGCGGCGTCGCGGGTGCGGCGCCGGCCTCGGGCTTCTCGTCCTTCGCCTCCTTCGCCGCGACGAACGACGACACCGTGATCTCCGGGAAGACCTCGATGCCCGGCCCGACGAACGGCGGATTGTCGAACGCGCCGACGTCGGTGCGATCGAGGTTCACGACGAAGCGCGGCGTGAACACGCCTGCAACGACGAAACGGTCGGGCGGGGTGATCTTCGAGTAGCGCTCCTGGTAGCGTCGCGCGATGCGCGGTTCGACGGTGAACTCGAACTCCTTGCCGATCGCGTCGCCGGTGACGTCGTCGACGACGATCGCCTTGACGAACAGCCCCGCGCCTTGGGTCTCGACGCGAAGCGGCCGCACCAACCAGCGGATCGGCTTGCGCCAATCGCGGGTCATCATGCCGGCCCAGCGTTCGAGCGCGCGGGGCGGAATCGTGTCGCTGGACTTTGCGGGATCCTTCGCCTCGGGCGTCCCCGGGGCGGGCTTCGCGAACTCCTTCAGGTAGGCGTCGCGGGAGAATTGGAGGAAGTGGATCACGCTGAGGAGCGCCTGGTCGGCGGTCACGTTCTGCGGAAGGTCGGGCGGGGCCACGCCGGGGCCGCCCGACGGGAAGCCGCGGGCGAGCGCTTCGGTGAGGCTCTTCGACTTTGCCTGCTCGGCGACGAGCGACTTCTCGAGCTCGGCGAGGCGAGCGTTCGAGGCGGCCAACTCGGCGAGGAGTTTCTGCAGCTGGCTCTCGAGCTCGGCGATCCGCTTCGCCTGCGTCGCGGGATCGGCGGGGGGCGTCGGCGTCGGGGTGTTCTGGGGAAGTGCCGCGTGGCCGGCCGGCTCGGCGTTGCAGGCAGGGACTGCCTCGGCGAGGAACGGGAGAGCTGCAACGACGGCGAGAGCGAGCGAACGTGCGGGTGCGGTCGGGAAGGGCATGCGCGGCGAACTCCTGAAACACCGATCGGGGGGGCGGCCGAGGACAGGGCGACCTTCGGCTGCATTGTGATCGGACGCAGGCTCGGGTGCGCTCGAACCGTTCCTGCGGTTCCGTCCGGCCTGACGGAAGATCGATCGAGGTCCGACTTTTTGCGCCCTGACGCGCTAAAGGTCCGCACGCGCCGGATACCATCGGACCGCCGCTCGTGGCCGAAGGTGTTGGCGCACGGCCTTTGCGTCGCCGATACACCGGTTCACGGTTCGCGGTTCATCGAGCTCGCGCTCGGCCAACGTCTTCAGGAGAGGCCATGGACGACATCCGTTCGCTTCTTGCTCGCGCCTCGCGCCGCTTGGCGGCCACCCGATTCCTCTTCGGCGTGCACGTGGGACTCGTCGGCGCGGCGATCGTCGCGCTCTTGCTTGTCCTTCTCGCCAAGTCGTCGCCCACGATCGTCTTGCCGTGGACGTGGATCCTCGTCGGCCTCGGCGCCGCGGTGGTCGTGAGCGGCCTCGTCGCGATGCGCATCGGCGGCCCGAAGGAGATGTCGTTGGCGGTGCTCGTCGACGAGCGCCTCTCGCTCAAGGAGCGCCTCTCGACCGCGATCGCCGTGCGCGAGCGCACGGATCCCTTCGCGCAGGCGGCCGTCGCCGACGCCGTGACCGCGGCGCGCGATCCGCGCACCCGCGAGACGCTCGCGCGGCGCTTCGCGGTGGCGGCGCCGAAGACCTCGTGGTTAGGTCTCGTGATCGCCGGCCTCGCCGGTCTCGCGACGCTCCTTCCGCAAGGCGATCTCTTCGCCGCGAACGAGGAGAACCGCGAGATCCTTCAGGCGAAGCGCGAAGCCGATGCGTCGGTCGAGCGCGTGCAGAAACTCATGGAGAAGATCGAGTCGCCCGAGAGCGCGAAGCTCGAGGCCCCGGCGCTCGACAACCAGAATCCCCCGTCCGAGATGACGAAGACGCCCGAAGAGGCGAAGCGCGACGCGTTCAAGCGCCTCGAGGAGATGAAGCGCAAGGCCGAAGACATCCTGAAGGGCGACGACGCGAAGAAGCTCGAGGAGCTTCAGATGAAGCTCGCGAACCTTGAGCCCGGCGAGGGCGAGGCGAAGGAGCTCGGCGAAGCGATCAAGAACGGCGACTTCACCAAGGCGAAGGAAGCGCTCGAGAAGATGAAGGCCAACATGGACGGCAAGACCGACGCCGAGAAGGCGGAGATCGAGTCGCAGATGAAGAACATGGCCCAGCAGCTCGAGCAACTCTCGAAGAATCAGGAAGGGCTCAAGAAGGCGCTCGAGAAGGCGGGCCTCGACGGCGCGCTTGCGAACAATGCCGAAGCCCTCAAGAAGGCGCTCGACAACGCGAAGGGCTTGACCGACGCGCAGCGCCAGCAGATCCAGCAGGCGGCCGCGGCCCAGCAGGCGGCGGCGCAGCAGTGCCAAGGTCTCGGCCAGGCGATGCAGAAGGCCGCCGAGCAGATGTGCCAGGGCGGTCAGCAGGGCGGCCAGAAGGGCGGCCAGAAGAACGGCAACGGCCAGCAGGGCCAGTCTGGTCAGAAGGGCGAGAACCCGGGCCAGAGCGGTCAGGGCGGCCAAGGCGGCGACATGAACAACATGCTGAGCGACCTTGAGTCGATGCAGCAGATGCTGGAAGGCGCCGCGGCCGCCGCAAACGCCGCCGCGGACGAGCAGCGGAAGCAAGGGCAGGGCTTGGGCCAGTGCCAGGGCAACTGCCAGGGCCAAAGCGACAGCGACGGCGACCAGTGGAAGCAAAAGAACGGTTGGCAGGGCGGTCGTGGCCGCGCCTCCGGAGGCTCCGGCGCGCAGTCGGCACCGACGCCGACCGGCACGCGTCAGCAGAAGGAAAAGGTCACGGTCGGCGAAGGGCCGATCATCGCGAAGCAACTCATCGAAGGAAAGACCGTCGCCGGCGAGTCGAAGCTGCAAGCCGACGCCGCGATCGGTCAGATCAACCGCAGCATGGAAAGCGGCGTGACGGAGGAGCAAGTTCCGACGCACCTCGCCGACGTCCACAAGCACTACTTCGGTGAACTCAAGCGCTACGTCGAGGCGAAGGCGCGCGGCGAGAACCCGCCCGAGCCGCAGGCGCCGAAGACGGACGCCGCGCCCGCCACGAAGTGATCCGGCGCCGTACGGCCATTCAATGCACGCCGCATGAGACTTGAAGCACACCCGCGTCGGGCCCACGATCGTTCGTGGGCCCGACGTCTTTCATCGGTCGCACTCGCCGCGCTCGCGCTTCTCGTCGTTGCAGCCAACGGCGGCTGCGGCAGGCGCGACGCGCTCGTCGTCTACGTCTCCGCCGACGAGACTGTCGCCCGGCCCGTGCTGCAGGCCTTCACCGCGAAGACCGGCATACCGGTGGCGCCGGTCTTCGACACGGAAGCGACGAAGACGACCGGACTCGCGCAGCGTCTCCGCGCCGAGGCGAACCGGCCGCGCGCCGACGTCTTCTGGTCGAGCGAGATCGTGCAGACGATCGCCTTGGCGGACGAGGGGCTCGTCGAGCCGTCGATTCGCGAGACGCCGAACGGTCCGGAGCCGGCGGCGCTCGCCGCGTGGCGGCCGGAGTTTCGCGATGCCCAAGGGCGCTGGTTCGCGTTCGCGGCCCGAGCCCGCGTGATCGTCTATGCCACCGACCGCGTGAAGGGCGACGACATCCCGTCGCGCTGGACAGACCTTGCGAAGCCCCGCTTCAAGGGGCGCGTCGTCATGGCCGATCCGCGCTTCGGCACGACCCGCACGCACATGGGCGTCTTCGCGACGACGCTCGACCGCCTCATGGTCGCCGGAGCGTTCGACGCGTACCTCCTCGGCCTGCGCGAGAACGAGGTGCGCCTCCTGACGAGCGGCAACGCCGGCGTCGTCGACGCCGTGGCCGCGGGCGAGGCCGACGTCGGCATGACCGACACGGACGACGTCTTCGCCGCGATCGATCGCGGCCTGCCGGTCGCGATGGTCATGCCGCGCCATGCGATCGACGCGCGGCCGGGCGGCGGCACGTTGCTCATTCCGAACACGGTCGGCGTCGTCACCGGCACCACGCGCGGCGACGAGGCGCGGCAGTTCGTCGAGTTCCTCCTCTCGAGCGACGGTGAAGCGATGCTCGCCGCGAGTCCGAGCCGGAACATTCCGCTCGGCTCGGCGGGATCGACGCGCCTCGACGGCCCCGACGGCCTGCAGAAGCCCGACTGGCTCCTCGTCGACTGGACGAAGGCGACCAAGGCGACCGACGACGCGGTCGCGCGGGCGATGCGGGCGTTGACCGGTTCGAACGCGCCAGCGGAGTCGCGCACGCCGTGACGCGCCGCGCGTCTGACGTGGCGCTCGCCGTGACCGCCGCGCTCGCGGCCGTGACGGCCGCGCTCCCGCTCGGCGTGATCGCCGCGCTCGCGCTCCTGCCGACCCTCGGCCACTCGTCGGCGCGGCTCCAACCGTCGCCGATCTCGCCGGTTCCCACCGAGTTCCTCGGCACGTGGCCGCTCCTGGCGGCGAGCCTCGCGTGGGCGATCGGCCCGGCGCTCGCGGCGGCGTTCGTCGCGTGGGGACTCGCGGCGCTCCTCGCGCCGCGACTCGCGGCAGGCCGCGGACTCGTCGCGCTCACGCTCGCCCTCGTGCCCGCCTTCGTGCCGGGCTATCTCGCCTTCTGGGCGCTCTGGATATGCGTCGGGCCGGGCACCGCGCTTGGTGACGTCGTGTTGCGCCACGGCCTCGCGACCGAAGCGCGCACGACCGCGCTCACGCTCGCGATCGTGGGATGGTCGGTGCCGTACGCGCTCGTGCCGATCGTCGCGCGCCGCCTCCTCATGCCCGATCCCGATGCGGCGCTCCGACGGCTCGACGGGGCGACGTCGGGTACGCGGCTCGCCGCCGCCTTTCGGCACGACGCGCCCGCGCTTGTCGCCGGCGTCGCCTGCGCGACGATCGCGATCCTCTCCGAGAACGTCGCCTTCGACCTCGCGCAGATCCGCACCTACGGCTACGAGCTTCGCACGCTCGACGCGACCGGCGCGACGCCCGCGACGGTCGTGCGCCTCGGCTGGCCGGGGATCCTCGCGAGCGTGGCGCTCGTGGCGGTCGTCGCGTTCGCGTGGCGCCGCGCGCCTTCGCGCCGAAGCGGGCCGCCGGTCGTCAACGGCCGCCGCGCCACCGTCGGCGGCGCTGCGTCGCTCGTCGTTGCCTGCATCCTCCTTGCGCCGCTTGCGGCGGTGGTGGTGCGGGCCGCATCGTCGAAGGCGATTCACGAATTTGTCGTCCTGTACGGCGGCGCCGCGACGACCTCCGCGGCGCTCGCCCTCACGGCCGGCGGGCTCGTCGGACTCGGCGCCGTCGGTTGCGCGCTTGCGTGGAACGACCCTCGGCGGGGCCGGCGACTCGTCGCCCGCGGCGCCGCCACGGTCTGGATGGTGGCCGCCGCGTCGCCTGCAACGTTGATCGCGCTCGGGCTCGAGACCACCTTCAATCACGCCCTGACCGCGGCGGTCTACGATGGGCCCGTGATCGTCTTCCTCGGACTCGTCGCTCGCGTCGGCGTGGTCGCGGCCGTCGTCGCGCCCTTCGCGGCGGCGCTCGAGTCGCGGCGCACGCGTGACCTCCGCGCGCTCGACGGCACCGAGTCCCTGAGCGGCCTGTGGCGCGTGCGCCGTCCGGTCCTCGTCGGCGCCTTTCTTCTGGCCGCCTCGGCGGGTTCGGCGCTCGCGTTCGGGGAATTGGCGACGACCGCGCGGCTTCGCCCCCCGGCCATCGACGTCCTCGCGACCTCGACCCTGAACGCGATCCACTACCAGCAGCCGGAAACGGTGCTCCTCGCGGCCACGATCTCTGCGGCCATCGGACTCCTCGTTGCCGCGATCTTCGCGCGGGCGGCGATTCGGCCCTTGGCCCGCATCGGCGCCGTCCTCGTCGTTGCAGCCGTCGGTCTCGTCGGGTGCCGCGAGGCCACCGGCCCGCACGACGCCGGCACGCCGCCGTTGCCGGTCACCGTCGCGTTCGGGTCACCCGGCTTCGGCCCGGGCCAATTCCGCACGCCCCGCGTCCTTGCGGTCGAGCCGAAGACCGGCTGCATCTTCGTGATCGACAAGGAGGCGCGGGTCCAGCGCTTCTCGCCCGAGGGCGTCTTCGAGACCGAATGGGCGATGCCGGCCCACGTGCAGGGGTGCCCGGTCGGGATCTCCATTCATCCCGACGGCCGAGTATTCATCTCGGACACCCACTACCACCGGATCATGGTGTTCGACCGCGACGGCCATGAGCTGGGGCGCTTCGGCCAGTTCGGCAAGGGGCCGGGCGAATTCATCTACCCGACCGACATCGCCTTCCATCCGGACGGCCGGATCTACGTCGCCGAGTACGGGAGCAACGACCGAATCCAGGTTTTCGACGCCTCGTTTCGCCCGATCGCCGCGTTCGGGTCGATGGGGGCCGACGAGGGGCAGTTCGGTCGTCCGCAGTCGATCGTCTTCGATCCCCTCCGCAACGAACTCTACGTTGCAGACTCGAACAACCACCGCATCGTCGTGACCGACCCCGACGGTCGCTGGCTGCGGACCTTCGGCTCGATCGGGACGGGGCCGGGCGAGCTGGCGTACCCTCGCGGGCTGATTCTCGTCGGCGACGGCACGGTGCTCGTCAACGAATTCGGCAACCATCGCATCCAGCATTTGGACGCTCGACCCGGCACGTCGTTCGGAGCGAGCCTAGGAATGTGGGGAGGTCCCGCGACGGGCTCCCGCTCCGAGACTGGTGTGTCGACGGGGAGCCTCCAGTATCCTTGGGACTTGGATGGCACCATGGAGCGATTCGCGGTCACGGATTCGGCGACCGATCGCGTCGTCGTGTCGGGGATACCGAAGTCGAACTAACAACAGCGTTGGCAACATCATTGGCAACATCGTTGGCAAGTGCGTTGGCATCATGGTCGGCGGCATGGTGAGCAACGATGCGGGATAGGCAGAGGCTCGACGTTTCGACGAGCGTGCCCCGAGAGCCGGACCGTGCGTCCGTCGCCCGAAGTCCGAAGGCCACAAGGCGACGAAGGAAGCGACCACACTCGTGTTTGAAGACTTCCCCCTCCAATTTGAGCGTCCGCTCGGTCTCCTCCTCCTCGTGCTGCTCGTGCCGGTGGTCATGCTCGCGCGGCACTCGTGGCGCACGGTGTCGCCGGCGAAGGCGTGGGGCAGCCTGACGCTGCGCATCCTCGTCGTCCTCCTTCTCACCGGCGCGATCAGTCAGCCCACGCTCGTCAAGCGCGGCGAAGGCCTCACCCTGATGGTCGTCGCCGACCGCAGCCAATCGATCCCGTTGCCGCTTCGCCAACGAAGCGAGACGTGGCTCAAGTCGATCACCGACGTGAAGCAGAAGGACGATCGCGTCGGCACGCTCGTGGTCGGGCGCGACGCGCAGATCCTGAGCCCCGCCGATCCCGCGTCGATCGTGCCCGGACTCGAGTACACCGGCGACGCCGCGGCGACGAACCTGGCCGCCGGACTCCGACAGGCGCTGGCGATCCTGCCGCGCGACACCGCGAGCCGCATCCTCCTCGTCAGCGACTTCAACGAGAACGTCGACAACGTGATGGCGGAGGTCGAGGTCGCGGAGGCGAACGGCATTCCGATCGACACGATCCTCCTCTCGTACGAGCATCCGAACGAGGTGGTGATCGAGAGTATTCGCGTGCAGCCGCGCGCTCGCGTCGGCCAGACCGGCGAAGTGCGCATCTTCCTCCGCAGCCAGGCGCCCGCGGCGGGAACGCTCACGCTTCTCATGAACGACGCGCCGATCGACCTCAGTCCTTCGGACGCGGGCGACGGCCTCCACCTCACGCTGCCGGCCGGACCGACCGTGATTCCGGTTCCGATCTCCTTCGAGGAGGGCGGTTCGCAGCGGTTCGCGGCGACCTTCACCCCCGACAGCTCGGCCGACGACTCGATCCTCGAGAATAACGTCGGCGCCGGCGTCACCTTCGTGGCCGGCGGCGGCCGCGTCCTCATCGTGCACGACAGCTCGGAGGAGAGCCAA
>JAEUIT010000011.1 GCA_016795035.1 Phycisphaerae bacterium | reverse complement strand
GCGGATCGAGCAGCTTCTGGCGAAGCACGGAGTCGAAGCGTCGGCCTCCACGATCCACCGGCTCCTTGGCTACAACGGCATCGAGTTCCGCGAGGGCATCCTTGCCGCCGATGTCGTGGTCGTCGACGAGTTCTCGATGGTCGACGTGCGGCTCATGGCCGAGCTCCTTCGGCACATCGATCTCGGCCGCACGCAGCTGATTCTCGTCGGCGATCATCACCAGCTCCCGCCGGTCGGGCCGGGCAACGTCCTCCGCGACATCATCGAGCATGAGCTGGCGCCTTCGACGGTGATGACGAAGGTCCATCGCCATGCAGGCGCGCTGAAGACCAACAGCGTCGGCGTCCTCGACGGCGAGATCGGCCGCAGCGCCGAGGACGATCGGTCCCGCTGGATCGTCGTCGACGCGTTCCGCGAGGCGGCGGCGATCAAGAGCCACCTCCGGGACCTCATCCTCGACGAGATCCCGAGGCGGTTCGGGTTCGACGCCGTCGCCGACGTCCAGATCATCACGCCCGAGCATCGCGGCGAGCTCGGCACGAAGTCTATCAACCAGATGATGCAGCACCTGCTGTTCGGCTCGGTCGACGGCAGGTTCGCCGTCGGCGACAAGGTGATCCAGACCCGCAATGACTACGACATCAACGTGATGAACGGGACGATCGGATTCGTCCGGGAGGTCAAGAAGGACGGCGTCACGATCGAGTTCGAGGGCAGCGGGAAGCACACGCTTGACTGGGGCAAGGCGAAGCTCGTCGACCTCGCCTATGCGCTCACCGCCCACAAGGCGCAGGGCAGCGAGTTCCCCTGCGCCGTTGTCCTCTGCCACAAGTCGCACTTCTTCGCCGACCGCAACTGGCTCTACACGGCGGTCACCCGGGCGTCGAACACCTGCGTCCTCGTGGGCGACGACTACGGCCTGCGCCGCGCGGCCCGCCATGTCCGGAACATGAACCGCCGGACGCTCCTGAGCCTCTGGGCCGGTCGCGAGGGCAAGGAGGCCGCGGCATGAATGCCGCATGCGAGTCGCCTCCTGCGACGATCGATCGACTCTCGCTCCTCGAGTGGCTGCGCCCGAACTGCGAGCCGGATCGGGTTGCGCTCCTCTACCCGAAGCGCGGCGGCGAGCTGTCGCCGGGCTGGGTGATGTCGCATGCCGACGCCGAGCGGGCGATCGCCGCGTATCGATCCAGATCGCTCGATGGCGAGTCGTTCCAGTCGACGACGAAGAAAGGCAAGGCGTACCGGATCAAGGGCGCGGTCCGCCTCGGACTGGTCCCCCATCGCAACGGACGCGTGCTCGCGTTCTGCGTCGATCTCGACGACCACGCGGGCGACGGCGGCACGGTCCACCTCCGTGAAGCGGTCGCTCGCTTCCTCGGTGCCGAACCCATCGTCTTCACGTCGAAGGGCGGCAAGGGGCTCCACTGCTTCTTCCGACTCGCCCAGCCGATGGAAGCGGGAGCATTCGTCGCGTGGTCGCGCGCGTGGGGGTTCAACCGCCAGGGCGAGCCTGAGGTCTTTCCGAAGACGACGAAGAACACGCAGGCGTGGCTCCCGAACGAGCCCAACGAGAACGGCGGCGATGCCTATGTCTCAGGCACGTTCGAGTCGTGCGTCATCGCATCGCTGCCGAAGCCGCCGACCGCGAAGCTGACGACCACGACGCTTCACTTTCTGCGCGGCTTCGCCCGGCAGCCCGGCCGCAACGAGGCGCTGAACAAGGCGGCGTTCGAACTCGGATCGAAGCGTGTCCCGCGTACCGAAGCGTCCGAACTCTGCATGCTCGGTGCACGCCTGTGCGGACTGCTGGCGGAGGAGCCCGATCAGACTCGTGCAACGTTCGACAGCGGTTACGAGGCGGGCGCGAAGTCGGCTCCGGCTGCCGACGCAGTGGACGGCCATGACGGCATCGCCGTCGTGCCGAAGTTCCGTCGTCTCGACGGCATCGGCAACGGCGAGCGATTCGTCGACCAGCACGGTCAGGATGTCCGCTTCTCCTACGAACTCGATTCCTGGCTCGTGTGGACCGGCAAGCGATGGTCGCTCGACTCGCAGGCCGCCGTCGAGGCGATGGCGAAGAAGACGGCCCGGCTGATTCTCAAGGAGATGGAGCGGGCGCTCGACGAGGCCCGGGACGCGGGCAAGACCGACGACGAGCTCGAGGCCATCGAGTCGGCCTACCGCAAGCAGTACGTCTCGGCGGCGCGCGTCCACGGCGTCCGCGACATGCTGACCATGGCCCAGTCGGAGCCAGGCGTGAAGGTGTCGGTCGCACAGATCGACGCCGGGCACATGCTCCTCAACGTCCGCAACGGGACGATCGATCTGACGACGGGCAGGCTCCGATCGCACGAGCGGGCCGACGGCATCACGAAGATCGCCCCGGCCTCGTTCGATCCCGACGCGTCGTCGGGCCTGTGGCAGTCGTTCCTCGACCGGATCTTCGCCGGCGACGAAGACCTCATCGCCTACATCCAGCGGGCGGTCGGCTACTCGCTCACCGGCCAGGTCGGCGAGCAGTGTCTCTTCTTCCTCCACGGCACCGGGCAGAACGGCAAGTCGGTGTTCATCCAGACGCTCTTGGCCGTCCTCGGCGAGTACGCCCAGAAGGCGCCGACCGAGATGATCATGAAGCAGGATCGGGCGTCCGGAGGCGGCGCGACGCCCGACATGGCCCGTCTGCGTGGCGTCCGGCTCGCGGTCACCGCCGAGCTCGATGAGGACCAGCGGATGGGCGAGGCCAAGGTCAAGGACCTCACCGGGGCCGACCGCATCGTCGCCCGGAAGCTCTACTGCGAGCCGATCGAGTTCGACCCGACCCACAAGCTCTGGATCTACGGCAACCACAAGCCGACCATCCGGGGCACCGATGACGGCATCTGGCGGCGCATGCGGCTCATCCCGTTCGCGGTGACGATCCCGAACGAGGAAAAGGACGCGCACCTCGTCGAGAAGCTCAGCGCCGAGCGCGACGGCATCCTCGCGTGGGCGGTTCGCGGCTGCCTTGAGTGGCAGCGAGACGGGCTCGGGCTGCCCCATGCGGTGGCGAGCGCGACCGAGGCGTACCGGGGCGAGAGCGATCGATTGGCTGCGTTCCTCGACGAGTGCTGCGTCGTCGGCGAATGGGCCCGCGTCGGCAAGAGCGAGCTGTACGCCGCCTACGAAGGGTGGTGCCGGGAGTCGGGCGAGCACGCCATGAGCAAGAAGCGACTCGGCATCCGGCTCTCCGAGCGCGGGTTCGCCGAGCGCCGCGACATGCGCCAGCGATCGTGGATCGGCCTCGGGCTGATCGAGGGAGGGCTACTCGATGCCTCGGCATGACACATCCGCGCGATCCATGACACGTCATGACGCATCGGAATCGCGATGCGTCATGGGTCAAGCGTCTGCGGATGCGCGGGTTACGCATCGCATGACACATATGACACGTTTCCGCCTCCCTTCGCGTAGCGCGTGCGTGCGCACGCGCGCACGCACGCGCATGCAAAAGTCCTGTTTCCCCGTGTCATACCCGTCATGTGTCATGGACGGAAGGCGACCCGCGACGTTCGCCCACGTGGCGGCCGCAACTCCCGGGGCGACGACCGTCCCACCGCGCGGCCGGACGCCACTGACGCCAACGTGGGCGGCCACGGCGGGAGCGGGCGGTCGGGATCGACGCGGCGTTAGGTACTTCCCCGCCCGGATCGGCCCGAGATCCCGCACGGAAGACCCGCAATACCCAAGTGAGTTTGTTTCAGGTGTCCGAACCCGGAAGGAGCGAGTGCATGCATGGACGCTTTGACACGGAGCGAGTGGCGGCGCGCCGCGACCCGAATGGTCCGGGCGCTGGGTGCCGACAGGCGGAACGCGCGGATGCTGGCCGACCCGTGGTCGCGTGCCGCGCACTGCATGGTGCAGGGCTGGCGCATCCGGCTGAGCCTGCCGATCGGTCCGAAGCGACGGCACCCGCAGCCGCGCCCGACGTGGGAAGCGTTCGCGCGGCTCGCGGTCGGGATCGCGTCGAGGACGGCGGGTCGGGCGTCGTCGACGGCATGGCACCGCTGGGCGACGGCGCGGGTTACGCCGACGCGGCGCTATGTTCCGAAGGCGAAGCAGGCTCGGACGGGACACCGGTCTCCGTCGGCGGAGTGCTTCGCATGCTCGATCGACAGCAGTTCCGTTGCGCGCTGAGTGGGCGGTCGCTGACGCCGGAGACCGCGGCGCTCGACCACGTCGTTCCAGTCGGGCTCGGCGGCGAGCATGTGCTCGAGAACGTCGAGGTCCTCCACAAAGACGTCAACCGCGCGAAGGGCTCGATGCCGCGTGACGAGTTCATCGGGCTCTGCGCCGAGGTCGTTCGGTGGTCCGGGACTGCCGACTCGAACGTCGACGGTCGCCACGGTTCCGCCCCGGCCGCCGCTCCCGCCAACCAGCCCGCCCGCCCATCCGACCCGCCCCGTGGCGACGTCGTCGCCCGTTTCTGACTCAACGCCCGCGCCCCCGACGGCGCGGCTCACCCGCAAGGACCCTCCCCATGAAGATCGACCTCCGTCCCATCTCCGACATCCGTCCCTACGAGCACAACCCTCGCCTCAACGACGACGCCGTCGACGCGGTGGCCCATTCGATCCGCGAGTGGGGCTTCCGCCAGCCGATCGTCGTCGACGGCGACGGCGTCATCGTCTGCGGCCACACTCGCTTCAAGGCGGCGCAGAAGCTCGGGCTCGCGAAGGTGCCCGTCCACGTCGCCAAGGACCTTACGCCCGAGCAGGTGCGCGCCTACCGCATCGCCGACAACAAGACCGCCGAGCTCGCCGAGTGGGACATGGACCTCCTCGCGGTCGAACTGGGCGCGCTCCGCGAACTCGACATCGACCTCGCCTCGCTCGGCTTCGACGAAGACGACCTCGCGAAGATCTTTGTCGGCGACGTGAAGGACGGCCTCACCGATCCGGACGCCGTGCCCGCGCCGCCCGACGCGGCGACGACGCGGCCGGGCGACCTCTGGATCCTCGGCGCGCATCGACTGCTCTGCGGCGACTCGTCGAAGGCGGAGGATCTCGATCGCCTCCTCGACGGCGAGCCGATCCATCTCGTCAACACGGATCCTCCGTACAACGTGAAGGTCGAGCCTCGCTCGAACAACGCCATCGCGGCCGGGCTCTCGTCGTTCGCGGCGACGAAGCCGACGCATCATCAGTCGATGGACGTCGCGCGGCACCCCGAGAAGTCGAAGGCGACGCATAAGCAGCTGCGCGCGAAGGACCGTCCGCTCGCGAACGACTTCGTGACCGACGAGGCGTTCGACGCGCTCCTCGACGCATGGTTCGGCAATATGTCGAGGGTGCTCCTCCCGGGCCGCGGCTTCTACATCTGGGGCGGCTACGCGAACCTCGGCAACTACCCGCCCTACCTCAAGAAGCACGAGCTGTACTTCAGCCAGGGCATCGTGTGGGACAAGCAGCATCCGGTGCTGACTCGCAAGGACTTCATGGGCGCGTTCGAGATCGCGTTCTACGGATGGCGCGAGGGCGCGGCGCATCTGTACCTCGGACCGAACAACGCGACGGACCTCTGGCACGTCAAGAAGGTGAACCCACAGAGCATGGTGCACCTCACCGAGAAGCCCGTCGAGCTCGCGGTGCGGGCGATGCAGTACTCCTCGCGCCCGGGCGAGAACGTGCTCGACCTCTTCGGCGGCTCAGGCTCGACGCTCATCGCTGCGGAGCAGACGGGACGCAAGTCGTTCCTCATGGAGCTCGACCCGCTCTATTGCGATGTCATCGTCCAGCGCTACGAGGAGTTCACGGGCAAGAAGGCCGAGCGCGTCTCGGCCATCGGAAACGCTCAGGCCGAAGAGAAAGCCCCGGCTGCTGCCGAGGCGTGAGGGAGAGCGATGTCGCGTTCACCGACCTGCCGAATCCTCGCTAGCCTTCATCTGGCCGACGGCGAACTCCGCGATCGCCTGCTCGGCGGTGAAGCCATCCGCCGCGCGGAGGCGGTTGGCGGTGCCCTCGTCGCGCACCAGTCCGCAGCGCTTGAGGAACTCGACCGCGATGTACGCGACGATCCAGTCGCGCTGCGTGTCACCGGCGAGCTCGCCGACCACGAACCACTCGCCGCGCTTGTCCTCGATCGCGTAGGCGACCTGCTCGATGTCGTCGACGTCGCAGGCGTGGTCTTCGGCCGCCCCGCTGGCGAGCGTGCTGTAGCGCATCAGCGTGTCGCCTTTGAACTCGTGGCGGGGGCTCCCGTCAGTCGGCGGCGCTTCCTCCGCCGCGAGGATCGCTCGGTTCAGGTCGTCCCACTCCTCGCAGGAGTCCATGCGGCAGTCGTACGAGTAGGCGAGCGCCGATGCGGCCTTGAGCAGATCGTCGAATCGGGTGTCGTGCGTCTCCACGGGTCACGCTCCCTTTCCGCTGGCGGCGGTGAAGAGGCCGCGCTCGGTCTTCCTGAAGCGTGCGTCCTTCCCCTTGGCGGCGATCTCCCGGATCATCGCGGCGTAGAGCGTCGCGTGCGGCGTCTTGCCGCTGGTCGACCAACCCGCCGCCAGGACGCGCTCGGCGATCGTCTTCGCGTTCAGCGGCTCCTTCGCGGAGGCGAGCACCTTCGCGGCGAGATCGATGCCGCTCGGACGCTTGGCCTTCGCTTCGCGCTTCGGCGTGGCCTTCGCGCCCTTGGCCTTCGGGGGCGTCTCCGCGTTGCCGCGCTTCGCCTTCGACTTCGTCGTGGGCGTGGTCGCGGTCGTCGCGGCGTGCGTGGTGTTCGCGACCTCCTTCGCGGTCGGGACCTCGTGGTCCTGCTTGCCGTCGGCGAGGCGCTCGGCGA
>JAEUIT010000048.1 GCA_016795035.1 Phycisphaerae bacterium | reverse complement strand
GTCGCGTAGGTCGGCGCGGGCGCGGTGGTTTGCGTGATCGTGATCGCCGCGAAGGCGTTCGACGAGGCGAGCAGGGCGGCGAGTGCGAGAAGCGAACGAGCCATCATCAAATCTCCAGAGGGGTACAGACGTGAACGGGAGACCGTCGGTCCCGTGCCTGTCCGTCGCGTAGCCCGAACGATGGGGCCACCCGACGCGGCGCGATATGCGACGACCAGAAAGGGAACCGCAAGAGAATGGCCGCGTTGTGCGTATGGGTCAAGATTCCAAATGGAAAATCAATAGATTTCGAGCGCGTGCGACGGCCGCCGATTCCCCGCCGATTCCCCGCCTATTCCCTAGAGGAGGAATCGCGACGGAAGTGGTTCGATGCTTTGGACTTACAGGAGCAGTCGGCGAGTGTCCGTGAGAGCGGCTTAGCTGGCCCCGAGCTGCGTCTTGAGCCACGCCCGGGCGGCGCGCCAGTCGGCTTCGACGGTGCGTTCGGAGACGTTCAGATGGCGGGCGGTCGCCTCGACGGACAGGCCGCCTAGGAAGCGCAGCTCGATGACCTTCGCGCGGCGCGGGTCGATTGCTTCGAGCTTCTCGAGAGCCTCATGGAGGGCGACGAGGTCGGCGTCGTCCGACTCCTTCGGGTCTGCGGCCTGGACGTCTTCGAGAGCGATCCGCTCCCGGTCGCCGCCGCGCTTCTGCGCGCCGCGCCGCCGCGCCCGGTCGGCGAGGATTTGCCGCATCGCGGTCGCGGCGACGGCGCTGAAATGCTCGCGGTCCTTGATCGCCCCCTCTTCCTGCGCGACGAGCCGGAGGAACGCCTCATGCACGAGCGCCGTCGGCTGCAACGTCTGGTCGGCGCGGCCGCGGAAGTAGCCGTTCGCCACGGCACGCAACCGTTCGTAGACGAGCGGCAGGAGTTCGTTCGCCGCGTTCGGATCGCCGGTCGCGGCGAGGTGCAGGAGACGGGTGACGTCGTGGGAAGACATGAAGAGAGGAGACGGAAATGGAGAAGGGAAAATGGAGAGAGGGCGCGCTAGAGGCCGAGGGCGGCGACGACGTCGCGCACGACCCAGCTCATGTTGCTCGTCGCCGTGAGCGTGCGACTCGCCAAGTGCGGGAAGAGATGCGCGTTGTCGAGCCGTAGGAGCGGATTGCGGTCGGTGATCGGCTCGGGGTCGTGGACGTCGAGGAGCGCCATCCGCACCGGACTCTGCGTGAGCCACGCGGCAAGCGCGTCGTGATCGATCACCATCCCTCGACTCGTATTGAGGAGGATCGCGTCGGGCTTCATGAGCGACAGCAATCGCTCGCCGACGTAGTGCCGGTTCGACGGGCGGCCGTCGACGTGGATCGTGAGGACGTCGGCGTTACGGAAGAGCGTCTCGACGTCGACCGGCTCCGTGTCGCCGCGCTCGTCGTCGGGGATGCCGCGAAGGTCGTTGAAGAGGACCTCGAAGCCGATCGCCTTCGCGACGTCGGCGACGCGCCGGCCGATGCGCCCGAGCCCCAAGATCCCGAGCGTCAGCTCGTTCATCTGCCACGGCGCGACGAGGTCTTCGTCGCGCAGGCGATCCCACTCGGCCTTCGGCAGCGGCCGATCGAGCGTCGCGCGGGGGCGTAGCGCGTCGCAGAGGAGGCACGTGACGTACTCGACGACCGCCTGCGTGTTCGCGTCGGGCGTCGACACGACCTTGATGTCGCGCCGCGCGCAGGCCTCGAGATCGATGTTGTCGAGACCGACGCCGCCGCGGCCGACGACCTTGAGCGCCGGCAACATGGAGAGGAGCGCGTCGGTGACGAGCGTGTACGTCCGGACGACGAGCGCCTCGGCCTTCGGCGCCACCGCGTCGAACGCCGGCTCGCCCGGCTTCGCGCGGATCGCGTCGCATCGTTCGGCGAGCCAGTCAAACGCCTCGTCGGCCAACTGTTCTGTCACGAGGACGACCGGTCTTCGCTCGCTCGAACCCTTCGACATGGTCCCTCGGAGCGTATCCGGACCTGCCGGAATGGACCGAACCGCTTGCCTCGGTGAACTTCTCGGCAACGTCGGTTCAGACGCACCCGTGGGCGGCCGATAGTCGCAGCGGCAGACCCTCCGACCGCCCACCGGCCGTCGCGGGTCCGTGCGCCCTAGCGGTGTTCGCGGGCGCATCGCTCGTCCGGCTTTCTTCAGCCGGGAGCGTCTGGGAGGCCGCGATGGATAAAGCCAGCCTCATTGGAAGCATCCTCGGCGTGATCGCCTGTGCGTGGGTCGCGTTCCGCGCCTCGCATGGCCACTTCGAGATCTTCTGGTCGGAGAAGGGCGTCGTGATGGTGTTCGGCGGCACGCTGAGCGTCCTCTTCATGGCGATGCCCATGGAAGGCATCAAGGCGGTGCCGGGCTACATCAAGCGCTTCCTGTTCGAGAAGGGGATGTCGCCCGTCGAGACCGTGAAGCTCATGAGCACGCTCGCCGACAAGGCGCGCCGCGACGGCATCCTCGCGCTCGAGAGCGAGATCGAGAAGATCAAGGACCCGTTCCTCGTGCAGGGCCTGAAGATGGCCGTCGACGGGACGGACGAAGCCACGATCGAGGCGACGCTTCGTCTCGAAGTGATGGCGATGCAAGAGCGCCACAAGTCGGGCAAGAAGTTCTTCGACCTCATCAAGCTCTACGGCCCCGGCTACGGCCTCGTCGCAACGCTGATCGGTCAGATCGGCATGTTCGGCAACCTCGGCGGTGACATCGAGACCCTCGGTCACATGCTCGCGGTCGCCGTCGTCGCGACGATGTACGGCACCGTGCTCGCGAACGCGATTGCCGGACCGATCGGCGACAAGCTCGCGTTGCGTTCAGGCCAGGAGATCCTCTCGAAGGAGATGATGCTCCAAGGAATCATGTCGATCCAGGCGGGCGACAACCCGCGTGCGACGCAGGAAAAGATGCTCGCGTTCGTCCCGCAGAGCGTGCGCGTCACGATGAAGGCGGCGGCGTAAGACGCGCGGCCATCGGCCGCGAGGATTCAGGATTGAGGATTCAGGAGTGCGGGTGACGCACGGAAGCGCCGAGCCCACGCTGCCTTTCCCGCTGACGCCTGACTCCTGACTCCCTCTCCATTTTCCCCTCTCCATTCTCCTCTTCCTCTTCCTCCCCTCATGTCCGACCACGGCTCACACGACGACGGGCACGGCAAGAAGAAGTCGCACGGCGGCGGCCATGGTCATGGCCACGGCGGCGGCGGGCATGCCGAAGGCGAACACGAAGGTGCGCCCGAATGGCTCATCTCGTTCGCCGACATGGTCATGCTCATGATGGGCTTCTTCGTCATTCTCTTTGCGCTCAACGTGCAGCCAAAGGGTGGCAACGCGGGCGGCGGCGGCGAGCAGTCGGAAGGCGTCGCGAATGATCCGAACATGCTCGACTTCGCGCTCGCGGTGCGCGACGCGTTCAACAACCCCGTCTCGATCAACTCGACCGATCCGAACGATCAGCCGCTCGTCGAGCGCTTGCGCGAGAAGGAAGCCGGCGCCGGCAACAGCCAGGAAGACGGCGTGCGCGGCAACAAGCGCGACGTGACGAGCGTGCGGCCGAGCGACTACTACGGACCGGGGACGAGCGTCGTCTTCGCGATCCGCTCGACGATGCTCGACGACGACACCGCGCGCAGCGTGCGCGAGTTCGCGGCGAAGAACCGCGGCATGAAGTCGGTCATCGAGATCCGCGGTCACGCCGCGCCGAGCGAGGCGTTCCGCAAGCCCGAAGAGGCGATGCAACTCGCGAGCGATCGGGCGATGACGGTATACCGAGCGCTCGTCGCCGAAGGGATTGACGCGTGGCGCCTTCGCCTCGCCGCCAGCGGCGACAACGAGCGCGTGGTGAGCGACGCGAACGCCGAGTCCGCGGACGCCCGTAACGCGCGCGTCGAGATCATGGTGACGAACGAAGTCGCCAGTTCTCCGACGCCCACGCGGCCGCCCGCGCCCTCCGCCGGCGACCTCTAACCTGTCGCGTTTGCGACAACGGCAGATCGCACGAACCGCCTTCGGAATGGCGTGAAGTTCTCGGTTGTTCCTTCGCCATCGCGTGCTACCTTCTTCCCATTCCGTCGCCGAGCCCGTGCGCGGCCCACACGGCGGCAATGGGGCCGGCAACGAGGGAGGAACGCCTGATGTCGAAGACTCGACGCCTGATCGAAGTGGGTTGCATGTCCGCGCTGAGCCTCGTGCCCGCGACGACCGCACTCGCCGATCTCTTCGACGACATCGGGTACACGGCCTTGGTCGCACGGCTCGGGGTGCGGAACGTCCCGACCGGTGCGGGTTACGGCGTCGGGCAAGTCGAAGCGCAGGAGTCGGCCGGCAACTACGGGCCCGACGTCAACAACGCCGACTTTGCGGGAACGATCTTCTCGGCGCAGACCGGTGCGTTCGGCCTGAGCGGCCACGCCACGACCGTCGGCCTCAACCTCTACGGCAACACCGCGAGCATCGCCCCCGGCATCACCAACGTCTTCATCTGGGAAGCGGGCAGCTGGGCGACGACCTCGTACCTCAAGACGAACCAAGGCGCCACGCCGCCGTCGCTTCCGCCCGCGGGGATGCGGATCTTCAACCACTCGTGGATCGGTTCGTTCGGCGACTCCTTCCTCGACAACAACGCGCTGCGCCGCTTCGACTTCGCGATCCAGCGCGACAACCTCGTCGCCGTCCTCGGCACCAACAACGGCGCGGGCAGCCCGCCGTCGGCGCTCCTCGCATACGGCTACAACGGCATCACGGTCGGCCTCGAGAACGGGAACCACTGCAACGCGGTGACGCCCGCGAACCTCGACGGCCAGAACCGGCGCAAGCCCGAGATCGTCGCGCCCGGGAGTTTCACCAGCTTCTCGACGCCGATCGTCGGCGCGGCGGCGGCGCTACTCCTCTCGACGACCGATGTCGACCCCGGCCTCGCCGCAAATCCGAACGCCGACAAGTCGATCGTCATCAAGAGCGTGCTGCTTGCGGGCGCGAAGCACCGCGAGTCGTGGTCGAACGGCGCGGCGACGAACGGCCCGAGCCGCGGCAGCACCATGACGCCGCTCGATCCGGTGTACGGCGCCGACCTTGTCAACGTCGACCGCAGCCACTTCATCCTGACGAGCCAGGAGAAGAATGGCGCGACCAGCGTGCCCTCGACGACCAACGTGAAGGGAAGCGGCTGGGACTTCATCACCTCGATCGCGTCGAACACGAGCGTCTACTACCGCTTCAAGACATTCGAGCCCGTCGACGAGATCTCGATCCTCGCCACGTGGAATCGGTCGGTCGCGTCGAGCTTCGGCTCGTTCACGATGATGGACATCGACCTCACGCTCTGGAAGGTGGATGCGAGCGGCGCCCTCAGCTCGCTCGTCGGCGATCCGGGCCTCGCGGTCTATGGCTCGGGCAACGTGTCGAGCACCTCGAGCGTCGACAACATCGAGCACCTCTACCTGCGTGACGTCGCGGCCGGCGAGTACGTGCTCGAGGTCAAGCGGAAGACCGGCGTGCAGACGTCGCTTCCCGTCGCGGTCAGTTGGTACGTGCCGAAGACGACGCTCTTCGGCGACCTGAACGGCGACGACCTCGTCGACGCGGGCGACCTCGGCATCCTCCTCGGATCGTGGGCGACGCCCGGACCGGGCGACCTGAGCGGCGACGGCAACGTCGACGCCGCCGACATCGCGCTCCTCTTGGGCGCGTGGAGCTGAGTCGGAGGCGCACGGAACTGGGTCGGGCCCGCGCGGCCGACGATTCGGCGCGATCGGCTACAGTCCGCCCCCGATGCGGCGGCACTTCGGGTCCTACGCGCTTCTCGGGTTCCTTCTCGCGTTCCTCGGCGCGTTCCTCGTCTATCCGATCTGGCTGACGATCCGCGGCGCGATCATCGACGACCAGGGCTCGTTCGTCTCGTACGCGATCCTCGAGGTCTTCCGCGACCCGACGTGGCGCACCGGCCTCATCAACGCGACGCTCATCGCGATCTCGACGACGACGCTCGCGTCGGTCATCGCGTTTCCGCTCGCGCTCGTCGCAAGCCGCTGCGAGTGGAAGGGGAAGGCGCTCGTCTCGTCGCTTCTGCTCTGCCCGATGATCCTGCCGCCCTTCGTCGGGGCGATCGGCATTCGTCTCCTCTTCGGGCGCGGCGGCGCGGTCAACGCGCTGCTTGAGTCGCTCGGCGTGATCAGCGCGCCGATCGACTTCCTCGGCAAGGGCGGATTCGCCGCGATCGTGATCTTCCAGGCGTTCGCGCTCTATCCGATCATCTACCTCAACCTTCTCGCGGCGCTCTCGAACCTCGATCCCGCGCTGGAAGACGCCGCCACCAACCTCGGCGCCGGCCCGTTCACGCGGTTCCGCCGCATCGTCCTTCCGCTGGTGCGCCCCGGCTTCTTCGCCGGCGCGACGATCGTCTTCATCTGGAGTTTCACCGAGCTCGGCACGCCGCTCCTCCTCGAGTACCAGCAGGTCACGCCGGTCCAGATCTTCAACGGCATCAAGGAGATGGAGTCGTCGCGGCAGCCGTACGCGCTGACCGCGGTGATGCTCGCAAGCGCCATTGCCTTCTACATCCTCGGAAAGAGCGTCCTCGGCAAGCAGAGCTACGCGATGTACTCGAAGGCGTCGGTCGCCTCGCGCGACCGGTCGATCACGGGATGGAGGGCATTCGGCGCGACGGCGCTCTTCCTCACGATCGGGTTCATCGCGGTCTTGCCGCACATCGGCGTGATCCTCGCGAGCGTGTCGAAGAGCGGGCAGTGGTACCGAAGCATCCTCCCGAGCGACTTCACCCTCGAGCATTACGCGACCGCACTCACCCATCCGCTCTCCGCCGGCGCGATTCGCAACAGCCTGCTCCTCGCCGGCACCGCGGTGATCCTCGACATGGTGATCGGCGTCCTCGTCGCGCGGATCCTCGTCCGCACGAAGCTGAAGGGGCGCGCCCTGCTCGACGCCCTCGTGATGCTGCCGCTCGCCGTGCCCGGACTCGTCATGGCGTTCGGCTATGTCGCGATGACGTTGCGCTGGCCCTTCAACGGCGCGATGCCCGAACTCCTCGACACCATGCTCTCGTGGCTGCCAAGCGGACTCCACGCGTGGCTGAACGACGCGCCGCTCAAGCCCTTCGCCGACGTCCTCGGCGCCGACCCGAACCCGATGCCGCTCCTCGTCCTCGCCTACGCGATCCGCCGGTTGCCCTATGTCGTGCGCTCGGCGGCGGCAGGCCTCGAGCAGACGTCGGTCGAACTCGAGGAGGCGGCGCTCAACGTCGGCGCGTCGAAGTGGACGCTCACGCGCCGCATCGTCCTTCCGCTCATCCTCGCGAACCTCGTCGCCGGCGGCCTCCTCGCCTTCGCCTTCGCGATGCTCGAAGTCAGCGACTCGTTGATCCTCGCCCAGCGCGAGCAGCACTTCCCGATCACGAAGGCGATCTACTCGATGGCCGATCGCCTCGGCGACGGTCCCTATGTGGCAAGCGCCTTGGGCGTGTGGGGCATGGCGCTTCTCGCCATCTGCATCGTGGGTGCGAGCGTGGTGCTCGGGAAAAAGATGGGCGCGCTCTTCCGCGCGTGATCGTCGGACTCGTTGCGGTCGGGCGATTGCGCTCTCCGGTCGAGCACGCGTGGGGTACAGTGCTCCCGATGAGTCAGGCGATGCCTCCAGGCACGGAATCTGAATTGACGCAAGGCTACGGGCCGCCGACGGTGCGCCAGTTCAGCGTCTTCCTCGACAACCGCGTCGGAAAGCTGCTCGACCTCGTCCAACTCTTCGAGGACGCCCCCGAAGTCAGCCTCCGCGCCTTCAGCGTGCTCGACTCGAGCGATCACGCGGTGGTGCGGCTCATCTTCGACAACGCCGACGCCGCGCGGCACCTGATGCGGCGGAAGCAGTTCACCTTCAGCGAAACCGACCTGCTCGTCGTCGAACTCGCCGTCGCGTGCCGCGAGGCGAGCATGACGAAGTTCACGCTGAAGCATGTGTGCATGTTCCTCCTCGCGGCGGAACTCAACATCCGCTTCGCCTATCCCGTGCTGCACGCGCGCGAGGGCAATCCGATGATCGCGCTCGCGGTCGATGACAACACGCTCGC
Organism: Phycisphaerae bacterium; assembly: GCA_016795035.1. Taxonomy (GTDB): domain Bacteria; phylum Planctomycetota; class Phycisphaerae; order Phycisphaerales; family SM1A02; genus JAEUIT01. Next base: position 1,650 of record JAEUIT010000048.1, on the reverse strand, counting down.
CGGCCAGATCCTCCGGCGCAAGGGCTTCCGGCTCCTCGGCGAGGAAGACCTCGTCTGACGCGCGGACCGCGTTCCGGGATCAGCGCGTCGCGGGGCGCACCGGCGGTGCCCCCGTGCCCGGCGTGATCGTCGGGCCGCCGGTCGGCGGCCGTTGGGCGGGGGCGGGCTTCGAACTCGGCACCGACATCTCGAACGCCGTCGCGAGTTCGGGCGCGGTGCCCGGTTTCCCTTCGCCCTGACCCTTGCGCACGGTGCGGGCCGCGACGATCTCGTCGCCCGGCTGCAACTGTGCGGCGACTTCGAAGCCGTCGAGAATGCGGCCGACCGTCGTGAACGCGAGCGGCGCGTCTTGGAGGAATTCCGCCGGCTGCAACGTGAAGAAGAATTGCCCGCCCGAGGAGTTCGGCGCGAAGCCGCCGGGCGACTTCGGATCGACCGCCTTGCACAGGCCGACCGCGCCGCTGAAGGCGACGCGATGCGCCGGCAGCGCGCCTTCGTCGGGGAGTCGCCAGCCCACGGTCCCCCAGCCGGCGCGGCCGGTGGACCCGGGCTTCGAGTTCGGATCGCCGCCAAGCACCGCGAAGCCGGGGATGCGGCGATGGAAGCGCGTGCCGTTGTAGGTGCCGCCGTCGACGAGGGAGACGATGCCGCGCACCGACTCCGGCGCTTGCCCTTCGAAAAGTTCGACGCGCACCACGCCCTTCGTCGTCACGAACTCGACGATCGGATTCGTCGCGCTCGCGTCGTCGGCGGTCCGAAGCGCCTCTTCCGCGGCCCAGAGTTGCGCGAGCCGGGCGACGCGGGTCTGCAACTGCATCTTGCGGAGGTTGATGTCGGGCGGCACGGTCGCGAGCTGTTCGAGCGCGACCCGCGCGTCCTCGAGCCGGTTCTGTCCGACGAACGTCTCGACGAGCGCGAGCCGCACGCGCGGCGCCTTCGTCACGTCGGGGATGCGCTTGTTCGTCTCGGTGATCGCGCGGTCGTAGTCGGCGCGGCGATTGAGCGCCGCGATCCACTGCGCCATCGCGGTCTCGTTGCGCGGTTGGCGATCGAGAAGCGCCGCGAAGGCCTCGTCCTGCAACGCCGGATCGTCGGTCCAGACGCCGATCTGCGCGAGCATCGCCCAGCGCGCCGGATCGTCGGCCGACGCGAGCGATTGCCGGATCTTGCCTGCGAGCGCCGCGGCGTTCGCGCGATCGTCGGCGGAGAGCGTTCCCTTCCGCGTGAGGTAGACCGCGAACGCGTCGAAGTCGCGGCGAATCGGATCGGCGGCCGCCGCGGGGGGCGCGGTCGGGGGCGCGGTGGGCGGCGCGGTTGGCGGCGAGATTGGCGGCGAGATTGGCGGCGTTTGGGCCGTCGACAGCGCGCCCGGGGCGAGAGCGACGAGCAGGGCGGCGATGGAAACGCGAAGGTGTCGACGCATGAGGTACCTCGTCAGGCCGGATAGGTGCAGGCGGTCTTCTCGGTCTCCCACACCGTCACGCCGCGCAGCGTAGCGCCTGCAACGCGGAATGGCTCCGTGAGAAGGTCGAAGCAGACCTTCGCGATATGTTCGACGCTCGGATTGAGCGACGCAAACTCGGGGCAGTCGCTATTCAGGTGTTTGTGGTCGAAGCGGCGGATCACGGTGTCGTCGACGATCCGCTCGAT
>JAEUIT010000030.1 GCA_016795035.1 Phycisphaerae bacterium | reverse complement strand
GCGACGATCGTCGCGGGCCTTCTCGCTTCTACTCTCTGTTGCAGCCATCAGGCATGCAACTCGGCGTTGCAGCCATGGTCGCGGTTCAGTTCGCCTTGCCCACGCCGCAATTCCAGCGGATCGCGGCGAGCGCGATGCGCTGGCCGTAGAGCTCGGCGGTCTTGCGGTCGCCTTCCGGCGGCGTCGCTTCGGCGGGACCGTTGTCCGACTGCGACATCACGCCGAGCCATGAGCCGAGGCGGTTCACGCCCGGCGGCTGCTCGGGGCGGTACGACGTCGGCATCACGCCTTGGCTGATCCAATTCATGCTGTGCTGGCCGGCGAAGACGACGAGCGAGGTCATCGAGTGAAGCTTGTCGCCCGAGAGCCCGCCCGAGTTCGTGAAGCCGCCCGCGAGCTTGTCCTTCCAGCCCTGGCGGAACCAGATGTGGCTCGAGTGCTCCATGAACTCCTTGAACTTCGCCGAGATGTCGCCCATGTAGGTCGGTGCGCCGAAGATGATCGCGTCGGCCGCGTCCAATTCCTTCCAACGACCGGTGTAGCCCTTGTCCTTGTCCGCGGGGGGGAGCTCATCCACCGAAACCAGCGTCGCGCTCGCGTTGCGCACGCTCTGCACGCCACGCAGCACCGCCTCGGCGATGGCCTTCGTGTGTCCCCAACCGCTGTGATAGACGATTGCAATTTTCGCCATTGGTTCTCCTGATGCTCGAACGGGGGCCGATGGTACATCGCGATCGGCACGGCGCCGGTGCGTCCGACCGTTATCCTCCGCGCACATGCCCCACGGCCCGGAACCCAGCGACGAACTCGTGAAAGCCATCGCGGACGCGATCGATGCCGACGATCGCCCGATGCCCGCGACCGATCCGCCTCAGCGCCCGGCGCTCTCCGATGCGATCGCGCGATTGCGGATCCTGCTCTTTCCTCGCGCGAACTCGCAGTTGCCGCGCGGCCGAGCGGCCCTCGAGAACTTCGTATGCAACCACGCCCGCATCGTGCGCGCCGTGTTGCTCCAGCAGTTCACCGCGGCGTATGAGATGGTCGGCGACAGTCCCTCGAAGGCGACCGACGCCGTCGTCGACCTCTTCGGTCGCCTCCCCGCGATCCGACGCACGCTTGCGGTCGACGCCCAGCACGCCTTCGACGGCGACCCGGCCGCGCGGAGCATCGACGAAGTCGTCATCTGCTATCCCGGCTTCTACGCGCTCCTCGTCCATCGCATCGCACACCCGCTCTATCAGTTCGACGTGCCGCTCGTTCCGCGCATGCTCAACGAGCTCGCGCATAGCGCGACCGGCATCGACATCCATCCCGGCGCCGTGATCGGGCCCGGCTTCTTCATCGATCACGGCACGGGCGTCACGATCGGCGAGACGACCGTGATCGGCGACCAGTGCAAGGTCTATCAGGGCGTGACGCTCGGCGCGAAGAGCTTCGAGCGCGACGTCGACGGACGCATCCGCAAGGGCTACAAGCGCCATCCGACGCTCGAGGATCACGTCACCGTCTATGCCGGCGCCACGATCCTCGGCGGCGACACCGTGATCGGCCGCGGCTCCGTGATCGCCGGCGGCGTGTTCGTCACGCAAAGCGTTCCGCCGAATCACATCGTCGCCCAGCCGCGACCCGAGCTGCGCGTGCGCGAGCAACGGGGACTCTGAGTGACGGAACGCGCGCCGAGCGTGCGGGCGGCGCTTCTCTCGCCGAAGTGCCTCGTGATGGCGGGGCTCGGCTTCGCGAGCGGTCTTCCGTACACGATCGTCAACGACACCGCGACCTCGATGTTCGCCGCGCGGAAGATCGACCGCACGACGATCGGCCTTCTCGGCGCGATCGGGTCGGTCTACGCGTTCAAGTTCCTCTGGGCGCCGCTCGTCGACGCCCGCGCGATTCCCGTCTTGCGCGGACAGCGTCGTGCGTGGCTTCTTCTCACGCAGGGAATCCTCGTCGCGATCATTCTCCTCGTTGCAGCCTTCACGTCGACCGAGTCGAACTCCGCGTTGACGCTGCTCGGAGGCCTGCTCGTCGCCCTCGCGTTCTTCTCCGCCACGCAGGACATCGTCGTGAACGGCTGGACGGTCGACGCCTTTCCCGGCCGCGAACTCGGCATCGGCAGCTCGATGTACGTCCTCGGCTATCGCGTGGCGATCGTCGCGGCGGGGGCGGTCGCGCTGGTCGTGGCAAATCGCTTCGGCTGGCCCGCCGCGTTCGAGTCGCTCGCCGCGGTGATGGCGCTCGGACCGGTGCTCGTCCTGCTCACGCGCGAGCCGCATCGACCGAGCGTCGACGGCGGAACCGAATGGGCTGACGCGTTCTTCGATCCGCTCGTCGAGCTCTTTCGGCGCCTCGGCTGGAGCGCGCTCGTCGTCTTCCTCTTCATCCTCGTCTTCCGTCTGCCCGACCAGCTCGGCGGCTCGATGCAAAAGCCGCTCCTCCTCGACACGCTCGGCTACGACCTCGCGCAGTTCGGCATCGCCAGGAACGGCATCGGCCTCGTCGCGACGATCGTCGGCTCGCTCGTCGGCGGCGTCCTCGCGATCCGATACGGGCTGGTGGCGACACTCGTCGTTGCAGGCATCCTGCAGGCGGCGTCGAATCTCGGCTTCGTCTGGATACACGAGACGGTCGCCCCGCTTGCCGGTACGGAGATGCCGTGGACGTCGCATCCGATGGTGATGCTCGTCGTCGTGTCGAGCGTCGAGAGTTTCTGCGGCGGCTTGGTCGGCACCGCGTTCGTCGCGTGGCTCATGTCGCTCTGCACGCCGCGCTTCGGCGCGTCGCAGTACGCGCTCCTGACCGCGGGTTTCGCGCTTGCCGGCGGCGTCGCGAGCGCCGCCAGCGGGTTCTTGGCCCGCGAGTTGGAGTGGACGTCCTTCTTCGTCGTCTCGGCGCTCGCCGGAATTCCCGGACTTCTGCTCCTTCCGCTCGCGGTGTGGCTCGCGCGGCCAGCGCCGACGCCGGATGAAACGCCGGGCTGACTTATACTGCGGGTCTTTCACCAATCCGCAGCGATCGCCTGCCTTTTCCGGAGCTCAGCATGCCAGCGGCCAACCCGTTCGGGTCTCTCGCCTCGCTCGATACCGCGTACGGACCGAAGTCGTATTGCCGCCTCGACGCGGTCAAGCACCTCGGCCCGATCCATCGCCTCCCGTACTCGATTCGCGTCCTCCTCGAGAGCTGCGTGCGCAACTGCGACGGCCACGTCGTCACCGAAGAGCACGTCAAGAAGATCTGCCAGTACGACCCGCGCAATCCCGGCGAGGAAGAGATTCCGTTCATGCCGGGCCGCGTGGTGCTTCAAGACTTCACAGGCGTGCCGTGCGTCGTCGATCTCGCGGCGATGCGCGCCGCGATGAAGCGGCTCGGCGGCGACCCGAAGAAGGTCAATCCGCTCGTGCCGTGCGACCTCGTGATCGACCACTCGGTCCAGGTCGACGCGTTCAACTCCGGCGTCGCGCTCACGATCAACGCCCAGAAGGAATTCGAGCGGAACAACGAACGCTACGAGTTCCTGAAGTGGGGCCAGAAGGCATTCTCGAACTTCTCCGTCGTTCCGCCGGCGACGGGCATCGTGCACCAAGTCAATCTTGAATATCTCGCCAAAGTAGTCTGGGAGAAGGACGGCGTCCTCTACCCCGATTCGCTCGTCGGCACCGATAGCCACACGACGATGATCAACGGCCTCGGCGTCGTCGGCTGGGGCGTCGGCGGCATCGAGGCGGAAGCCGTCATGCTTGGCCAGCCGATTTACATGCTGATCCCCGAGGTCGTCGGCGTGCGCGTCGTCGGCAAGCTGCCCGAAGGCACCACCGCAACGGATCTCGTGCTTCGCGTGACGGAGATGCTCCGCAAGCACGGCGTCGTGAACAAGTTCGTCGAGTTCTTCGGCCCCGGCCTCGCCGAGATGCCGCTCGCGAATCGCGCGACCATCGCGAACATGGCGCCGGAGTACGGCGCGACGATCGGCTTCTTCCCGATCGACGAGCAGACGCTTGCCTATATGCGTCTCTCGGGCCGCCCCGAAGGTCTCGTGAAGATGGTTGAGGCCTACGCGAAGGCGAACCACTTCTGGCGCGACGACAAGGCCGACATTGCCTATACGAGCGTGCTCGAACTCGACATGTCGACGATCGAGCCGTCGCTCGCAGGGCCGGCGCGTCCGCAAGATCGCGTGACGCTCGGCTCGATGCAGGCGGGATGGCGCCGCGATCTCGGCAAGCTCTACAACAAGCAGCCCGCCGGAACCGCCACCGCCGACGCGGTCAAGGTCTCGCTCGACGGCAAGACCTTCGACCTGAAGAATGGCGATGTCGTCATCTCGGCAATCACGAGCTGCACGAACACCAGCAATCCGAGCGTGATGGTCGGCGCCGGCCTTCTTGCGAAGAAGGCTCGCGCGCTCGGTCTCGAGCGCAAGCCGTGGGTGAAGACCTCGCTCGCGCCCGGCTCGAAGGTCGTCACCGACTACCTCAACAAGTCGGAACTCATGAAGCCGCTCGAGGAGCTCGGCTTCTATCTCGTCGGCTACGGCTGCACGACGTGCATTGGCAACTCGGGCCCGCTCCCGGAGCCGATCACGAAGGGCATTCAGCAAGGCGATCTCGTCGTTGCAAGCGTCCTTTCGGGGAACCGCAACTTCGAGGCCCGCGTGCACCAGGACGTGAAGGCGAACTATCTCGCCTCGCCGCCGCTCTGCGTTGCCTACGCGATCGCGGGCACGGTCGACATCGACCTGACGAAGGATCCGATCGGAACGTCGAAGGACGGCAAGCCGGTCTACCTGCGCGACGTCTGGCCGACCGAGCGCGAAGTGCAGGAGACGGTCGCCCGTTGCGTGACGCGCGAGCAGTTCGAGCGCCAGTACGCGAACGTCTTCGACGGCAGCGACGAGTGGAAGGCGATCAAGGTCGCCGGCGGCGAAATGTACGATTGGGACGCGAGGTCCACGTATATTCAAGAGCCGCCGTTCTTCGTCGACATGAAGCGCGAGGCCGGTTCGATCTCGTCGATCGCGGGCGCGCGTTGCCTTGCCAAGCTTGGCGACTCGGTCACGACCGATCACATCTCGCCTGCGGGCGACATCAAGAAGGACTCGCCTGCCGGCAAGTACCTCGTCGAACACGGCGTTGCACCCGCAATGTTCAATAGCTACGGCTCGCGGCGCGGCAACGACCGCGTCATGACGCGCGGCACCTTCGCGAACACGCGCATCAAGAATGAGCTCGCCCCCGGCACGACCGGCGGCGTGACGAAGGACTTCACCGACGGTCAGGTGAAGCCGATCTACGACGCCGCGATGTCCTACAAGAAGGCGGGCACGCCGCTCGTCGTCCTCGCGGGCAAGGATTACGGCATGGGGTCGTCGCGAGACTGGGCGGCGAAGGGCACGTTCCTACTCGGCGTGAAGGCCGCGATCGCCGAGAGCTTCGAGCGCATCCACCGGTCGAACCTCGTCGGCATGGGCGTGCTTCCGCTTACGTACAAGGCAGGCGAGACGGCCGCGTCGCTCGGCCTCGATGGCTCGGAGACGTTCGAGGTGGTCGTCCCGTCGGACCTCAAGCCGCGTCAGGACATCGTCGTGAAGGCCAAGAAGGCCGACGGCAAGGTGATCGAGTTCAAGACGACGTGCCGCGTCGATACGCCCGTGGAAGTCGACTACTACCGAAACGGCGGCATCCTCAATACGGTGCTTCGCCGGATGATGGCAAGCTGACCGGTCGAGCGTTCGATAGCGCAGAAGCGCAGTGAAAACGTGAGAACCCACGTTTCGCCCGTAGAGTGCGGGCGTGCGTGGTTTTTCTCTATCCAACCGAGTTCCCGTGGCGGTTCGCGCGGTCGAGGCGGCGCTGATCGGCTGGGAGCTGCCGCCGCTTCCGATCGCGTTTGCCGAGCTTCCGGTCGAACTCGACGAGATCGGGGCGTGGTGTCTGCGCTGCGGCGAGAGCGTGTCGGCGGCCGAAGTCACGCCGCGCGGCTGCGCCTCCTGCCGCGGGCAACGACTCCCATGGAAGCGGTTCGTTCGCGTCGCCGAGTATTCGGCCTCCTTGGCGACGCGAATCAATCAGGTGAAGCACTTGCGCTGGTCGGCCATGGCGGAAGCCCTCGGGGCCCGCTTGGCGACGCAATGTCGAGTTGGCTTGGCGAGCCCACCTGATCTCGTGGTGTCGATCCCCATGCCGTGGCTCCGTCGCTGGTGGAGGGGAATCGACCACGGGGCCTGGCTCGCCGGCGGCGTCGCGCGTTCCCTCGGGGTGCCGGCGATCTCCGTCGGGGCGCAACGGTCGGGACCCCCCCAGGCCTCGCGGAGTAGGTCGGAACGGCTCCGAAGCCGGCACCGGTTCGCGATCGCGAAGGGCGAACGGCGGCTTGTCGGCCGGCGAGTGCTCCTCGTGGACGACGTCCGAACCACCGGCGCCACCCTCCGCCAGTTCGCCCGTCTCCTCCGCGATGCCGGGGCGGCTGAGGTTGCGGTTGGGGTGGTGGCCGTCGTTCCGAACCCGCGGCGGCGGGTGGGCATATCTAGAAAGGATGCTGGCGAGAGCGAGGCCGGCTAGGGGCGAAATTCAGGCTTCAATGCCGTCCCAGGCGTGCAATTCAGCTTGGGGATTACCTCTGGACAGTTTTTGATCGATCGGAGCCGCCATGTCGCATTTGGTCTTCGAGGAGGTTGACCAGCGATTTCTCCCCTGATAAAAAGGGTCGGACGTGTTCCTCGGCGAGACGACTGCCTGACCAAGGGCTGTCGAAAGAGATTGTCGACCGGACGGGCCAAAAAACTCGTCCGAGGTGGTTGACACGCTTTCGGGATTCGGTAGTATCCGCGATCCCAACTGACCGAGAGCCGCAACGCGGCCTTGGGTTCGCCCCGGAAGCTTCCGCAAGGGAGTCATGAAAGGGTTTCAGCAGGGGAGGTCCCGGATGTACTCGCGGGATCTTGGATGTTTCTTTGACAAGTAAACAGTTGGGAACGCCGCGAGGATGTGGCCGCCCCGAGTTCGTTTCACGACGGCTCGGATGCGGAATGTGTCGTCATCACAGTGACGACGCGTGAACATCCTCCGTGATGCCAATTTCTGGTTTTCCTTTAACCAGAGCTGTCGAGTCGGGCCCCCACGGCACGGCTCGACAGGTATGTGATGTTCACATCACTCATTTCGGTAGGTAAGCCAACCTACCGCATCAACAAGGGATTCGTCCCTTGATGATGAAGACCGGTCCGAAGTTCGCTTCGGATCGCCGGGCAAACCTTCAGTGTTCTTTCGGACGCCGCGTAAGCGTCGGACGAATGCAATACCTAATTGAAGAGTTTGATCCTGGCTCAGATTGAACGCTGGCGGCATGGCTAAAACATGCAAGTCGAACGCGAA
>JAEUIT010000020.1 GCA_016795035.1 Phycisphaerae bacterium | reverse complement strand
CTCGAAGTCGAAGTGTTCGGCGCCCAGCCGATTCCGCTCCCGAAGATCCGCCAGTCGATCCTCGGCCTCGCCGGCCGCGCGAGCGGCAAGGTGCGCTCGCTCAGCGACCTCCTCGTCGAGCTTGAGGTGCACCGCGGCGCGGGGCATCGCATCGTCCTGACGAACGGCTGCTTCGACGTGATCCATGCCGGCCACGTCGCGTATCTCCGAGAGGCGCGGAAGCAAGGCGACGTGCTGGTCGTCGGCGTGAATGCCGATGCCGAAGTGCGCCGCCAGAAGGGCGAGGGGCGACCGATCTTCTCGGAGCGCGAGCGGCTCGAGATCCTCGAGGAGTTGATCGCGGTCGACTATCTCGTCGTCTTCCCCGAACCGACCGCGCACGCGCTCATCACCGCGGTGCGGCCCGACATCTACGTCAAGGGCGGCGACTACAAGCCCGAAGCGGTCAACGAGCACGCGCTCGTGAAGGAGCTCGGCATCGAGATGCGGCTTCTGGCCCATCGCCCGGGGCTCGGGAGCACGTCGATCGTCGACCGCATCCGTCGCCTCGACGCCGAGAAGGCCGGCGCGCCGGCCTGAGAGCGTCCCCTAACTCGTCGCGTGAGGTCCCCGTTGCGGCCCTATTCTGCCGGGATCGGGGCTAACAGTTCGGTGGGGGCTTGCGTGGGGGCCGCGTCACGGCACACTCGACGCGAGGTTGCCGACACATGCGAAGAGGCGAGAAGGACACGTTGTGGCATTCCACGCGCATCGGCGCGACGCTCGTCGTTGCAGCGATGGCTGTCGCCTTCGCGTCGGGCTGTGCAACGTCGAGTTCCGCCGCAAAGAAGCCGGTTTCGACGCCCCGCGCGACGGTCATGCAGCCGATCGTGCTTCCGACCCCGGCGCTCAGTTCGGCCGAACGTGCGCGAGGGCTGCCCGCGTCCGGATCGCCCGACCTCCCCGAGTTTTCGCGCAATGACGGCCGGCTCGGCTCCGCGCCCCCCGAACTCGTGACCGCGAACGTCGCGTGGCGTTACACCTACGACCAGCAGCGCATCGATTCGGGTCGCCCGAACGCCACCTATCGCCAGACCTACCGGTCCTTCGAACGCGTCCAACGCTAAGGACTCACCGCGCACGCACCGCAGTCGGTTCGTTCTTGACTCGTCGCGCGGCGGTCGTGATACTGCCGTTGACGTGCAGTGACGCGGTCCCTTCTTCCCCAAACAAACTCCCCGTCCAAAGGGAGTGGGGGTCCTTTGCGATGGCGACGAAGACGAAGAAAGAGCTGATCGATCGGATCTCCGAGCAGACGCAACTTCGTCGCAGCGACGTCAAGCGCGTCGTGCAGATGTTCCTCACGCACATCACGGAAGAGCTCAGCCACGGCAATCGCCTCGAGTTCCGGGACTTTGGCGTCTTCGAACCGAAGGAGCGGGCGGCGCGCGTCGCCCAGAACCCGAAGACGTTGCAGCCCGTCGCCGTCCCGCCGCGCCGCACGGTGAAGTTCAAGGCGGGCCGCATGATGAAGCAGCGTCTCGACGGCGAGGTCGTGACGATGCGCGCGGAAGACGACGAGGACTGAGTCCGAGCGAACGGACAGCTTGCTCAGAGTCTGTGACCGGCGGTTCTGGATATCCCGTGAGCGGAAAGATGCCCGAGTCACAGTCGGCCGCCGTCTCGTAGCGTGGAGTCGTTCATGGACGAGACGACCGCTTCGACAACCGACTTCAACCAGAACGCCGACGGCCGCCCGCGACGCCGCCGTCGCGATCAGGGTTCGACGCAGCAATCGCTCGTCGAGATCGCGAAGCTCTTTGAGGCGCTTCCGCCGCACGCGATCGACGCGGAGATGAGTCTCCTCGGCGCGATGCTCTGGGATCCGCGCGTCGTCGGCGACGTCGTCGGGATCGTGCGCAACGGGTCCGACTTCTACCGCCCGGCGCATGCGGCGATCTACGACACCATGGTCGAGATCTACGACCGCTCCGGCGGCCTCGATCTCGTCACGCTGAGCCAAGCGCTCACCGACAAGAAGCTCATCGAGCAGGTCGGTGGACTCGACTATCTCGTCTCGCTCGCCGAAGGCGTTCCCGGCTCGAGCGGCGCGCCGCATTACGCGCGGCTGGTGCGCGAGAAGGCCACGGTGCGCGAGCTCATCGGCGCCGCCGGCGAGATCCTCTCCGACGCCCACACCTCGCGCGATCCGGCGCAGGAACTCCTCGAGCGCGCCGAGCAGCGCATCTTCCACATCGCGCAGAAGCGCGAGAGTGAAGGCGCGTCGGACCTGCGCGATCTCATCAACGAGACGATGCGCATCCTCGAGGAGAACGAGGGGCGACATCTCACCGGCGTCACCAGCGGCTTCATGGATCTCGACGAGATGCTCTCCGGCTTCCAGAAGGGCGAGATGGTGATCCTGGCGGCGCGTCCGTCGATGGGCAAGACGGCGCTCGCGCTCAACTTCATCGAGAACATGGCGCTCGCCGGCCATCCGGTCGCGATGTTCAGCCTCGAAATGGGCAAGCAGCAGCTCGTCCAGCGTCTCCTCTGCGGGCGCGGCCGCATCGACAGCCAACGGCTTCGCCGCAACATGCTGCGGAAGGACGACTACCAGCGGCTCATCGCAGCCGCCGGCGACCTCGCGACGGCGAAGATCTACATCGACGACACGCCCGGCCTGACGCTCCTCGGCATGCGCTCGAAGGCACGGCGCCTGCGCGACCGGTTCCAGATCCAGGCCGTCGTGATCGACTACCTCCAGCTCATGACCGCGGGCACGCGCGTCGAGAGCCGTCAGCTCGAAGTCAGCGAGATCAGCCGCGGCATCAAGGCGATGGCCCGCGAACTCGACGTGCCGGTGATCTGCCTGAGCCAGCTCAACCGAGCGGCGGAACAGCGGGAAGGGCACCGGCCGCGCATGAGCGATCTCCGCGAGTCGGGCTCGATCGAGCAAGACGCCGACGTGATCATGATGCTCCACCGCGAGGAGTACTACCACCGCGCCGATCCCGAGTGGGCGGAGGCGAATCGCGACAAGGTGGGCATCGCGGAACTCATCGTTGCCAAGCAGCGAAACGGACCGACCGGCACGGTCGAGATGACATGGGACTCGGCGAGCACCGCCTTCCGCAGCATCTCCTACGCGACGCCGCCCGACGCCGCTGGGCTCCCGCCCAAGAACCTGGTCAAGATCCAGAACAACGCGGCGGCGCTTCCGCCCGAAGACGACTTCGACGGCATCCCGGTCTGACCGAGGCGCGGCGCGCGTCGGCGTCGGGGGTTGGATGGAGCTTCCGAGATTCGGGAATGCGAGGCGCCCTGCCGCGTTGGGGGAGGCGTGGACCCGGCCGCCACGGCAACGCCCGTACACTCGACCGACTTCATGGCGGATCAACGCCCGTCTCCGACTGACGACGCCGGCTCCAAGTCTCCGCTGAGCGGCGGCTCGCACGGCAAGGAACTGGCGCGCGGCGATCGGCCGGGGAAGGACTCGGTCCGCGAACCGCAGCCTGCGGTCATCGCGGAGTTGCTGTCCGCGGCGTCCACCGGCGACCAGAAGGCCTGGCGTTCGCTCCTCGAGATCTACACGCCCCGCGTATTTGGACTGATCCGCTCGCAATGCGCCGACGCGGAACTCGCGCGTGAGATCACCCAGTCGACCTTCTGCACGGTCGCCGCGAAGCTGGGGGAGTACGTCGAGCTGGGGCGTTTCGAGAGTTGGATCTTCCGGATCGCGATGAACCGCCTCCGCGACGAGATGCGTCGCCGGAAGCGGCACGCCGCCCCGATGGACTCGACCACCATGAGCTCCATCGAGGTCGCACTCCCGGGGCGATCGGCGGACGCTCCGCGGTCCGATCCCGAACGGGTGGCCTCAAAGATCCTCGCCGAAGCCATGGCCTCCCTCGGGGAAGCCGATCGAGAAGTGATCAACCTCCGACACGTCGGGGGTTTGAGCTTCAAGCAGATGGCCGAAACCCTCAACGAACCGTTGGGCACCCTCCTCGCCCGTCACCACCGCACGCTCCGAAAACTCCGCGAGTTTCTCGAAGCCCGCGGTTTCGACGCCGACAGCCTCTTCTAGATCCACTCGACAGCGCCGATCCCGGCCAATCCCGTCTCTTGCTGCAATTCCCCCGTCCTCGCTTCCGTTCTCGACCCCGTACGTCGCTCGCGTGACCCAGTGCCTTCCGCGGTCACCTTTCCTCTGGACCTTGCCATGACGACTCCGCACGACTCCGATCGCTCTTCCTTCGACTTCTCCCGCCGCCTGTCCCATGACATGGCCGGGAAGGCGGGGGCGGGCGATCACGGCGCGGGTCGGGCTAACTCGCCCGACGACCTCCCCGAGGACATTCGGGGGGTCGACGCGCTCCTCCGACATCTCCCGAGCCCGGCGTCGGACATGCCGTCCGACTTGGTCGACCGGATCTTCATCGCGTCGCGCGGTCTCCTCCCGACGCCGGCGCCGGCGGTCGAAGTCCTCGCCCGGATCGGCCCGAGCCCGCGGCTGCGGTGGGCTCGCCTCGCGATGGCGGTCGCGGCCTGTGTCGCGGTCGCGGCAGGAACGATGGTCGTCTTCCGGGCTCCGGTCGCGAAGCCGTCGACCCCCGCCGAGTTCGTCACCGCCATGCCCGACGCGCCCGCCGACGAGGCGATGCTCGTCGCGCTCCTCGACGGTCGGACCTCGTCGGACACGTGGGTGAACGACGACACCTTCAACCGCAACACGTTCGCGCAGGACGTCGCTCCCGTTCTTCGCTCGCGCGACACCGACTACGTTGGTCTCGCGACCGAGGTCCAGGCGATCTTCGGCGCGAGCCTCGGCGTCGGCATGGGCTCGGGCGTCAACGCCCGCACGGAGCTCTAGGCCGGGCTCTCGTTCGCGCTCTGATTTGCAATCGATCCCCGCGCACCCACGGAAGCAGTATCCGACATGGACACGACCTCACGAACGACCGGGCGAGCAGGCGACGAACGCGCGATCGTCTTGCGCATCACGCCGCGTCGACTCGCGACGGTCGTGCTGCTCGGCTCGCTCGCGGCGACGATCTCCGCCAGTCCGTTGCAGGCGCCACCAGCGCCGACGCCGGTCGAGCGCGGAACGGATCGCCCGACCGTGACGGCGGTGACGCCTCCGATGTCGCGCGAAGCGGCCGCGACGGCGGTCGTCACGGACCTTTTCAACGGCGACGAACGCTCGCAGGTCACGCCGAGCGACGAGTCGATCCTCGATGTGCTTCGGCGGCTCTCGCCTGAAGCCGCGGCGCCGGTCGAGTCGGCGCTCAAGGATCCGGCGAAGCGCGACGTGATCCTCGAACAGCTCCGCGAGAACGGCCGACGCTTCTACGGCCTCGCGCTCCTGCGCGACCGTCATCAGTCGCTCTACGAAGCGAAGATCGACGTGATCCTCGCCCAGCAGGACACCTACACCGCCGCGTGCCAGTACCACGAGGCCCGCCGCGCCGGCCGAGCCGAAGACGTCTCGCGGGCCGAGGTGCGGCTGCGCGACGCGGCATCGCGGGCGGCCGCAGCCGACGTCTTTGCCCAAGCGCAGGAGCTCCTCGCGCTTGAGGAACACATCGGGCAACGCCGCATCGAACTCGCGCACCGCTCCGATCCGAACTACCAGAAGGAAGCGGTCCGCAAGATGGTCGAAGGCTTCATGAACTCGCCGCCGCCGTGCGCCCGCAAGGCGAATGCGGCGAACGGCGCCGCCGGCAACTGACGCGACTCGATCGCCGCGCGTCTGCCGTACGATCGACGCCGTTGCAATGACGGCGACCTCCACGCGCGACATGTCCTCGACCGGCTCCCGCGGCGGCGGCCCGGCGATCGCGTCGCGCGGCCGCGCCGGATCGCGCTCGCGCAGCACCCGCATCGTCGCCTACCTCGGCGGCGCCACGCTTCTGACCCTCGTCCTCGCGTGCTTCGGCTCGCTGCCGTGGACGTTCGAGGTCGTGACGCCGCCTGGCCAAGCGCCGATGCGGCGCTACGAGCGCGGCAACCTCGAGCTGAGCCTCTTGCCGCCGTCGTGGAGTTCGCACGCGCTCGCAGGAACGCCCGCCGAGATCGAGGCCGCGATCGCCGAGGCGCGCGCCTCGGGCGCATACGTTCCGACGCGCATCCTCGGCACCGACCGCTCGGGGCGCGACGTCTTCGCCCGCTGTCTCGCGGGGGGCGCGATCAGCCTCGTCGTCGGCATCGCGGCCGCGCTGATCGCGGTGGTCATCGGCACGGCGTACGGCGCGTTCGCGGGCTATCGCGGCGGGCGCGTGGACAGCGTCCTCATGCGGATCGTCGACGTCATCTACGGGTTGCCGTCGATTCTCCTCATCGTTCTTCTTGCAGTCGCCGTCGACGGCCGCTTGGCGCCGTTTCGCTCGACGATGCCGCCCACGCTTCGCCTCGCCGCCGAACTCGTGACACTGCTCGTCGCGATCGGCGGCGTGTCGTGGCTCACGATGGCGCGGGTGATCCGCGGCCAGGTGCTGTCGCTACGGTCGCAGCCCTTCCTTGAGGCGGCCCGTGCCGCCGGCGTGCCCGCGACGCGGCAATTCCTCCGGCACATCTTGCCCAATCTCCTCGGACCGATCGCGGTCTACGCCGCGCTGGCGGTTCCCGCCGCGATCCTCTCCGAGAGCTTCCTGTCCTTCCTCGGCATCGGCATTCGCGATCCGCTGCCCTCGTGGGGGAATCTCGCCGCCGACGGACTTGTCGAGCTGAACACCGTTTCAGGTCGCTGGTGGCTGCTCGCGCCGCCGTGCATCCTGATCGCCGTGGCGTTGCTCTCGCTGAACTTCCTCGGCGACGCGCTCCGCGAGCGATTCGACCCGACGCGCGGCAAGACGTGACCCCGAACGCCGCCGCGTCTGCCGGGATGACGACAGCCCCCTCGACCCGGTAGGCTCTCCGGGCTTGCGCGGTCGTCGCGCCTGCGGACTCCCGGAGATCCTCGATGGACAATCGGTTCGGCCTGAAAGACGCGATCTTCCTCGTCCTCCTTCTTGCGATCGGCGTGACGCTCGTCACCTCGATGTTCCAGAAGGACCGCATGTGGGAACAGCTTCGGCGCATCGAGTCGAAGGTCGACGAGACGCGCACGCGCGTCGAGAACGTCGCGAACGAGACGAAGACGCTCGCCGCCGCCCCCCGCGCGGCTGCAACGCCGAGCAATAACGCCACGTCGACGCCGACCACGGCGAGCGGCGCCCGCGACGAGTCGTGGGCGCGCCCGGGCGTTCCCATCGAGTGGCAGCCGCCGCTTGCGTTCTCGACCGATCCCGCCACGCAGCCCGGCTTCCGCGAAGGCGGCGAGTTCACCGAGATCTGGGAAGGCAAGTGCGCCCGCGTCACGCCGTTCCTCTCGACCGACGTCTACGGCCGCCGCGTGCTCGACCTCGTGTGCGACTCGCTCGGCGCCTACAACCCGAAGACCCTGAAGTTCGAGGGCATCCTCGCCGACGCGTGGCAGTATTCGCCGGACGGCACGTGGCTTCGCGTGCACCTGCGCCCCGAGGCGACCTTCTCCGACGGCAAGCCCGTCACGGCCGAGGACGTGCGCTTCACGTTCAAGGACTACATCCTGAACTCGCTCATCGAGGCGGAGTCGGCGCGGTCGATCCTCGACATGATCGCCGACGTGAAGGTGATCGACGACCGCACCGTCGAGTTCCAATTCTCGAAGGTGCTCTTCTCGAACCTCTCGGGCACGCTGAACAACTACGTCCTGCCGAAGCACTTCTACGAGAAGTTCGAGCCTTCGCAGATCAACCAGTCGACGAGCCTCCTGATGGGCTCGGGCCAATTCCGCCTCGCGAAGCTCGATCCCAGCGACCAGTGGAGCCCGGGCTCCGATCTCGTCATCGTGCGCAACGAGCAGTATTGGGCGAAGAATCGCCGTCCGGTGCTCGCGTCCATGCGCTTCAAGACGATCCAGGACGACCGCGCGCGGCTGGTCGCGTACCGCAACGGCGAAGGCGATCTCATCACCCCGACGTCGCCGCAGTTCGTCGAGGTGCAGAAGGAGAGCGACTTCGAGAAGGCGAACCGCTCGATGAAGTGGTTCAACATGCGGAGCGGCTACTCGTTCGTCGCGTGGCAGACCGGCAAGCGCAAGGGCGAGCGTCTCACGCCGTTCCACGACAAGCGCGTGCGCCAAGCGATGACGATGCTCCTGAACCGCGAGCAGATGATCCAGGAGATCTGGAGCGGCATCGGCATGGTGGCGAAGAGCCCCTTCAATCCCGAGTCGCCCGCCGCGAATCCCGACCTCAAGCCGTGGCCGTTCGATCTCGATCGCGCGAAGGCGCTCCTCGCGGAAGCGGGCTGGAAGGATCGCGACGGCGACGGCCTGCTCGAGAATGAACAAGGCGATCCGTTCGAGTTCGAGTTCACGCTCGCGCAGGGCGGCGACATCGTCGACCGCATCGCGAACTTCATGAAGAACGCCTGCCTGAAGGCGGGCATCAAGTGCAACGTGCGCCTCATCGACTGGGCGGTCTACACCGACATGTACAAGGCGCGCGACTTCGACGCGCTCACGATGGCGTGGCAGTCGTCGGCGCCCGAGAGCGACCTCCGGCAGATGTTCCACTCCGACTCGATCAAGGGCGGCGGCCAGAACTTCATGCAGTGGTCGAACAAGAAGGCG
Source organism: Phycisphaerae bacterium (assembly GCA_016795035.1). Taxonomy (GTDB): domain Bacteria; phylum Planctomycetota; class Phycisphaerae; order Phycisphaerales; family SM1A02; genus JAEUIT01. The sequence goes on along the minus strand of JAEUIT010000020.1, from coordinate 16,813 downwards.
GACGAACTGCTCGAGAAGGGGATCCAGGAGCTCGACTTCGACAAGCGCATGAAGATCTGGCACGAGCTCGCCGAGCTCCTGCACGACGAGCAGCCCTACACGTTCATTCGCGTGGTGCCGTGGATCCGCTTCTCGAAGAAGGACATCGGCAACGTGCAGATGTACAAGACCGGCCTCGAGCCGTGGGAGTTCTTCCGCGAAGCGGTTGCGCAGCCGGCGTCCTGACGTCGCGACGTTCGTTCGTTCGAGAGTGACTCGAGAAACCCGCCGCGATGCTCGCCTACATCATCCGACGCCTCCTCCTCATGATCCCGACGTTGCTCGGGATCACGCTTCTCGTCTTCCTGCTGCTCGCGCTCGCGCCGGGCGGCATCGGCGCGGGGCTCACGGCGTCGACGGGCCAGGTCGAAGGCAGCAAGCTCGCGTTGCAGCAGGCGTATCTCGAGGATCGCTACGGCCTCAAGGATCCGGTGCTCGTGCAGTACGGCCGCTGGCTCGGCCGCATCTCGCCGATCAAGTTCGGCGTGCGCGACCAGGTGACGCCGGCAGGGGAGTACAAGTCGCGGCCGCGCGACATCGACGACCTTCCGCTCGCCGCGTGGTTCCCGCCCTCGGCCGACGCGACGAAGGCGCGCGCCGAGACGAACGCGGCGATCGCGCAGTCGAAGTCCGTGACGCCCGTCGCCGACGCGGATCGCGAACAGGCGCAGCGCCAGTACCGCCGACTCGAGACCGAGTACGTCGCGGCCCGCGCGACCTACAAGGCGCTCGTCAAGAAGCTCGGCGACGAGCTCATCGAGTACGCGAAGGAGAAGGAGATCCGCGGCGTGCGCACCACGCAGGGCGATTGCCGCTTCGACGTGCTCGCACGCGAGACTCCTGACCGCGGCGCGCCCAACTGGAAGACGATCGAGTCGCTCGCGGGCGACGTCGATGCCGCGTACACCCGCGCGCTCGCCGCGTATCGGCCGTTCGAGGCCGCGTTCGCCGCCGTGCCGTTCCCCGAGGCGGGCGTCGCGATCATCCCGAACGTCGTGTCGGTCGGGAGCCCCGATCTCGGCGTTGCATTCAGCAAGGGCCGTCCGGCAAGCGACCTCATCGGCTCCGCGTTGCCGGTGACGATCCTGATCAACCTGATCGCGTTCCCGATCATCTATCTCGTCGCGGTGCCAAGCGGCGTGCTCGCCGCGGCGCGGCGCGGCAAGCTCTTCGACATCGTCTCGGGCGGACTCTTCGTCGCGCTCTGGTCGGTTCCGGTGGTCTGGGCGGGCGTTCTCGCGATCGGCTACCTCGCGAACAACCAGTTCCTCGGCTGGTTCCCCGTTGCAGGCCTGCACGACTCCGCCGCCGACGCGATGACGTTCCTTCCGAGCTTCCGCGACGACGGCACCTGGGAGCGCGGATACCTCCTCGACCTCCTCTGGCACGTCGCGCTCCCCGTTGCATGCCTCGTCTACGGCGGCTTCGCGATCCTCGCGAAGCAGACCCGTGCGGCGATGCTCGACAACTACAGCGCCGACTACGTCCGCACCGCCCGCGCGAAGGGCGTCGACCGCACGACCGTCGCCGTGCGCCACGTCTTCCGCAACAGCCTCCTCCCGCTCATCACCGTGTTCGTCACGGTCTTCCCCGCGACGCTCGCCGGCAGCGTCGTGATCGAGCGCATCTTCTCGGTGCCCGGCATGGGCTCGCTTCTTCTCGAGGCCATCACGAACCGCGATCGCGAGCTCGTCCTGGCCAACACCTTCATGGTGGCGTGCGTGAACCTCTTCGCGCTTCTTCTCGCCGACATCCTCTACGCGGCCGCCGATCCGCGAGTGAGCTACGAGTGACCATGGCCGCCGTCGACTCCGCCGCAACCCCATCGAACACCCGGACGATCTCCGGCATCGACGCCATGCGCGGCGTCGGCGCCAAGTCGCCGCAGGGCTTCTGGGCCGACGCGTGGTCGCGCGTGCTGCGCCGCCGCGGCGCGGTGCTCGCGATCACTTGGATCGGCGTCATCGCCTTCTTCGCGGTCTTCTCGCCGCTCGTCGCGAACGGGCATCCGATCTGGTTCAAGCGTCTCGACACCGGCGAGGTCTCGTGGCCGCTTTTCGCGAACCTGAGCGCGACCGACCTGTGCCTCCTCCTCGGCGCGCTTCTCGGCGTGCCATGGATGCTCCTTCCGCTGAAGCTCAAGCGCTCCACGCGCCTCGGCATGCTCGTCGTTGCAGGCGTGCAGTCCGGCCTCACGATCGTGCTCGCCTACGGCCTGAACGAGTGGTTCACCTCGCCCGAGCGGGCGCTCGAGACCCGGCAACTGGCGCGCACCGCGGCGTGGTTCCCCTGGGCGGCCGCCGGCGGCGTGGCCGCGGTGATCGCGCTCGCCGCATCGATCGTGCCCACGTCCTCGCTTCGCCTCCGGTTCGCGGCCATTCTCCTCGTTGCAGCCACGACGACCGCCTGCCTCGCCGAGCGCTGGACGACGCCGCTCGTCGACGTCGACCGCTACGCGGAGCTCGAGGCCGCGGGCAAGGCCGAGGCGATCTTCACGGTCGTGCCGTGGTCGGCGGTGCAGGGGCGCACGGCGCTCAACCTCAAGCCCCCGATGACCGAGCTCGGTGCGGTCGACGCGGCGTTCAAAGGCACCGTTCCCGGCGAACGCCGGTTCCTGCTCGGCACCGACAACGTCGGCCGCGACGTCCTCGCGCAGATGCTGCACGCATGCCGCCTGTCGATCTCGATCGGCCTCGTCTCGACCGGCATCGCGGTCCTGCTCGGCGTCACGATCGGGTCGCTCATGGGCTACTTCGGCGGGAAGATCGACCTTGTCCTCTTCCGGGTCGTCGAGATCTTCATGGCGATCCCGGTCCTCTTCCTTCTCATCGTTGCAGCCGGCGTCCTTCCGCGCAACACCTACATCATGATGGTGATCATCGGCTGCGTGACGTGGACCGGCGCCGCACGATTCACCCGCGCCGAGTTCCTCAAGCTGCGCAACCAGGACTTCGTGCAGAGCGCCCGCGCGACGGGCCTGCCGCTCCGCTCGATCCTCTTCCGGCACATGCTCCCGAACGGCGTGACGCCCGTCCTCGTCGACGCCTCGTTCGCGATCGCCGCCGCCATCACGTTCGAGGCAACGCTCTCCTTCCTCGGTCTCGGGCCCGAAGGGCAGGCGTCGTGGGGCCAGCTCCTCTCGAGCGCGACGGGCGCGACGGGCCTCTTCAACTGGTGGCTCGCGATCTTCCCCGGCGTCGCGATCTTCCTCACGGTCTTGAGCTACAACGTCCTCGGCGAAGCGCTTCGCGACGCGATCGATCCCAAGCTGCGAAAGGCAGCGCACTGACCATGACCGCTCTGCCTCAGGCCGCGACCCCGCTGCTCGAAGTCCGCGATCTCGCGGTGAGCTTCGAGAACTCCGCCGACCCGAGCGTGCGCGTGCAGGCCGTCGCGGGCGTGAGCATGACGATCTGGCCGCGGCAGACGCTCGCGGTCGTCGGCGAATCGGGATGCGGCAAGAGCGTGACGGCGATGAGCACGATGCAGCTCCTCCCGCGGCCTCCGGCGCGCTATGACCGCGGGCAGATCCTCTTCGACGGCGACGATCTCCTGCGCCGCAGCGAGCGTGACATGCTCGGCGTGCGCGGCGGCAAGATCGCGATGATCTTCCAGGAGCCGATGACGTCGCTCAACCCGGTCTACACCGTCGGCGACCAGATCATCGAGGCCATCCAGCTCCACCAGCGCGTGTCGTCGCGGCAGGCGTTCGACATCGCGTTGCAGGCGATGCGCGACGTCGGCATTCCCAAGGTCGACGAGCGCATCCGCGCGTACCCGCACCAATTCTCGGGCGGCATGCGGCAGCGCGTGATGATCGCCATGGCGCTCGCGTGCCGACCGCGCCTGCTTCTCGCCGACGAGCCGACGACCGCGCTCGACGTGACGATCCAGGCGCAGATCCTCGAACTCCTGCGCGAGCTCCAGAACACGCGCGACATGGGCATCATGCTCATCACGCACAACCTTGGCGTGGTCGCTGAGAACGCCGACGTCGTGTGCGTCATGTACGCCGGGCGCGTGGTCGAGTACGCGAGCGTCTTCGACCTCTACGACCGGCCCATGCATCCGTACACGCGCGGGCTCCTTCGCTCGATCCCGTCGCTGCGCGAAGGCAAGCATCGGCTGACGACCGTGGACGAGGTCGTGCGCGACCCCAAGGAGTTTCGCCAACTCCCGGATGCCGACAAGGGCGTCATCCCCTGGTGGCCCGACGCGCCGGCGGAGGTGCGCCCGATCGCCGCGGGCCGCGGGCAGCCCGCCGACAACGGCGATTACCGATTGCACCAGATCGAACCCGGGCGCTGGATCGGCGTGTTCAACTCCGAGTTCGTCGCGACGCATCCGACGCACGCGCCCAATCTCGAGTACCGACGCACGGATCGTTAAGGATCGTGCGCGCGACGCTTTTTTCGGGCGTCCACCCGAGTCGGTGCTGGCAGTTCCAAATGGAACAGATAGCATCCGCGTCGTGCGAGTGTCGCGATCGCGACTATGGGCTGTTTGGGCATCCTCGGTGGAAGCCCCACGACACTCGCGCGACTCGCAAGGAGTCTCGCGTGTTGAAGCTCGTTCCGTCCACCGTGGCGCTCGCCGCTGTTTCGCTCGGCGTCTGTAGCGCCTCCACGTTTGCACAGACGTCTCCGCAGGCGACCACCGCCACGGTCGACACTGCGGCGCCGCAGGCGGAATCGAAGGAATCCGCGCCCGCCATCCCGTCGGGCGATCCCAAGCTCGAGATCGCGGTCACGCCCTTCATCTGGCTCGTCGGCTTCGACGGCACCGTCGGCGTTCGTGGCATCTCAGCCGACATCAACAAGAACTTCTTCGACATCCTCGACGAGACCGACCACGTCTTCGGCCTCATGGGCGCGGTCGACGTGACGTACGACCGCTTCGTGTTTCAGCTCAACGGCACGTGGACGACCGCCGAAGTGAATCAGGAGCCGGCGAACGTTCCGGCCGGCGTGCTTGACGCGAACATCCGCATGGACTCGTCGTGGGTCGAACTGTTTGCGGGCTACCGCGTCATCGATCACGCGTTCGATGAAGCCCCGCGCACCAAGCGGCGCCTCACGCTCGACGCCTTCGTCGGCGGCCGCTTCACGTGGATCGATTCGGACTTCACCGTGTCGACGCTCGTCCCGATTCAGCTTCCCGACGGCTCGGTGCTCGGCGCCGGCGCCTCGCGCGACATCGACGAGTCGGAGTTCTGGGCGGACCCGTTCATCGGTCTCCGCATGGACATCGGCATCACCGACAACTGGAACGTCGGATTCCGCGGCGACATCGGCGGTTTCGGCACCGGCTCGGACTTCGCGTGGCAGGCGTTCGGCGGCCTCGGCTACCGCTTCAACTTTGAGACGTGGTCGATGAATCTCTTCGCCGGCTACCGCGCGATCGGCCAGGACTACACCGACGACGGCTTCACCTGGGACGTCGTCACGCACGGACCGATGATGGGACTCTCGTTCGCGTTCTGACGCATCCTCGCCCCGGCGAGAGCGGGGCGGAATCAGATAGGAGTGACCTATGCGACTCATTTCGCTCGCGGCGGGCGCGATCGCGCTCGGCTCGGCGGTGTTCCTTTCCCTCGCCTCGACCTCTCCGCAGGCCGCCGCGCCTGCAACGGCGAGTGCGCCTGCAACGTCGAAGACGCATGACGAGCTCGTTGCCCGCGCGAACGCGTTCGTGCAGGCGTTCGCAAAGGAAGACGTGAATGCCCTCGCTGCCTTCTGGGCGCCCGAGGGCGACTACGTCGACCTCACCGGGCGTTCCATCGTCGGACGCGACGCCATCGCCAAGGACTTCGCGGAGCTCTTCGCGGAGAACGAGGGGCTCACGCTTCGCATCGAAGTCACCTCGATCAGGACGCCGACCCCCGACACCGCCGTCGAGGACGGCGTGACCTCCGTGCTCGCGCCCGACGGCGGCGTTCCGAGCCGCGCCCGTTACACGAACTCGTGGGTGAAGCGCGACGGCACGTGGTACCTCGTGAGCGTGCGCGAGTCGGCCTATGTGCCGCCGAGCCACTACGAGCACCTTCGGCCGTTGGAGTGGGTGATCGGCGAATGGGTGCAGGACACCAAGGATCCGCATGCGCTCCACGTCTCGTTCCAGTGGACGCCCGATCAAAACTACATCCTCGTCTCGCGCACCGTCCTTGTCGGCAAGGCCGCGCTCGACGGCGGAAGCGAGCGCATCGGCTGGGATCCGGCCGCGAAGCTCGTCCGCTCGTGGAGCTTCGAGCCCGACGGCGGGTTCGGCCAGAGCACGTGGAAGCGCGACGGCAACGTGTGGCGCACCGGATCCTCGAGCGTGCTTGCCTCGGGGAGTCTCATGACCTCGGCCGGCGTGCTCACGCGAGTCGACGCCAACACCGTCACCTGGCAAGCGACGAATCAAGTCATTGACGGCAAGCCCGTCCCGGACTCGGCGGTCATCACGATGCGCCGCGTCGACTAACTGAAGGAGCAACTGATGAATCGCACGATCGCTGCAACGTTGACGCTCGCCGGACTCGTGACGGTCCTCGCCGTCTCGGAGAACGCGCTCGCTTGGGGCTGCTCCCGCTCGGTTTCGGGAAGCGGCAGCTGGGGCGGAAGCTTCTCGCACTCGAGCTCGACCTCGGGCGGGTACGGCAACTTCTCGCACTCCGGCTCGACGTCGTACACGTCGCCGTCCGGACAAACCTATTCAGGAAGCCACTCGGGCTCCGGCACCTACGGCTACGGTGGCGCGACGTATCACGGCAGCTACTCGGGAAGCGGCGGCTCCGTCAGCTATAGCGGCGCCGCGTATCACCCGCCGTACTCCGGCGGCTACTACGGCTATCACGCGTGCGCCTATCCGGTGCCGGCCTCGGGGTGCTATAGCTCGTCGGGCTTCGGCGCAGGGTTCGCGACCGGTGCCATCACCGGCGCGGCCATCACCGCCGTGGCCGCAGCCGCCGCGAAGCCTGCAACGACGACCGTCGTCGTGCCCGCGGCCGGCGTGTACGTGCAACCCGCGCCCGTCGTCGTCGCCGCGCCGACCGTCGTCACGGCGTCGATCGTTCCGATCGGCACATCCGTGACCGTCTTGCCCGCGGGCTTCACCTCCGAAGTCGTCAACGGCGTTCAGTACTACCAGTCGGGAAGCACGTGGTACCAGATGCAGGTTGGCGCCAATGGCGTGACCTACGTCGTCGTTCCCGCTCCGTAACCATTTCGCTCCTTAGGGCCCTCCCATGACTCGCGCACTCGTCTCCTTCTTCGTCGTCATCGCCCTCGCGGCATCGATCGCATTCGCCACGCAAGTCCCGAACGAGAACCTCGCCAACGCCATCCTGGCCGCGCGCCAGAAGAACGCCGCGCTCATGCAGCAGTACAACTGGAACTCGCGCACCGAGATCGACGAGAACGGAAAGATGCAGGACATCCGCATCGAACTCGTCTCGTATCTCCCGAACGGCGAGCTGCAACGCAGTCTTCTCAACGACCAGCAAGGCGCGATGCCCGGCCTCTTCCTTCGCAAGGCGATCGAGGAGAATCAGCGCAAGCAGGTCGAGGAGATGGTGCAGGGGCTCGGCCGGCTCGTGGAGCAGTACACGCTGCCCACGCCCGGCAAGATGATCTCGTATCTCGTGCAGGCCCAGGTGCAGCCGGTGACCACGGCGGCGGGCACGACCGTGCTCCAGATCATCGGCAGCGGAGTCGTCGTTCCGGGCGACACGTTCACGATGACCTTCAACGGCACCACGTTGCAGCCGACGAACATCCAGATCAACACGACCTTCAACGGCAACGCGGTCGTGGTCAACGGCTCGTTCATGACGAACCGCGCCGGCCTCAACTTCCTGCAGTACGCCACGGCGGAGGTTCCGAGCAAGAATGTCGCCGTCATGATCCACAACTTTGACTACACGCTGGTGAATTGACCATGACGTCACGTCTCGAGCTCCATGCCTCGCTTGCCGTCGCGCTTTCCTGCGCGTCGTTCGCAGGCGCAAACCCGGGTGCCTATGTGTCGTTCGCCTGCCCCGACGGGGCGAACGTCATGTCGCTCCCGCTCGCGATCGTCGGAATCTCCGACGACGCGGCAAACCCGGGCGCCGCGACTCCTGGGGGCGCGGCCGCGGCCGCGTCATCGGACGCAGGCAGGAGCTCGGGAACGGCGAGCGCGATGCCGGAGCCGTCGAGCGGTGCCGGCACGGAGACGTCGACCGAGAAACTCGCGAAAGCCGCGCAGAACCCGGTCGCGAATCTCATCAGCGTTCCCTTTCAATACAACGCGAACTTCGGGTTCGGCATCGACAACGACGTTCAGAGCGTCCTGAATATCCAACCCGTCATTCCGTTCGAGATCTCGCCGGAATGGAACGTCATCACCCGCACGATCCTTCCGATCATCTATCAGCCGTCGGTGGCACCCACGGTGAGCGACGAGTTCGGGCTCGGTGACACGACGTTCACCGCGTTTGCGTCGCCGTCGAAGACCGAGGGATTCATCTGGGGCGCCGGTCCCGCGTTCCTCCTGCCGACGGCGACCGACGACGCGCTCGGCACCGGGAAGTGGGGCGCGGGTCCGAGCTTCGTGGGCCTCGTCATCTCGGGTCCATGGGTCGCCGGCGCGCTCATCAACAACATCTGGTCCTTCGCGGGCGACAGCGATCGCGCGGACGTCAACCAGATGACGTTGCAGCCGTTCGTCAACTACAACCTGCCCGACGGCTGGTACCTCACGACCTCGCCGATCATCACGGCGAACTGGGAGGCGGACTCCGACAACCGCTGGACGATCCCGATCGGCGGGGGCGTCGGCAAGATCTTTCGCGTAGGAAAGCTGCCGCTCAACACCTCGCTGCAAGGCTACTACAACGTCGAAAGTCCGGACGTCGGTCCGGAGTGGCAACTTCGATTCCAGATTCAGCTGCTTTTCCCGCGCTAATCGCGCACCTGTAGGACACATCCCGCAAGGGAACGAGGCCAAATGACTACTCGACTCATCGCAGCGGGCGCGCTCGCTGCGACCATCGTGACGACCGCCGTCGCCCAGAACCAGACCACGACGGGGACGCCCGGATCCCCCGGAGCGACGACGACCATCGACGGGAAGCAGCTTCCCCAACCGCAGCCCCCGTTCGGCGGCGTGATCAAGAATGACGCCCTTTCGTCGAAGCCGTGGTGGGCGCCGCGCATCGTCCCGCCCGCGAACGCGCCGAACGTCCTCCTCATCATCACCGACGACGCCGGCTTCGGCGTGCCGAGCACCTTCGGCGGCGTGATTCCCACGCCCACGATGGACCGCGTTGCAGCCAACGGCCTGCGCTACAACCGCATGTTCTCGACGGCGCTCTGCTCGCCGACGCGCGCCGCGCTGATCACCGGCCGCAACCACCACTCGTCGGGCTTCGGCGTGATCTCCGAGCAGTCGACCGGATTCCCGGGCTACAACTCGATCATCGACCGCGACAAGTCGACCATCGGCCGCATGCTCAAGGACAATGGATATGCGACCGCGTGGTTCGGAAAGAACCACAACGTTCCCGCCTTCCAGGCAAGCCAGGCCGGTCCGTTCGACCAGTGGCCGGTCGGCATGGGCTTCGAGTATTTCTACGGATTCATCGGCGGCGACGCGAACCAGTGGCAGCCGAACCTCTTCCGCAACACCACGCAGATCTATCCTTTCGAGGGCAAGGCGCCGGGCACGTGGAACCTGATCACGGCCATGGCCGATGACGCGATCGACTACATCTCGCGCATGCATCAGATCGAGCCGTCGAAGCCGATCTTCATCAAGTATGCCCCGGGCGCGACGCACGCGCCGCACCACCCGACGAAGGAGTGGGTCGACAAGATCAGCGCGATGCATCTCTTCGACGACGGCTACGAGAAGCTTCGCGAGCGGATCTTTGAGAATCAGAAGAAGCTCGGCGTCATTCCCGCGAACACGCAGCTCGATCCGTGGCCGGCCGACCTCCTGACGCCGTGGGACAAGCTCACCCCCGAAGCGAAGAAGCTCTTCATCCGCCAAGTTGAAGTGTTCGCCGCGTACGCCGCGTACAGCGATCACGAGATCGGCCGCGTCATCGACGCGTTCGAGCAGGCGGGCCGTCTCGACAACACGCTCGTCATCTACATCAACGGCGACAACGGCACGAGCGCCGAAGGCGGCCCGCTCGGCACGCCCAACGAAGTCGCGTTCTTCAACGGCCTGAACAAGCTGCCCGTCGACGTGCAGATGAAGTTCTACGACGTCTGGGGCACCGACCTCACCTACAACCACATGTCGGCAGGGTGGTCGTGGGCCTTCGACACGCCCTTCTCGTGGTTCAAGCAGAACGCGTCGCGGCTCGGCGGCATCAATCAGAACATGGTGGTGTCGTGGCCGGCCCGCATCAAGGACAAGGGCGCGCTGCGCGAGCAGTTCGTCCACGTGATCGACGTCGTGCCCACGATCCTCGAGGCCGCGGGCATCAACGCGCCGCAGATCGTCGACGGCATCCAGCAGCAGCCGGTCGAAGGCACGAGCTTCGTCTATACGTTTGATGCGGCCAACGCCAAGGCGCCGACGCGCCACAAGACCCAGTACTTCGAGATGATGGGTCAATGGGCACTCTACAACGATGGCTGGTTCCTCAGCACGAAGGTGAACCGCGCTCCGTGGGAAGCCTTCGGCCCGGCGAACGCCGATCCGCTGAATAACCAAGTCTTCGAGCTCTATAACCTGAACGAGGACTTCAGCCAGACCAAGGACCTTGCGGCCGCGAATCCGCAGAAGGTCGATGAGATGCGCAAGGCGTTCGTGGCCGAAGCGCAGAAGTACGAAGTCTTCCCGATGGACGCGTCGGTCGCCGCGCGCATCGTCGCGCCGCGCCCGAACATCACGGCGGGCCGCAACGAGTTCGTGTACACCCGTCCGATGGTCGGCCTTCCGCAGGGCGACTCGCCGGTCCTGCTCAACACCTCATACAAGGTGACGGCGGACATCGAAGTCCCGCAGAGCGGGGCCGAAGGCATGCTCCTCACGAGCGGCGGACGCTTCGGCGGGTACGGCTTCTACATCCTCAAGGGCAAGCCGGTGTGGGTCTGGAACATGGTCGATCTCGAGCGGATCAAGTGGGAAGGTCCCGACGCGCTCGCGCCGGGTCGCCACACCGTCGAGTTCGAGTTCACCTACGACGGCATGGGCCCGGGCACGCTCGTGTTCAACAACTTCACGGGCATCGGCCGCAGCGGCACCGGCACATTGAAGGTGGACGGCAAGGCGGACGCGACGAAGAAGATGGATCGCACGATTCCCATGATTCTCCAGTGGGACGAGTCGTTCGACGTCGGATCCGACACGCTGACCGGCGTCAACGACGCGGACTACAAGCCGCCGTTCACGTTCACCGGCACGTTGCACAAGCTCACCATCGCGCTCAATCGGCCGCAGCTCTCGCCCGACGAGATCAAGAAGCTCGAAGACGCGATGCGCACCGCCCACGATTGACGACCGTGGCTTGCATCGAATGATCACATCCACAGGAACCCGAGCGAGGTCGCTCGGGTTCCTGCATTTCTTCCCCACCTCGTTCGACCCTTCACCCTTTTTCAATCTTGCACCATGAGCGCTTCCGAAACGGCAACCACCACCCAGATGCCTGTTGAACATCACGAGACTCTGCAGCGAATTCTGAAAGCGGTGGAGTCGAAGCGCCGAGGCGCCGCGGAGGTCGTGATCGCGATCGTTCTCTCGCTTGCAACGTTGACTTCCACATGGTGCGGCTATCAGTCGCGAGCGTGGGGCAGCATCGCCGGCTCGCACGCGGGCAAGGCCGACACGTCGGAGCGTCAGGCTGCCGAGAACACGATCGTCGCGCTGCAAGTCCGAACGCAGGACGGCCTCATCCTGCTCGAGTACTGGCGCGCGCTCCGGACTGGCGATGAAAAGACGGCGGAGATCGCGTTGTCGCATATGCCTGAGCGGCTCCGCGTTGCCGTGAAGGCCGCGCTCGCGGACGGCATCCTCAAGGATCCCTCCGTGCCGGGGCCCATGCATCGTGCCGAGTACGTGATCGAGGAGGAGCGGAAGGCCGCCGACGAGCGGGCTGCCGCGAAGTCGCTGCACTCGACCGCGCACGAGGCCGGCGGACACTCCGACGCCTATGTCCTCCTCACGCTGATGTTCGCGTCGATCCTCTTCTTCGGCGGCATCTCCGGCACGTTCTCGACCAAGGGGATTCGCATGGCGCTCGCATCCGTCGCGATGCTCCTCTTCGCCATCGCCGTGTCCGTTCTCTTCACGCTCCCCGTTGCCTAACCACACCAATGCCGCGACTTCGCAAGATCGTCTCCCCCTCGCTCGTCGTTGCAGCCTCCGTTCTGCTCACGGGCTGTTCCGCCGCCGGCGTCGCGACACTCCGCAACAGCCGGACCGCCTACAACAACGCGATCATCGCGACGAACAACGAGCAGATCTTGGCGGCGATCGTTCGCATCCGCTATCACGAGGCGACGAGCATGCTCGCGGTGTCGAGCATCACCGCGAACGCGTCGGTGCAGGGCACGATCGGCGCGCAGTTCGGCGTCGGACCCGAAGGCAACTTCAGCGGCAATCTCGTTCCGCTCAGCGCCGGCGGCGTGTACGAGGAGAACCCGACGATCTCCTATGTGCCCGTGCAGGGGCAAGACTATCTGCGCAGCATGCTCGCGCCGATGCCCCTCGACATCACGGTGCTGATCCTGAATAGCCTCGGGCGCAACGCCGGGATGTATCGCCTCGTGATCGCCGAGATGAACGGCGTGCGAACGTCGCGGCTCGACGGCGCGAGCGAGGAGGAGGCGACGCGCTTCGGGAAGGCGGCCGACATCCTTGCCAAGATGCAGCGACAAGGGTCGCTCGTCTGGACGAGCGACGACGCCGGCGCCGACTCGAAAGCGCCGCCGGACTACGCGATGGGCTTCCGCGGACACGGGCCTGAGTACGAGGCCGACATGGCGGCGCTCAAGGAACTCGTGGGCCTCGACCCCGAGCCGGTGACCAAGGAGTTCTCGCGGGTGCGTGTCGCGCTCGGTCTCGGCCACGAGTCGGGACACACGGCCGCGATCTACACCCGCTCGCTCTTTGATCTCCTCAGCGTTGCATCCTTCGCGGTCGAGGTTCCCGAGGACCACGTTGCCGCCGGTCTCGCACCCGCGAGCGGGCCCGCGTCGCAATTCCCGCTGCGCATCCGAAGCGCCTCCTCCGAGCCGCGGCGGGCGCTCGTCGCGTTCCAGCATTACGGCACGTGGTTCTACATCGATGCGGGCGACCTCGAGAGTAAGCAGACGTTCCGCGTCCTTGAGGCAATCACGAGCGCCCGCATCGCCGACAGCAGTAAGGGCGTCGGCACGCCGGTCCTGACGGTCCCGATCTCGCGGTGAGCGGAGACGACCTCACTCGCCGCCGCAGACGTGTGACCAAGGGGTACGTCGATGCGAACCCGACGACGCCTCCGGGCCTTGGCGGGCAGACCTTTCGCCGAGTCGCCTGCATGGGTGCGTCGTGCGCGTCGGCGGGCGGGAGGCGGGTGGGTGAGGCGGTCCGCCCCAAGTTTCAAAGCCACGTTTGGGTGGCGTGTCGCGGTCTCCGCGTTCTGTAAAGAAGATGCGAACTAGGCCTTGATACTTCGGGCACCTGAGGTAGCTTCGGCTATCGGGCTGCAACGGCGATGCTGCGCGCGTGTCGCGGCGGTCTCCGTGCACCCTCCGTTGCACGACGTGTCGAACGGACCGGTCCCGGTCCGTTCCGATCCGTTCGTTCTCCGCGACGTCCCAAACCGAGCCCAACACATGCCTCTCCTCGCGCTTGTCGGTCCCATGTTCGTCAGCGCCGCCCTCGCCGCGCCGCCGGAACTCATCACACTTCCTGCCGGGACGCGCGCGTTCAGCGTTTCGGACGACGGCAAGACGGTCGTCGGCACGACGGCGAGCGCCGGGTTCCGGTGGACGCTCGACGGCGGGTTCCAGACGATCCCCGGCCCCGCTGCCTCGAGCGGCACGCTCGTCGCGGTCTCGGGCGACGGCCTTGAGATCACGGCGGACGTCCTCGACCAGAACAACAAGCAGCATGCGGCGCTCTGGGAGGGCGGCTCGACCTGGTCGCAGCTTCCCGCCTTCGTCAGCTGCGACGCATTCCTCCTCAACGCCTACGACATCAACGTCGACGGCTCGGTGGTCGTCGGCCTCGCGTGGATCGCGGGCTGCCAAGCGCACGCCTTCCGTTGGGATCCCGTCAACGGGACGGTCGACCTCGGCACCATCGTCCCGGGCAAGTCGACGCGGGCGAACGCCGTGAACTCGGCCGGCGACATCATCGTCGGCTGGCAGGATATGGCGAACGGCACGCGGCGCGGCGCCCGTTGGATCAACGGCGTCGAGGCGTACATGCCGAACTACGTGGCGCCGGGCGGCCAGAGCTACATGGTGGGCGAAGCGCTCGGCATCAACCGCAGCGGCGATCGCGTCGTCGGCTACAACGTCTTCGGTCTCGCCGGCGGCAACGCGTGGATCTGGAACGGGACCACGAACACCGTCTCCACGTTGCCGCAGCTCGCCGGATTCACCGGCCAAGCGGCGCTCGCGAACAGCGTCACCGACGACGGCACGCGCGTGGTCGGCACCACCGGCGGCATCCCGATCGGCCGCAAGGCGCTCGTGTGGGACAACGGCGCCGTCAAGGACATCAAGACGCTGATCGAACAGAACGGTGGCTCGATCGCGCCGTACACGTCGCTCGGCACCGCGATGGCGGTGTCGCCCGACGGCCGCACGATCGTGGGTTGGGGCGCGGGCTCCGGACAGCCTGCAGGCTGGATCGTGCGCTTCCCGGTCGACTGCCCGGCAGACTTGACCGGCGACGGCACCGTCGGTGCGGATGACCTCGGCGTCCTGCTTGGCGCGTGGGGCGGACGCGGCGCTGCCGATCTCGACAATAGCGGCACGGTCGACGCCGCCGACCTCGGACTTCTCCTCGGCGCGTGGGGCGCCTGCGCCGGCTAACGCGGCACGCTCCTCGCAACACCACAAGCCTCGCGGCGCGACACGGGTCGCGTCGCGAGGCTTTTTCACTTCCTGACGCGCACCAGAAACTCGGGATTGTCCGGCAGCTTCGCGACGAACGGCTGCGCGGCCGGCGTGCCGTCCTTCAGCGAGAACGCAAGGATCTGCTTTCCTTCACGGCTCCCGACGAGAAGGCGATCGCCGTCGATGAGGAGCGCGCTTGGCGCGCTCAATCCGCTCGCGCCCGGGGGCACGAACTGCGAGACGGAGCGGTCGGCCATCGACACGCGCCACACGCAGTTCTTGCCGTCGTCGGAGATGAAGAGCGTGGAGCCGTCGGCGGTGAACGCCAACTGAATCGGCTGCTTCAGGCCGTCGTCCGGGCCGACGAGCGTTCGCGTCCGTTCGCCGGTCGTCGTGTTGTAGACGAGCACCTCCCCGCGCTTTCGGTCGGCAACGTAGAGTTGGCCATCGGGGCCGAACGCGATGCCGCGCACGTCCCGTACGCCGTGCTTGTCGTCCTTGGCGCTCGGCACGAAGACGCCGGGCTGGATGTCGGATCGCGACGCGAGCGACGACGGAAGCGGCAGGGGGGCACCGGGAGTCGGACTGTTGATGCCGGCGTATCGCGTGACCGTGATCGTGTCCTGATTGCTGCAGTAGATCGAGCCGTCGGGCGCGACGGCGATCGCGTAGGTGTGCAGCAGCGCCGCGTTCATCCCGCCGCCCTGGACGAAGATCGAGTTGAAGGGAGCGGTGCCATCCGCGACGATCGGCCCGAAGCGCAGGATGCGGGTGTCCTGCATCCACGCGTTCGAGACGAGGATGGAGCCGTCCGAGAGCGGACACAGCCCGCGGAGGAGATGAAGTTTCTCCGTTGCAGGCAGATTCGTGACGACGGACCCCTTCACCGTGCCGTTCCCGGTGATTCCGATCACGGAATCGGATCCGGCCGCGCCGTGCATCGAGAGGAAGTAGACGATTTCGTCGGGCGACGCGCTCGCCGTCGCAGTCCCGGGCGCGGACGACGCGGGCGCGCCCGTCGACGTGCTGTCGTCGTGCTTCTTGTCCTTGTCCTTGTCCTTGTCGTGGTGTTTCTCGTGCTTCTTGTCGTCGTCGTCCGCCGCTGCGCGCGGCGCGAGTGCGACGATGGCAACGGAGACGGCGAGCGACGAGAGCAGGACGGCAAGCGCGGATGGGACGGGTCGCATGGCGGCAGAATACGTCCTTGTCGTACGATGTCACGCATGGAGAGCACTTTGCGAGTTCGCCGTCCCGTCCTCGTCGGTCTCGTGTTCGGTCTTGCCGTTGCCGCCTTCTGCGGCGTTGCATGTGCGGAGGATCCCGCGACCAAGGTGCTTCTTGGTCCGCCGGAGCAGGCGCAGCCCGCCGATGCATGGAGCACGATCGCCAAGAGCTTCGAGCAGTTCGGGCACCTTGGATATCTCCTCCGGCTCTTCCTCAGCCTTTCGCTTTCCGTCGTTTGTGCGTGGATCGTGGCGCTTCACCCCCGCCGTGCGACGCGACTCGATCCGCTCTCTGACCTTGAGGAACGCAAGGCGCTGATTCTCCTCGGCGTCGTCGGCGCGGTGATCGCCGAGCTGAGTCACACCAGCCAAACGCTCGCGTTCGTCATCTTCGGCATCGGCGCGCTTCTCCGTTTCCGCACGCTCCTCGACAACACGAAGCTCACCGGCAAGGCGATCATGGTCGTGATCATCGGCCTCGCCTGCGGCATGTCGCAGTGGGCGATGGCGGTCTTCGTGACG
>JAEUIT010000098.1 GCA_016795035.1 Phycisphaerae bacterium | reverse complement strand
CGATGTCCGCGACGCGATCGACGACCTCATCACCCGCCAGTCGATCGACGAGATCGTCGCGACGCTTCATCCCGACCTCGTGATCGTCGTCCGCGTCCTGCGAGAGGACGCACCGGCTGCCGCCGCCGATCGGCTCGGCATGTCGCGACACCGAATGCGCGTCCTGATCGCCGAGCTGCGCGAGCACTTCAGTCGCGGCGGCTTGGGCCACTGATCGCACGACTCCGGACAGTCGTCGCGCAGACGGCGTACATCCCAAGTACCGGCGCTTCGTCGCCCTCCCACGCTATGAACACCAGCGTCATTCGATTCTCGTTCGCGCCGAACGTGTCTCTCGCGGATGCCGAGGCGTCGCTTCTCCTCGCCGCCGTTGCGACCGAAGGACTTCTCGGCGAGACGGCGGTGAGGCTCGACCTCGCCTACTTCGTGGACGCGCCTCGCCGAGCGATCCTCGTCGACGGCACCAGCGAAGTCGGCTTTGTGGCCGTCCGCATCTTCACGCAGCTTCTCGCCCGTGAGTTCGGCGGGTCTGCCTTCGAGGTGCTTCGCATCGGGTCCCCAGGCAATCGGTTTCAGGGCAACGGATCAGGGCGGATCAGCGGAGCGGCGGCGTGAAGGCCCTGCTCACGTACTCGGCGCTCAACTGCTTCCGCAACTGCCCGCGGAAGTACCAGCTCAGGTACGTCGAACATCTCCGACGGCCGGAGCGACCCGATGCGCTCGCCTTCGGCTCGGTGATCCATGCTGCGCTGGAGTCCTGGTATCGACTCACGAACGATCCGCACCGACTCCTCAAGGTCCAGGCGCTGATCGATGCGGCGTTCCCGCTGCGCGACGCCGACCCCGAGGTCCGCCATCACTGGCATCTGGCTCGGGGAATGATCGAGGGCTACGCCGCTCGGTACCCGACCGAGCCCTTCGAGATCGTCGAAATCGAGAAGGAGTTCACCGCCGAGATCCGCAATCCGGACACCGGGCGCGAGAGCCAGACGTTCGTCATCGGCGGAAAGGCCGACGGCATCGTCCGGCTCGACGGCGAGCTGTACCTCCTCGAGCACAAGACCGCGTCGAGCATCACTTCGGACTACCTCGACCATCTCTGGACCGACACGCAGATCGCGCTGTACTCGCACTACCTGCGGGAGCTCGGCTATCCGATCGTCGGGGTTCTCTACAACGTCCTGCTGAAGACGCGGCTGCGGCAACGCGCGGGCGAGACGCAGGACGAGTTCGAGATCCGTCGCGCCGCACTCGCCGCGAAGAACAAGTCGGGCCGTTCGACGGCGCAGCGACAGGAGCCCGAGACCGACGCGGAGTTCCGCGCTCGGCTCGCCGAGTGGCACGCCGCGCCTGGCGCGTTCCACCGCGAGCGCATCTACCTGTCCGAGGACCGCATGGCCCTCCTCACCGAGGAGGTCTGGCAGATCACGCAGCAGTACCTCGACGCGAAGCGCCGCGGCAAGTGGCTGCTCAACACCTCGCACTGCTTCAGCTTCCAGCGGCCGTGCGACTACCTGCCGCTCTGCCAGTCCGGCTTCAACCCAAACGTTCGCGCCAACCTCTACGAGGTCGTGCCGCTGCACGAGGAGCTGACCCAACTGACTGTCTCGGCCGCTAACGACGACTCGTTCTAACGCCCCCCGATCCCGAAACCCCGACCACCGAAGTGATCGCCCATGCCCATCGCCTTGCCCACGACCAAGTCGACGCCGACCCCGACGCTCGCCACGAAGACCACGCTGATCTACGGCCAGCCGAAGATCGGGAAGTCGACGTTCGCCAGCCAGTTCCCCGACGCGCTCTTCCTCGAATGCGAGCCGGGACTCAGCGAGCTCTCGGTCTTCAAGATCCCGACCTACACCTGGGAGGACTTCCTCGCGGCGTGCAAGCTCGTCGCCGCGGGCGACCACAAGTTCAGGACGATCGTCGTCGACACGGCGGACAACGCCTTCAAGTCGTGCTCCGACCACATCTGCGCGAAGCACAACGTCGAGTACGAAGGCGATCTCCCGCACGGCAAGGGCTGGTCGTTCGTGAAGAACGAATGGCATCGCGTCCTCACGCGGCTCGCGAGCCTGCCGTACGGACTGGTGCTCATCAGCCACGCGGTCGACCGTCAGATCGAGACGCGGACAGGCGAGTACACGAAGACGCTGCCGAGCCTCCCGGATCGGGCCCGCCACGTGGTGCTCGGCCTCGTCGACATGATCCTCTTCTGCGACACGGTCTCGCGCAAGGACGAGCGCGGCCAGATCACGGTGCAGCGCGTGGTCCGCACCAAGCCGCATCCGACCTACGAGGCCGGCGACCGAACGGGCCGACTGCCCGACACGCTCCCTCTTGACTATGCGGCCTTCGCGGGGTGCTTCGACGCGCCCGCGAACGTCGCGCCCTCCTCATCCACCGACCAGAACGCCTCCACTGCACGAAAGGACGCAGCGCGATGACCACGACCTTCGCCAACGGCTCCGCACACCCCGACGAGTTCGATCCCTCCGACCGAGCGACCGCCTTCGGCGGCGGCGCGAGAAGTGCCGGCCCGGCCGACCTCAGCGCCTTCGACGCCGACTACGACGAGGTCGAGGCGCCGAGCCATGACGACGTGCCGGACGGCAAGTACCAGATCCGGGTGCATCGCGTCGAACTCGGGCAGAGCCAGGCGGGCGACCCGATGCTCAAGTGGGACCTTGTCGTGATCTCGGGATCGCATGCAGGCCGCCACATCTTCAAGAACTCGGTGATCACGCAGAAGTCGCTCCCGTTCGTGAAGGGCGACCTCGAGACGCTCGGCGTCCGCCTCGCCAAGTTCAGCGACCTGCCTCGGCATCTCGACTCGTTTCTCGACCAGACCGTCGAGGTCACCCAGCGCATGAAGGGCGAGTACACGAACGTCTACCTCAACCGCCGCATCAGCGTCCCGCAGGGATCGCGTGAGGTCGGCTTCGGCGACGAGCCCGCGCCCTTCTGACCTCGCCGCCAGTGATCACTCGACCGTCGTGGGGCCGCCTCCGC
>JAEUIT010000065.1 GCA_016795035.1 Phycisphaerae bacterium | reverse complement strand
CCGGGCCGCAATCTCCGCGAGGCTGTCAAGCAGCGGACGCGGAAGGCGGTCACCGGAGCGTGACCATGTGGGTGGCCACCCGCATGGACAGCACAGCACTCCCGCGCCGAACGTCGGCGCGGGAGTGATGTATTGAACAAGACGCGGAGACGCGGAGGAAGAGTTGCGAAGTGCTCCCGCCAGCCTCGTTGGCACTTCTCCGCGCTCTCCGCGTCTCCGCGTGAGCCCTGCCTTTCGGTCGCACACAACTCCCCGCTCGGCAATCGATCGCGCAGGCGGGCGATGCAGGGTAATCCTGTATCACGCGGAGACGCGGAGACGCGGAGGAAGAGTTGCGAAGTGTTCCCGCCAGCCTCGTCGGCGCTTCTCCGCGCTCTCCGCCACTCCGCGTGAGCCCTGCCTTTCGGTCGCACGGGAATCGACGGTCAACACGCTCGGAGGCCGAGCTCCCGTGGGCGGAGGAGACGGCGGCGCGAGCGCTGAGATGAAAGGCGGTCAAGGTCGCCCCCAGCGGCAGTGCGCGATATCCGCCACACCCCCCTGCGCCGCCCCACTCCCCTTTGCGTGGTGATGTCGCAGGCGCCGCGTTGCGCCCGCGTGTTCGCCCGAGAAGGAGACCTCGATGACCCGCACCGCCGCGCTTCGTTCGTGTGTGACCGCCGCCACCGTTTGTGTCGGCCTCTTCGCCAGCCTCGTCGCCCCGTCACTCGCGATGGCCGGAACCCAATGCGTCTGCTACGGCGACCTGACCGAAGACGGCGTCGTCGACGGCTCGGACATTGCGGCGCTTCTCGCGTCGTGGGGCACCGCCGGCAACGCGGACTTGGACGGCTCGGGACTCGTCGACGGCTTCGACCTCGGCGTCCTTCTCGCCGAGTGGGGCCCCTGCACGCCCCCGCCGAACGACACGTGCTCGAACGCGTTCGACCTCGGGTCGGACTTCGGCATCGGCCTTTACACCTGCAACGTCGGCGCGGCCGACGGCGGCGCCCCGCTGACCTTGAGCTGCAACGGCGAGCCCGCCGTCGAGTGCCACAAGGACGTCTGGTACTCGTACACGGCGCCGGCAGCGGGCGTCATCGTTGTGACGACCTGCGCCGCCCTCACGAACTTCGACACCGTCCTCGCGGTGTACTCCTCGAGCGGCTCGAGCTGCATCTGCTCGCCGACCTCGATCGGACTCCCGCTCGCCTGCAACGACAACGACGCCGGGTGCGGCACGTCGTCGACGGTCACCGTGCCGTGCAGCGCGGGGCAGTGCTTCTTCATCCGCGTCGGCTGCCCCGCCAACGATCCGGGCGAGTTTGTGATCGCCGTGACGCTCGAACAGTGACGGCGAGAAGCGGAGGCGAGGCTTGGCCCCCTCCGAAGCGACCCTCACCGCCGCGCTTCGCGTTGCAGGTCGAAGCCGCATGCCCCCTACGAATCGTCTCGCCCGAAACGTGGAGACGCTTCGTTTCTCAGAGCGCCGAAGGTACATTGCACCTTCCGCAGGTCGCCGGCCACTCGCCGCGCCGCGCCCTGGGCACCATTCGAGTGAAGGGCTCCCCCCATGCATGACTCCGCACGCTCGGCACCCGCCTCCACCGCGCGCAGCCTGAGCGACGCCGCGTGCGTACCGCTCGCGGCGTTCATCATGCTCACCACGGTCGGATTCCGGACGGTCCCGACCGAGCTTCAATCCAACGGTCTTCGAGATGGCGGGCCCTGGCTCTGGGTGCCGTTCGTCGCCTTCGCGATTCTCCTGCCGGTCGCCGTGGCGCTCCTCATCTCCATCGGCTTGAGCATTGCGAATCAGGTCCAATGGCGGGCAACCATCGCGCTCCTCAACGCGGGCGAACGCCGCGCCGCGGGCATCGTCGGTGTCGCGAGGGCGTCGCATGCGAATCAACTCGCGATCGTGGGCACGATCGGCGGGACCATCCTGATTCTCCTGACGTTCGCGCAGAAGCCGGCCTTCACCGGGTCGACGATGCTCTTCGCGCCGGTCATCGCCCTCGGCCTCCTTCTCTATGGCGTCCCAGGCTCGACGCGGCTCGCACGACACCTGCACACCGCGATCGCAGGCGGCACCGATGCCGACGCGTCGTCAGCCGCCCTCGCCCGCTGACAGGCGCCTCCCGCACCCGACCACGCACCGCGCGGATCGATTCCGCGCCGGTCGTAGCTGCAACGTGGACATGCGAACGTCATCCTTACTCATGCTCACGGATCCTTGGCTCTAGCCCCTTGATCCTTGATCCTTGATCCTTGCTCCTTGCTCCGTCACCCTTCATTGAGGCGTCCACAGTATGGCGGCAACGTCGTGCAGGGCTAGCCTCAGAGGTGATGAAGCTCGACACGCTTCCATCCCTCTACGCCGCGGAGATTCACGAGCTCCTGGGCGCCGAGCGCCTGCTGGCGACGGCCTTCGAGAAGCTCGCGGTCGCCGCGTCACACGTGGAATTGTGTCAGGCGCTCGTGAGCCACGCCGCCGAGTCGACACGACATGCGGAGCGACTCGCATCGATCCTCGATGAGTCGGAGAACCCGCCGAGGAGACGCCCGACCTCGCCCGGCGCGGCCGGCCTCTTGGCGGAGGCCGATGCGCGCATCCACGCCGCGGGCGACGCGCACGTGCGCGACCTCGCGATCGTCGGCGTGGCGCGGCGCGCGATGCACTACGAGATCGTCTCCTACCTCACGGTGATCGCCTGGGCCCGCGCGCTCGGCCGCAACGAGGACATCCTCCTCCTTGAGGCGACGCTCGACGAGGAACGCCAGTCGGACGATTGGCTCAGCCGCATTGCGCTCGCCGCACTGCACGCCGAGGCGCGCGTGACATGACCGCGGACGGCCACACGGAGGACGATCGATGACCACGAAGCACAAGCCGCTCTCCGAACAAGTCGTCGTGATCACCGGTGCCTCAAGCGGCATCGGGCTTGAGACCGCGGAGCTCGCCGCGTCGCGCGGCGCGAAGGTCGTGCTCGCGGCGCGAAGTGCGCGCACGATCGAAGAGATCGCCGCCACGATCACGCACGCGGGCGGCACCGCGCTCGCGGTCGAGTGCGACGTGGCGCGGCGCGAGGACGTCGCCCGCGTCGCGAATCTCGCGATCGCGCAGTTCTCCCGCATCGACACCTGGGTCAACAACGCCGGCATCTCGATCAACGGGCGGCTCGACGAGGTCTCGGAGGACGACGCGCGCCGCCTCTTCGACACGAACTTCTGGGGCGTCTACAACGGCTCGCTCGCGGCGCTGCCGCTCCTGCGGCGCACGAACGGCGCGCTCATCAACGTGGGCAGCGAGCTCTCGGAGGCCGCGATCCCCTACCAAGGCATCTACACCGCGTCGAAGCACGCCGTGAAGGGCTTCACCGACGCGCTGCGCATCGAGGTCGAGGAGCTCGACCACTCCGACGTCTCCGTCACGCTCATCCAGCCGACCGCGGTCAACACGCCGTTCGCCCGGCACGCGAAGAACTATCGCGATCGCGAGGCGCAGCTGCCGCCGCCCAAGATCGATCCGCGCGAGGTGGCGGAGGCGATTCTCGACGTTGCCGTCCGCCCGGCGCGCTCGCGGCGCGTGGGCTCACTCTCGACGATCAACACCACGCTCGCCTTCCTCGCGCCGTCGGTCGCCGACCGCATGGCCGCGCGCCGGGCCGAGGACCAGTTCCGCGACGCGCCGAACCGCGACCACGACGGGGCGCTGCATCGGCCGAGCGAGCAGTCGACGACCGCCGGCCACTCGCACGGCCAGCGCGACGGGATCTGACCGCACTCTCCCCGTTGCAGGCACACCCATGGCACGATCAATCTGGAGCGGCTCGATCTCGTTCGGACTCGTCA
Organism: Phycisphaerae bacterium; assembly: GCA_016795035.1. Classification (GTDB taxonomy): domain Bacteria; phylum Planctomycetota; class Phycisphaerae; order Phycisphaerales; family SM1A02; genus JAEUIT01. The sequence goes on along the minus strand of JAEUIT010000065.1, from coordinate 16,528 downwards.
ACATTCCCGTGCGTCTCGTCACGGCGGTGCGCGACAGCTCGATCCGCTTCCATCTCCTCACGCCCGACGGCACGTGCCGCCTTCGCCAGAAGCTCTACTGCCCCGAGACGGGCAAGGAGTACGACTTCAAGAAGGCCGCGCGCGGCTACGAGGTCGCGCCCGACCAGTACGTGCTCGTCGACGAGAACGAGATCGCACGACTGAAGCCCGAGGCAGGCCACTCCATCCAGATCGTCGCGTTCGTCGAGCTCGCGCAGATCGACCCGTCGTACTTCGACCGCACCTACTACCTCGTGCCGGAGAAGAACGGCGCGAAGGCCTACGCCCTCCTCGCCGCGGCGATGGCGGAGAAGCGGCGCGTCGCGGTCGCGCAGCTCGTGATGCGCGACCAGCAGCATCTCGCCGCGATCCGCTCGAACGGCCGCGCGCTCGTCCTCCACACGATGTACTACGACGACGAGGTGGTCGACCTCGGCTCGCTCGAGGGTCTGCCTGCAACGTCGTCTTCCGCGAAAGCCGAGCTGAAGATGGCGGACCAGCTCATCCAGGCCCTGTCGTCAACCTTCCGTCCGGCGCAGTTCAAGGACGACTTCCGCGACCGCCTGCGCGGCGCGATCGAGGCGAAGGCCGACGGCGCGGAGATCGTCAGCGCGCCGTCCGACGATCGCGAGATCCCGCCGACCTTCAACATCATGGCCGCGCTCAAGAAGAGCCTTGAGCGCACGGCGAAGCCGGGCGCCAGCGTCTCCAAGAAGACGCCCGATACGAAGACCGCCTCCAAAAAGACCGCCCCCAAGAAGACCGCCGCCACGCGACCGTCGCGCGCGGCGCCGGCGAAACGCCGGCGCTCCGCCTGACATGCCATGCCCAAGGTTCTCGCCGAGTATCGACGGAAGCGTCGCTTCGATCGCACGGCCGAGCCCGAGGCGCGGGCGACCGCGCACGTCGCGCGCGGCTCGCCCACGGCGTCGTTCGTCGTCCAGAAGCACGCCGCGAGCCATCTCCACTTTGACTTCCGCCTTGAGGTCGACGGGGTCCTCAAGAGTTTGGCCGTGCCGAAGGGGCCAAGCCTCGATCCGCGCGACAAGCGCCTCGCGGTCGAGGTCGAGGACCATCCGATCGACTACGCCGAGTTCGAAGGCACGATCCCGAAGGGCGAGTAGGGCGGCGGCACCGTGATGCTCTGGGATCGCGGGCGCTGGGAGCGTGCGGAAGGCGAGCGCGACGCGGCGCGCGCGCTCCGCAACGGATCCCTCTCGTTCACGCTCTTCGGCGAGCGTCTTCGTGGACGCTGGTCGCTCGTTCGCATGGGGAAGGGCGAACGGAACTGGCTGCTCGTCAAGGCGAAAGACGCGTTCGCGTCGGGCCCGCAGGCGATCGACGCGTGGACGACGAGCGTCGCCTCCGGCCGCACGATGGACGAGATCGCCGAGGGGGCAGCGCGGACGCGAAAGGCGACGGGTTCGAAGACGGCTGCAACGTCGAGTGCGCCGCGCCCGCGCGCGCCGGCCTACGAGATGCCCGCGGGCGCGACTCGCGCCGCGCTTCCCCGGCACGTCACGGTCCAGCTCGCGACGCTCGTCGCCACGCCCCCCGAGGGCGACGGCTGGCTGCATGAGATCAAGTTCGACGGCTATCGGCTCGTCGCGACAATCGAGCGCGGCCACGCGCGACTCGAGAGCCGCAACGCCACCGACTGGTCCGAGCGCTACGACGCCATCGGCGCGGAGCTCTCGACGTTGCCGGTGCGGCAAGCGATCGTCGACGGCGAGCTCGTCGCGCTCGATGCGGACGGCCTCCCCGACTTCCAGGGTCTGCAGCATTCGCCGGATCGCGCGTCGCTCCGCCTCTACCTCTTCGATCTTCTCCACCTCGACGGCCACGACCTCCGCGCCGCACCGCTCCTCGAGCGGAAGAGGCTTCTCGCGACGATCGTCGCGGCGCACCGCGCAGCGACGCCCGACGCGCGCGTCGAGATCAGCGAGCACTTCACGGGGCCGGGCTCGGTCGTGCTTGAGGCGATGTGCTCGCGCGGCCTCGAAGGGATGATCTCGAAGCGCGCCGACGGCCCGTACGTCGGCGCCCGCACCCGCGACTGGGTGAAGGCGAAGTGCCATCTCCGCCAGGAGTTCGTCGTCGGCGGATACAGCGCGCCGCAAGGGAGTCGGAGCGGATTCGGCGCACTTCTCCTTGGCTACTACGACGGCGCGAAACTCGTCTACTGCGGGCGCGTCGGCACGGGCTTCTCCGAGGAGACGCTGACGACGCTCGCGCGCCGGCTCGCGAAGAGCCCGCGTCGCGAGTGCCCGTTCGATCCGCCGCCGACGCGCGCCGAGCGCAAGGACGCGCATTGGGTCGAGCCCAGGCTCGTCGCCGAGGTGCGCTTCGCGCAGTGGACGCGCGACGGCCGCCTCCGCCAACCCGCGTTCCTCGGCCTGCGCGAGGACAAGCCCGCGCGCGACGTGGTGCGCGAGGTCCCGCGCGACGTCGCCGCAACGACGAGACCTACGGCAACGACGAGAAAGAAGAAGTCCATGACCGCGAACGCCGCGACGCCCGCGCCGCGCATCACGCATCCCGAGCGGGTCGTCTTTCCCGAGCCTGGCCACACCAAGCGCGAGCTCGTCGAGTACTACGCGCTTGTCGCCGAGCGCATGCTCCCCTACCTCGAGGGCCGTCCGCTCGCCCTCGTCCGGTGCCCGAGCGGCGCCGAAGGCCCGTGCTTCTTCCAGAAGCATGCGGGGCCAGCCCTCGCACGGGCGGTCGACGAAGCCATGACGGCGAAGAAGCTCCTCGTCGTGCGGGAAGCGAGCCAGATCGTCGAGCTCGCCCAGCGCAACACGATCGAGTTTCACACGTGGGGTTCGAAGGCGTCGACGATCGAGACGCCGGACCGGCTCGTCTTCGATCTCGATCCCGGCGACGGCGTGCCGTGGAACGACGTGCGGCGAGCGGCGACGCACCTTCGCACGCTGCTTGCCGACCTCACCATCGAGAGCTTCGTGCAGGTCTCGGGCGGCAAGGGGCTGCACGTCGTCGCGCCGCTCTCGCCGCCTGCAACGTGGAGTGAACTGCGCACCTTCGCTCAGGCCGTGGCCGTCGCCGTCGCGACGCACGATCCCGAGCGCTACGTCAGCGTGATGACGAAGGCGAAGCGGACGGGACGCATCTACATCGACTACCTGCGGAATGGCCGCGGCGCGACGTCGGTATGTCCGTACTCGGTGCGGGTGCGAAGCGCCGCGCCGGTGTCGCTACCGATTCGCTGGGCAGACTTGGCGCGCATCACGGAGCCGCAGCCCTTCACGCTCGGCAATGTGCGCCGCCGCCTCGCGCGGTTGAACGATCCGTGGGAAGGCTACTTCGACGTGCGGCAGACCTTGCCGTCGTCGAAGGCCGTGCGCCACCTCAGGACCTAACGTTGCGGCGGAACGAAAAAGGCCGGAGCCGCCGAGACGCGTGGAGTCGTCTTCGGCAGCCCCGGCCCTCGTGGGGGCAGCAAGAACAATCAGTGGGCCCGCTTTGGGCCAAGGGGGGTGGGATGGCAGATCGGGTGGATGCGACCTATCCCAAGGCTACGACGTGCGCACATCACGTCCTTCGGGTGCTCGCCCGAAACGCGGCCTCAATCGGCCCCTCCATCGGCAGGGACGGCGTCGGCGGTCGGATCGGGCCACAGAAGGAGGACCGCGAGCGACACCGCGAAGAGGATCGCGAAGAGCGGCACTGTGCGACGCGCGAGGGGACGCCCCCCGAGCGCGATGACGATGACCACCTTCGTCAGTCCGTTTGCGATGGAGGCGACGACGATGGCGCGCCACGCCGTCGATGCGGCGACGTTGCCCGATGCCGAGAGTTGCGCGTTCGAGAGCGTGATCGCGTCGAGGTCGGCCAGTCCGCCGATCGCCGCGGTCGCATAGACGCCCGCCGATCCGAGGTGCTCCTGCGCGAACGCGACCGCGAGGAGGATCACCGCATAGATCGCGCCGAACGACAGCGCGGAGAGGAGCTGCGCCGGATTCCGCTGATCCGGCAGCGACGAACGCCGCTTCGGCATGCGCATCCACGCGACGAGGGCGAGGGCGCCCGCGGCAACGCCGATGATGGCGATGGGTACGGCGGCAACGCGGAGAATCGTCGGCGCGACGACCGCGAGGAGGACGAGGAGACGCACGTAAAGGACCGCCGACGCAAGCATGATCACGGCGGCGGACGTCGCTTCGCGTCCCGATTGCCGCGCCAGGCGCGAGTGGGTCACGGTCGTCGCGGTGGTGCTGATGAGCCCGCCGAGGATGCCGGCGACGGGCGTGCCTATCCGGGCGCCCCCGATCGTGTAGACGACGTAGGCGCCCAAGCTCAACGACACGACGAGAAGCACCATCCACCAGATGCGCCGAGGGTTCAGGACCTCATACGGCCCGAAACCCTGATCGGGCAGGACCGGGAGAATGACGAGGCCGACGAGGACGAACTGCGCGATCGCGGTCAGGTCCTTTGCCTTCAGGGCGCGCACGAAACGACGCATCGGCTGCTTCGCGTGAAGGAGGACGTAGAGCGCGCCTGCAACGACGACCGCCGCCGCGCGCGGACCTGTCACACAGAGAACGCCGACGAGAAACGTCACGACGGTCGCGACTTCGGTCGTCACGCCCGCCCGTTCGGGCGGGCGATCCCCCTGCCCCACCCGCGCCGTCACGACGAGCGCCGTCGTCGCGAGGAGCGCCGCGGCGACGATCCAGACGCCCTGACCCACGCCCACGTCCGGCTGCATGCCCGCGACGATCGCACTGAGCGCGCCCGCGACCGCGATGCATGCGAACGTGCGAAGTCCCGCGACGTTGTTGGGCACACGCTCGCGGTCGAGCCCGATGAGAAGGCCGAGTCCGAGCGCAAGACCGAGATTCAGCAACGTGTCCTGCGCCGACATCGCGGCGAGTGTGCCGCGCGAGCCAGCACGCGGCGCTTGGGCATTCGCCGCACGCGCGCGCCGGCGCTCGCGTGCCGGGCGAAGCCCCTAAATCAGAGCGGAGGCCGATCTTCGTCGCAACATCCGCCGCGAACGGCCGCAATGTGTCGCAAGGTCCCACGCCTTCCGCACGCCCGCAACGGAGAACCATCGATGCCGCGCATCCGAACCTGTCAACGCCTCGCGACGCTCGTCGCCACCCTCGGAGTCGCGTCGCTCGCGGCGGCGGCGCCCGATGTCGTCGGCGGCTGTCCCGGCTTCGGCGACTGCTGCGAGGAGCAGAACACACCCGGCTGCGAGGACATCACCTGCTGCAACGTGGTGTGCGCGCAAGACCCCTTCTGCTGCGAGGACGAGTGGGACAGCCTCTGCGCCGGCGACGCCGACGAGCTGTGCGGCTCGCTCTGCGGCCCCGTCTGCGGCGACACGATCTGCGAGCCGGGCGAGACGTGGCCCGAGTGCCCCGAGTGCCCGCCGGTCGACAACTGCCCGGGCGTCGGCGACTGCTGCGACGTGCACGCGAGCCCGGGCTGCACCGACGAGAGCTGCTGCGACGCCGTCTGCGACATCGACCCGTCGTGCTGTTCGACGGGCTGGGACATCGCGTGCGTGAGCGTGGTCAACGACGCCTGCGGCGCCGGCTTCTGCAGCCCCGTCTGCGGCGACACCATCTGCGAGCCCGGCGAGTCGTGGCCCGAGTGCCCCGAGTGTCCGCCGGTCGACAACTGCCCGGGCGTCGGCGACTGCTGCGACGCGCACGCGAGCCCGGGCTGCACCGACGAGGCATGCTGCAACGCGGTGTGCGACGCTGACCCGACCTGCTGCGAGAACGGCTGGGACGGCGCCTGCGTCGCGCTCGTGAACACGCAATGCGCGCCGGGCTTCTGCGGCCCCGTCTGCGGCGACACGGTCTGCGAGCCGGGCGAGACCTGGCCCGAGTGCCCTGAGTGCCCGCCGGTCGACAACTGCCCGAACGCGGGCTCCTGCTGCGAGGAGCACGCCGGCGGCGGCTGCAACGACGAGAATTGCTGCGACACGGTCTGCACCGCCGACCCGACCTGCTGCGACTCGTCGTGGGACGCGAGCTGCGTGGGCGACGCCGTGCGCCTCTGCGACCTGTGCGACACGAACCCGCAGCCGGCGGACCTCGACGGCGACGGCTCGGTCGGCCCCGAGGACCTCGGGATCCTCCTCGGCGCCTGGGGCGGCAGCGGCGCCGGCGACATCGACGGCGACGGGACCGTGGGTCCGGAAGACCTCGGCATCCTGCTCGGCGCCTGGAGCTGAACGTCCGTGCACACCGCTTCGGCCATGACGACGACCTCGGAGGATCGCGCCCCCGCCCCCGCACGCAGGGACGACCACGCGCTCGCGCAGGCGTGCCTGCGCCGACTTCGCGACGCGACGTCGCACGGCGCGCCGCCCGTCTCCTTCATGCGGACGTGGACGCGCACGCTGCGGGCGCTCGTGCGGCTCGGCGGCCTCTCCGACGGCAACGCGGTGTCGCTCTCGTTCGACGGCGACGCGTGCTTCGACTCGCTCTGGCGCGATCTCGCCGAGGCGTCGAAACGCATCTGGATGGAGATGTACCTGATCGAGCCGGACCGCGCCGGCATGCGCACGCTGCACGAACTGGCGCGCGCGGCCGAGCGCGGCTGCGACGTGCGGCTCGTCGTCGACGCGGTCGGGTCGTCGCGGCTCACCGAGGCGGAACTCGCGCCGTTGCGCGACGCGGGCGTGCGCGTCGAGGTCTTCAATCCCATCAGCCGCCTCTGGCGCGGGCCCGCGCTCCTCCAGCGCAACCATCGGAAGCTCGTCGTCATCGACGATCGCATCGGCTATTGCGGCGGCATGAACGTGTCGGAGGACTACGCCGGTCCGAAGCACGGCAACGGACTCTTCCACGACGCCCGATTCCGGCTCGAGGGACCGAGCGTGCACCACCTCGCGTCGGTCTTTGCGACGACGTGGAAGAACCTCGCGGGCGAGCAACTCGATGTTGCAGCCCCGGGCGACGCGAAGGGCGACGTCCTCGCGCAGGTGCTCTCGTCGAGCGGGCGCACCGGGCGCCGCGCGATCCAGCGCATGATCCGCCTCACGATCCATCACGCGGTGCGGTCGTGCTCGATCTCGATGGCGTACGCCGTTCCGCCGCTGCGCATCACGCGGGCGATGTCGCGCGCGGCGTCGCGCGGCGTCGATGTCCGCATCCTCACGGCCGGCGTCTCGGACGTGCCGCTCGTGCGTTTCGCGGCGCAGTCGCTCTACGGGGCGCTCCTCCGCAACGGGGTGCGCGTCTACGAGATGGTCGACCAGACGCTGCACGCGAAGACGGTCGCAATCGACGGCGTCTTCGCCGCGGTGGGCTCGTTCAACTTCGACACCTGGTCCGACGCCCGCAATCTCGAAGTCATGGTCGCGGTGTACGACCCGCAGCTCGCCGGAGAACTGACGGCGGAGTTCGAGCGGGACATCGAGGCGGCCCGCGAGGTGAAGCTCGAGGAGTGGACGCGGCGCTCGGTGTGGCAGCGCTTCCTGAGTTGGGTCGCGTACCGACTTATGAGGCTTTGATCCGCGCCGGCGCGAGCCCGTCGAACGAGAGGCGTGGAGTTTGCCGCCGTCGCCTGTCATACTCCGATGCGTGGGTGCTCTCTCGGCGGCCGCGACGGACCTCGTGTCGCGGCCTGCGCGCGGACGCCCGCGCCAACAGACGAGAGGATGTTCATGCGTCAGCGCACGTGGTGGATCGTGGTGGCAGTCGTGGCGTTTGCGGTGTGCGCGTTCCGGGCGGACGCACGCGGGGCGACGGACGAGTTCGTCCTCGCGCTCGAGTCGCCGGTCTCGAACGGCGTTCCGGGTCCGGGCGCCGGCAACATCGAGGCCGCCGGATCGATCGACGTGTATCACGTCACGATCGCGCGGCCGACGACGGTCTACGCACAGTCGGTGAGCGGGTCGTGCAGCCTCGTCTGGGACATGAAGACGCCGTCGGCGACGGCGCTCTTCTCGAACGCCGTCCTGTGCGGCGGCGATCCCGGGACGTTCGTCCTCTCGACTCCGGGCACGTACACGATCACCGTGAAGGCGGCGAACGGCGCCGCGACCGGCACCTATTCGTTCACGCTGTGGAACGTGGCCCCGCCGCAGACGTTCGCGATCGGTCTCGACGAAGCCGTGTCGCCGAACGTGCCCGGTCCGGGCGCCGGCACCATCGATGAGCCGGGCGCGATCGACGAGTACACGCTCGCGATTCGCGCGCCGGTCGACATCTACGCGCAGGACCTCTCGGGCTCGTGTTCGCTCGGCTGGTCGTTGACGGCGCCGTCGGGAGCGATCGTCTTCAACGATCCCGCCCTTTGCGGCGGCGATCCCGGACCGATCACGCTGACCGAAGTCGGCACGTACACGGTGCGCGTCGCGTCGGCGCCGGGCACGGGCGCGATCGGAAACTATTCGTTCGCCCTTGTCGAGCTCAATCCGCCCCAAGTCTTCCCCATCACGACGAAGACGCTCGTGACGAACGGCTCGCCGGGACCGGGCGCGGGCAACATCGAGGAGGCCGGCGCCATCGATCGCTATGAGCTCTCGATCGGCGCTCCGCAGTCGGTCTACTTCGACGGGATCAGCGGCAGTTGCTCGATCCAGTACTCGCTCACGTCCCCCTCGGGCGCGTCGCTCTTCGCGAACGTCGCGATCTGCGGCGGCGACGGCGGCGTGCTCGCACTCACGGAGCTCGGCACGTACACGATCACGGTGAAGGGCATCGAAGGCGCCACCGGCACCTACTCCTTGGCGACCTGGTCGCTGAATCCGCCCGAGTCGTTCGAGATCGAGCTGGGCGACGTCGTCGCCCCCGGCGCGCCGGGCCCGGGCGCGGGCTCGATCGAGGAGCCGGGGGCGATCGACGTGTACGCGTTCGACGTCCTTCCGCCCGCGACGATCTTCGCCGACAGCCTCTCCGGCTCGTGCTCGTTGCGCTGGGCGCTCACGGCGCCGAGCGGCGCGACGGTCTTCTCAAACATGGTGATGTGCGCCGACGGAGGGCAGCACACGTTGACCGAGGCGGGCACGTACCTCGTCACCGTGAACGGCACGACGAGCACCGTCGGCCCCTACTCCTTCACGCTCACGCCGGTCGATCCGCCGGAAGTCTTCCCGCTCGCGCTCGAGGAGACGATCGCACCGGGAGCGCAAGGCCCGGGCTCCGGTTCGCTCGAAGGCCCGGGAGCGATCGACGACTACCACCTCGAACTCACCGCCGGCCAATCGATCGTGCCGGTCGCGATCAACGGCTCCTGTTCCCTGCACTGGTCGCTCTACGCCCCCTCGGGCGCGCCCGTCTTCCAGAACAAGCTTCTCTGCGGCGGCCCCGTCGGACTCTTCACGCTCAGCGAGAGCGGCACGTACGTGTGCCGCGTGTTCGGCGTCGGCGACGCGGTCGGCACCTATAGCGCGATCCTGCATGCGCTCGATCAGCCCGAGACCTTCACGATCGACGTCGGCACGACGATCGCGCCGAACGCCCCGGCGCGCGGCGCGGGCATCCTTCCGGAACCATTCGCGCTCGACCGCTACACCTTCGATGCCGCCGCCGGCGACTACGTCTGCCTCGAGGAGTTCAGCGGCAGCTGCACCTTGAACTGGAAGCTCGTCGGCCCCGGCGGCACGACGCTCTTCACCGACTCGGCGATGTGCGGACAGTCCCCGGGCAAGTTCCAGTTGCCTGCAACGGGGAGTTACGTCATCGAGGTCGGCGGCGACATCAACGACTTCGGCACGTACTCGTTCGCGCTCGAAGCCGGCCGCGTCGCGGATCTCGGTCCGGCGAACGGCGATTGCCGCGTCGACGCGGCGGACCTCGGCATCCTCCTCGGCGAGTGGGGAACCTGCGACGGCTGCAACGCGGACTTCAACGCCGACGGCGTCGTCGACGCCGCGGACCTCGGCATCCTGCTCGGCGAATGGGGTTGACGCGATCGGCGACGGGTGGCCAGACGCGACCTATCGCGTCGCGTGTGGCCATACGCGACCACTCCGGTCGCATGTGGCCATACGCGACCAATCCGGTCGCCTGTGGCCATACGCGACCACTCCGGTCGCGGGGGGGTGGGGATCAGCCGCGACCGATGCGGTCGCGAAGGGCCTGCCGGCTGAAGGCCTCGTCGAAGTCGAAGACGCTGCGGAAGTCCTCGATCGTGTCGTTCGCGTTCTTACTCATCTGCTTCGCGTCGATGAGGGCGAAGACGATGCGCCCGAAGTCGTCGGTGCGGTGGATGTTCCACGACGAGAGGACGACCGGCGCGAGGAGGCCGTAGCGGTCGATGGCAAAGTCGCGGAGGCCGATGCAGAGCTGCCCGCCGCTCACGTGCCGCGACTCCTCCGGCAGCGCCTCGGCGTTGGCGTGCACGCGCAGCACCGTGTAGTTCAACCCTTCGCGAACGAAGGCGTAGGCCTCGACCGGATACGGGCCGGCGGCCCTGGCGACCTTACGGATGTCGATGTCCTGGGATTCGGGCATTGCGGTGATGGAAGGGTGAAGAGGCGATCCTATCGGCGAGTCGGGCCCGGAATCGAGAGGGAGAAGAGGAGGAGTCAGGATTCAGGAGTGAGGAGTCAGTGAGAAAGGCACTTCGCGTACGGGGCGCCGATGCCTTTCCCCACTGACTCCTGACTCCTAACTCCTGACTCCCATCTCCAGACTCCTATCTCCTGACTCCTCTCTGCCTTTCCAGCACGAACCGCCACGGCCGCGACGCCCACTCGCCGGCGTACGAGACGCCCACGCGCGGGGTTGCCACCACCAATCTGTCGGAGCCGGCCGGCAGCGTGACCGGATCGGGCGGAAGGAGGCGTAGACGCGAGGGACGCTTGCCCAAATTCACGCCGCGCGAGGCGGGACGCGGTGCGAGGAGCCACGCGCCGTCGTCGCGGCGGTCGATGTCGAGGGCCTTCGCGAGTTTCGCCGGGCCGCGACAACCGTGGATGCCCTTCTCCGCCACGACGTCGTCGAGCCCTTCCAGCGGCTCGAGGGCACGGATCAGGACCGCTTCGCCCGAGCCTTCGGGACCCGACACCACGTTCAGGCAAAAGTGCATGCCGTAGACGAAATAGACGTAGGCGTGGCCGCCTTCTTTCCACATCGATTCGTTGCGCTTCGTGCGGCGGCCGCCGAACGTGTGGCTCGCCCGATCCGCGCCGCCCGGATAGGCCTCGACCTCCGTGATCAGCCCGACCCGCCACCGGCGTCCGCCGCGGACGCGCGCCGCGAGCCGGCATCCGAGGAGATTCGGTGCAAGCACGCACGCCGATTGGAGGCAGTCGGGAAGTTTCGACAAGTCTTCGCGTGGGAAATGGGGCAACGAGCGGGTCCTGTCCGATGAATCTTGCGTCCGGTTTCGTCGACTCGCCAGCACTCGCGTGCGCGCATGGCCGATGAGACCCGGACCGAACGGCGTCGACCGATCGCGTCGACCGTGTTCGTTACACTTTCGCCCTCGCGACGGCCCTTCCTCGGGGCCTTCGCCCAGATCCGACATCACACTCGCCGACGCGCGGATTGTGCGCGTTGGTGCGTCGCGTGAACACGCCTTCGTGCGGGCGTCGACGAGTTCATGCGACGCGTGCGACCCCACACCGCGTCCCAACACCCGCAGAAACGACCACTCACTATGCAGATCCGCTCGTTCACCCGCCCCACCCGTCTCACGCTGCTCGCGAGCCTCGCGGCGGCGCCCGTGCTCACTGGCTGCGTTCCGCAGGACAAGTACGACGACCTCATGACCGCCTACCGAAGCAAGGAGCAGCAGGTGCTCACGCTTCAGGGCGACCTCGACTCGTCGCGAGCGAATGAAGAAGCCCTTCGCACGCAGCTCGCGCAGGCGGCGGAAGATCTGCGTCAGGCTCAGCTCCTCGCTGGCGCCAACGGCGGCAACATCGACGAACTCCGCAAGCGCTACGAGGATCTCCTCGCCCGCATCGCCACGCTCGACAAGCCCATCCTCGGGGAGCAGATCACGGCGGCGCTCGAGCAGCTCGCGGCCCAGTATCCCGACGTCTTCGAGTTCGACGCGAAGCGCGGCATGCTCCGCTTCAAGAGCGACGTGACGTTTGACTCGGGCAAGACGACGCTCTCGTCGAAGGCGCAGGACGTCCTCCGCAAGGTCGCGTCGATCCTGAATACCGGCGACGCGAACAACCTCGAAGTGAAGGTCGTCGGTCACACCGACAGCCAGCCGATCCGCAACGTCGCGGCCCAGCACCCGACGAACATGTTCCTCTCGGCGCACCGCGCGATCGCGGTCCGCGATCAGCTCGTGCGCGACGGCGTGAACTCCGGCCGCTTCCAGGTCGCCGGCTACGGCCCGTACCGTCCGCTCGTCTCGAACGGCCCGAACGGTGCCCGTGAGAATCGCCGCGTCGAGATCTTCCTCACCCCGCTCAACGTCGACCTCGCGAGCCTCCCGTCGGGCAACGAGCTGACCCCCGGCGGCGCCGCCCCGGCCCCCGCCCGGGCGAACGTCCCGGCCGTGAGCCAGCCGCGCGCGACGGCGCCGGAAGAGCCGACGAAGTAAGGGTGGAAGGAAGTGCAGGTTTGACCATGACTGCCGCCCCCGGGACGCTCGTTCCGGGGGCGGCGTTCGTTTTGACGGTCGGGCGAGCAGCCTGAAAGGAGGCAGGATTCAGGAGTCAGGAGTCAGTGGGAAATCCCTAGGCACCGAATCGCCACCACTGACTCCTCACTCCTGGCTCCTGACTCCCTTCCTCATTCATTCCGATATCGCTCAATCCTCGCTAGGACTGGCGCTTCCGGCCTCTAGCGCCTTCCATTGCCGGGGGGGCGGGCCGTAGACTCGGCACCGCTAGCAACGTCAGGGTTCGATAGAGGGCAGAAAGACTCACCACGTGCGCGGCTTGCCGGGCACGCGGTCGTGTTCTCGGTTCGCGCCCTCGGTGCGCCTCTCGGATCGCTCGTCACGCGCGAGCCCGGTCGCGCAACGGGCGCGTTCACGGTCGCTATCAGACCTTCGGGTGTTGGCAACGCGGTGTCGTCGCCTCGCGCGATCGCCGCATCGACCGTCCGCACCTTCTCTTTTCCGTTGTTCTCTTCCGTGTTTCAGGAGCCGCAGATGCCACGAACGTCGTCTGCCAATGCCCTTCGAGGGTCGTTGGCACAGTCCCTTCTCCGTCCGGTTCATGTCGCGGGGCTCTCCGTTGCAGCCGCCGTTGCCATGACCGCTCCGGCGATGGCCGGAACCACGCCTCTCGTCATTTCCGAAGTCCGCACCGGCCAGCCCGGCGCCGACACCCAGGAGTACATCGAGATCCGCGGCGAGCCCGGCACCGTCCTCAGCGACGTCTGGTACGTCGTGGTCGGTGACGACGACACCCAGCTCCCGCCGGCGCAGAACGGCTACGTCGAGTTCGCGGTGAATCTCACCGGCGCCGTGATCCCCGCGAGCGGCTACCTCGTCGTTGCGGAAGCGACCTTCACGCTCGCTCCGGCGAACGTGACGACGACCCTCATCTTCGAAGACAACTCGAACGTCACGCACCTTCTCGTGTCGGGCTTCAGCGGCGCGGTCGGCAGCGACATCGACGCCAACGACGACGGCGTGCAGGACTCGACGCCGTGGGGCGCGGTCCTGAGCAGCGTCGCGATGGTCTCGGGCGACGATCCCGATGGCGTCAACGCGAACTTCGTCTACAGCACGAACCTCGTCGGACCGGAAGGTCTCTCGAACGTGCCCGGCCACGTCTACCGCTGCGAAGACGGCACGGAATACCGCGTCGCCTCGAGCGACCTCTCGGCCGGTGACGACACCGTCGGCGCCGCCAACCCCGAGTGCGGCATCACGCCGGACACGGTGAAGATCAGCGAGATCCGCATTGATCAGTCGGGCACCGACAACGACGAGTACTTCGAGCTGACGGGCCCAGGTGGCACGAGCCTCAGCGATCTCACGTACATCGTGATCGGCGACGGCACCGGCCAAAGCGGCACGATCGAAGCGGTCGTCTCGCTCGCTGGCCAGACGATGCCGAATGACGGGTTCTTCCTCGTCACGGAGTCGACGTTCACGCTCGGCGGTGCGATCCCCGATCTCAACGTTGGCGCCGCTGGCCTCAACTTCGAGAACTCAGACAACGTCACGCACCTCCTCGTTCGCGGGTTCACCGGTGCGAATGCGCAGGACCTCGACACGAACAACGACGGCATCCTCGATGTCACGCCGTGGACGGAAATCGTCGACAGCGTCGCGGTCGTCGTCGACCCCGCCGTGCCGCCGACCACCTCCGAGTTCGTCTATTCGACGTCGGTTGTCGGTCCGGACGGCGGCTTCTCGCCGAGCCACGTCTACCGCTGCGATCCGAACGGCGATTGGCAGATCGGTACGTTCGATCCGTCGATCGGCGTCGACAGCCCCGGCGCGACGAACGCCGGGTGCCCCTCGTGCGGCGGCACGGAGTCGTGCTTCGTCGAACACGCGTCGAATGGCTGCTCGGTCCTCGACTGCTGCACGCTCGTGTGTGACGCCGATCCGACCTGCTGCGCGAGCGGCTGGGACGCTGCCTGCGTCAGCGCGGCGAACGCGAACTGCCTGAGCGGCGGCGCGGCGCCGAGCCTTTCGATCAACGAAGTCCGCATCGGTCAGGCGGGCACCGACCTCAACGAGTACGTCGAGATCGCCGGCGCGCCCGGCACGTCGCTCAACGGCGTCGCCTACGTCGTCCTCGGCGACGGCAACGGCTCGGGCAACGGCTTCGTCGAGAGCGTCTCGCTTCTCTCGGGCACGATTCCGTCGGACGGCCTCTTCGTCGTCGCGACGAGCGACTTCGCGCTCGGCACGCCGGACCTCGTCCGCAACTCGATCAACTTCGAGGACGGCGACACGGTCACGCACCTTCTCGTCTTCAACTTCAATGGCGCGATCGGTCAGAACCTCGACGCCAACAACGACTGTGCCCTCGACGGAACCGCGTGGGCTTCGACGATCGACTCGCTGACCCTCACCGCCGGCGACGGCGCGTGCGGCTTCGGCGCGGCGACGGTCGGACCGGACACCGCCTTCTCGCCGTCGCACGCGTACAAGTGCACGCCGAGCGGCACGTGGACGGTCGGCCTCTTCGACTCGCTCGCGAACGACACGCCGGGCGCGGCGAATGCCGAGTGCCCGCAGCCGAGCCCGTGCGGCCAGAAGGGCACGCAGGATTGCTACACCGCGGCACGCACGCCGGGCTGTTCTGACGCCGATTGCTGCAACGCGATCTGCGTGAGCGATCCGACCTGCTGCGACATCGCGTGGGACGCCGACTGCGTGAGCGCGGCGAACCTCAACTGCTTCATCGCGCCGGAAGCTCCGGCGATCGAACTCAGCGAGATGCGCATCGACCAGTCGGGCGACGACAACGACGAGTACGTCGAAGTCGTCGGTCCGGCCGGCACGAACCTGAACGGCGTGTCGCTCGTCGTCATCGGCGACGGCGGCGCGACGGCCGGTTCGGGCGTCATCGACATGGCGGTGAGCCTCGGCCAGAGCTCGATCCCCGCGGACGGGTTCTACGTCGTCGGCAAGGAGACCTTCACCCTCGACGGCGTCACGCTCGACAAGGTGATTCCGACGGGCTTCAACCTCGAGAACTCGGACAACCTCACCGTGCTTCTCGTGTGGCAATTCACCGGCGCGTCTGGTGACGACCTCGACACGAACGACGACGGCGTCCTCGACGCCACGCCGTGGGCGACGATCATCGACAGCGTTGCGGTGATCGAGACGACGACGGTTCCGCCGGAAACGGGCAGCGAGTACGTGTACTCGACGACCACCGTCGGACCGGACGGCACGTTCGCGCCGGGCCACGTGAAGTTCTGCCCGACGACCTCGACGTGGACGATCGGCATCTTCGACATCCTGACCGGCAGCGATACGCCGGGCAGCCCGAACGACGACTGCACGTACTCGGACCCGTGCCCGGCCGACATCACCGGTGACGGTGTGGTCGACGGTGCGGACCTCGGCGCCCTCCTCGGCGCGTGGGGCACGCCGAACGGCGACCTCACCGGCGACAACGTGACCGACGGTGCCGACCTCGGCGCCCTCCTCGGCGCGTGGGGCGCGTGCCCGTAAGTGGCTGCGGCTAGGACGCAGTAGAACCCGGTAGTACGCAGTCATTGGATTGCACGACAGGCGGCGCTGAGAGGCGCCGCTTGTTGTTTTTGGGGGTGGGCGGGGTTGGGGGCGGTGCTTTGCGCGCAGTGGTCTGGCCAGGTTCGCAGTGGTCTGGCCAGGGTGGGTGGCGAGGTCGACCGCGGGCGCAGTGGTGTGGCCAGTGCGCGCCCGCGCAGTGGTCTGGCCAGGGTGGGCGGCGAGGTCGACTCGGGCGCAGTGGTGTGGCCACGTTTGGGGGCGGGGTCCCCGGCGGGCGCAGTGGTCTTGTATGTTGAATCCCCGCCTCTCCGATCGATCGGAGAAGCACGCCTGCTCCTCGCGGGCGAAGCGCAGCGAGCCCGCGAGGAGCAGGCCGCCGAATCGAGATCGCCATGGTCCGGGCGCCAGCGACGCC
>JAEUIT010000055.1 GCA_016795035.1 Phycisphaerae bacterium | reverse complement strand
CGCGCCGCGGTGCACCTCAAGCTCGACGAGGAGGTCGCTGAGCGAGCGCACCTTGCCGCTCGCGCGGCCGGCGAGGCCGAGGATCGACTGGCGGATCTTCGGGAGCGGAATCGGCTGGGCGCCGAACACTTCGACTTCGAGACCCGCGGCGGCGTTCGCAAACGCGACCGCTTCGATCCACGGGAAGCCGTTCGCGATGGCGGCGGCGAGCGCCGCGAGCACCATGTCGCCGGCGCCGGTGACGTCGTAGACGGTGCGCGCGACGGTCGGCAGATGCACGGGAACGATGTGCTTATCGGGATGCTTGTCGGCGGGCTTTTCGACGAGCACCGCGCCATGCTTGTCGAGCGTGAGGACGACGGCGTCGAGCTGCACGTCGCCCAAGAGGCGCATCGCGAGCCGCGCGTTGTGCTGCACGCTCGCGTCGATCGGCGTTGACATGCCGGTCGCGAGCTCGGCCTCGGTGCGGTTCGGCGTGATCGCGGTCGCGCCGCGATAGCGCGAGTAGTCCTCGATCGCGGCCGGGTCGACGAGGACCGGCTTGTGCAGCGCACGCGCGGCGTCGATCACCGCGTGACAGAGTTGCGACGCGCACACGCCCTTGTTGTAGTCCTCGATGCAGATGACGTCGACGTTCGGCAAGGCCCGCAAGATCGCGCCGAGAAGGCGCTCCATGATCGCGCGGCCGAGCGGCTCGCGGCTCTCGAAGTCGAGCCGGAACATCTTCTGCGGATGGCGATGCTGCGCGAGACCGATGAGGCTGCGCTTCACGGTCGTCGGTCGCGAGGGATCGACGATGAGGCCGTCGATCGCGCAGCCCGACTCGCGGAGGAGCCGGCGCAGCGACTCGCCCTCGACGTCGCCGCCGACGACGCCGAAGCACTCGACGTGCGCCTCGAGCGCGCGAAGGCACGTCGCGACATTGCTCGCGCCGCCGGCGGTCTCGCCGATGCTGCGCGGGTCGCCCGCCATGAGGACCGGCACCGGCGCGTCGGGCGACAGGCGCTCGGCCGCGCCGTAGACCTGCTGATCGAGCATGAAGTCGCCGATCACCATCGCCCGCACGCCCTTCCAGGCGGCGAGCTTCGCAAGGATCGCCTCGTGAAGACGAGGCAGCATGTCGGTCGACGACTCGGGGCGCGCGGTGGTCACGTCGCGGAGTCTACGGCATGCCGATCGGCGACGGCACGCGCGAGGAGCGTTTCGACCTTCGACTCGCCGTCGAGGAACGCGAGCGCGACGTCGGGCACGACGAAGGGCATGGCGTCGGGAGGCGCGAGGTCGCGGATCTTCGTCCAGTCCTTGCGTGTTGTCGCGATGGCGTGCGCGCCCGTCGACGCCGCGCGGGCGATCCAGCGCTCGAGGTCGGCGCGGCCGTAGGTCGCGTGATCGCGCGCGCCCGCGTCGTCGGCGATCGTCGCTCCCGCGCGCTCATACGCCGCGCGCACCGCGTCAGGATTGCCGACGCCGAAGACGCCGAAGAGGCGACGGTCGCGCAGCCAGTCGACGCCGACGCGCTCGGCGCTCGCGCCGCGCATGAGATCGAGCCCGCGCCACGCGTGGCGGCACCACGCGATCGGAGGTCGGCCGTGCAACGCGGAGATGTGAGCCTCGAGCGCCGGATCGATGCGCTCGGCGCGGGTGACGATCACGGCGCTCGCCCTGCGCAGTCCGTCGGCGGGCTCGCGCAGCCACCCGCTCGGCAAGATCGGCGAATCGAGCGCGGGCCGCGCGGCGTCGACGAGGACGAGGTCGAGATCGCGTGCGAGCTTCCGATGCTGGAAGCCGTCGTCGAGAAGGACGACGTCGATCGCCCCGGGATGCGCCGCGAGCCACGAGAGAATCGTCGCGTGGCGATCCGCGCCGACGAGGACAGGGACGTCGGGCAACGCCATCGCGTACTCGCGCGCCTCGTCCGACATGGTCGCCTCGCTGGCGCCGTATCCGCGCATCGCGATCGCCGGCCGATGGCCTGCAACGCGGAGTTTCGCGGCGGCCCACGCGACGAACGGCGTCTTGCCGGTGCCGCCGACCGAGAGGTTGCCCACGCTCACGACCGGGATCGGCGCGCGGCGAACGCCCTCGCCGCGGTCATAGCGGGCGTTGCGGCCTCGCGCGACGGCGCGCCAGATCCACGACACCGGCCGCAACGCCAACGATCCGAACGCGCCGGCGGGTCCGCGACCGCTCATGCGACGCCTCCGGCGGGAACCTCGCGCCGTGCAACGCCGAGCGCGGCGAGGAGCGGCACCGTGCGGCGCATCGGCAAGCCCATGACGCTCGTCGGATCGCCGTCGCACGCGAGGGGCCAACCGGCCGCCTCGCACTCGGCGTAGTTGTAGCCGCCGGCCTTTCCGCGCCATGCGCCCGACGCCACGTACGCATCGATCGCGTCGTCGTCGAGATGGCCGAGCGAGACCGTGGCGACGTCTACGAAGAGTCGGCGGGCGCCGTCGGCGGTGACGAGCGTGACGCCGGTCATCGTGCGGTGCGCGCGGTTGCGGAAGTCGCGGATCATCGAGCGCGCGTGCTCCGCGTCGCGCGGCTTCCCGAGAACGCGACGGCCGTCGACGCACACGGTGTCCGCGGCGAGCAGGACGCAGTCGGCGAGCCCGCTCGCGTCGCGCACGCGTCGGGCCTTGAACCACGAGAGCGCCTGCACCAACTCTTCCGGACGCACCGCGCCCGGCACCACCCGCGCGTCGTCGAGATCGCTCTCCGCGACGCGCGCGTCGAACCCCGCCGACGCAAGGAGCTGTCGGCGGCGCGGCGACGCGCTGGCGAGGACGAGCGTCTTCGTCATGCGACGAGCCCCCGCTGGTGTCCTTCGCGACTCGTCGTTGCAGCCGGCGGCGCGGCACGGCCTTGGTCGATCGCGGCAAGGACGTCGTCGACGGAAATTCCGCGCATCAGCCGGTCGCCGATCGACGGATCGCGGTAGCTTCCGGTGAAGCGCGCGGCCTCGTCGGAGCGGAGCACGGTCGACTCGCGCCGGTACGGCCCGACCTTCGCGGGATCGGTCGGACCGAAGAGGGCGACGAGCGGCCGCTCGAATCCGACGGCGATGTGCAACGGCGCGGAATCGTTGGCAACGACGAGATCGGCGCCGGCGATCACGGCCATGCTCTGGCCGACCGTCGTCGCGCCGCTCAGGTCGACGCAGCGCTCGGATGCATCGCCCGACGGCATCGCGCGGCGCACCGCATCGCTTTCGGCCTTCGTGCCGAGATAGACGACGCGCTCCACGCCGCGCTCGAGGAGGCGCGGCGCGAGCGCCGCCCATCGCTCGCTCGGCCAGTCTTTCGACGCCCAGCGCGAGGTCGGCGCACACACCGCGTACGCGCCAATCGCCCGCCGCGCCCGTTCCGCCTCCCACCACGCGACGCACTCCGGCGGCGCGACGAGGCGCATGTCCACGCGCGGCTCGATGCCGGCGGCCTCGAGCAGGCCGAGCATGCGATCGACCGAGTGCGTTGCGTCCACGGCGTAGCGCTCGTTGACGCCGAGCCAGCCGAGTTCGCGCGCGTCGCGGAATCCGATGCGGCGCGGGGCGCGCGTCGACCATGCCATGAGCCCGCTGCGTCCGAGACCTTGCGCGTCGATCGCCACGTCGAACCGGCCCTTGAGCGCGGCGAACCAGCGCCGCGCGCTGGCTGCAACGTTGGGGCGCCACCACTGCCGGAAGGCGCCTCGAGGGAAGGCGAGTACCTCATCGACGCAGGGGTGACAGCGAACGGCGTCGGCGAACGAGTCCTGCACGAGCCACGTCACGCGCGCCGACGGCCACGCGGCGCGGACCGATGCCGCGAGCGCGACCGAGCGGCACACGTCGCCCAGGGCGCTCGGTCGGATAATGAGCACCGATCGTGGTGGATGCGAATGCACGCGAGCCGCTGATTATTCACGATCGCTTCCGGCCGCGCCCGCCCCTTCCCGAGCGAGTCAGGTGATGACACCGTTGCCGGTCGATTCCGCAGTGCGTCGCATCCGCGTCGCGACGGGTCTCGTACTCACGAGAGAGGCGAGCCGGACACGGCAGCTCGTTGCGTCGTGGCGGCGAGACTCTGGGAGGAGTTCGGACGTCGGTTGACACGGGACCGATCGTCAACGAATCTCCCGCACTCTCCTTCGGGTGTCGCGACGGCGAAAACACGCCCGTACGTGCTGCCTACCCGAATGTGACCCGTGAAAGTGGCGATGAACTAAGTGGGTATGACGCCTCCGACGAATCCCGATCCCATCGGCCTTGCCGCGGACGGCGAGCCTGATCGCGCCCCCCGCGCGGCGACGTCCAGCGCGTCCGGGTCGTCGCAGGCTGGTGCCTCGAACGCGGGCGGCGCGTCGCGCGAGGCGAAGGGTTCCGACCGGACCACCACCGGCAGCCCGGCCGACGCAAGCCGTGGCGGATCGAGTTTCGACACGATCCTCGGCAAGCTTGTCGTCGATCGTGGCCTACTCACCCGCGAAGAGCTCGACGAGTGCATCAACGTCGTCCGGAGCGGGAACGAGGGATCGTCGGCCGACAAGCCGAACGTTCCGCACACGCTCGAAGACCTTCTCGTCGACCGCGAATTCGTCACGCGTCGGCAGCTCCAGCGGCTCAAGAACGACCTTGAGGCCGACCGCTCGAGCCAACGGATTCCGGGCTACAAGATCATCAAGAAGCTCGGGTCGGGCGCGATGGCGACCGTCTATCTCGGCCGGCAGCTGAGCCTCGACCGCCACGTCGCGATCAAGGTGCTGCCGAAGAAGTTCTCGAGCGACCCGAAGTTCATCGAGCGGTTCTATCGCGAAGGTCGCGCGGCCGCCCGGCTCAACGACCCGAACATCGTCCAGGCCTACGACGTCGGTCAGGCGGGCGAGCACCACTACTTCGTGATGGAGTACGTCGACGGCGAGACGGTCTACGACCGGATCGTCGCCAAGCGGCGCTTCTCCGATCGCGAGGCCTTGGGCGTCGTCCGGCAGGTCGCCTCGGCGCTCAAGCACGCGCACGAGCAGGGGTTCATCCACCGCGACATCAAGCCGAAGAACATCATGATTTCGAAGACCGGCGTGGTGAAGCTGGCCGACCTCGGCCTCGCCCGCGCGATCTCCGATAAGGAAGCGGCGGAAGCCGAAAGCGGCCGCGCGTTCGGCACCCCCTACTACATCAGCCCGGAGCAGATCCGCGGCGAGAAGTCGATCGGTCCGCCCGCCGACATCTACGGTCTCGGCGCGACCTTCTTCCACATGGTCACGGGCCGCGTGCCGTTCGAGGGGAAGACCCCGTCGGACGTCATGCATCGCCATCTGAAGGCCGCGCTCACGCCCCCCGATCACCTCAACCCCGCGATCTCTGCTGAGGTCGCGCAGGTGATCGAGATGATGATGCAGAAGGATCCCCGCGAGCGGTATCAGAGCGCCCGCGAACTGATCGAGGACATCGACCTCATCGTGAAGGGCGAGCGGCCCGAACACGCCCGTCCCCACGTCGACATCACCGCGGTGCAGCAGTCAGCGCAGGCGGCGTCCGTCGCGTCGGCGCAGCCCGTTCCGAGGCTGGCTTCCGCGGCGAAATCGCCGGTGTCGATGTTGCTGATCGTGCTTCTGTCCGGAAGCGCCCTGCTGAACGTCGTCTTACTCTTGGCGCTTCTGACGCGGTAGGCCCCGGTCAGCGAACCTCCGCGATCATCTCGACTTCGACCGAGGCTCCGAGCGGGAGCGCGATCGAACCGACGGCGGCACGGGCATGACGCCCCTTCTCGCCGAAGATCTGCTGCAGGAGTTCGCTCGCGCCGTTGGCCACCTTCGGCTGCTCGGTGAAGCCTGCGTCGCTACAGACGAAGACCCCGAGGCGAACGATCCGCTCGACGCGATCGAGATCGCCGCCGAGCTGGTCGGCCAGAATCGACAGGGCGTTCAGGATGCACTGGCGGGCTGCGGCCTGAGCGGCCTCAAGCGAGGTCTTCGAGGGGACCGGACCGGTCGCGAGGAGCTGCCCCGACGAGAACGGGAGTTGGCCGCTGACGAAGATCAGGTTGCCGGTGCGGACGGCCGGGATGTAGGCGGCGACGGGCTTCGGCGCCGGCGGAAGGGTGATCGAAAGGGTTTCGAGGGTGCGAGCGATCGATGACATCAGGAAGGAACCTCCAGCGCGAGCGAGCGCGCGGCGGAAAGGTACCAGCGGTGACACAAAAGGACCGAAAAGTTCAAACTGCACATCAGGTGGGAACTTGACAGTCTGATGATGCGAATTAATGTGTGGTGCCCGAGGTCCGTGAGGCCCTCGGCTCCACTGGGCGTTGCGATACATACCGAGTGACTTGCGATTGCAGGTCGACCTCAAACTGCCCTCATTCGTCGGAAACCCCGACCAATCATCCGTCGCAACGACCGACATCCTGAAGCGTGTTTCGCCAGAGTGTGTGTAGCGTCGTTCCGGTAGTGCTAGCGAAAGCTGGCACGCAAACTGAGTAGGAGTGATTGAACGGTTGGCCTGCGGAGCAGGAGCTTTACGCAAGAGCTCGCGTTGGCCACAGAGGGTTCGGTGACGGACGGTCCTTCCTCGATCGAGATGATCGGGATCGACCAGCCAAGCACCGAATGCACAATGCAAGTGTCAGGCCTGCTGGCGGCAGCCGGGAGTATCCCTCCCAAGCCGCAACCCGCAGTCCGAGCGTCCAGAATGCCCGACCGGTCACATCTGACCCGTCCTGCGCAATCTGGAGTGTGACCCCAACCGGTTGACCCCGGCGAGTGGGAAACGCAAGGACACAGTGCATTGAGCAGCCGTTCGATCTCCCGCAGCGCGGTATCTGCGGCAGCAATCCCCTACCTCAGCGGTCCGTCCGCTCCAGTTCCAGTCTTCGGAACTGCACACCTTCCTGACCTTGCGTCAGTCGTGGCGTTCACCACTGTCTTGAGCTGTTCGCACTGACACCTTCGGGTGCCGTCGGACTCGCTCGACGAGTAGACACGCTCGCCCCCTCTCACCCCAGCCGGCATTTCGTCGTCCACGGAAACGTGGCCGCCGGGTTTCCTCATAGTCCCGCGATTGCGGGCAGTCCGTTTTTTTCACCGTTCTCCCCTATTGGAAAGGAAGGAGACAGCATGCGTACGTCAGTCAGAGGTTTCACCCTCGTCGAGCTCCTGGTGGTGATCGCGATTATCGCGCTCCTCATCGGCCTCCTGCTCCCGGCCCTTGCGAAGGCCCAGCAGAACGCGCGTTCCATCAAGGACGCCAACAACATCACGCAGATCCACAAGTCGATGCTCACCTTTGCTCAGAACGAGCAAGGCGGCCGACTCCCGACTCCGGGTTGGATCGATCGTCTGCCCATCAACCTTGGTGCCGGCGGCACCAAGAACGTCCCGGGTCAGGGCCAGGAAGACGGCAGCCAGAACAACACGGCTCGCATGTACTCCTGCATGCTCGCCCAGCAGTACTTCAATCCTGACATCCTCATTGGACCGACCGAGGTCAATGGCGTCGTCAAGGAAGACAAGGACTACAACTACAAGGCGTACGACCCGACCGCGGACAACTACTGGGATGACACCTTCAAGGCTGACATCCAGAAGAGCGCGTCCTCGGGCGAGTGCAACACCTCGTACGCGCACCTCATGCTGACCGGCGAGCGCAAGAAGACCAACTGGCGCAACACGACCGACAGCACCAAGCCGCTCCTCGGCACCCGTGGCACGTACAAGGGCACCGAAACCGGTGACTCGTACAAGCTGAGCTACACGCTCCAGCTCCACGGCCCGGCGAACCAGTGGCAGGGCAACATCACCTTCGCTGACAACCACACGGAGTCGGTGAAGACGTTCTACCCGAACAACGTTGCCTGGGAATGCGGCGCGGTGAACCTCAGCAAGGACAACATCTTCACGTCCACTGACTTCCCGTCGGCTGCGTGCTCGCCTGGCGATAGCCAGGGCCGCATGGGTGGCGACACCTTCATGTGCATCTCGATCGGCACCCCGCCCGGCCCGAACTTCCTGTTCACCGAGGCGCCGGAGCTCCTGACGAACGGTAGCGCTTCGTCCTAATCGGCTGCACTCTCACGCTGATCAGATCTGATGCGAGGCCGGTTCTTTCGTGGATTCGTCACGAATCCCGACCTCGCGTATGAAAACTCCCTCTCCATCACCCCTGCCAGGGTGATGGAGACTTCCCGCGGTGACGAATCCGCTGCGGACCACTAGCAGACTGCTAGAGACGGACTTGCCGGTCACATCGTGCGATCGGCCGCAAAGCAAGGGTGTGCACACTCACGCACACCAGGACCATGAGGAGGTCTTAAGTTCTATGAAGCGTTTCAGCACTCCAACCGCTCGCAGTGGCCGCCCTTCGAACAGGAACGCCGGCTTCACGCTCGTCGAGCTGCTCGTCGTGATGGCAATCATCGCGCTCCTGCTTGGCCTGCTCCTCCCGGCGCTCGCCAAGGCTCGTGCCACCGCCCGTCAGGTGAAGGACGGCACGCAGCTCACTCAGATCCACAAGGCGTGGCTCATCTGGTGCCGTGAGTTCAACGGCATCTTCCCGACGCCCGGCCTCATCAACCGCGTCGGCACCGTCCCGGGCAAGGGCGCCGAGGACATCAATCAGAACAGCCACGCCAACCTGTACTCGTCGTGCATCATGGCGAACTACTTCACGCCCCAGCTCTGCATCAGCCAGGCTGAGTCGAGCGCGAACGTCGCCAACGCCGCCGACTACAACTTCAACGAGTACAACGTCGCCGCGGACAAGTACTGGGACACCAAGTTCCAGACCGACCTCGCCGGCCGCTGCAACACGTCCTTCGGCACCATGCTCCTCGCCGACGGCCGCAAGCAGAAGGAATGGAAGGAATCGCTCAACTCGAAGTTCGCGGTCGTCGCGAACCGTGGTCCGGACGGCACCCAGCCCTACGACAAGTTCTCGAAGACGTGGGAAATCCACGGCCAGAAGGGTTCGTGGGAAGGCAACGTCTGCTTCAACGACAACCACGTGAACTTCGAACGCGTGTACTCGCCGGAAGGCACCGTCAAGCTCGGACCGAACCTCGACGTCGATGACAACATGTTCGCCGAAGAATCGGTCGGCGGTAAGAACGACATGTTCCTCACGATGTGCAAGACGGTCACCGGCGGCGGCGGCACCTACACCTTCAACATCACTTGGGACTGAGTCGCGACGCGTTCGCACTCCTGATTCCCTAACACGGTCACCGTGTCCTTCGCCTCGGCCGGTCCCTCGGGACCGGCCGAGGCTTTTTTGGTCTCGCGCGCGAACCCTATACTCGCGCGCATGCGGCTCCTCTTCGTGCGCACGATCCTCCTGCTCGCCGCGATCGGCCTGATCGCGGGGGCGACGGTCCGCGCCGATCCGCCGAAGGCAACGAGCGCGGGCACGGCGATTCCCGCCTCGCGCCTCGCCGATCGCATCGGCGTCGTCACGATCCACGGACCGATCGACGAGATGACGCTGAAGACGATCGAGCGCCGCGTGCGAGCGGCCCGCGGCGACGGCTGCACCGCGATCGTCTTCGAGTTCGACACGCCGGGCGGCGAACTCTCGACGACGTTGGCCATCTCGCACCTCATTCGCAACCAGGTGCCGACGAATAACGCCGCGTGGATTCGGCCTAACGCGTACTCGGCCGGAGCGATCCTCGCGCTCGGGTGCCGCGAGATCCTCATCACGCCCGACGGCGCCATCGGCGACGCCGCTCCGATCGCGATTGTTCCCGGAGTCGGACTCGAACCCATGCCGGTCGCCGAGCGTGCGAAGCTCGAGGCGCCGGTCCTGATGGAAGTCACCGGCAGCGCGCTCCGCAACGGCTACGACGTGCGACTCGCCCGCGCGATGGTGCACGTCGAGGACGAGCTCTGGCTCCTCGAGCGCGACGACGGCCGCCGGATGTTCGCGAATGCCGACGAGTATCGAATCCTCTTCGGCACCGATCCCCCGTACGGCGCCGGCGGATTCGTCCCAGACTCACCGCCGCGCACGCTCCCCGCTGTCGGCTCGCTCGACAGGGACGAGGTCGAGCTCGAGATCTTCGTGCACTCGCCGCGCGTGACCGCGACCGAAGCAGGCCGCTGGACGCTGCTCGGGCAGGTCGACACGGCCACGGAGCTCGTCACGCTGCGCGGCGACGAGGCGCGGCGCTACGGCTTGGCGAGCGCGACCATCGCGAATGAGGACGAACTGAAGGCACACTTCGGCGCGTCGACGATCCTGCGCTACGACGAGAGCTGGTCGGAATCGCTCGTCCGCTTCCTCGTCTCATGGCCGGTGCGCGGAATCCTGATCGTCATCCTCCTCGTCTCCTTCTTCATCGAGGTCGCGACGCCGGGGGTCGGCGTCTTCGGAACGGTCGCCGCGTGCGCATTCCTCCTTCTCGTCGGCGCGCCGATGATCGCCGGCCTCGCGCAGTGGTGGGAAGTGCTCCTCATCCTCGTGGGCGCGTTCCTGATCGCCGTCGAACTTCTCGTCCTCCCGGGCATGGGCGTGATCGGCGTCGTCGGCGCGATCCTTCTCCTCATCGGGCTCGTCTTCACCTTCGTCGGCGGCGATCTCGCGTCGGCGCAGAGCCAGTCGAACCTTCTCGTCGGCTTCTTCGCGACGATCGGCTCGTTCATCGTTGCAGGTGCGACGCTCGCCGCGATCGCCCGGCAGTTGCCGCAGAACCGGATCTTCGGGCGGGTCATGCTCCAAGCGAGCGTCGGCGATTCCGCGGCCCCGCTGACCGTCGCCCTCGGCCCCGCTCCCCCGGCGGTCGGATCGCTCGGCGTTGCCGCCACGCCGCTACGCCCAAGCGGCCGCGCCCAGTTCGGCGACGCCGTGATCGACGTGCGCACGACCGGCGCGTGGGTCGACGCGAACCGCGCCGTGCGGCTCGTCTCGATCGACGCGCTCGGCGGAATCGTGGAGGATGCGTCGACATGAGCGATCGCTCGTACCTCCTCGCGCAGACGCCGCCGAATCCGCCCGCCGGCCCGCCCGCGCCGCCGTCCGACTCGTACCTCGTCGCGTCGATCATCCTGGGCGGCGTCTCTCTGTTGCTGCTCGGCCTCGAGATGATCCTGCCGACGAGCGGCATGTTGGCGCTCCTCTGCGGGACGTGCCTCGTCGCCTCGGTCGTGGCGATGTTCATGTGGAACGCCACCGCAGGGCTCCTCCTCCTTCTCGGCTACACGATCGCCGCGCCGTTCGTCTTCTTCCTCTTCCTGAAGGTCTGGTCGAAGTCGCCGATCGTTCGTGCGTATGCGCTCAACGACGACGCCTCGAAGCCCGTCGGAGCCGAAGCGCCCATCGAGGGCATCGACCCCGAGGCCGAAGGCGCCGACGATCTCCTCCGCTTCCGTCGCCTGAAAGCGCTCGCCGACGCGATCGGAAAGCGCGCGGTCACGGAAACGCCGCTACGACCGGCGGGATTCATCACGCTTGATGGCCATCGCGTCGATGCGATCGCGGAGAACGGCTTCGTCGAGGCCGGCGTGTCGGTGCGGGTGGTCGCGGTCGTCGACGGCGCGCTCAAGGTTCGGGCGGACGCCTAACACATCTCACGAACCGGGCGCGCACCGCACGTTTCAGACGGTTCCGCTACGCTCTCCCCACCATGATCGCGCTTCTCGAACACTCGCTGGCAATCGCCGCACCCACGCTCGCCCAAGGTGCCGGTGGCGGCCCCGGCGCCGGTGGCGGCGGCGGCCTCGGAATTCCGACGCCCATCATCTGGGCCATCGGCGTCGTCATCGCGATCGCCGGCCTGATCTTCGTCGTCTTCATCTTCCAGTTCATCCAGCTCTGGCTCCAGGCCCTCCTCTCGGGCGCGCCGGTCCGCCTCCTCGCCCTCGTGATGATGAGGCTGCGGAAGGTGAGCCCGCCGGTGATCGTCCTGAGCCGCATCACCGCGAAGAAGGCGGGGCTCGACATCTCGACCGATCTCCTCGAGGCCCACTACCTCGCCGGCGGCAACGTGGAGCGCGTGGTGCGCGCGATGATCGCGGCCGAGAAGGCCAAGATTCAGTTGCCGTGGGAACGCGCGACCGCGATCGACCTCGCCGGTCGCGACATCCTCGACGCGGTGCAGACCTCGGTCTATCCGAAGGTCATCGACTGCCCGAATCCGGCGAGCGGCAAGCAGACGATCGACGCCGTCGCCCAAGACGGCATCCAGCTCCGCGCGAAGGCACGCGTGACGGTGCGCACGAGCATCGAGCGCCTCGTCGGCGGTGCGACGGAAGAGACGATCGTCGCACGCGTCGGCGAAGGCATCATCTCGACGATCGGTTCCGCCGCGAGCCACAAGGCCGTGCTCGAGAACCCCGACAAGATCTCGAAGACCGTGCTCGCGAAGGGCCTCGACTCCGCGACTGCGTTCGAGATCCTCTCGATCGACATCGCGGACATCGACGTCGGCGACAACATCGGTGCCCACCTCCAGGCCGATCAGGCCGAAGCCGACACGAAGCGGTACCAGGCCGAAGCCGAGAAGCGCCGCGCGCTCGCGATGGCGCAGGATGCCGAGTATCAGGCCGAAGCGCAGAAGAACCGCGCCCTCGTCATCCTGGCCGAAGCCGAGATCCCGAAGGCGACCGCCGAAGCCCTCCGCTCCGGCAACCTCGGTCTCATGGATTACTACCGCCTTCGCAACGTGAACGCAGACACCAACATGCGCGAAGCGATCGGCGGCAAGCCGCAGCAGTCCTGAGCCGCCGCGCGCCGCGAACCCTCGAACGCCTGCACGAAACCATCTCGCAAGGACTTCCTGGGCAGGTGCCCACGCTCTTCGTCGTCATCCCGTTCTACAACGAGCCGAGCACGCTCGACGAGTGCCTTCGGCGCGTTCAAGACTCGCCGTTGCCGCGCGGTTGGTCGCGCGACCTCACGCTCATCAACGACGGCTCGCGGCCCGAGGCCGCAGCCGCCGCCCGCGACATCTGCGCGGCGCGGAAGGTGCGGTTCCTCGAGCATCAGGTGAATCGCGGCAAGGGTGCGGCGATCCGAACCGGCTTCGACGACGTGTTAGCCCGCGCGAACGACGCCGACGCCGTGATCATCCAGGACGCCGACCTCGAGTACGACCCGCGCGACTTCGGACCGCTCCTCGCCGCGCTTCTCGACGATGGCGTCGACGCCGTGTTCGGAAACCGCTGGGGTTCCAACGGCGATCCCCGCATGCATCGCCGACTCCACCGCGCGATGAACCGCGCGCTCACGATCGCGAGCAACGCCCTCTCCGGCCTGCACATCAGCGACATGGAGTGCTGCTACAAGCTCTTCCGCGTGCCGACGCTCAGGGCCATCGTTCCGTCGCTCACCGAAGAGCGCTTCGGCATCGAGCCGCAGATCGCCGCCGCGCTCGGACGCATCGGCGCCGCGGTGAAGGAAGCGCCGGTGACGTACGCGCCGCGCAGCTTCAGCGAAGGAAAGAAGATCCGCCCGCGCGACGGCCTTCGCGCGCTCTGGGTGATCGCCCGCGAGCGCGGCCGCCGCGGAGGATCGCCGTGATGCGGGGACGTGGCGCCGCCCGCACCGCGTTGCAGCTCGCCGGCTTCGTGGTCGGTCTCGCGCTCATCGCCTACTGCATCTACGTCGCGCTCCGAGGCGACGGCGCGGCAAAGCTCAAGGACCACCTCGCGCACGCGTCGCCCTGGGTCGTCGCCGGGCTCCTCGGCACGAGCCTCGTGAGCCTCTTGGCGAACGGGCTTCTCTTCTGGCAGACGCTCCGCCCGGTGCATCGCCTTCGCCTGCGCGACGTGCAGTTCGTCAACGCCATGGCGAGCGTGCTCAACTACGCGCCGCTTCCGATGCGGCTCGGCCTCGTCGCCCGCGTGGCGTATCACTGGCGCGTCGACACGATGTCGATTGCGCTCATCGGCGCGTGGCTCGCGGCGGTCCTTCTCAACGTTGCCGTCATCGCGGGCCCGGCGACCGCTGCGATGCCGCTCGTGCCGCTCGCAGGCGTACCCGTCGCGATCGTCGCGGCGCTTCTCCTCGTTGCGCTCGCGCTCGCGTCGTCGCGCTGGCTCGCGGCGCGGCCGTTCCTTGCGCGCAAGCTCCATGGCGCCGAACGCATGGTCACCGACACGCGGTCGTTCGCGATCGCCGGCAGCTACCGACTCGTCGACATGGCGATGTGGGCGCTCCGCATGCCGCTCGCCGCGATGGTCGTCGACGCCCCGCTCACCTTCGCGCAGTCCGCGACGCTCGGCATCTGCGCGTTCCTCCTCAGCATGAATCCCCTCGGCCGCTTCGGCTTCCGCGAGGCCGCCGTCGCGTGGATCGCGTCGTCGCTCTTCGCGGGCTCGATGTCCGCGAGCGAGGTGACGACGGTGTTCGCGCAGCTTGCGATCGTCGAAAGCGCCGCCGAGGGCGTGATCGCCATCGGCTTCGGCGGCCCGTCAGCCCTCTGGTGCTGGCGGCGCGCGGTCGCCGCACGCGGCCAGGCGGCCGACCGTCCCTGATTTCAACGTGCATCGGCGATTCTCGAACGTTGGCGCTTGCGTGTCGGTCCTGCCGACGCACGATCTTGGCCATGCGGTCGAGTTCGCTCATCCTTCCTCTCCTCTGGGGCCCCGTCGCCGGACTCTGCGTTGCCGGCGATCCGTGCGGCAGCGCCTCGCACCACTGCTATGAGACTGGCGGCGCTGGCTGCAACGCGGTGTGCCAAGCGGACCCGTCATGCTGCTCGAACGCGTGGGACGTCGACTGCGTCGAGCAGGCGATCGCGCTCTGCCCGACGGCGCCCTGCACCGTGGGCTGTCCTCCGGGTTCGTCGCTCGAGGCCGACCCCTGCGGCAGCGACGCCAACTCCGGATGCGACGGCCGCGCCAAGAGCGGAAGTTCCTGTTGCTTTGCGGGCGGGCCGCCAAGCTGCGACGACCCGGCGTGCATGAACGCCGTGTGCGCCGCGGATCCCTTCTGCTGCATGGTCGCGTGGGACCAGATCTGCGCCGACGAGGCCGTCACGCTCTGCCCAGAGCTCTGCGCGCCGGGG
>JAEUIT010000033.1 GCA_016795035.1 Phycisphaerae bacterium | reverse complement strand
TGCGCGAGACCCGCTACGAGCCGCCGCGCCGCGCGTTCATCGACAGGTGACCTCCGATTGCTGTCAGTTCTGCACGATGACAGAATTTCGGCGTTGGGTGACCTCCTATTGCTGTCACCTGGCCCCTGACTCCTGACTCCTTTCTTCCGGCTCCGCTTCGCGTCTCGCGGCTCCCCAAAACGCCTCGCTTTATACTCGCCGTTTCAGACCTCGATCTCGATGCCCGGCTTCTTCTCCACCATCTTTCGCGGCTACGAACCGCTCGAAGTCGCGATCGAGATCGGCTTCATTTGGCTGGGCGTCTGGCTCGCGTTCCGCTTCCTTCGGACCACGCGCGGCGCCGGCGTCATCAAGGGGTTCGCGCTCGTCGTTGCACTCGTCGCGATCGGCGTCCGGATCCTCGTCCAGCTCGGCGACGAACTCGGCAACCGCGTCGGCGGGAGCGTCGGGGCGTTCCTCTCGACGAGCGACGTCTTCGCCCGTCTGCGCTTCCTCGCGGATCAGGTCCTCGTCCTGCTCGCGATCGCCTTAGTCGTCGTCTTCCAGCCGGAGATTCGGCAGGCGATGTCGCGCTTGGGCGAGTCGCGGCTCTTTCGCCGGGGCGTCGGGCGCGCGAGCACGGTCGCCTCGGAAGTCGCGGACGCCGTCGAGATCCTCTCGCGCAGCCGCTTCGGCGCGCTCATCGTCATCGAACGGTCGGTGCCGCTCGGCGACTTCGCCGAAGGCGGCACGGAGCTCGACGCCCGCGTCAGCGCCGCGCTCCTTCAAAGCATCTTCTGGCCGAACAATCCGCTGCACGACCTGGCGACGGTCATTCGCAGCGACCGCGTCTGGAGCGCCGGCATCCAGCTTCCGCTCGCGGAGGAGGGCTCGGTGCCGGCCCATCTCGGCGCCCGCCATCGCGCCGGACTCGGCATCACGCTCGACACCGATTGCGTGGTCGTCATCGTGAGCGAAGAGACCGGATCGATCCGCTTCGCCCATCGCGGCGTCCTCTCCGCACCGATACCCCGCGACGAAGTCCTCGACCGCCTGACGCAACTCCTTGAGACGAGCGTGCCGGTCCGCGCCGCCGCGACCGCCGGACACGGAGGTGGCGCGTGAGCCGTCCGCGGTTCTCATTCCGGTGGTCGCAGTGGAAGCCTGCGATCGGCAACGCCATCGTCGTCACGGTCGTCTCGATCCTCCTGTGGATGTGGGCCGCCGCGCGCACCCGCGAGACGACGAGCGTGACCTTCTTCGTGCAGTTCGTCTCGAGCGACTCGATGCGCCTCGCCGTCCTTCCCCTCGATCCGACCACGGTCGAAGTGGAGCTCCAGGGCTCGCGCCGCGACCTCGATCGCGCGAAGGATCGCTTGAGCGGCAAGACCGTGATCCTTCGGTCGGGAAGCCCCGGAATCCCCGCGACGGCCGGATCCCACGTGATCGACTTCGCGCGGGCGCTTTCGCGCACCGAGGACATCGTCGCGACCGGCGTGGCGATCTCGAACACGTCGCCGGTGAGCGCGTCGATCGAACTTCTCGAGACGGAGACGATCGAGGCGAAGGTCACCGCCGTCCTGCCCGGCGTGCAGGTGAGCGGGCCGATCGAGATCGAGCCCGATCGCGTGAGCATCACGCTGCCGAAGACACTGGTTCCGTCGCTCGGCGCCGATCCGCACGTCGAGGCCTATCTCTCCCCCGCACAGACGAACGGACTGCAGCCGGGCCGCCGGCACGCCCCGGAAGTGCCGCTTCGCGTCCCCGAGGCGCTGGCCGCGCAGGCGCGTCTCGCCCGCTTCGAACCCGATCGCGTGCGGGTCGCGTTCACGCTCGCCTCGCGATCGAGCCGCACGACGCTCCGGCTCGTGCCCGTCCAGATCGCCGGCCCGCCGGCGGACCTCGAGCGCTTCATCGTCGCGATCGATCCCGCCGACGCGTTCCTTCGCGACGTCGAAGTCGAAGGGCCGA
This sequence comes from Phycisphaerae bacterium, assembly GCA_016795035.1. Taxonomy (GTDB): domain Bacteria; phylum Planctomycetota; class Phycisphaerae; order Phycisphaerales; family SM1A02; genus JAEUIT01. The sequence continues at coordinate 30,471 of JAEUIT010000033.1, read as the reverse complement.
GCGAGACGATCCGCGCCCTCGAGGACGGCCGCGCCCGCGCGCTTGCCTTCATTCATCTTTCGGCCGACGAGCTCGCGATGGGGCTCACGCGCAAGCGCATCTCGCTCTGGTACCTGCCCCCGAACGTCAACGTCGACAAGGTCGGCGGCAGCGCGGACACGACGCCGCTCGTACGGCTGAGCATCACGCCGCGCGCGGCGACTGGGCCCGCGCTCAACGCTCGATGAGCTTCCACGACTCGACGTCGTCGAGCTTGCGGCGATTCGTGAAGAGGACGCCGACGAAGAGCGGGAAGGCGAGCGCGACAACGCCGAAGCCGAGCGTGCTCCACATCACCTTCTTCTGCTCGAACTCACGATCTTCGGGCGGAAGCCTGTCCTCGGGCACGTTGCGCTCGCGAAGCATGGACCGCTGGGCGGCGACCATCTCCATCTGAAAGTCGATCTGCTTCGGCATCATCAGGAAGCCGACCGCGACGCCGACGAGCACCATCACCACGCGAGCGCCAGCCCAGAGCTTCATCAGGGTCGCGCCAAGCGGCCGACGGCGAAGGACGAGCACGGATCCGACCACGAGAATGACGCCGAGGACGAGCAGGATGCCGCTCGATGCGACCGTCGCGAGCTTGAGCGGGGTCGGCATCGAGATGTCGCCCATGCCGGACATGCGCATCATGGCGCCGAAGAAGAAGACGGACGAGATCATCAGCGTGTGCGCAAAGAGCCCGAAGAGGCCGTAGAGGAGCCCCAGGATGCCGACGATGAGATGCCAGCGCACGGGCGCGGGCTCAAGCGGAGGCGGCACGACGACGGGGGTCGATTCGGTGGTCATGGCGAGAGCGTACGGACAGGATGAAAAACCTCCAGCCGACGGTGGCTGGAGGTGAGGTGGTATTCGGGATTGACGCGAGCGGTTGCGACCGTCGCGAGGTCAGGGCTCAGTTGCCGCGACCGGCATCGCGCTGTTGGCGACGAGCCTCGGCGAGCGCTTCGCGGAGTTGCTTGAGGCGCTGCTCGAGCGCTTCCTTCGGCGGGACCGGGATGCCCTTATCCATCTGCGCTTCGATCAGGCACTCCTGGCAGCGGTCGTACCACATGAGGAGTCGTTCAATCGTCTTGATCTGCGCGCCCATCGCACGCACCGGATCGCCGCCGGCATCCTTGATGCCGAAGGTGTAGACGAGCTCTTCGACCTCTTCGCCGCAGCGCTCGAGGAGGCGATTCCAGCTCTCATAGAGGTTCTCGCCGACGTCATTGACCTCGCGCCACTCCGGAATCTTGAGGAGCTTCGCCAGATCTTCCTTCGTGTCGGCGGTGCCGTCGGAGAAGCCGCACTCGAGCGCGGGCGTCGCATTGAAGGTGAGCATCGTCTTCGAGGTGTCGAGGATGTGCTGACCCTTGTTGTCGGGACGGAAGATCGCGTCCTTCGGACCGCCGCCCGGCGGGATGTCATAGGAGAGTTCGAGCTCGACCTTGATCATGCACTGGGCGATCTGCGGATTGCGGCCGCCTTCCTGCGCGACCTTGCCCGCGAACTCGAGCCAGTCGGCGAGAAGCTGGCCTTGCACGGCGGTCTGGCCGGCGAACATGGTCATCGAGCCGAGGTTGCCCGACGACTCGAAGTAGATTTCGTCGCAGTGGAATGCGGTGAACGCGGCGGCCGAGATCGCCTTTCGGATCCAGGCGACGACGCGGTGACGCTTCCGCAGCTCGAGCATCGTCTTATGGATCTCGAGCGCCTCGTTCATGATGCCGCCGGGCGAGTCGATGTGGAGCACGATGATCTGGCCGGGGCCGGCCTTGTCAGCCTCCTCGCCGATCTTGCGGATCTCCTCTTCGCGCATCCCGATGCCCACCGTGCCCTTGATCGGCATGTAGTAGACGCCGCGGAAGGCACCCGGGTCGGCGGGCTTCGTCGCGTCGGGCTTTGCTGCCGTGGTGGTTCCGGTGGTGGTGCCGGCGGCCGTTCCGGTCGCCGCACCGTCGGTCGTCGCCGGGGCGCCTTCGACCGACGTCATGGTCACGATGTCGGCGACCAGGATCGTCTTCGTGCTGACCTTGCCCGAAAGCTCACGCTCCACCTGGATCACGCGCTGATCGGCGCGGAGGAGCTTGCCCTTCACGACCTGATCCTTGCCGTTCTCCTTGAACGTGACCTCGACCTGCGAGTTGAGTTCGCCGCGCCACGACTGGCCGCTCTTCAGCCGCACCTGGGTGTCGGCGAGCGAGAGCGAACCAATGCAAATCGCCGTGCACGCCGCAAGCGCCGCCATCGAGCGAGCGCTGGTGAGGCTGCGGATGAAAGAGGTCGTCGAGGAGGTGAGTCGGTTCATGGGTGCTTTCGTAATCGGCCGGAGAGACTCCTCACAGAGCCGCTCCTTCCACATGCGTTCGAAAACTCGTTCTGTGCGGTCGGTCCAGTCTCGGAAGAGTCAACCAGTGCGACGCCGTATGGTTGCCCGAGAGGCCCGTCGGCGTGACCGGGGCCTAGAGGGCTCCGCGTGAGGTCAGCGACGGTTGCCGCCGCCACCGAGACCCGCGCCGCCCGGGGCGTTGCCGCCATTCGTGCGGTTGCCGCGCTCACGGTTACGGATCTGCTGGAGCTGATTCTTGATCTGCTCGATCTCGCGCTTCACGGCGCCCTTGTTGAGGCCGTACTGGCGACCGAGGCGATACTCGACGGCCGGATAGCGCTCCATCTCGCTGAGGATCGACTCCCAGGTCTTGAGCTGCTTGGCGAGGGCGCGTTCGTCGCCGCCGCCTTCGTCACCCACGTCCTGGAGCAACTCTTCGCAGCGTTCGAAGGCCTTGCGCCAACGCTTGATGTAGCCGTCGATCGCCTTCTCGCCGCTATCGATCTTGGTGTACTCGCGATACCCGAGGATGAACATCAGGTCGTCGAGCGAGTCGGCGGTGCCGTCGCAGAGACCAGAGTCTTCGGCGAGTTGCGCGGTGAAGATCGGCGTGCGCTTGGGGTTGTCGTCGATGATCCACGTGCCGTCGACGTCGTTCGTCCACTTCACCTTCCGGCCTTCCCAGCGGGCGCTGAGGTTGCGGTCGGGGAAGAGGAGCGCGTCGCCGAGCGGGAGCGGATAGCCGCCGAGTTCAAGGAAGCCCTTACCGGCCGCCGTCCACGCCGCCATCATCTTCGCGGCGACGTCCGGGTCTTCCCAGCCCATCGCGAGCATGGTGACTTGCTGGAGGCCCCAGATGCGGGCGTCCGAACCCATGTACATCTCGGGCCAGGCGAACGCCATGAGCGCCGAGAAACCGATCGCGTCGTTCACCCACATGACCTGGGGGATGTCACGGAGTTCGGTGCGGAACTTGAGGGCGAGGTCGCGATACTCGTTGATCTTCGGGATGCTTCGCTCGGCGCGATTCGCGCGGCCTTCCGAGAGGTCAAGCGGCTGCTTGCGATCCTCATCCGACGCATCGAGCTGAATCACGATGATGTCGGGCTTCACCTTCTTGATGTCCTCGACGATCGCGTCGTACTCCTCCGGCTCGACGTCGGTGCCCATCTGCCCCTTCATCGGGACGATGTACACCTTCGGAACCGCGATCTGCGGAAGCGGGGCCGAGTCCACCGCATGCGCGGTCGGCGTGGCAGTCGAGACCGTGGCAGCGAGAAGGAGCGATGCGGCGATCGAGAAGGTCTGCTTCATGAGTCGTGCTCTCGAAAAAGTGTGGCAACGCAAGTGTGGCTTCGCGGGTCCGGAGCTTTGCGACAGGTGAGCGCTGAGAGCGCTCGCAGGCACGAGTCGCGCGACGCGGCTTGGACGGCCTCGGCGCGAAACCCATTCCCAACCCACGATCGGAACGCACGTCGCGGCGCTCGACGGATTGGACCCTCGGGGGAAGGTCGATCACCGTCGCTCGCCCGGCAACGCGGTCGCGGCGGACGCACCCACCCGAATCGAGTGAGCGCGCACGCCAGTTATTGTTACCGAAGACATTGTCACCTCGGTTCCGCAAGTTGCAACTTTCGCGGGAAAGTCCTGACGCCGCGCTGGTTCAGGGTCCGTGTGCACGGGCTCAGGCATTGCCGACGAGCCCTCTCTCACGACGCCTTCATCCGGACCTCGGCACCCCGGCTCCGGAACCCTTGTCCTTCGCGGCGATCTCGATCGCGCGGGCGATCGCGTCGGCGCGCGTGGTGAGCCGGCCGTCGAGTTGCTCGTTGAAGACGGCATCGAGGACGCGCTTGAAGGCCGGCCCCGGCGCGAGACCGGCCGCGATGAGATCTTGGCCCGATAGCAGCGGCGTCGGCCAACGCTCCGCCTCCGGGGTCGCGGCATGCCAGTGGTCGACCGCGTCCGCACGCTCCGGGGCTTCGCGGCGGAGAAGCCACGTTGCCATGGGGAAACCCGGGCGCGCGGCCAGCCGCTTCCGACCGGAGAGCGGCAGATCTGCGAACGCCCGAAGCGCCCGGCGGCAGGCCAGGCCCTCGCGCACATCGTTCGTCTCGTCGTTACTCAGGAGGAGCGCCGCGCGCCAGCGATCCGGAAGGTCGGGATCGCACTCGGTCTCCGGCCCGTCACCGGAGCGGTCGAGCGCCCACGCGGCAAGCGCCCACGCGAACGGCACCTCCGAGGGAGGCGTCTCCACGCGACGGCCGACAGACACCCGATGCGGCTCGTCGAGGACGACCGCGTCGAGCCCGAACTCTTCGAGCAGCCTGACCGCACGAGGCCGCGCGGGCTCACTCAGCATTCGCCGCACCTCGCCGCCGATCCGCTCGCGGGCGATCGCCGCCAAGCGCGGCGCGCAGGTGCGGATCGCCCGGGCCGTTTCCGGCTCGATGAGGAACCCGAAGCGAGCCGCGAATCGGACAGCGCGCAGCAGTCGCAGGTGATCCTCGGCGAAGCGCCGCTCCGGATCGCCGATCGCGCGCAGGACGCGCTCGCGCAGGTCGCGCTCGCCGCCGACGAAGTCGACGACCTTGCCGCTGACCGGATCCTGGAAGAGTCCGTTGATCGTGAAGTCGCGGCGCTCGGCGTCTTCGGCCGCGCTTGAGAAACGCACCGAGTCGGGGCGGCGCCCGTCGGCGTAGGTGCCGTCCGAGCGAAAGGTCGCGACCTCGATCGTGTGGCCGCCGACGCGCACGAGGACGACGCCGAACGCCTCGCCCACGCCGCGCGAGCCGGGGAAGACACGCTTCACGTCCTCGGGCGACGCGCTCGTCGCGACGTCGTAGTCGTCGGGCTCGATGCCGAGCAAGTGATCGCGCACGCACCCGCCGGCGAGGTACGCCTCGAAGCCGGCGCGCGCCAACCGCTCGACCACCGCCGTCGCCGCCGCGCGCGGAAGCATCGTGGGCCCGCGTCCCCCGCTCACGCCGACGGTTCCCGCACGGCGTTCGCCGACGTAAGGCTTTCTGGCGCGGGGCTCGTCTCGACGGGGCTGGGCGACAAGGGGCTGGGCGGCAACGGGCTGGGCGGCGCGCTCGTCGTTGCAGCCGGCGCGGCCGCCTTCGCGGGTCCCCCGCCGTTCGGCCCGGACGGATTCGGATCGCTGCGCTGCGGCCAGCGGCCGCCGCTCCGTTCGAGGATGCTCGCCCGCGCCGCAAGGCGCAGGCGATCGACCTCGCCGCGCAGGAGCGCGAGCGCGTCCTCGGGGCCAAGCTCGGCGAGGCGCGCCGAGGAAATCGCAGGGCCGATGTGGACCTCGATGCGCCCGCGCAGTCCGGGCAGCGACTTCCCCTTCGGCCACGCGTCGCAGGCGCCGTCGATCCCCATCGGCACGACGTCGACCTTCGCTCGTCGTTGCAGGAGAAGAACTCCGCGCTCGAACGCCTTCATGCGCCCGTCCTCCGAGCGCGTGCCTTCGGGATAGACGTGCACGCAGCGGCCCGCGGCAAGCTCCGAGAGGGCGACGCGCATCACCGCCATGTCGCTTCCGGCGCCTGCAACGGGGAGCGCGCCAAACGAGCGGATCAGCATCCCGAAGGGCTTGAAGCGGAAGAGGCTCTCACGCGCGAACGGCCGAAACGGGCGATCGGTCGCCGCGTTCGCCGTGATCGCGGGATCGAGGAACGACTGATGGTTCGAGACGAAGAGCACCGGCCCGTGGGCGGGCACATGCTCCGAACCGCGGACCTTGAAGCGATAGGCAACGCGGAGATAGAGCCCGGTCACGTACCGCACGACGTCCCACCAGAAGATCGCCGGCGCCGACCGACCGGGCATCCGACGCCCGTATTCGAATCGCTTCACGCCCGTCCTCCCGCGGCGGCGTCATGGTCGTCGGCGCCGCCGGCGAGCACGGCTTCCCGAAGTCGCTCGCGGGCGAGCCGCGCGAGTTCGGAGACGACCTCGTCGGTGGTGAGTTCGCTTGTGTCGACGACGACGGCGTCGTCGGGCCTTCGCATGCGGCCGGTCGCGCGGGTCGAGTCGAGCCGATCGCGAGCGAGAATCGCGTTCAGGATCTCCGTCTCGTCGATCGCCGCGAGGTCGGCGCCGGGCTTCGAGCGCAGCTGAAGCGCGCGGCGATGCGCCCGCACGTCGGGTCGGGCGTCGAGGTAGACCTTCAGTTCGGCGTCGGGGAAGACGACCGTCCCCTGGTCGCGGCCTTCGGTGACGAGCCGCGGATGCTCGCGGCCGATCTCACGCTGTGCCCGCACGAGCGCTTCGCGCACCGGCGGATGCGAGGCCACGATCGACACGGCGCCGGTCACGTCTTCGGCGCGAATGCGCTCGCCCACCGGTCGACCGTTGACGAGGAGGACGGGCGGCGCGGTGTGGAAGTCGAAGCGCAGGTCGATCTCGTCCGCGAGCGCGGTCATCGCGACTTCGTCATTCGGCGCGAGTCCGCGTTCGAGGGCGCAGAGCGTCAGCGCGCGATACATCGCGCCGGTGTCGAGAAACTCGAGGCCGAGGCGCTCGGCGAGGAGAAACGCCACCGTCGATTTGCCGGTTCCGGCCGGTCCGTCAATCGTCACGATCACGCGGCGACTCCTTTCCGGACGGCTCGCGTCCTTAGCCTGCAGACGACTCGCGTCGCGGGTCTGCAGACGACTCGCGTCGTGGGCCTGCAAACGACTTGCGTCGAGGGGCGACGATCCCGACGACGGCGGAACGTTCGTGGCGCCGGGGGCACCGTGCGGGTCCTCGTGAGGCGACCTGTCCGGTCGCCCGACCGAACCGCCCGCACTCACTCGTCCTCCGTCTGAACCGCCGCGTCAAGGATACCTCGGGCTCGCTTCAAGTCCTCGATCGGATCGCCCTTTCCGGCATAGTCGAGTGCGAGCGTGTTGACGTACCCGACCGCCCGCACGCTGTCGACGCAGATCTTGAGATCGAAGGGCTGGTGCGTCTCCCCCTTGAAGCCGACGACCGTGGCGTCGATCGACTCGGCGTAGGGGGCGAGCTTGCGGAGGGTCTTTTCGATGTCGCCGCTCGCGTGGGCGTGGCCGAAACTGGGAAGCGAGCCGATGCGGAAGCCTCCGACCTTCTTGATGAGATCGGTCAGTTTCGAGGGATCGGTCGTCAGCCCGTCGTGCGGCACGATCAGGACGTTGAGGTCGTAGCGGTCGATCTCGTGGAGCGCGGTCTTGAGACCGGAGGCGGTGCGTTCGAAGTCGGCGTCGCTCGTCGTCGAGACGCAGCGGACCGCGATGTCCCGGCAGCCGAGGCGATTCGCCGCCGCCGCGAGACGGCGCATGCGTTCCTCGACGGCCGCCTTCACGTCGGGTTTCTCGGCCGCGAACGCGAGCGGCTGCTCCTCGACGAGGACGAGGCACGGCGACCCCGCCTTGTCCGCGAGATCGCGGAGCCGATCGAGGTCGTTGATCGACTTGCCGGCGAGGAGTCCGGTGGGCACGTTCAGGCCGCGGAGGCCGAGCTCGTTGGCCGCAAACCTCGGCACGTCGAAGATGGTCGGGCAGCGCGGATCCTGAGCGGCTATGAGCGGCCGAACGGCACCGACAGAGAGGGTCAGAACGATCTGCGCCTGCAATGCACTTCCCTTCGCGAATCTGCGAGCCTGCCCGAACCGCGGGCGAACGAAACGGCTGACGGGTCTGGTGGCGGACGCACGCCGGCCCGCAGAAACCGGAGGAACCGGAGGTCGGGCCGCGGGGCCCATGCGGCGGCCGCACCGCAACACCTCGAGCGCCGACGGCTGGGGCGGGCTGCGGAGGATAACGAATCGTGACGCTGCCGGGGGACCCGCGCGCCACTCTCCCGATCGCCGTCAGGCGAGGACCCGCAATGTGAAAATGGGAAATCTGGACAAGATGCGGCGGCAACGTCTTGCTCCCGCCGCCGCTCGTCCGTAGCGTGCCGCCGTCGCCATCCTGATCCATCGGGATGACGATTGATCCGCTGTCTTTCTCCCCTCCGGAAACGCCGTCGAGTTCACCCTCGCGGCGTTTTCTCTTGTGGAGAACCTCGCGTCGCGGCCTTCAGGGAAGCGTGCCCCCCGCGCACCGCCTGTATCCTCCGCCCTTTCCATTTTCGCCCCCTCAAACTCCCCTCGGAGCCCCCATCGATGTCGAAGAAGTCGAGCCCCGCGAACTGCCGCTACTCGGACAGCCACGAGTGGTTCCGCGTCGAAGGAAATCGCGTCACCGTCGGAATCACGCAGTTCGCCGCGAACGAGCTCACCGACATCACCTACGTCGAACTCAAGCCGAATGGCACCAAGATCGCGGCCGGCGGCGCGGTCGGCGTCGTCGAGAGCGTCAAGACGACGAGTGACGTCTACTCGGTCATCGGCGGCACGATCGTCGCGGTGAACCCGGATGTCGTGAAGGATCCGTCCCTCCTGAATAGCGACCCCTTCGGCAAGGGGTGGCTCGTCGCGATCGAGACGACGGATGCGGCGCCGGTGTCGAAACTGATGGACGCGGCGACGTACGACTCGAAGCATGCCGTCCACTGAGCCGGACGCAGAGCGCTCGCCACGCACCGCGGACGTCTCGGCACCCGACGATCTCGCGATCGTCGTGCGCGGCGTGCAGAAGCGGTACCGCACCGGTGACCGCACGGTCGACGCCCTGCGCGGGCTCGATCTCCACGTTGCAGGCGCGGGCTTTGTCGCGGTGATGGGCGCTTCGGGCAGCGGGAAGAGCACGTTGCTGCATCTCCTCGCCGGCCTCGACCGCGCCGACGCCGGCGAACTCTCGGTGCGCGGCGTGCGCGTCGATCGCCTGACCGAGGCCGAGCTCACGCTCTACCGGCGCCGGGCGATCGGCATCGTCTTCCAGCAGTTCAACCTCCTGCCCACGCTCACGGCGCTCGACAACGTCATGTTGCCGGGCGTCCTCGACGGCCGCGACCGCCGCTGGCTTCGCGAGCGGGCGCTCACGCTCCTCGCCGAGCTTGGGCTCGAGGCGCGATCCGACCACCGCCCCGAGGCGCTCTCGGGCGGCGAGCAGCAGCGTGTCGCGATCGCACGGGCGCTCCTCTTCGATCCGCCGGTTCTTCTCGCCGACGAGCCGACGGGGAATCTCGACAGCGCGACGAGCGAACGGCTTTGGGAATTGCTCGAGCGCATCGCGGCGGCGCGAAAGATCCTCATGCTCGTCGTGACGCATGAGCCCACGGCCGCGGCGCACTGCCGATCGGTCCACGTCCTGAAGGACGGAGTTCTGGCAGGTTCCTTCGATGTTGACGGCACTTCTCCAAGCGAGCTTGCCCTTCGCGCGGCAGAGCTTGGCCGGACGGCGCGGTAGGACGACGCTTCTCGTCGTCGCCGTCATGCTCAGTTCGGCGCTCGTCGTCGCGACCGCGTGCGGCATCGCGAGCGTCGAGCGGAGCCTGCGCGTCGGCATCGAGAAGGCGCTCGGCGCGACCGACGCGCGGATCGTCCAGCGCTACAGCGCCACGTTCGACGCGGGCGTCCTCGAGAAGGTCCGCGGGCTCGACGGCGTCGACGTCGCCTGCGCCCGCCTCTTCGGCTCGCTCACGCTCGCGCGGAAGGACGGCGGCACCGGACCCGACGGACGGAAGCGGCGCGTGACGGTGCAGGCCCGCGGCGTCGACGCACCCGAAGATCCTCGCCTCCGCGAGGTCTCGCTCGACGAGGGCCGCCGTCCCGAGAATGACGGCGAGATCCTGATCGACCCCGCCACCAAGGAGGCGTTAGCTGCAACGTTGGGCGACGTCCTCGTCGTCGAGCGATTCGGCGAGCCGATCGAGCTCACGGTCGTCGGCACGTACAAGCGCCCCCGCCTCGGCTCGCTGCAACGCCCCCTCGTCGAAGTGAGCCGACGCACGCTCGCCGCGGCCTCGAACCAGGACGACGAGGTGACGTCGATCCTGATCCTCCTCAAGTCCGGCGTCGACGCGACCGCGTGGATCGAGGCGAACAAGGGCGTCGTCGAGGAACCGCTCATCCTCGAGGCCGCCGCGAAGATCAAGACCGGCCTCGACCGCCAGATGCTCGCGATGCGCCTCGGCTTCACGCTCGCGGCGTCGATCGCGTTCCTCTCCTGCGCCTTCATCGTCGCCGTCGGTCTCACCACCGCGGTCACCGAGCAGGAGCGCGAGATGGCGATCGCCCGCTGCATCGGCGCCGCCCGCGGACAGCTCTTCACGGCGCAGATCGTCGTCGGACTCTTCATCAGCCTGATCGGCGGCCTTCTCGGCATTCCCATCGGCCTCGCGCTCGCGTGGGGCCTCGTGCGCTACTGGCGCGAGTATCTCGACGGCGGCTTCGCCGTCGCTCCGCTCGGCCTCGGACTCGCGATGCTCGGCTGCGTGCTCGCGGGCACGCTCGGCGCGGCGTTTCCGGCGTGGCAAGCGTCGCGGGTCACGCCGATGGAGGCGCTGCGCGTGCGTTCGCGGGCCCCGCGCCCGCGCGGGCTCGTCGGCGCGGCAGGCATCGGCCTCGCGCTCATCGCGTTGCAGCTCGCGCTCCTCGCGATCCCCGACACGCAGGCGCGCTTCTGGACCTACGCGATCGCGGGCATCGCAATGCTGCACGTCGCGTACTTCCTGCTCGCGCCGGTCGTCCTCGTCGTTGCAAACCTCGTTGCAGGCGGCGCGGTGGAACGGCTGCTCGCCTTGCCTGCGGGGCTCCTGCGCGGCTCGGTGCGCTCGATGCCCTACCGCTTCGGCTTCACCGCCGGAGCGCTCATGGTCGGCATGTCGGTGCTCGTGTCGACGTGGGCGAACGCGCTCTCGGTCTTCGGCGAGTTCCGAGACCGCGTGCGCTTCGCGGACGGCTTCGTCATGTGTTCGAGCGGGATCGGCGTGGCCGGACAGGCGAAGATCGCGGCGATGCCGGGCGTCGAAGCGGCGGTGCCGGTCGGCTTCCTGCCGGTGCGGCTCTCGCAGGAGAACGCGCTCGGCGTGCGCGGGCTCGGACCGCCCAACGTCATCTGCGTCGGCTTCGATCCCGGTCCGTTCCTCGCGCTCAACCGCATCGACTTCCTGCGCGGCAACGCGGAGGACGCGGTGAAGAAGCTCGAGGCCGGCAACGCGGTTATCGTCGCCGAGCAATTCCTCGTGGCCCGCGGCCTCGACGTGGGCGACACGATCGGCCTCGGCGGCCGCGACGGCGACGTGCCCTTCGAGATCGCCGGCGTCGTCTCGAGCGCCGGGCTCGAGATCGCGGTGCAGATGTTCGGCCTGGGCAGCGTCTACATGGAGAATGCGGCCGGCTGCGTCTTCATGGACTTCGACGCGGTCGAGAAGAATTTCGGCGCCCGCGACGCGAAGGTGATGCAACTGAAGCTCGACCTCGAGCGCGGCCCCGAGCTCGACGAGGAGTTGAAGCGGCGGATCGAAGCGGAGATTCCCGGCGCGAGCTTCTCGAGCGGCCGCATGATCCGCGCGGTCCTCGACGAGGTGAGCACGTCGGCGCTCGCGGTCACGGCGTCGGTCGCGTTCGCGGCGCTTCTCCTCGCGTGCTTCGGCGTCGGCAACGTCGTTGCAGCCGGCATCGCGGCGCGGCGCCACGAGTTCGGCGTCTTGCGCGCCGTCGGCGGGGCGACGTCGCTCCTCCCGCGGCTCGTCATCGGTGAGGCGCTCCTCGTCGCGCTGGCCGCCGGCATCGTCGGCACCGGACTCGGGCTGCACCTCGCGTCGATGGGCTCGATGTGGAACCGCGACCTCGCCGGCTTCGCGACGCCGCTCGTGATCCCCTGGCTCCCCGCGCTCGCGGGCTGGCTCGTCACAACCGTGATGACGACGCTCGCCGCCCTCCCCGCGGCGTTATCCCTTTTGAAGGTTTCGCCGCGGGCGCTTCTCGCGCAGCGAACCTAGCATGGGCCCCGCGTCTCCCCTCTCCATTTTCCTTTTCCATTGTCTTCTCCCGTCTTCATGCCTTTCTCCCTCCAAAGCCCCTTCAAGCCGACCGGCGATCAGCCGTTCGCGATCGAAGAGCTCGCGCGCGGCGTGCGCGAGGGGCGACGGCATCAGACGCTCCTCGGCGCGACCGGCACGGGCAAGACGTTCACGATGGCGAACGTCATCGAGCGCACCAACAAGCCCACGCTGATCATCTCGCACAACAAGACGCTCGCCGCGCAGCTCTACGAGGAGATGCGCGAGCTCTTCCCGAAGAACGCGGTCAGCTACTTCGTCAGCTACTACGACTACTACCAGCCCGAGGCGTACATCCCGCAGCGGGACATCTACATCGAGAAGGACGCGTCCCGCAACGACGACCTCGATCGCTTGCGCCTTCTCGCGACGAGCAATCTCCTCTCGCGCCGCGACTGCATCGTCGTCGCGAGCGTCTCGTGCCTCTACGGCCTCGGCTCGCCCGACGAATACGCGAAGAAGCGGCTCATGATCGAGAAGGGCCGCGCCATCGATCGCCGCAAGTTCCTCCTCGCGCTCTCCGACATGCAGTACGGCAGGAACGACGCCGCGCCGGGCCGCGGGCAATTCCGCGTGCGCGGCGACTGCATCGAGATCTATCCGGCGTACGAGCAGCACGCGATGCGTGTCGACCTCTTCGGCGACGAGGTCGACGGGATCCAGCTCTTCGACCCGACCTCCGGCGAGGTGTTAGCCGACGAGTCGCGGGCGCTGATCTTCCCCGCCGTCCACTACGTGATGCCGGAGGAGCAGAAGTCGAAGGCGATCGCCGGCATCAAGGAGGAGCTCGACGCGCGCGTCCTCGTCCTCCGCGGCGAGGGCAAGCTGCTCGAGGCGCAGCGGCTTCTCTCGCGCACGAAGTACGACCTCGAGATGCTCGCCGAAGTCGGCTACTGCTCGGGCATCGAGAACTACGCCCGGCACTTCGACGGCCGCCCGCCCGGCGCCCGCGCGTGGACGCTCCTCGACTACTTCCGGCGCATGCCGAACGTCCATAACGACGGCCCGAACGACGACGACTGGCTCGTCATCGTCGACGAGAGCCACGTCACGATCCCGCAGATCCGCGGCATGTACTTCGGCGACCGCGCCCGGAAGCAAGTGCTCGTCGACCACGGCTTCCGACTGCCGAGCGCGCTCGACAACCGCCCGCTCAAGTTCGAGGAGTGGGAGGAGATCGCGCCGCAGGTGATCTACGTCTCGGCCACGCCGAGCGAGTACGAGTTGAAGCAGTCGCAAGGGATCGTCGCGGAGCAGGTCATCCGCCCGACCGGCCTCGTCGATCCGCCGATTTCCATACGTCCCGCGCGCGGACAGGTGCCGGACCTCGTCGAGGAGTGCAAGAAGCGCGCCGCGAGGAACGAGCGCACGCTCGTCACCGCGCTCACGAAGCGCCTGTGCGAAGACCTCACGACCTTTCTCGACAAGCAAGGCATCCGCGTGCGCTACCTGCACAGCGAGATCGAGACGCTCGAGCGCCTCGAACTCCTGCGCGACCTGCGCGAAGGCGGCTTCGACGTCCTGGTCGGCGTGAACCTCCTGCGCGAAGGCCTCGATCTTCCCGAGGTTTCCCTCGTCTGCATCCTCGACGCCGACAAGCAAGGCTTCCTGCGCAGCCAGTCGAGCCTCATCCAGACGATGGGCCGCGCGGCGCGCAACGCGAACTCGCTCGCGATCCTCTACGCCGACCAGGTCACGCCGGAGATGCAGGCCGCGATCGACGAGGTCGAGCGCCGTCGCGCGAAGCAGCTCGCCTACAACGCGGAACACGGCATCACGCCGCAGACGATCCTGAAGGCGATCCGCCGCGGCATCGAGCAGGAATTGGCCGGCCAGCGCACCGCCCGCGCCGCCGTCGGCAAGGTGAAGGAGAAGACGTTCGACCGCGACGAGGTCATCGTCGAACTCGAGGCCGCGATGCTCGAAGCGGCGCAGAACCTCGAGTTCGAGAAGGCCGCGCGCTACCGCGACGAAGTGACGAAACTCCGCGCGATGCCGACCGGCACGAGCGTCGCGAAGCCTGAGACCAACAAGCCCACGAAGGCGAAGCCCGGCATGCCGGGCACGCGCGCGGGCCGCAAAGGCAAGGGGCGCAAATGACGTCGGGGCGATTCGACGATGGCCCCGAGGACGAGCCCGCCCCGTTTCTCGATCGTGCCGTCATCGCCGCGTGCATGGTCGGCATCGCGATGCTCGGGTTTCTTTGGCTCGGGCGGCTCGTGTGCGCCGCCGAAAGCGCCGAGGTCATTCCGCCCGGGCTCTGGACGATGGCGATTGCGTTTGTCCTTCCGATGGCCATCGTCGCGTTCATCGTCGCGCTCGGCGTCGACTTTCTCCTATGGGCCCGCTTCGAGCGCGGCCCCGAGGCGCGTTGGCGCGACAAGCGGTGCCCGCAGTGCGGCCACAAGAAGCCGCCCAGGATGGCCGCTTCGGTGTGCGCCGAATGCGGTGCCGCGCTCCAGCGGCCGAAGCAGCCGCGATCGCCGCTCGTACGGCTTTCCGTGGGGCTCCTCGTTGCAGCCATCTTCGGCGGATTCGGAAGCCTCTTCTGGCTGGGCATCGACGTCTACCGCTTCCGTCTCGACGTTGCGATGGATCCCGCGCAGTCGCTGGCGCGCCCGAGGGCGTGGCCGTTCGACAGCGCCGGTCTCACCTACAGCCGGGTGGACGGCTTCGCGGCGAATGACTAACGATTGCATCGGCGCGACCTCTCGGCGCGGTACGCTCCGCGCATGCGCTACAAGACGCTCTTCCGCGTCCTCGTGAAGGTCATCGGGGTTGCGCTCCTCGCCATGGCGATCGTGACCGCGGCGGAAACGCTGCCGGCGATCATCAACGAGTTGATCGACGCGCGGATGTCCACGATGTTCGGTATCGGCGGATCGACGTGGATGCAGATACGCACGATCTGGTCGGGACCGCTGGTCACCTTCCTCGTGGAGGCCGGCCTCGGCCTCTATCTCCTTCTCGGCGGCAAGTGGCTCGCCAACATCGCGATCCCGAACAACCGCCCGTACTGCGGCGAGTGCGGATACGAGTTGACGAAGGCCCAGTCGACGACGTGCCCGGAGTGCGGCGCGCCGGTCGACCCCGGCGAAGCCGAGTGGGCGGCACGCGCCCTCCATGCGACCGCAACGATCCCGGCACCGATGACCACGCCCGAGACGGGGCCGCGCGTCGCCGGCGAGCTCACCGAGGGCGCGCTTCTCGACGCCCACGTCGAGAATCTTCTCGTGCGCACGAGAGCGCTCCGCGTCCGGCTCGTCGTGGCACTCGTGATCGGCTTTGTCCTCGCCGTCTTCTCGTGGCGCACGTCGATCGACTGGGGACGTTCACTTGGCGTCGTGATGATTCCGGTCACGGGCGGACTCGTCGCGCTCGTCCTCGCCTTGCCGCGGCTCTTTCGATCGAACACCCGCGCCCACATTCGCCGAACGTGGGGCAGGTCGTTTCCGCTTCGCTACGCGCTCGAACTCCGCGACGAGGGCGTCTGGTCGAAGATCGGCGACCTCGAGAACCAAATGCCTTGGTCGCTCGTCCGCGCCGTCACCACCGCCGACGACCGTTTCACGATCCACGGGCCCTCGCTTGCGCTGCCGGTCCTCGCCGAGCACTGTGCCTCGCCCGAGTCGTTCCATCATGTGCGCGAACGAGCGCTGCGACTCCGCGTTGCAGCAAAGTCATGACCCATCGCCTCACGCGCGCTCGTCGATCCACGCCTGCTGGATCGCTTCGAGGATGCGCTCGTTGCACGGATGCCCCGGCTCTTCCTTGAAGCCGGGAAGTGCAACGACGAGCGCCTTCAACTTCGGAAATGACACCAACGTCGGATCGATCTCCGGATGTCGGTCGGCGAGTTCTTCGCCGATGGCAGTGACGTCGAGCCAGTGCATGGGGAGGAAGAATGATCGAGGATGAAGGATCAAGGATCGAGGGAAGGAGTCAGGATTGAGGAGTCAGGATTGAGGAGTCAGGAGTCAGGGGGGGAATGCAGACTGGATTCGAAGCCGACGTGCGTTGCCACTGACTCCTGACTCCTGAATCCTGAATCCCTTCGCGCGCCACGGCCGCGAGCCTCCACCCTAGATCCTTCATCCTTCTCCCTCACTCCTCTCAGTGCGGTATCTCCTTCACCGCATTCCGGTTCCACGCGGGCACGCGCACGACGATGCCGCCGCGCGAGGCGTCCTTGGCGGTGATCTCGCACTGGCACGCAAGGCGCGAGTCGCGGCGAATCGCGGGCGCTTCCTCGACGCGGTCCTCCTCAGCCTCCGACGCTTCGGCTACGAGATCCATGCCGCGTTCGACGTAGACATGGCACGTCGAACAGGCGCAGACGCCGCCGCAGGCGTGCTCGATGTTGATGCCGTTGTCGATCGCGACCTCGAGGAGCGACTCCCCTTCGCCGCCCATGACTTTCCATTCCTTCTGCGTCGTGCCCGTGAGGCCTTCGGGGTCCTCGAGGTGGAACGTGATCGGGATGATGGGCGGGCCGTGATGATGGTCGTCTGAACGCTTGAGATGCATGGCGAGCGAAGGTGTGGGTACGAAAGGCGGTTCGGAGGGAGACCTCCGCACTCGGACAACGGCCGATAGTACGACGAGGTCGCAGCCAACGGGGCGTTCGCTTTCCGTACACTCCGCGGATGCAGTTTGGCGCTCGCATATCGCGACGTTTCGCGCCGCGAGGCGGCGGCGCCGTCCTCGCGCTTGTGGCGTTCCTCGTGAGCGTCGTGGCGCTCGGCGCAGGATCGCTCACCCGAAGCGACGACCAAGCGGCTCCCGCAGGGAATCCGCTCTCCGGCAGCGTCTCGCTGCCCGGGTACCGCGACTCGATCACGATCACGACCGACGACGAAGGGACGCGCGCGATCGAAGTGGTCGCGACCGACGGCACCATCGAGCGTTTCACCTATGTCGAGCCGGCGCCGCGCACCCGGAGCGTCATCGATCTCCTACTCCACTCGCACACGAAGTCGGAGCTCGCGTGGGTCGCGTTCGGCCTCCTCGGGCAGATGTTCTTCGCGGGCCGCATGATCGTGCAGTGGATCGTGAGCGAGCGGCACAAGCGCTCGGTCGTCCCGCCGATCTTCTGGTGGCTCAGCGTGACCGGCTCCGCGATGCTCTTCACGTACTTCCTCTGGCGCCGCGACATCGTCGGCATCCTCGGCCAGGGGTTGCCGCTTTTGATTTACGTCCGGAACCTCATGCTGATTTATGGAAGGTCGAAAGGGTGAAGGGCTGCGAGCGAGCAAGGAGCAAGGAGTGAGGATCAAGGATCAAGGGTGCGGACTCGCACTCTTGGCCTCGACGAGATTCCTGCGTGCATGACAATCCACTGCGGTTCCGACGCCGATGCCTTCACCCTGACTCCTGACTCCTGACTCCTGACTCCTCTACCCTTGATCCTTCATCCTTGATCCTCGATCCGTTGCTTTCCCCCATCGACATCCTCGGCCTCACGCGCGACGAGTTTCTGGATCGCGCGCTTGCCTTCGGCGCGAAGAGACCTCGCGCGCTCGCGATCTATCGCGCGGCGTTTCGCGATGGCGTCGCGCTCGAGCCGTGGGTGACGCTGCGTCGGCCGCCGATCGTGAACTCGCACGTTGAAGGCAACACGATCAAGTTCGTGCAGCGCCATGACGACGGCCTCGAGACGGAATCGGTCCTCATCCCGATGTTTGGCCGCGCCGGGCAGATGACGCGCACGCTCTGCGTCTCGAGCCAGATCGGCTGCGCGATGGGCTGCCGCTTCTGCGAGACCGCGCAGATGGGGCTCATGCGGAACCTCGACGCCGCGGCGATCGTCGCGCAGTGGTTCGGCGCGACGCATGACGTCGGCGAGCGCCCGAAGAACATCGTCTTCATGGGCATGGGCGAGCCGATGGACAACCTCGACTCCGTGTTGCAGGCGCTCCGCGTCCTCTGCGACCACGACGGCGCGGCGATGGCGGCGTCGAACATCGCGGTGTCGACCGTCGGCCGCGTCGACGGCATCCGCCGCTACGGCGACTTCGTGCGGCAACGCGGGTTCCACCGGGCGAACCTCGCCGTCTCCCTCAACGCCCCGAACGACGAGATCCGCGGCTCGATCATGCCGATCAACCGCAAGCACGGGATGGCCGAGCTGCGCGAGGCGATGCTCTCCTTCCCGCTTCGCCCGAAGGCGGCGATCTGCGTCGAGTACGTGCTCATCCCCGGCGTGAACGACGCGCTCGACCACTGCGACGAGCTCTGCGCGTACCTGAAGGGCATCCGCTGCTCGCTCAACGTGATCCCCTACAACCCGCGCCGCGACTCGCCGTGGCGGGCGCCGACCGAAGACGAGGTCAGCGCGTTCATGGCCCGCGCGATCGAGAACGGCCAGTTCGTGAAGCGCCGACAGACGAAGGGCCGGAGCGTCATGGGTGCCTGCGGCCAGCTCGGCAATCCGCACATCCGCCGGCGGAAATTCGTCGACCTTGGCGTGCCCGGCCGCGACTCGGGGCATGCGACGCAGACCGATCGTGCGGCCCCCGGCTGCAACGACGAGCATGGCGGGGACTCCTGCCGATGACCGTTCGCGCGTCGCGCCGGAGGTTCGCGGACTACCTCGCGAAGCGACGGTCGCAGTCGAAGGCGGAGATCCGCGACGGCAAGCCGTCGAAGCGCGGGCGCTCCGCGTGGCAGCTCTTCCGCGCGTTCGTGGGCACGCTCCGTCCGCACCGCGCCTCGATGGGGCTCGCGCTCACGACGCTCACGATCGCGACGTGCCTCTCGCTCGTGCCGCCGGCCGCGACGAAACTCGCGATCGACTACGTCTTCGTCGCCGGGCCCCTGCCGCCCCGGCTCGCCGAGCTCTTTCCGCCCGCGTGGGACGTCGCCGAGAATCGCCGCGTCCTTCTCGCGGCGATCGCGCTCGGGCTCGTCGCCGTCTCGATCGTGATGGCGAGCGTCTCGATCGTCGGCCGCTGGCAAGCCACGAGAACGACGAAGCGCCTCCAGATGGACCTGCGCCGCCGCCTCTTCGCGCACGCGTCGCGGCTGCCGCTCTTCCGCATCCAGGAGCTGCGCTCGGGCGGCGTCGCGAGCATCCTCCGCGAGGACGCGGGCGGCGTCGGCGAACTCGTCTTCAGCCTGATCTACAACCCGTGGCGCGCCGTCATTCAGCTGTTAGGCAGCCTCGTGATCCTCGCGTTCACGGACTGGCGGCTTCTCGTCGGCGCGATCACGCTCTTTCCGATGGTGTGGTTCAGCCATCGCACCTGGATCGGCCGCATCCGGCCCCTCTTCCGCGACCAACGCCAGACGCGCACCGACATCGACGCGCACTCGACCGAGAGCTTCTCCGGCATGCGCGTCGTGCGCGGCTTCGCCCGCGAGACGAGCGAGACCGGCCGCTTCACCCGCGGCAATCACCTGCTCACGCGCCAGGAGCTTCTCACGTGGTGGTGGAGCCGCGGTGTCGAGATGGCGTGGCAGCTCTTCATCCCGCTCGCGAGCGCGCTTCTCCTCTGGTACGGCGGCACGCAGATCATGAAGGGCACGCTCACGACGGGCGACCTCGTGATGTTCCTGTCGTACCTCCTCCTCCTCCTCGGCCCGCTCGAAGTCCTCGCGAATAGCGCGACGCAGTTCCAGACGAACCTCGCCGCGTTCGACCGCGTCCTCGACATCCTCGCCGAGCCGCGCGAGCTTCCGGCACGGCCCGGCGCCGTCGCGCTCGAGCCTGCAACGGTGAAGGGCGCGATTGCCTTCGACGACGTGACCTATCGCTATCCGAAGAGCGAGAAAGACGTCCTCTCCGGGATCTCCTTCGTGGCGCCGGCCGGTGCGACGGTCGCGCTCGTCGGGCGGAGCGGCGCCGGCAAGACGACGCTCTCGAACCTCGTCGCCCGCTTCGACGATCCGACCGGCGGGCGCATCACGCTCGACGGCCGCGAACTCCGCGACATCGACCTCGCCAGTTACCGACGCCTGTTAGGCATCGTCGAGCAGGACGTCTTCCTCTTCGACGGCACGATCGCCGAGAACATCGCGTACGCGAGGCGCCACGCGACGCTCGACGAGATCCGCGCCGCCGCGCGAGTGGCCTACGCCGACGCCTTCATCATGGACCTCGAGAAGGGCTACGCGACGGTCATCGGCGAGCGCGGCGTGCGCCTCTCGGGCGGGCAGCGCCAACGTCTCGCGATCGCCCGTGCGGTGCTCGCCGACCCCAAGATCCTCGTCCTCGACGAAGCGACGAGCAACCTCGACACCGAGAGCGAACGGGCGATCCAGGACGCAATGCGCGACCTCATGCGCGGTCGCACCAGCTTCGTGATCGCGCACCGCCTTTCGACCATCCAGCACGCCGACCTCATCCTCGTCCTCGAGCACGGCCGGCTCGTCGAGAGCGGGACGCACGAAGACCTGATGGCCCGCGACGGACGCTACCGCGACATGGTGGTTCTCCAGACGGCGACCGCGTAGCCGGGCGGCACACGACGCAATCCTGCGCCGGATCGACGCAGCCGCACCGTACGCTGGAGGCGATGTCGTCCCTCGCCCTCGCTCTCGTCGTTGCAGCCGCGCTCGCAGGTTCCCCGTCCCCCGCTGCGGCGTCCGATCCTCCGACGTCCGAGGCGACCGCGCTCGCGCCGCGTCTGCGCGACGCCGCACGGGCCGATCGGCCGTTGACCCTCGCCAACGTCGCGCTCGACGAGCGCACGCGCGTCCATCTCGAGCTCACGCCGTTGCCGATCGCGACCGACCGCACCCGCGTTGTCCTCGGGCGCGAAGGCACGACCGTCGCCTGGGATCCGTCGCGCGTCCGCGCCTTCCGCGGTCACGTGCAAGGCCATCCCGACGAGCGCGCGTTCCTCGTCGTCACGCCGGACTCGCTCGTCGGGTACGTCGATCGAGGCGGCGCGCGACACCACCTTCGCGAAGGAGCGGGCGCCGATGCGACGCTGGGGTCGCGATCGGGAGCGGCGTCGCTTCCGCCGGGCGCGCCGCTCTGCGCCTGCAACGTGGAGTCGTGCCCGCACCTCCTCGCCGATCCCGACCCGCGTGCGCGCTCGGCCGGCGGCGTGGCCGGCGGCGCTCCCATCCCGCCGGCGACCCGCGTGATCACGCTCGCCGTCGAGACCGACTACGAGTACTTCTCGCTCTTCGGCGACGTGCAGGCCGCGGCCGACTACGTCGTCGCGCTCTATGCGACAGGGAGCGACCTCTTCCTCACCGAGACGAACGCGCGCCTCGAGCTTTCGTTCGTGCGGATCTGGGACACCCCCGCCGACCTCTTCAACGAGCCCGACCCGCTGCCGCCCTTCGTCAACTACTGGAACCTGAACATGGGCGCCGTCGAGCGCGACGTCGCGCAGTTCCTGTCGGGCCGTCGCGATCTGCCGTGGGGCGGCGTGGCCTACGTCGGCGCGCTCTGCGGAAACTTCGGGTACTCCGTCGTAGGCTACATCCTCGGCTTCATGCCCGATCCGTCGAAGCCCGACGTCTACAACTACGACCTCATGGTGACGACGCACGAACTCGGCCACAACTTCGGCGCGTTGCACACCCACAACTACAACCTCGACAACTGCAACATCCTCGACAACACGCCGCGTCGCGGCACGATCATGAGCTATTGCTCGCAGACCGTGAGCGGCGGCAACGCGGTGACGGACAATCGCTTCGGCACCTTCGTGTCGAAGGTGATTCGCACCTATCTCGCGGGCGTCGACTGCGGCTATGACGACTGCAACGGCAACGCGGTGCCCGATGCCGACGACATCGCTGCGGGCACGAGCGCTGATGCGAACGGCGACGGCATGCCCGACGAGTGCCAGGACTGCGACGGCGACGGAACGCTCGATCCCGCCGAGATCGAGTCGGGCGCGGCGGCCGACCTCAACGCGAACGGCGTACCCGACGCATGCGAGCCGGACTGCAACGGAAACGGCGTGCCGGACTCGCTCGACATCTCGAGCGGCGCGAGCCTCGATCTCCATCTCGACGGCGTGCCCGACGAATGCGAGGAGGACTGCGACGGCGACGGGCTTTCGGACTACGCCGAGATCATGGCCGACCTCTCGCTCGACGTGAACCGCAATCGCGTGCTCGACGCCTGCGAGGACTGCGACTCGGACGGCATCATCGACCACGTGGCCCTCGACGGCGCGTGGGACGCGTGGGTGGCGACGAGCGCGGACGACGGCGCGGTCCATCGCGTCGATGCGATCACCGGCGTCGTGGCCGATCGGAGCGCCGACGCCGCGGCGCTCGACGCGAACGACCTGCGCATCGCGGCCGACGGACGCATCTTCGTGGCAAGCGCGGCGAGCGACTCCGTCGTCGAACTCGCGCGCGACGGATCCGTCGTCGGCGCGTTCGTCGCGCCAGGGTCGGGCGGACTCGTCGATCCGGCGGCGATGGCCTTCGGTGCGGACGGTCATCTCTACGTTGCAAGCCGCGGCTCGAACGCGGTCCTTCGCTACGACGGAACCACCGGCGCCTTCCTCGGCGCTGCGGTCGCGGCGGGCGCGGGCGGCTTGATCCAGCCCTTCGGCCTCGCGTTCGGCTCCGATGGCGTTCTCTATGTCAACGGCGCCGACAATCGCGTCCGTCGCTACGACCCGTCGACGGGCGCCTTCCTCGGCACCTTCGTCGGCGCGTCGCAGAATGGCGGCTTGATCGCTCCGCGCGGCATGCTCTTCCTGCCTGGCGGCGATCTCCTCGTTGCAAGCTCGGGATCGAACGCGCTCCTGCGCTATGCCGGCGCGACCGGCGCCTTCGTCGAGAAGTGGAATAAGGGCGGCACGACGAACGCGCTCACGTTCGACCAGCCGTGGTGCCTGCGCATCGGGCCGAACGGCAATCTCTTCGCGACGCGGCATCTGATCGGGCAGACGACCGGCGAGGCCGGCGGCCTCCTCCACGACGATGTCGCGAAGCTGCACGTGAATAGCTCGCGGATCTACGAGTTCGACATCGACAACGGCAACTTCCTCCGCTCCTACGTCACCGGTCACGACACCGAGATTTGGTACCCGACCGGATTTGACTTCATGCCGGGCGCCGCGACCGACTGCAATCAGAACGGCCTTCCCGACGCGTGCGAGTTCGCAACGGGCGTCCTGCACGACCTGAACGGCAACGGGAAGGCGGACGAGTGCGACGGGTTCACCGCCGACCTGACCGGCGACGGCGTGGTCGACGCGGCCGATCTCGGCGTGCTCCTCGGGGCGTGGGGCCGCGCCGGCAACGCGGATTTCGACGGCGACGGCACGGTCGGTGCCGCCGACCTCGGGATCCTGCTCGGGGCGTGGAGCTGACGGCCGCCGCGGCGGCCCGGAGACGCGATCCGACCGTCGAGCATGTGCGTGGCGATCGCGAAATCGGAGGAAAGTCGGGGGCGCGCAGCGGTCCTTCCGCGCTGATGAGGCGTCCGCTCTCTGCGCCGAGAGGGCGTTTCTCGTCTCCGTCTTCGCGAACCGAAAGCACCCATGCGCCCGACCGCCACCATCCTGATTGCCTCGACCCTCACGGCCCTCGTCGCCGCGCCGCTCGCCGCCGACGTCGTCCAGGCCTACTACCACTCGAGCACCGACTACGGCTACAAGATCCTCGGGATGAAGGACATGGACCAGAAGCGCGATGAGTTGCCGGGAAACGGCTCGATGTACTGCGCGCCGACGGCGACGATGAACCTGTTCGGCTATGCCGCCGATCATGGTTTCTCGATCTCGCCGGGATCCTCAGAGGGCTATTCGTTCCAAGGCTACTACAACCATTGCACGTCGCCCATCTTCCAGATCGGCTTCCTCATGGGGACCGACGCGGAGAAAGGCACCAAGGGCGGCTGGGCACCCGGCGCCGCCGCGTGGGCGTCAGGCTCGCTTCTGAGCACGCACCGCTACTCGCGCAGCTCCGACTACACGCCGAACGTCGCACGCATGACGAAGAAGGCCGTGCATGGCGCCATCGTCGCCTTCAACTACGGTCGCTACCGGCAGGACGGCGTGGTCAACGGCGTTCCCGCCGTCGTTCGCAAGGGCGGCCACGTCGTGACCTTGTCGCGCACGTACCGCAACGGCAACCAGCGCATCCTGCGGTATCGCGATCCGTCGACGCCGAACTCCGAGAGCAAGGTCGTGCAGTCGGACTACGCGAACACCGAGGTCTCGCCCTCGGCCATCACGATCTACTCGCTCTCGAGCGCAACCTTCCAGGATCGCGTGCTGCTCCTCACCTACCAGAATGACGGCGTCACGTACCACCGCCTGCTCGACGGCTTCCTCACCGTGAAGCCCATGTATGGCCTCACGTTCTCGTCGGGGAACGACTCGGCGGCCACCGCGCTCTCGACGGTCGCGCCGGTGTGGTTCGAGGGCAGCGAGCCGCCAGCGCCGTCGCTGCCGATGCCGGCCGGCCACGAACTCGTCGACGTCGCCTTCAACATGGCGGAGGACGAAGCGGTCGTCGTGACGAAGACCGGCACCGTCGCCGCGTTCTATCACGTCGGAAAGATCGACCTCCTCTCCGGCGAGTACACCGCGTTCAACACCACGTTGCAGCCGCGAGGCGTCTGCGTCGGCCGCAAGCACCAGATCTATGTGCATAACGGCACGAGCGTCTACCGGCTCGACCAGAGCGGCAACGTGGTCGACTCGATCGTCGCGCCGCCGACGCCGAGCGCGCTCGCCTACGACGACGAAGACGACGAACTCGTCCTCCTCTCGGTCGACGACCGCAAGATCGTGCGCTACGACGAGAACCTCGATCCGATCGCGACGCACACGCCGGCCGCAAGCATCCCGATGAGCGGCCGCGGCTGGGTCTCGGTCTCGACGTCGGGCCGCATCTGGTATGCGACCGATGCCTCGAACGCGCTTCGCGGCGTGATCTTCTCGAGCGGCCCCTTCTTCAGCCTCGAGACCATCCTCCTTCCTGGCCTCGTGGACCCGACCGGTCTCGTCGCCGGCAACGAGGACGAGCTCTTCGTGACGTCGCTCGGCTCCGTGAAGGCGCTCAAGAAGAACCCCCGCGGCGACTGGGCCTTCAACCCCGCCTCGCCGTTGCACGGCATGCCGGGCGGCGAGCGCATGACGTTGCACGTCTCGCGCTCGGATCTGCCCGTGGGCGCCGAAGAAGGCCCGGAGTGGATCAACATCGACGTTCACGGCCCGGGCGAACCGATCGTCCCTGAGTTCGGCGATTGCCTCGGCGACCTCGACGAGAACGACGTCGTGAACGGCGCCGACCTCGCGATCCTCCTCGGCAACTGGGGACCGACCGGCGCGTTCGGAAGCTTCGCATCGGACCTCGACGACTCGGGCGCGATCGACGGCGCCGACCTCGCGATTCTCCTTGGCTTCTGGGGTCAGTGCCCGGACTGATCGATCGGCCCAAACTGGCGTAACCCAACTGGGCGCAACGCAACCTGGCGCGAGAGGAGGGCGCGGCGGATCGTCCAACCGCGCCAGTCGGAGAGCGCGCGCTCGAGGTCGGCGGCGAGGTCCGCGGCGAGCGCCTGTGCGCCGGCCGCGACCTCGGGATCGCGGCTCGTCGTTGCAAGCGTCTGAAGCGCGGGGATCGCGGGCTCGCCGAGCGACCGCAGGTAGTCGAGATCGACCGGCGCCGCCGCTGAGCCCACCTCGTGGCAATGCGCGACGTTGTAGCGGGCGATGAAGCCGTCGAGGTCGAACACCGTGCACGCCGCGAGCGCCGCCAAGCCTGCAACGACGACCCGCGCGACGAGCCACTCGTGGGTGCGGCGTCCGCGGATACGCTCGACGAGGAGCCCGAGCCCGAGCGCGACGATGGCGAGCCAGACGAAAGTCGCGAGCCGCCAGCGCGAGAGGCTGTAGGCCTCGACGTAGAGCCAGAGGCGCCACGCGGCGGTGCCCGTCAGGAGGATGCACTGCGCGATCCACAGGCCGACGAGCCGCCGCGCCGCGCTCGACGACTCCGCGACGCTGCCGGGTCGGAAGATCCAGAGGACGATGACGCCCGCGAGGAGCGCCGCGGCGAGGAGCGGGTACGAGCCGCGGTGCGCGTAGGTCGCGAAGGTCATGCCCGGCGGCAACGTGGAGCCGCCGGCGAGGTAGACGAGGTCAAGCGCGGTCTGCACGAGAAAGACCGCATTGGCGACGACGAGGACGCGCGTCGTGACGGCCACGCGGAGGTCGAGCGCAGGCGCGGCGTCGAGCCGCGGCGGCGGTGCCGCCCCGCGCCGGCCGCTCCGACGGGAACGGAAGAGCGTCCACGCGACGACAAGGATGGCGCCCCACAGGACGACGCGACCGATCGTCACGTCGGTCGTGAGCCAGGTCCAGGCGTCGTCGATGACGAGGCCGATCTCGTCGAACCACTCTTCCACGACGGGATTCGCGAGATAGAAGAGCCACGCGAAGACGGCTGCAACGACGAGCGGGATGGTCCACAGCGTGATGGTGCGCCAGGCGCCGCCGCACGCGAGGACCGGATGCCGGTGGAAGAGCTTCGCCGCGAGGATGTGGTCGCGAAGGAATCGCGTGCCGAGTTCGAGCGGCAACGCGGAGAGTTCGAGGATCCATTCGAAGGTGCGCGACGGCCAGGCGCCGGCGCGCCCCGACGCGAGCCCGCGGGCGATCCACCAGAGCGTCGCGGCGAAGAGCGCGATGGCGATCCAACCGGGATCGAGGACGAGCGCGGCCACGAGAAAGACCGCCGCGAGCGTGGTGCGCAGGCCGCGTCTGCCGAAGCGCTCACGGAGCCGCCGACTTCCAGCCGCGCGCCAGAGGATCGTGACGAAGAGGAGCGTCGCCGCGAAGATCGCGAGGTTCACGCCGAGCGCGGGACGCTCCGCCGCGTCGGCCTGCGGAAGCGCTCCGCGTTGCCAGCCCGCCCCCGTCCACCCCATGAGGAGCCAGTCCCCCGCCACCACCACCAGTCCCGAAAGGATCGCGAGCGACCGAAGGCTGCGCCAACCGCAGGGAGGGCGGCCGCGCGCCTCGCTCGTGCCACGTTCGTCCATGTTGACTCCGCTTACTCGAACGACGCGCGGATCGCGCATCGGACGCGGCGGCGATATGCGCCGCCCGGACGGACGGTTCACGCTCTCGGCGGAATTTCCACGACGTTTCCTTCGACGACCGCGTAGACCCGCCTCCCCGTAGGCGCGTCGGTAGAGCCATCGGTCGAAGCATCGCTCCACGTCGCGACGCCGCGAGCGAACGCGGTGAACGCCGGCAGGATGGCATGGTCGCGTGCGATCACGAACGCCGGAAGCGCCGTCCGCCCGACCCGGACCGTCGGGTGAAGATGGCCGCACCAGCGGTAGCCGCATGCCGGACCGAGGCCGTCACTCTGCGTTGCAGGCGGCTCGTGGGCGTACGCGAACGGGCCGTCGGCCTCGTAGGCCGGCCGCCGATCGATCCGCCAGGCGGCCGGAATGGTCACGCCCCGTTCGTGGTTCCCGTCGACGAGTTCGATCCGCCCGGCGAACGTGGCCCGCCACGCGGCGACGCGCTCGACGACGTCGGGAGTCAGCCCGCGCCGAGCGTGCACGAGGTCGCCGGCGACGACGACGCGCTCGGCGCCGCAGGCGTCGGCGATCCGGGCGAGCCGCGCGAGCGCCTCGTCGAGGACGCCGTCCGGTATGGGAATTCCCGCGGCACGGAAGGTCGACTCTTTCCCGAGGTGCAGATCCGCGACGACGAGCGTGCGCCGCGCCGGCCACCACGCCGCGCGCTCAGGAAGGAGAACGATCTCCTCGCCTGCAACGCGGAGTGCGCGACCTCGCGTCACACGTGGTGCGGGGGACTCGGTTGTTCGATCGGCCATGGGCACAGGTCGGGCAGCGTACGGTGCCGACGCAGGAGCGCCTCCATGAAACTCGTTCGGCTACTCATCGCGGCCCTCGTCCTCTTGGGGATCACCCCCCTTCTCGCGGCGCAGACCTCGCAGGGGCTCGTCGCCGACCCGATCACGCTCGCGGATCTCCGGCTTGGGATCACGCTCCGCGCGGACACCGCCTTCGACGAATCGCGCTGGGCCGCCGTCGAGGCGGCGCACGACACCTACCTCGCGGCCTTTCGTGACCTCGAGCGAGGTCCGATCGACGCCGCGATGCCCGAGTGGGCACGGTGTCAGCAGAGGTTCGATCCGGCGCTCGTCCGGTCGTTCCTTCCCCGCGCGAACGCGATCGACGCCAAGCTCGCGGCGCTCGACGGGACGCTCCTTGACTCCACGTTGCAGGCGCTCGGCGACGACTCACGCCGCGCGGTCGACGGGCTGCGGCAACGGCGCGCCGCGGATCGCGCGCACGGGTTCCTCGCCTCGTGGAATCGGCTTCCCTTCGCGCCCGATACCGCTGATCGGGCGCTCTCCGCGCGACTCCTCACGGTCGAAGAGCGAGCGCGAATTCTCCAGCTCGCTTTCGACTTTGATTCGCAACTGGCGGTCCTTCGCCGACGGTACGGCGACGCGTCCATCGATCGGGTGATTCGTCTCGCAACGTTGCACCACAACGCGCCGATCGATGGAACGCAGCCCGATGTGCACGACCGGTACATGGAGCGGTACGCGGCCGAGCAGGCGGCGCATCCCGAGGTCGAGGACACGTCGCGGAAGCTCGTGTCGCTGCGCGAGCGATTCGTCGCCGAGACCACGCGCGATCTCTCATTCGATGCGCGACGCGAGACGCTCGCCACCCTCATCCAGCGCGATCCGTGGAATTCGCCGGCCCACGACCCCTACCGCATGGAGCGGCGCTTCCGTGCGGCGCTTCGCCTGAAGGACCTCGACCCGGAGACCGCGAAGGAGGTGCGCACGCTCTATGAGACATGGGCTGCCGAGGACGAGCGGCTGCAGCGCGAGTACGACAAGGCGGTGGCCGTGACCGCGCTCGGCGGGCAAGAGCACTTCGACGCGATGAACGCGCATCGCGAAGGCTCCAAGAAGGCTGGTGAAGCCGCAAGCACGAAGCTCTTCAAGACGCTCGGTGCGGAGCGGTTCGAGGCGGCGGGCAAATCGCTCTGGGGATCGGGCGACCCCTTCAACGACAGCGACGCCGCCGGCAGGACCGAACTGACCGCGCTCGAGCGTCGCGCGGGCGGCGGCCCCGAGGATGACCCCGACGCCAACGCAGGCCATCGCTGGCAGGCGACCGTTCCGGCACCGAGCGCCGACCAGTACCTCGTATGGATGCCGACCGCGACCGAGTCGGAGGGCGCGGTCGTCGCGGCGGTGATCGCGGACCGCGAGCAGTCGTGGAAGGACACCATCGCGCCCGCGCTCGCACAAGCCCGCGGAGCACTGGAGGCGGTCCGTGGAATCCGATGGCAGGAACCGCGTCACGACGACCTCGAGTCCGCGCTCGAGCGCTGCGTCGCCGCCTACGACGCCGCCGACGCCCACGCTCGCGAGATCGCCGAGGCGCTCCGCGCGGCGCTTCCCGAGTCGCACGCGGACGCGATCGCGGCCGCGACGCTCGAGCGGCGACTGGAGATCCAGGTCGCGGACGAATCGCTCATGGGCGTGACCACGTCGTGGGAGTACGAACTCCTCGGGAATGTCGCGCGGGCCGTCCGGACGGCGCTCGCACCGGAGGCGACGGCGGCGCTACGTTCCGACCTCCTTCGCGAAGGCGATCTCCTCGTTGCCGCCGCACGGGCGCGGCGGGCGGACGTCGCGTCACTCGCCCTTGCGGAAGTGCGGGCGCTCGCCGCCGCGAAGGCCGCGGCTGCCGCCGGTACGCCAGTCGACCCGGCGCGCCGCAACGACGAGATGCTCGACCGCGAGCGCCAAGGGGTCGAGAGCCGACGAAGATCGACCGATGCCTACCGCGCGTCGCTCGCGCGCCTTTCCGCCTCGCTTCCCCCGGACGACGTCCGCGCGCTTCGCCTCGCGTATGAACGCGACGTCTATCCCGAACTCTTCTTCGATCGTCGCGATCCGACGCCGCTCGCGGCGCTCTTGCAACGCGGACTCGCCGCCGACGACGACGCCGACGAGCGTCGCGCCGCGATCGACGAGGCCGTCGCCGCGCACCTGACGCGTCGCGCGAACCAGGTCTTTGCGTGGATCGACGCGTGCCGCGCGAATCCCGTTTTCGGCCGCGAGGATCAGTACGAACAGGCGAACCTGCGCCGCGCCCGCGAATTCTTCGACCGGCAGGAGCTCCACACGCGGCTCGTCTTCGCGCTCCGACGAATTGTCACGCCCAAGGAGCTTCGCGCCGTGCCGGCGCTCGA
>JAEUIT010000014.1 GCA_016795035.1 Phycisphaerae bacterium | reverse complement strand
CGTCTCGGCTCTCTCCGACGCGCCCCCTCCGTCAGCGCGACCGCGATGCCACCTCCCCCGCGAGACCCGGGGGAGGATAAAGACCAGCGCCTGTCACGCGGAGCGCTCTCTGCAATCCTCCCCCACGTCGCGTGGGGGAGGGGGACCATCGCGAAGCGATGGTGGTGGGGGCCGCCTGCGCATCGGTCTCGGCTCTCCGTCTCGGCTTTCTCCAACGCCGCCCCCCAACCCCTCACCGCTCGCGCGCCCACGCCGCGCGCACCAAACGCTTCACGACTATCGCGGGCGCGTCGTCGAGCGTGATTCGCAACCCCACCACCTTCGACCCCCAGCGCAGCTTCTCGGTATACGCCTCGCCGCGTGCGAGCGTCTCTTCCCGCAGCGCCTCGTCCACGAAGACATGCACGTGCGTCTCGGCCGGCGGCATCGTCGCGTAGATGCGCCCCCGCGCCCGAAACGAGGTCATCTCGTGGTGCGGCTTCTCGACCGTGCCCTCGAGCGCGAGCGCGAACCGTCTCAGCGTTGCAGGCTTCATCGCCGTGCGCTCAGACGTGCTGGTCGACGAGCACCGGATTGCCGTCGGGATCGACGACCACGAAGCTCGCCGGGCCCTTCGTCGACTCGTCCGCCTCCTGGGCGAACGTCACGCCCTGGGTCTTCAGTCGTCGTTGCAGCTCGCGCACGTCGGTGAAGGCGGGCAGGGGCCGCGCGTCCTGATCCCAGCCGGGATTGAACGTCAGGATGTTCTTCTCGAACATGCCCTGGAAGAGCCCGATCACGTGCTGTCCGTTGCGGAGGATGAGCCAACCTTGGCCCGCGTCGCCGGCGAACGCGGTGAAGCCGAGCTTCTCGTAGAAGGCCTTCGACGCGGCGAGATTCTTGACGGCGAGGCTGACGGAAAAGGCGCCGAGGTTCATGGGAAGGCTCCGCGGATGGAGAGACGCGGAGAGCGTACCCGCGGAGGTCTCGCGGCATCGTCGCGACCCGCGCGCTGTACGCTCCGAGCCGCATGACCGCTTCCCCACAGGACCCGGACCCCCGGGCGCCCGACGGCGCCGGGTGGCGGCCGGATCTCGTGGCCGGGGTGACCGCCGCGGCCGTCGTGATACCGAAGGCCATGGCGTACGCGACAGTCGCGGGCCTTCCGGTCGAGGTCGGCCTCTACACCGCGTTCCTCCCGATGGTCGTGTACGCGATCCTCGGATCGTCGCGCGTGCTGAGCGTGAGCTCGACGACGACGCTCGCGATTCTCGCGGGCACGCAACTCGCCGTTGCCGTGCCGGACGGCGATCCCGCGCGGCTCGTGACCGCGACGGCAACGCTGAGCGCGCTCGTCGGCGCGATTCTCGTCGTTGCACGCCTCCTCCGTCTCGGCGTTGCCGCCAACTTCATCTCGGCGCCGGTCCTCACCGGGTTCAAGGCGGGGATCGGGCTCGTGATCGTGCTCGATCAGGTGCCGAAGCTCCTCGGGCTCCACGTCGAGAAGTCGAGCTTCTTCGCCGATCTCGTCGCGGTCGCGCGCGACGTTCCGCATGCGGTTCCCGCCGCAGCCGCGATCGGTGTGGCGACGCTCGCGCTCCTCGTCGTCGTCGAGCGCGTGCGGCCCCATTCGGCGGCGCCGATTCTCGTCGTTGGCGCAGCGATCGCGGTCGCGTGGTGGTTCGACCTCGGCGATCGCGGCGTCGCGCTCGTCGGCGAGATTCCGCGGGGCTTCTCGCCGCTCACGCTTCCTTCCATCGATCTGGCGATGACGCTCGCGCCCGGCGCCCTCGGCATCGCGCTCATGAGCTTCACCGAGTCGATCGCCGCCGGCCGCGCGTTCGCCCATCGCGACGACCCGCCGGTGAGCCCGAATCGCGAACTCATCGCACTCGGCGCGGCGAACGTCGCCGGCTCGCTGTTCGGCGCCATGCCCGCGGGCGGCGGCACGTCGCAGACCGCCGTGGTGCGCTCGACGGGCGGGCGCACGCAGATCGCCTCCGTCGTCACGGCGACGATCGCGCTGGCCACGATGCTCTTCCTCGCGCCGGTCCTCGCGAAACTCCCGAACGCGACGCTCGCCGCCGTCGTGATCGTCTACTCCATCGGCCTGATCCAGCCGCGCGAATTCCTCGACATCCGGCGCGTCCGCCTGCGCGAGTTCCGCTGGTCGCTCGTCGCTTGCGTGGGCGTGCTCATCCTCGGCACGATGAACGGCATCGTGGTCGCGATCGTGGTGTCGCTCCTCTCGCTTGCGAGCCAGACCGCGTACCCGAAGGTCTACGTCATCGGGCGCAAGCGCGGCGCCGACGTCCTGCGGCCCCTTTCGCCGGAGCATCCCGACGACGAAACGTTCGACGGCCTCCTCATCGTGCGTCCGGAAGGGCGGCTCTTCTTCGCGAACGCGCAGAACGTCGCCGACCAGATCGCAGCGTTGGTGCGCGAGCATCGCCCGAAGGTGCTCGCGATCGACATGAGCCGCGTGCACGACATCGAGTACTCCGCGTTGCAGGTGCTGATCGAGAGCGAGCGACGTTCCCGCGCGGGGGGCGAGATCCGCTGGCTCGCGGGGCTGAATCCCGGAGTCCTCGAGGTGGTGCGTCGCTCGGGACTCGCGGACGAGCTCGGGCGCGACCGTCTCCTCTTCAACGCCCGTGCGGTGATCGAGCGGTATCAGGCGATGCAGGCACGCGCGCCGGCGGGCGCGGCGAACGAAGCTTCATAGCGCCACGAGCGGCCGACGCGTGACCGCCCCTTCGAGGTGCGCCCCGTTCACCGTCAGGTACGCCTGTCCCTCGGTCACCGAGAGGGTCACCGACATCCGCCGGTCGAGCCGCGCGGCGAGGCCTTCGACGAGCGGGCGGTCGATCGTCACGAGCTCGATCTCGTCGGCGCGGTGGATGCGGACGTCGGCGAGCGACGCGAGAAACGGCCCCGGGTCCTTGTGCGGATAGACGGCGACGCGGCGCACCGCCTTCGCCGCCTTGTGCAGCCGGTTCGCGTCGGGGGTGCCGATCTCGATCCACGCGGTCAGCGCGCCGGTCAGGTCGCGCACGACGATGGCCGGCTCGTCGAGATCGGAGATGCCGCCCTTCGAGAAGGCGATGCCTTCGGCGTACTCGAGCGCGAAGGCGAGCAGGCGCGTCGCGAAGAAGTCGGCGGTCTCCGACGGATGCCGCGCCGCCTTGAACGCCACGGTCGCATACGCGCCGCGGTCGACGTCGGCGAGCTCGAGTTCGATCGAATGGACGGTGGAGGTCTGCGCCATGGCTCGTGGGTGCGTCGGTGGGAGGTCAACTCCGCGTTGCAGGCGCGACGAGCCCCGCGATGCGGCGGGCGCACTCCGCGGCGCCGTCTTCCTTGGCGATGCGCGGCGCGATGCCCGCGGCGCGCTCGGCCATCGACGGGTCGCGGAGGATCGCGTCGAGCGTCCCGCGCAGCCGCTCGGGCGTCGCCTTCACGAAGCGCAGCGTGTCGCTGACGCCGAGCCGCTTCGCCCGCGCCGCGTTGTCGAACTGGTCGTGCGCCATCGGCGTGATGAGCGTCGGGCGTCCGGCGCGGAGGCCCTGCGCCATCGTGCCCGCACCGCCGTGGTGGACGACCACGCTCGCCCGCGGAAACACGGCCGAGAAGGGGGCGTACGCGACAGACGTGATGGAGCCGTCGGCGGGAAGGTTCGCGGGCGGCTTCTGGCCCCGGCCCACGACGAGGAGCGCCCGCGCCTTGAGAGCGAGCGCCGCGTCGACGGCGCCGGCGAAGAAGTCGCCCGCCGCATGCACGCCGGTCGAGCCGAGCGCGAAGAGGATCGGCGGAGGGCCGGCGTCGAGAAACGCGGAGAGCTCGTGGTCGGGCGTTTCCTGCGTGTGGTCGCGGTCGTGCCACGTGAAGCCGGTGACGAACGAGTTCGGCGGGTCTCCCTCGAGCGGCGGGCGCAGCACGGGCGACCAGATGCCGAGATTCATGTCCGCGTTGCAGCTCGCGGCGGCGAGCTGGTGCTTCGCCGGCGCGAGGCCGAGCTGGCGGCGCACGCGATTGAGCCCCGGATCAAGCGCGAAGCGGAGCACCGTCCGGCTCATCCATCGGTCGAAGCGCACGACGTACGGATGCGGCGCGTGCGACCGGAATGGGAGAAGGACGAGGGCGTCGTGCGGGTTCGCCCAGAGAAGCGGGCTCGGCGAGATCGACACGGTCGGCACGCCGCCCTCGAGCTGCGCCGCCCACGGCGCGCCCAGGACGATCGGGTGGTAGACGAGGACGTCGGGGCGGAACTCGCGGATGAGCTCGCGCAGCCGCCGCACGAAGTCGGCGACGTGCGGCAGCGTGAGGCGGCGAAGGACGGTGAGCGGCCCGCGCGTGGGATGCATCACGTCGTCCGACTCGATGATCTCCTTCAGGTCGAGGAACTCGGTGAAGGCGGCGAACGGCACGCCGGCCGCCGCGATCTGCCGCTCGTAGTAGGGGTTCGTCGCGAGGAGCGTCTCCACGTTGCACGCGGCGAGCGCCCGCGCGATGTCGACGAACGGGTGGATGTCGCCGTGGGAACCGAGCGTGACGAGAAGGGCCTTCATCGAGGGCGGTAGTAGTACCCGACGCCGCGCCCCGTTGGCGAGTTTCGCTACGCTTCCGCCACGCATGTCCCTCGACGAAGCTGCCGTCACCTTGATCTCGCTCGCCGTGGCGACGGTCATCCTCGTGAGTCGCGCGATCCACGCGTCGGCCTTGCGTGCGGCTGGCGGGCCGAAGTTCGTCGTGAGCGCGGCGCCGTTCGGAGTGGGCATGGTGATCTTCGCCCTCCTTCAAGAGTTCGCCGCGTCCGACGTCCGCACGGACATTCGCTATCTCCTCATGTACACCGTCATGGGGCTCGCATGGATCTCGGTCTGCGGCGGCGTGTATCGCTTCTATGGCCTCGACGTGACGCGTGACTGGCTCGAGCGGCGCAACGCCGCGGCGGGCGTCCTGTGGTTCGGCGGGCTGCTCGCCGCGGGCCTCGCCTATGCCGGCGGCAACTTCGGCGACGGGCCGGGCTGGTGGGTCGTCGTCTATTCGAGCGGCCTTGCGACGCTCACGCTTCTCGCGCTCTGGTTCACGCTCGATCGGATCGCGGACGTCACCGCCCAGGTCACGATCGACCGGTCGCCCGCGGTCGCCTTCCGCTTTGCGACCTTCCTCGTCGTTGCAGGCGCGATCCTCGGCCGCGCCGCCGCGGGCACGTGGATGGGGATCGGCGCGGCGACGTCCGACTTCGTTCGGATCGGCTCGGCGGTGATCCTTCTCGCCGTCCTCGAGGCGCTCCTCGGCCGTCAGACGCGCCCGACGGCCGACACGCCACGGCCTTCGCTCGTCGTTGCAGGTCTCCTGCCGGCGGCGTTCTACGCGTTCGCGGGCACGTTCTACCTCGCGCTGGTGGGGCGATGGAGTTGACGCGCACCCAAACGTTCGACGTCCGCGCCGGCGCCCGCTGGCCCGACGCGCTCGATCGCGCGCGGCGCTCGCGGCTCGTGTTCGAGTTCGGGAAGTGCGACCCGCAATACGGCGACGTCGACGTGACGGCGCGGTGGCCGCTCGAACTCTCGGCGCGCACGTGGTCGACGCTCACGCGGGCCGCCGAGTCGCTCGACGCGGAATCGCTCGCGATGGAGGCCGAACTCTGTCGGCGCCGTGACCTCTGGCCGACGCTCGGCATTCCCCGACGCGTCGCCGCCGCGCTCGCGCGCGTGGAGCGCATCGCCCGGACGCCGCGCTTCTCCCGGTACGACTTTCATCCGTCGCTCGATGGCTGGGCACTGTCGGAAGTGAATGCCGACGTGCCCGGAGGGTTCCTCGAGGCGCACGCCTTGTCGACGTTTGCGTTGGAGGACGACCGGCAGGCGCGATCGCCGGGCGATCCCGGCGCCGCGGTCGCCGACGCCGTGGTCGCCGCGTGCGTGACCGACGCGCCGGTCGGCCTCGTGCACGCGACGGCCTACACCGACGACCGCCAGGTCGTGGCGTTCCTCGGGCGTCGGCTCGAAGGGCGGGGTCGCGCGACCGTTCTCCTCGCGCCGGATCACGTGCGATGGATTGATGGCGTCGCGCATGCGGACATCGCCGCCCATCGCGGACCGCTCGCCGCGCTTGTGCGGTTTTATCCGGCGGAGTGGCTGCCCGCGCTCTCGCCCTGGCCGTTCGGCACCCCGCGGTGGGCGGGATTCGCGTCGGGTGTCGGGGCGGGGGAGACGCCGCAGGCGAATCCGGCGACCGCGCTCCTGATGCAGTCGAAGCGCGTGCCGCTCGTTTGGGCGACGCTCGCGGCGGGAGCTGCAACGGCGAATGCAACGTGGAGAGCGTGGCTTCCGGAGACGGTCGAGCCGTCGCGCGTCCTCACGCGCCGGGGCCTTCCCGACGACTGGTGCCTGAAGCCCGCGCTCGGTCGCGTGGGCGACGGAATCGTCCTCGACGGCGTGACGCCCGAGCGCGAACGGAGGCGGCTTCTCCGATCGGCCCGCTGGTTCCCCAAGCATTGGGTGGCGCAGCGGCGCTTCCGGTCGCGGCCGATCGAAAGCCCCGACGGGCCGGTGCATGCGTGCGTCGGCGTGTACGTCGTCGACGGCCGTGCCTGCGGCGCTTACGCCCGCGTGGCGGCGAAGCCGCTCATCGACGCGAACGCCCGCGACGTCGGCGTCGTCGTCATTCCCGACGACGGTCCGGCTGCAACGACGAGCGTCGGCCCTCACGGTCTCATCGAAGGAGAAGCGCGTGCATACGCCACAGGACGTCTTTGACGCGTGGGCGCCCCCCGGCGCACGCTGGTCGCCATGGGCGAAGCCGTCGCTCTTCTTTGGCGTCACCGCGCTCATTCCCGAGGATCTTGCGGCGCCGGAGATCGGCCAGGAGCTGAGCCCGTCGTGGATCGATCGCGTGCCGAAAGACGCGGCGCTCGTCGTCGACATGCCGGCGCTCGAGTCGGTGGCGCTCGGGCTCGCGCTCGCGGCCCGCGGCCACGCGCCGGTCCCGCTTTTCAATACGAGCACGAACCGCGGCGAGATCCTGCCCGTCCGCGCCGCGGTGGCCGCGCTCGCCCTCGGTGCCGACCGGCTGCGCGCGCTCCCCTCTCGCGGCGACGGGCTGCCCGCCTTTTTGCTCGACTCGCAACGCCTCGTTGGCCGACCGATGCCCGGCCAGTACGACAACCGTTGGGCCATCATGCCGCAGGATTTCCCGTCGGCGGCGTTCCTCGGCTCGCACGGCATCCGACGCGTGGTCGTGGTGCGGCCGTCCGAGAAGGGGCCTGAGCCCGACCTCCTGCACGTCCTCTCGCGCTACGAGCGCGACGGGCTCGAGCTGTCGCAGCTTGTCGCGCTCAACGGCAAGACGCAGCCACTCCGCGTTGCCGGCGGCTGGTGGCAGCGGATTCTCTTCGCCTTCAGCGTTGCACGTCGGTCGCTGAAGCGGAACGCCGCGGGCGGGTTCGGGGCGATCATTCCCGAGATGACGGCCAACCCGCGCGCATTCGGCTGACCGAGGGAACCTGGCTGCAACGCGGAGTGAGGAGCCGCTACACTCGCGGCATGATCGTCTTCCCGATCGGCGTTGATGTCGTCATGCACCGCTGGCCCTGGATGAACTGGGTCATCATGGCGGTGACGGTCGTCGCGTTCTTCTACTGTTGGCGCGGCGATGATCCCACGCCCTTCCTCGAGGCATGCGTGGCGAACGGCGACTCCGCGTGGGGCCACCTGCTGCATCCCTTGGCGCACATGGACTTCATGCACCTCGCGGGCAACATGCTCTTCCTGTGGGTGTTCGGCAACGCGGTGTGCGCGAAGGTGGGGAACTTCTGGTACCCGATCATCTACGCCGGGTGCGGGCTCGGCGCCAGTCTCCTGCACGACGACTTCAGCGATTCGATGGGCATTGGCGCGAGCGCTGCGATCAATGGCATCTCGGGGATCTTTCTCGTTTGGTACGCGCTGAACACTGTGCGCTTCACGTGGGTCGTCGGATATTGGTGGAGCGGCGAGTTCGACGTTGCCGCCTATTGGGCGATCCTGGCGTGGCTCGCGTTCGACCTGATCAATCTCGGGTCGCACGATGGCATCGGCCACGGCGCCCACATCGCAGGGCTCTTCGTCGGGGTCGCCCTCGGCTTCTGCCTGAGCTACTTCCGCGTGATCACGCCGGAGCCGGACGAACGCTCACTGTTGCAGCTCGTGGGACTGCAACGCGACGTGGAAGAGGCAGACGACGCGAACGACACGCCGTCGCATGCCCCAATGACGAAGACGACGACGAAGACGACGGCCTCCGTCGATCGTCGGACAGCGCCACGGACGACGTGGCGAAACGGCCCGCCGCCGCCTCTCGAACGAAAGCCGGTGGTCGACGATCCGATTCCGCTGGCCGACGAGCCGGAGAAGCCGGTGGAGAAGCGGCCGCTTTAGCGATCGCGCGGCGCTCGTCAGACGTCGACGAAGAACGGCACCGCCGCGATCACGAGGCCGATCACTATCGAGAGGATCGCGTTCGAGACGAAGTAGGGGTACACGCAGAGGACCGCGCCCGCCACGAGGGCGACCGGCTTCTCGGCGCGCTTGCCGTACAGGAAGTACGCGGTGCCGACCAAGCCGGTGAGGAGTCCGATCAGGAGCGTTTCCATCGACGAGCCCTCGGGTGCGATCAGGTCGATGTCGGCGGGAACGGAGGCCGAGATTGGGGGACTTTCGGGATCGACGCGAGATTCAGCTTTTCGGACGGGAAGCGGTAGAGCCCGGGAGTCAGGAGTCAGGAGTCAGGAGTCAGTGGGAAAACCGCTTGGCCTTGGATGCGCGTGCTTTCACCCTGACTCCTGACTCCTCAATCCTGAATCCCTGCCTTGCATCCTTGCTCCTTCCCCCTCCATCCTCGATCCTACCCCTCCCATGCACCCGATCCTGAAGTCGCTCGGCCTCGACCGTCATCCCCGCGTTGCAGCTTCCGGCGGCGCCGACACCGTCGCCACCGAGAATCCCGCCACGGGCGAGACGCTCGCGCACGTGAAGCTCGAGACGCTCGCGGCGTACGAGGACGTCGTCACGAAGGCGATCGCGGTGCAGAAGCACTGGGCGCGACTGCCGGCGCCGAAGCGGGGCGAGATCGTGCGCCAGATCGGCAACGCGTTCCGCGCGAAGCGTGAGGCGTTAGGCGAACTCGTCACGCTCGAGATGGGGAAGATCCGTGCCGAAGGCATAGGCGAAGTGCAGGAGGCGATCGACATCGCCGACTTCGCGGTCGGCCTCTCGCGCCAGCTCTACGGCCTCTCGATGCATTCGGAGCGGGCGCTGCACCGCATGTACGAGCAGTGGCATCCGCTCGGAACGATCGGCATCATCACCGCCTTCAACTTCCCCTGTGCGGTGTGGGCGTGGAACTCGATGCTCGCGGCCGTCTGCGGCGACGCGTGCGTCTGGAAGCCGAGCCTGATCACGCCGCTCGTCGCGATCGCGACGAACGATCTCGCCCGCGAGGTCATGCGCGAGCAGGATCTCTTCCGGCCCGCCGGCCTCGATCCCGCGGATCTCTTCGGCCTGATCATCGGCAAGGACCAGGTCGTCGGCGAACCGATGATCGCCGACCGTCGGCTGCCGCTCATCTCGGCGACCGGCTCGTGCCGCATGGGCAAGCGCGTCGGCGCCGTCGTCGCGGAGCGGTTAGGTCGCGCGCTTCTCGAACTCGGCGGCAACAACGCGATCATCGTGATGGACGACGCCGACATCGAACTCGTCACCCGTGCCGTCCTCTTCGGTGCCGTCGGCACCGCCGGTCAACGTTGCACGACGACGCGCCGACTGCTCGTCCACGAGTCGATCGTCGACGACCTCACGGCGCGGCTCGTTAAGGCGTACAAGA
Source organism: Phycisphaerae bacterium (assembly GCA_016795035.1). Taxonomy (GTDB): domain Bacteria; phylum Planctomycetota; class Phycisphaerae; order Phycisphaerales; family SM1A02; genus JAEUIT01. The sequence goes on along the minus strand of JAEUIT010000014.1, from coordinate 25,061 downwards.
CCGTGCCGATCGGCGATCCGCTCGCGAACGGCACGCTCATGGGGCCGCTCATCCATAAGGGCGCGGTCGACCAGATGCGCCACGCGATCGAGCGGGCAGAGGCCGAAGGCTGCACCGTGCTCGCGGGCGGCGTCGAAGGCATCGACCGCTGGAAGTCGAAGCCCGGCCACTTCGTCGAGCCTTCGATCGTGCGCGTGCCGCGCGGGAAGGTCCCGGCGATCACGAAGGAGGAGACCTTCGCGCCGATTCTTTATGTCTTCACCGTGAAGGATCTCGACGAGGCGATCGCGCTACAGAATGGCGTCGATCAAGGGCTCTCAAGCGCGATCTTCACGCTCAACATGCGAAGCGCCGAGCGATTCCTGTCGGTCGACGGCAGCGACTGCGGCATCGCGAACGTGAACATCGGCACCAGCGGCGCCGAGATCGGCGGCGCGTTCGGCGGCGAGAAGGACACCGGCGGTGGCCGCGAATCCGGCTCGGACTCGTGGAAGCAATACATGCGGCGGCAGACGTGCACGATCAACTTCGGCAAGGAGTTGCCGCTCGCGCAGGGGATTCGGTTTGGGGAGTGAGAGGAGGAGTCAGGATTGAGGAGTCAGGAGTCAGTGGACGCCGCGTCGGTGCGGCCGCTTGCGAGCTTCCCGAGATCCTCACTTCTTCGGACGCTGGCCGCGCCTTCGACGCACGCGTCGCCAGCCCGTCGCTTCGAGGATCGCCCACGAGTGATATTGCAGCACACCTCGGCGACGAATTCGTGCTGTGATCCAGGGAGTGCCGTCCTCGTCGATGGTGCGCACGCGGGACGGGTGTCGCCGCGCAATCAGGATCTTCATGAATGCCACGCTCTCGCGCGGGACCACGTGACCGGGTGCGCGCCACTCATCTGGCAGCGCCGTGAATCGGACGAGGTCGCCTACTCTGAGAGTTCGTGGGCTCATGGAGGAAGCACGTGGTCTGGCCGGTTACGAGGATTACGACTGCTCTCGTTCGACGCGCGGACGACCGAACCCACACTCGGCGCATCCAAGCGCGATGTTCGGCCCCATTGTGTGACCACAATTCGGGCAGACACCACGCGCCGCGCGGTCGCGATGTCGCCACGTCAGTACGAGAATGGCGGAGGTACTCAAGAGCGCGATCGGTACTGCAACGCCGACGACGACGCCATCGGTCAGGCCTGCGGGCTTGCGTGCGAAGAGTCCGAACCCCGTGTAGCCCCTCGCCATGCTTCCCGAATCAGAGGCCGTTCGAAAGCTCGTGCCCCAACCAAAGATCCGCGCGTTCGTCCAAAGTTCGTTCTGTGAGACTGACGATCGCCAGATGCACACGGTGCAATGCAGGAGTACCGCGATGGCGACGAGCGTTACAACGAGTATTCGGCGAGCGAGCGGGGGCATGAGCTGGGGGATCCGTTTGAGTACGGGCGGAGAGGACAGACGCTGAGAAGGAGCGAGCCATCCTTACGTTTCGAAATCTGCATTCGCTGCGCGGTCCGTCGCTGCGTCCGACGCGCGTCCTGCATCTCGCTTCTCTCTCTCTCTCCTCAATCTGGTTCAGGCTCAGGCCTGAGTATGCCGCTATCGTCGCGAAAGAACCTCGAACCTACTGAGGCGTGCACGAACGGAAGGATCTCGCGATCGAGGTTCGCGATCGTGTTGACGTCGTAGATGCCATGGTTGTCCGCGTTGTCCATGTATGCATCGCTCTCGTCGCCCGAGAGGAAACGCCAGCCGCTGTCCTCGGGCCGATCGGGATCCTCTCGATACATGTAGCCGACGCGCACACCATCGACGGTGATGCGATCCGTCGCGAAGCAATATCCCATCGACGGGATCAGACGCTGAATCTCTGACGCCGCGAGCTTGAATCGCTTGGCCATGGAGGTCTCCGAGTTGCAGCCTACCGAAAGGTGGGGGCGTGTCGAGGCGCTCGCCGCCTCGTTCGCACGATTCCCACCTGCAACGCGGAGGAAAAACGAACCAGGAGCCGCGAGCCAGGACGTCGGGTCGCGCCAACCGCGCATCGCGGTGTGGCTTTGAACCCTGACTCCTGGCTCCCGACTCCTGGCTCCCAGCTCTTGGTTCGGGCTCCGGCTCTCGGTTCTGGGCGTACGCGGCCTTCGGCCGCGCTGCGTTACCCCGAACCCCGAACCCTGAACCCTGAACCCCCAACCCTCGCGGCGCTTCGCCGCGCTCACTTCTTCGCGTCGGCCGCCGAGATGCGCTTCACGCTCGTGATCACGATGTCGGTCGTCGGAACGTCCGTCATCGGGCTCGCTTGGCCGCCGGTCGGAATCATCATCTGCTTCCCGGTCGGCGACGCGGCCATTTTGTCGACGACCTCCATGCCCTTGATCACCGTGCCGAAGACCGCGTACGCGGCGTTGTCACCGCGCGGCGTGGCCGCGTCGAGCGGCGCGTTGTCCTTCAGGTTGATGTAGAACTGGCTGGTCGCGCTGTCGGCCTTATTCGTGCGCGCCATCGCGATCGTGCCGCGCTTGTTCTTGAGGCCGTTCTGCCATTCGTTCTTGATCGGCGCGTCGGTCGGCTTCTGCGACTTGTTCGTGTCGAAGCCGCCGCCTTGGACGACGAAGCCGGGCACGACGCGGTGGAAGATCGTGTTGTTGTAGTACTCCTTGTCGACGTACTTCAGGAAGTTCTCGACCGAGATCGGCGCGTTCTTGCGGTCGAGCTCGATCACGAGGTCGCCCATCGAGGTCGCCATGACCACGTACTCAAGGTCCGCCTTGGCGTCGGTCTTCGGGGCTTGCCCATCCGCAGGCTTGGCTGCGGGCTTGGGCGCATCCTTGGGAGCCTCCTTCGGGGCGTCCTTCGGGGCGTCCTTCGGAGTGGGGGGCGGCGTCGCCGCTGGCGCGGTCGCGGGGGGCGGGGTTTGTGCCGCCGCGGGTGCCGCGAACGCAAGCGACGTCACGACGGAGAGGAGAAGGACCGGGACGGTGCTCGCGGCCTTGCGCGAGAGCGAACGGAGTCGAGGAAGAGTGTTCATAGGGGCTTGGATCATACGGAGTGGCGATGGTCCCTTTGACCGAGGGACGTGAGCGGCGGGCGACGGTCTGCGTGCGGCACTCGCCGAACCAGATCGGCGCGGACTGCATGCGGCGATGAATCAGCCGCAGGCTTCGCTGACACTTCCTACCATCCGGGCCTTCCTCCGCCGGTGAGGCTGGGCGACGCATGGCGTTGCCCGCTGAGGCCTTTCCCCGACGACCTCCAACTCTCGCGCCCGCTCGAACCGTGAGCGAGCGCACTGCGCTATGCCCGACTCCGACTCCTCCTCCTTGCCACGCGCCGCGGCCATGCCGGCTCGCGCGCCCCGCGGTCCGCTCGCGGCGCTCCTCGACCTCTTCTCCAGTGTGTGGTTTGGCGTCATCCTGCTGGCGATCCTCTTCGTCTACATGACGATCGGTTCGGCCGGTGTGATCTACCCGATCCACCCGAACATCCTCCACAAGGACGCCTGGGTCCACGCCCAGATGCGCCAGTGGCGGCCGTTCGAGATGACCGAGTTCGAATGGTTCCACTGGTGGCCGTTCGACCTCCTGATCGGCCTGATCGCCGTCAACATGATCGTGACGACCTTCCGGCGGATCCCGTTCAAGGTCGTGAACTACGGCGTGTGGATGATCCACAGCGGGATCATCATGATGATCGTCGGCTGCGTGATCTACTTCGGCACGAAGGTCGAAGGTGACGCGCTCGTCCAGCGCCGCATGGTGTTCGCGGAGTTCCTCGAGAAGCAGCCCGACGGGACCATGAAGGTCGCCGACCGCGTGGCCTTCGCCGCGACGCCCGGCGCCCGCGCGGTCGTCGGCTCGAACGGCACGCGCTACGACCTCGAGGTCGCGTCGATCGATCCCAACTGGGAGATGCGCTCGGAAGAGGCGAAGGGCCTCACCGCATACTCGGTGAACGTCGACGTGCGGCGCAGCGGCAACGACGTGTCGACGAACACGAACTTCATGCGGCAACTCCTGGCCGGACACCCCGAGCACACCGAGGACGTGATCCGCTCGAACGATCCCGCGCAGCCGATGCAGCGGGCGAAGAAGGCGCTCGGCACGCCGCTCGTCGACGAGTCGATCCGCATGTCGCTCGACTACGCGCCGCAGCCCTGGTTCTACCTCCGCCCCGAACTCGAGAAGTGCTGGGCGCTCTACATCCGCAAGCCCGGCGAGTCGACGTGGACCGAGCGGCCGATCGAGGGCCTTCCGCTCTACAACGACTACGTCGGCTCGCGCGACCAGGTCTTCACGGCGTCGGGTCGCGAGCTCGCGCCGTCGCCGCTCGACATCGCGATCGCCCCGGTCGAGGGCGATCCCTTCCCGGATCTCACGTTCCGTGCGTCGGGATTCCTTCGCTACGCGATCGACCGTGCGCAGTACCGCGCCGGAGCGCCGACGGGACCGCTGAACCCGGTCATCCAGCTCGCGCTCTCGAGCGGCGCCGATGCGCCGCCCATCTCGATGCAGCTCGAAGCGCTCGATCCCCGGGCGAACAAGGGGCAGGGCGACCTGATCGGCTTCTACTACGTCGACTCGGAAGCGGCCTTTGCCAAGCGCGCCGCCGCGCCGTCGATCCGCGTGCGCGTGCCGGCGCTCGGCGTCGACGTGCGTGAGGATCTCGCCAACCTTCCGCTGGGGGACCCGAACGCGCCGTTCATCGCGGTGCAGAAGCCCGCGGCCGACGGCAGCGCGACCGGCGACCAGACGGGCTACGCGTACCGCATCATCGCGGTCCAGGATGACATTCTCCTTTCGACGGGCACCGCGAGCGTGGCGATCGTCGAAGTGAAGACGCCGCAGGGCACCTTCCGCCGATGGGTGTTCGACGACGCCCGCCTCACCCGCGACGCGACCGACGAACTGATGAAGGATCCGCACGCGGCGCAGGCCGTGTCCGACGCGTCGATCGAGATCGAGTACCAGCCCGGCCTCGGATCGACGCCGATTGCGGTGATCGCGGGTCCCGATCCGCAGCGGCTTCGCCTCGCGACGCTCATGGGGAAGGGGGCGCCGACGGTGCGCGACCTCACGATCGGCGAAGCGGTCACGTTCCCCGCGGGCTTCTCGATCGGTGTGGCGAACTACCTGCCCCGCGCGGTGCGCGACGTGCGCCCGTTCGTCGTTCCCATGGAGCAGCGCGATCGCGACGCCGGCGTCCAGCTCGCGCAGATGCGCCTTGACGTCCCGGGCGGCGATCCCGTCTGGCTCCCGTTTCACCAGTACGTCTTCGACTCCGCGCTCGAAGTGCCGCGGCGCCACACCTTCCGGCCGAAACTCCTCACGCTCGCCGACGGCCGCCAAGTCGAGGTGATCTTCGGACGGCAGCGGCTGAAGCTTCCGTCCGACATCGCGCTCGAGGAGTTCGTCCTCGACGCCCACATCGGCGGCTTCACCGGCGAACAGTCGACGATCCGCGACTACACGAGCCTCGTGCGGTTCCGCGACGCGTCGAGCGACGCGTGGTCGGAGCCGGTGCGCGTGAGCGTCAACAAGCCCGTCGAACATGGCGGACTCTCGTACTTCCAGGCGCAGTGGGACCCGCCCGACCAGCCGCGCGACGCGAACGACCGCGGGTCGCTCGGCCTCAACTACACCGTGCTCGGGGTCGGCAACCGCCACGGCGTCTGGACGATGCTCATCGGCACCTGCATCGCCTGCATCGGCATGGGATACGCCTTCTACGTCAAGCCTTTGATCAAGCGACGTCGGCGCGACGAGGTCATGGCCTCGCTCGCAGGCGCCGCGAAGGAGGGAGCGTGATGAACGCCTTCCGCTACGGCCTCATCTCCGCGTTGCAGGCGATCGTCGTCTTCGTCGCGATCGCGTGCTGCGCCTCGACCGTCCGCGCCGACGAGGCGCCGTCCTTCAGCGAGCGGGTCGACCTCGAGCCCCTCGGCACGATCGCCGTCTACGGCGAGGGTCGCCTGAAGAGCCTCGGCTCGCACGCTAATTCGATGATGCAGTTCGTGACCGGCCCGCGCAAGATCGCCGGGCAGGACTCGCTCTTCACCTACATCGACCTCATGCTTCGGCCGGAGGCGTACGTCGACGCGGACCTCGTCTACGTGAAGAACCGCTCGGTGCGGGAAGCGATCGCCCGCGAGCTCGAGCGGCTCGCCGCCGCGGATCCGACGCTCGCGCCCGACATGGCCGAGCGGATGAACGCCTTCCGCGCGACCGGCCTCACGTCGCCGCGCTTCCTGCACAACGCCGCGCTCGAGCCCCTTTTCTCGAAGCTCGAAGCCGACGTCATCCGCACCGCGCGACCGGTGAGCGAGATCCGCTCGGCGCTCGCCGTCGCCGAGCCCGGGTTCCTCCTCGGCAAGCTCATGATCGTGCCGCCGGCGTCGAAGTCGACGGACGACCAGTGGCACTCGGTCGGCGAACTCATGCTCGTTCCGGGCGCGACGACGCCGCCTGCGGCGCTCACGCGCCTCGTGCCATCGAACGGCGGCATGGATCCGACCGCCGGGATCCCCGGCATCGACTCCGCGTTGCAGGGCCAGATCGCCGACGCGTGGCGCGCGTTCGTGAACGCGTGGCTCGCGCAGGACGCCGACGGCGTGCGCACCGCGTCGGCCTCGCTCGCGACGCTCCTGCCGAAGGTCGCCGAAGGCAGCGACCTCTATCCCGAGCAGTCCCGCCTCGCGTGGGAGAGCTGGTACTTCCACATGGACCAGCTCACGTCGATCTGGCTCGTGTACATGCTGAGCGTCGTCTTCCTATTGCTCGGCCTGATCTACCGCTGGACCTGGGCGCGGCGCCTCGGCGTCGGCGTCTTCGTCGTCGCGTTCGGGCTGCAGACGTTCGCGCTTCTCCTGCGCTGGTACATCTCGGATCGCTGGCCGAACTCGAACATGTTCGAGGCGGTGACGACCGCCGCATGGTTCGGCGGCTGCGCGGCGATGGCGATCGAGCTCTTCGTGCGCCGTACGCCGATGAAGAGCCTCTTCTTCCTCGGTAGCGCCGCGGCCTCGATGGTCGCGCTCATGACGGCGCACTTCCTGCCCGTCTACCTCAACCCGAACATCTCGAACATGATGCCGGTGTTGCACGACGTGTGGCTCTATATCCACACGAACGTGATCATCTTCAGCTACGTGCTCATCTTCATGGCCGCGGTCTCGGCCTTCTGCTACCTCGCGTGGCGCATGGTCGGCGGCACCGCGGCCTACGCGCGGGTTGGCGGCGCGGGCATGCTCGTCCTCGAGCCCGGCTCGAAGCGGGCCCGTGCCGGCGAGGCGCCGTCGATCGGCGAAGTCTTGGACGGCGTGACGATGGTGCTCATGGAGCTCTCCTTCGTCCTCCTCTGGGCGGGCATCGTGATGGGCGCGATCTGGGCCGACCACTCTTGGGGCCGGCCGTGGGGCTGGGATCCGAAGGAAGTCTTCGCCCTGAACACCTTCGTCGTCTTCGCGCTCCTCGTGCACGTGCGGCTTAAGGTCGTCGACAAGGGGCTCTGGACCGCGATCCTCGCCCTCGGCGGGGCCGCCGTGATGCTCTTCAACTGGATCGTGATCAACTTCGTGATCACGGGGCTGCATTCGTACGCGTGAGCCGCGGCCGGAGGCCACGGAGGATTCAGGATTGAGGATTCAGGAGTCAGGGTGAACGCACGCGCGACCCAAGCCCAAGGGATATTCCCACTGACTCCTGACTCCTGACTCCTGACTCCTGGCTCTTAGTTCGGGCTCCGGCTCCGCCTCCTCGCGCCTCTGCCGCCTCTCCATTGTCCCCTCTCCATTTTCTCCCCTCGCTTTCCTCGGACTCCCCTCCGCCTTTCGTCGCTTCTAGCGCATCATGGTTCTTGTGACGCTCGACGACACGGAGATTTATCGAGAACTCAAGCTCGTCGCGGCGGCCCTCCTGCGGCGGGAGCGGTCGGGGCACACGCTGCAACCGACGGCGCTCGTGCATGAGGTCTATCTCAAGCTCGCGGACCGCTTGGGAGACGCCTGGGAGAAGGCCGGCTCCGAGGCCGCCTTCCGCTCGTACGCCGCCGAGGCGATGCGGCGGATCCTCGTCGACCACGCCCGGAAACGCGCGGCCGAGAAGCGGGGGGGCGGGCTCGTCCGGATCGAGCTGCCGGAGGCCTCGGTCGAGGCTCCGGAAGCCCTCGAACTTCTCGCCCTCGACGAGGCGCTCGGCGAACTCGCACGGCTCGATGCCCGCAAGGCCCGCGTGGTCGAGCTTCGCTTCTTCGGCGGCCTCACGGGCGAGGAGACGGCCACAGTGTTAGGCATCGCCCGGAGCACCGCCGAAGCCGATTGGTTCTTCGCGCGGGCGTGGCTCCGCCAGCGCCTCGAACAATTCGGCTGAAGACGAACGCATGCAACGTGGAGACGGCGAGGTCGAGTCGGGCGCCGCACATCCTCCGTCGGACGGAGCGATGCGCGATGCCACGTCCGCCTTTGAGCGCGCCGCCGCCGCGTTCGAGACGCTGCGCGGCCTCGGACCGAGCGAGCGCGAGGCGGCCTTCACCGTCGCCTGCGGCGGCGATCGAAGCCTCGAGACGCAGGTGCGCACGCTGCTCGCGCACCACGATCGCGTCGACGACCCCCTCGACCGCAGCGTGCTGCGCCCGGGCGTCGGCACGCTCATCGGCCGCTACCGCATCGAGAGCGTCTTGGGCGAAGGCGGCATGGGCACCGTCTACCGCGCGACGCAGACCGAGCCGGTGCAACGCGAAGTCGCGCTCAAGGTCATCAAGCTCGGCATGGACACGCGCCAGGTCATCCGGCGCTTCGAAGCCGAGCGGCAGGTGCTCGCCCGCATGGAGCACCCGAACATCGCGCAGGCCTATGACGCCGGCGCGACTCGCGACGGTCGTCCGTACGTCGTCATGGAGTTGGTGCGCGGCCCGTCGCTCACCGACTACTGCGCGGCGAAGGCGTTGCCGGTGCGCGAGCGCGTCAAGCTCTTCCTGCACGTGATGTCCGGCGTGCAGCACGCGCACCAGAAGGGCGTCCTCCATCGCGACCTCAAGCCGTCGAACATCCTCGTGAGCGAGGTCGACGGCGCGGTGACGCCGAAGGTCATCGACTTCGGCGTCGCCAAGGCGCTCGACAATCGCCGCGGCGACGCCACCGACGGCGCGTCGCGGCTGAGCGTGACGACCCACACCGGTCACGCGGTCGGCACCCCCGACTACATGAGCCCCGAGCAGGCGTGCGGCGGCGACGTCGACATCCGCTCCGACGTCTACGCGCTCGGCGTGATCCTCTACGAACTCTTGGCGGGCGTGACGCCGCTGAAGGCGCAGCTTCCCGCGGGCCGACGCGGCGCCGACGACGACTGGCGCCGGCGGCTTCTCGACGAGGATCCGCCGCGGCCGTCCGCGGTCCTCGGCCAGCGACGGACGCAGGACGGATCGACCGACGCGCGGCAACTCCTGAAGGACCTGCGCAGCGAACTCGACTGGATCACGCTGAAGGCGCTCGCCCGCGAGCCCGAGCGGCGCTACGGCACGGTCGAGGCGTTCGCCGAGGATCTCTCGCGCTATCTCGCGGGCGAGGCGGTCATCGCGCGTCCGCCGTCGCCGACCTATCTCCTCTCGAAGATCGCGAAGCGCCACACCGCGGCGCTCGTCGCGGGCGTGGCCGTCACGATCTCGCTCGTCGCGGGGCTTGTCCTCGCGCTCTACGGCCTCCGGAGCGCGAGCCTGGAGCGCGACCGCGCGATCGCGGCGGGCATCCGCGAGGGCGAGCTCACGCGCTCGCTGCAAGGCGAGATCTTCGCGGCGAACGTGCTCCGCGGCCGCATGAGCGGCGAGGGCGGAAGCACCGAGGAGGCCCGCGCGCTCCTGTGGCGCGCGGAAAGCGCCGACTCGCGCTCGCCGCTCGTCCGCTGGGCGCTGCGCGAGTTTGCCCTGAAGCGGCCCTACGAGTCGTCCATGCTCGCGTCGCCGGGCGTGTCGTGCGTGCGCTTCCTCGCCGACAGCGTGCACTTCATCATCGGCGCGAACGACATGCCGCCGACGATCGTCGACGCCCGCACCGGCGAGTCCGTCCGCGCGTTCGAGGGTCCGAGCGGTCCGGTCGTCTCGATCGACGTCTCGCCCGACGGCCGCTGGGTGGCGACCGGCGACGCGGACGGCTGCGTCGTCCTCTGGGATCTCCTGCGCGGCACGCTCGATCGCGTGCTCGACGTCCGCGCCGCCGGCAACACGCACGTCCTCTTCTGCCATGACGGCACGCTCGTCACCGGCGGCAGCGACCGCACGGTCCGCCGATTCGCGATCGGCGAGACGGCTGCAACGACGAGACTCGTCTCGATGGTCACGCTTCCGTCGGCGATCGAGTCGGCGAGCGAATCGCCCACGGGGAATCTCGCGTTCGGCGGCTCTGCGGGCGACGTGTCGTTCGTCGGCACCGACGGCGCGGTCCGCTCGATTCGCCCGTTCCGCCTCGCGGTGAACACGGTCGCCTGGTCGCCCGACGGTTCGACGGTCGCGGCCGGCTCGTCGTTCGAGCGCCGCATCGCGCTCGTCCGCGCGAGCACCGGCAGCCTTGTCCACGACATTCGCCAGAACGTCGGGTCGGTCCGTCGCGCGGAGTTCCTCGGCCCCGACGAGCTCGTCTACCTCGGCCACTGGAGTCTCACGCTCGTCGACCTCCGGACCGAGACGCAGTCGCCGTTCGCCGCGATGGTCGGCACGACGTTCGACATCTCGCCCGACGCGACCCGTCTCATCTCGGTCTATCCGCAGAACGCCGACAAGCGCCTGCCCATGCGCTGCCTGCGCCTGCCGCGCGGCGAGCCGGTGCGCCGCGCCGTGGCGCCGGCCGCGTGCTACTTCCGCAATCCGGCGCGAAACGGGGAAGAGGTCGTCTGCTCCGGTCCGTCGCTCACCATCATCGACGGCAACGGAGAGATCGTCTGGTCCTTCGACGTGCCCGGCGCGCGGCCGACGACCGGCACCGCATCGGCCGACGGACGGCTGCTCGCGTTCGGGTACGACGACCGCAAGGTGCGGGTCATCGACCGTGCCTCGAAGAAGGTTGTCGCGATCGGTCCGAACTTCCAGCGCGGCGAGCAGTACGCGGTGACGTTCGATGCCCGCGGCGAGCGCGTCGCCTATGCGACCGCAGGCTGGGGGGTGAACGTGCTCGACGTCGCCACCGGCACGACGTGCACGCTCGTCCCGCCGCCGCATCAGGAAGTCCTGGCGATCGCCTTCTCGCCCGACGGCTCGAAGCTCGCCTACTCCGAACGCGGCGCGAAGCTCTGGCTCCTCGATCTCGCATCGGGCGCCTCGCACATCGTCACCGAGGGCTACTCGATCTTCAGCATGGGCTTCAGCGCCGACAGCCGCCACCTCGTTGCCGGGTCATGGCGCGGCGACGTCCTCGTCGTCGACGTGCCGAAGCGCACCGTCGACGTCCTGCGCGGGCACTCGGCGCTCGTCTATGGCGTCGAGCGCCATCCAATCGACGAGGACATCGTGGCCACGATGGGGGCCGACGGCACGGTGCGCTTCTGGCACCTGCGGCTCGGCCGCGAGGTCTTCGAGTGGATGCCGTTTGGCCCTCGGGAAGGGATCCGATCGATCGGGTTCACCGCCGACGGCGACCGGCTGGTGGTGGGGGGGCCACGCGGGCTTCTCGCGAGCTTCTCGATCTCGGAACTCGACCGCTTCCTCTCCGCCAACAAGGCCGCGGAACTCCACTGCATCGACCAGTACGACCGGCAAGGGTTCGTCCGCGACGACGAGTGAGGCCGGAACGGGCCGTCCCAACTTGGCGAATCCTGGGGCACTTCGCAAAAAACTGGGATGCCGGGGATCGGATTTGGGACTTCCTCAGCCCACGACGCAATCGGTCGATAGACCGGTACGCTTGTGAGCCCTGCCCGCCGTGTGGCACTCCGCCCTCTGCGTGGGGCCTCGAACCCTTGCCTTCAGAATCCTTATGCCGCCTATGACTCGCTCAATCGCCCGCCGCAGCCGTTCGCTCGTCGCTGCCGGCGCCTTGGCCACCGTCACCTTGACGTCGCTCGTCCTCGCCCAGACCACGCCCCCGGCCACCGCGCCGGCGACGCGTCCCGCGGCCCCGACGGCCCCGGCGCGCCCGGCCCAGAACTCGACGCCGCCCGCGACCGCGCCGGCCGACGGCCCGTCGCACGCCGATGACGCGAACGCCGAGTTGCCCGAAGGCCTGAAGGTCCGGGCCGCCGGTCCGAAGCCCGCGTACAAGGGCGGACCCGCGATCTACTTCGAGGAGTTGGACAAGGACTTCGGCAACATGACGAACGCCGAGACGCGTTCGCACCGCTTCTACTTCGTGAACGCCGGCGACGCGCCGCTCACGCTCGAGCGGGTCATCCCGAAGTGCGGCTGCACGAAGCCGAAGTACACCCCCGCGACCTTCCAGCCCGGCGAACGCGGCTTCATCGACGTCGACTTCACCCCGCCGACCGGCGGCCATCAGGCGAAGGCGCTCGTCGTCGTCACGAATGCCATGTGGCCGGCGCCGGAGTGGAACATTCGCGTCATCGGAAAGGTGGAGAGCGTCCTCTCCTTCGAGCCGAAGTCGTTCGACCTCGGTGAGATCGCGCGCGGCGCGAAGGTCGCGCGCGAAGCCGTCGTGACCGCCGACGCCAAGTCGACGATCTTCGACAGCGTGACCTCGCGTTCGCCGGGGATCACCGCGTCATTCCTCGGCGAAGCGCCGCACACCGGCGAAGTGCGCATCAAGATCGAGTCGGACGGCACGCTCCCCTGGGGCGCGCTCCGCGGCGGCGTCATCATGCTGAATACCCGCGGCCGCACCGAAGGCGGCGCCGACATCACGAAGTCGCTTCCCTTCCGCCTCACCGGCGTGGTGAGCGACAACATCCGCGCGTCGGAGTACCTCGTCCAGTTCGGCACCGTGCGTCCCGGCCAGCCCTTCACGAAGACGACCTATGTCTTCGCCGCGGACGGCAAGGACTTCGAGCTCACGAACGCGACCTACGAACCGCTTCCCGCCGGCTCGAAGGGCATCGCCCCGGCCCAGTACAACCCGGTGACCGTCGAGAAGACGATGCACGACGGGAAGCCCGCCTACGCGATCACGCTCTCGGGCAAGGCCGACGATCCGTCGCGCGGCTTCATGAGCGGCTCGATCAAGTTCACCACCAAGATGGGCGACGCCGCCCCGGAAACGCGTGAACTCGCGGTCGGCGGCCGCATCATGACCGAGGAGCAGGAGAAGACGCTCCCGACGAACCTGCCGCGGCGCTGAGTCGCTCGACACCGGTTGCATAGAGACACCTGCCGCGACGCCGAACCCACGTTCGGCGTCGCGGTCGTTTGGTGGGGTCCGAGCGCGCTCGCCTCAGGCTGGTAGCGTGCTCGCGTGGCATCGACTTCCGACTCCGCGCTTCTTCCGACCGACGCCGCTCGCCCGAAATTGATGTGGTGGGCGGTGCTTCTCGTTCTGCTCACGATCGTCGCCTACATCCCGGCGCTCGGCGCGGGCTGGATCTGGGACGACGACTCGTACGTCACGCACAACGCGCTCCTCTCGCACGACCTTCCGTTCCAGGAAGCGCTCCGCCTCATCTGGACGCCCGGCAACACGCCGCAGTACTACCCGATCGTCTTCACGTCGTTCCTGCTCGAGTCGCGGCTCTACGGCAGCGACTTCGCGAGCGCGCCGTTCGGCTTCCACCTCGTCAACGTGCTGCTGCACGCGTCGAGCGCGCTCCTCCTCTGGATACTCCTGCGCCGCCTGTCGGTGCCGGGCGCGTGGCTCGCCGCCGCGATCTTCGCGCTCCATCCGATGAACGTCGAGAGCGTCGCGTGGGTGACGGAACGGAAGAACGTGCTTGCGCTCGCGCTCGGCCTCGGTTCGATCTGGGCATGGCTTGCGGCCACGACGAGCGCCGACGGCTCGGACGACACGAAGGACGACCCGCGCTACGGCATGTGCGCGCTCTCGCTCGTCCTTTTCGTCTTCGCGATGCTGTCGAAGACGACGATCTCCGCCGTCGCGCCGGCCATCGTCCTCATCCACCTCTGGCGCCGCGATCGCCTGTCGGCGGGGCAGTGGGCGTTCCTCGCGGCCTTCTTCGCGATCGGCATCCCGCTCGGCCTGCACACGGCGCACGTCGAACGGACGCACGTCGGCGCCGAGGGCGAGGAGTTCGTGATGTCGTTCGCGCAGCGCCTCGCGCTCGCGCCGACGTCGGCGCTCTTCTACGTGTGGACGTTCGTGTGGCCCTCGCGGCTCGCCTTCATCTATCCGCGCTGGACGATCGACGCGGCGAACGCCGTGACGTGGATCCCGTTCGCGGTCGTGACGGCGTCGCTTGGGGCGGGGGCGTTCCTCTGGCGCCGCGGCTCGCGCGGGCCGCTCGTCCTCATGCTCCTCGTCCTCGCCGGCGTCTTCCCGGCGCTCGGCTTCTTCGACGTCTATCCCTTCCGCTACTCCTTCGTCGCCGACCACTTTGCCTACCTCGCGACCGTGCCGCTCGCGGTCGCGGCGGCCTACGTGATCGTCGCCCTCACGAAACGCTTCGCGCCGAAAGTCCGCGCGACCGTGGCGGCGGCGCTTCTCCTCGTCTCCACGTTGCTGACGGCGACGCAGACGCTCGGCTACGCCGACGAGGAGACGCTCTGGCGAGCGAGCTTGACGGCGAACCCGAACGCGTGGATGCCATGGACGAACCTCGCGGGCGTCCTCCTTCCGAAGGCGGGGCGACAGCTCGACGCCGGCAACACGGAGAAGGGGCTCGCGCTCGCCCGCGAAGCCGCCGAGGCGGCGCAGCGCTCGATCGACATCGACCCGACCAACGCGACCGCGTGGACGAATCTCTCCGAGGCGCTTCGGCTCGAGACGCGCTTCGCCGACGCGATCAAGGCCGCGGACAAGGCGGTCGAGATCGCGCCGCAGTTGGCCCACGTGCATTGGCGGCAGGGGCGACTGCGCGAGCTCCTTGGTGATTTCGACGGCGCGGCGAAATCCTTCCGCACCTCGATCGAACTGCCCGACCGGACCCGCGCGCCGGTGCAGATCGGACCGGTCCTGCGCGAGCGGCGCATGGATCTCGCCCGCGTCCTCGGCAAGTCCGATCGCATCGCCGAGACGGTGCCGATCTACGAGGCGCTTCTCGCCGAGAACCCGGCCGATGCCGAAGCCGCCGCGAACCTCGCTCGCGCCGAACAGCGGCTCGGCAACGTGGAGAAGGCGCGCGAGGCCTACGCGACGGCGCTCGCGAACGCGCCTGACCCGCGCTTTGCGGTGATGCTCATCCCGGGCTTCGTCGACGCGCTTCTCTCACCGCCCGTCACGAAGGAGTCGACGTCGGACGCCGTCGTCGCGGCCCGCCTCCTGCAACAGAGAGTCGGCGACGAACCATTGGCGCTCGTCCTCCTCGCCCGCGCGCAGGCCGCGAACGGCGAGCGCGACGCCGCCCGCGCCACGATCGCCAAGGCCCGCGAGAAGGCCGCCAACGCGCCGCAGCAAGTGAAGGACGAGATCGAGAAGCGCGCCAAGGAGTTGGACGAAGCGCCGCCTGCAACGCCGTGACTCGTTCAGTTCGCTGGGGCTCCAGCACGAAGGACATCGTCGCGCACGAACGGCTCGATGCCCCGCTCGGCGGACCGCGTGCGGACCTTTCCCGGAAGGGCTGCCCACGACGCGGGCTCCGTGATCGCCTGCAGGATCCGCTCGAGAGTACGAAGACAGTCGTTGCTGCAGGCCCTTACGCGCGCCTCGGCTTCGGCGTACTCGTCTTGCTCCCGCGTGTCCGTCGTCAGGGAGCCGTGCTTTCGACACGCGGCAAGTCCGAGTTCGAACGCTTCATTGGCGCGCCTCGTCCGCTCAAGGCGATAGGCCGCGATCGCCTCGTCGATCGCCTTGATGGCATCGTCCGGAAGTGGAGTGACACGCTTCTCGTCGATGATGGCGGCGGCGAGTTCGTCCGCCCGCCAATCGCCCATGAGTTTCGGCGCAAGATAGGAGCGATAGTGGCCCGTCATGCGGGCCCCGAGATCCGGGTCTGTGCGCATCATGAGTGCGACGAGGCGATCGACGTACGGGCGAGAAATGTTGTAGTACTCGCTCCACGCGGCGGCAGGCGAGATCGGTCGAGGTTTCGCGGCGCCCCGCCGGGCGAGTCTCGACTCCATCGCCGTCACGAGTCCGAGGTCGTACTCGTCAAAGAGACTCTCCAGCTCGGCCCTCGTCGCAGCGTGCGCATCGCGCGAGGCGAGCCACGCCTTCACTGACGGATCCAGGGCGCTCGCGAATTGCAGGAATTGGCGGAGTTCTACTGGCCGATTGAAATCCCCGTAACCGGTATCAGGGGGGAACGTAAGAAGGGACTTCGTGTAGAGCGCGGATTTAATTCGAATCACTGCGATATCGGCGGGAATGTCGGAGAAAGCCGCGAGGCCATCTACGAGTTCGCGAATCGGAACTTCGGTCTTCGCATTCACGCTGACGAGCTCCGTGGCGAACGCCTCGCGAACGGCATCCGCTTGGGCTCTGATCTCAGCGAGCGCCCGCTGCCCCTCTTCATAAAGTGCGGGGTCCACCGATCGCTCAGCCGAACGGTACGTGTCGTTCCAAGCAACAAGCGCCTTCTCGACCTCGTCGCACTTCCACCGAGTGCGAAAGTCCTTGTTGAAAGCATCGCTTGTCGCTCGTTGCTTCTCTGCCGAATCGACCAGTAGCTGGCGCACGACAGAAACCTGGTCCGCCGGGATGCGCAGGGTGCCCGCCAGTAGCGGGGCGTCGTCGGGTGACAGGCGCACGCGAGGCGCGTACCGCTGGAAGAGTGAGGCGCTCGTCGGAGCAGCAGTGTTAGGCTGAGGCCTCGACGCGGGGGGAGTCGTCGCCTGTGGGTGTGCCGACACCGAGATCACTACCCAAGTTGCGAGTAGCATCGAGAGCGTCCATCGACTCCGCGCTACATCGAACATTCGCTAGGTCTCCTTACGCCGTAGGCCTCGGACGACGTTGCAGCCAGTGTGCCCTGCCTGCAACGGGGAATCAATGTGAAAGCGGTAAAAAGGGGAAGAAAAAGACGCCCGCCGTGTGCAAACGGCGCGCTCTCCATTTTCTCTTTCTATTCTCTTCTCTTACCTCTGCACCGTGCCGCCGAGTTCGAGCACCGCGCTCTCGTACTCTTCCGCGTTGACGGCGCGCAGCTCTTGGCTCAGGCGCGCCGCGACGGTGCCGTCAGGCTTCACGAACTTCCATTCGATCCAGACCATGTACATGGGGCTTCCGGAGTCGGTCGCCGAGGTCCACGATCCGCCACCCGGATCCGCGGTTTCGCCGCTGCCGATGATCGAGCCGGACTTGTCGACCGTCAGCAACTGGTAATGCCAGCCGCCGGGCTGCCACACGCCGCTTCCTTGCCAATCGTTGATCGCGACAGTTCCGGCCCACTTGCCGCTCGCCGGGGCGGCGTCGAAGACGCCATTCCCTTGCAGGAGCCACACGGTCTGCTGGTTCCAGCCGTTCGCGCGATTCTCGCGCCAGATCCACGTGCCGTTCGCCGGATTCTGCTGCCACTCGATGGCGCACTTTCCGGGCGGCCCGAAGAGTTCGAAGTTCGGCGGATCGACCTTGGTCGTGCCGGTGTACCAGAGTCCGCCGGGGACGTCGGGGGCTTGGCTCGCGCAGCCCACGAGGACGGATGCTGCAACGCTGAAGGCGGTTGCTGCAACGAGGAGCGAGGACGGTTTCATGGCCGCAGTATCACACGGAGCCCCGCGCACGTCGACACACGAGTGAAAGCCACCCCGCGGCCAATGGACCGCGGGGTGGCGTCGCGACGCGTTGCCGCGTCTCCACGAACATGTTCGAACGGCTGGTCCGCGTTACGGGCAGGGCCCCCACGCCCCGAGAAGGACGCCGAGGTCCGCGCCGTCCACGACGCCGTCGCCGGTCAGGTCGCCGACCGCGTCATCACCCCAGCTCCCGAGGACGATCGCCAGGTCGGCGCCATCCACGATGCCGTCGCCGTTCAGGTCGGCCAGGCACGGTCCGGGCCCCGGCCCTTGGACGAGACCGATCGAACTGATCGCCTCGAAGTCGCCGTCGCCGTCGATGTCGATCGAAAGGACGGCGTCGTAGAACGTGAAGGAGTCGGGCGCGAGGAACTGGGCTTGGGCGGTGAGGAGCGTCGTCGCTCCCGGCGCGAGGCTCAGCGGCTCGATGTACCGGACGCCCGGCGGAAGGCCGTTCAGCGACACGATCTCGTTCGCCGACGACATGTCTGACGGAGCGATGTCGATTCGCACCGCGAAGGTCGGCGGCAGCGCGAGATTCGAGAGGTCGAATCCGAAGACGCCCGGCTGGAGCCCGGGCAGAGTCACGACCGGATCGCACGGAGCCGCGATCACCACGCAATCGTCGACCAAGACGGAGCCCATGCTCGAGCACGTCTGGCCGTTCGCGAGATTGGTGACCGTCACGTCGAAGCATGCCTGACCGAGCCCCGACGCGCCCGAGGCGTTGATCGAGATGGGAATCGTGAGGCATGCCCCGGGGCCGACCGTCACGACACCGCCGTTCGGCGCGTACGTGAGGCCCGAGATCGGGCACGCGCCCGACGGCGTCACGCCCCAGAGGTAACTCTTCGCCGCGCTCGAGTCGTTGCAGATCGTGATGTCCGCGGCCCACGCCATGTCGACGTTGGTGCAGACAAGGCGATCCCAGCTCGCGTGGCAACGGTCCTTGCACTTGCCCGCGTCTCCTGCGGCGAAGATGTCGAAGATCTCGTTGCCGTCGAGTTCGCGGCAGAAGATCTCGACCTCGTCGAGGCATCCCTTGAACGGCTGCACGAACCAGACGCTGCCTCCGATCACCGTCGCGGGCGCGCCCGCCTGGCTCGCGAGATTGCAGCAGACGCTGCCTGCGCCCGCGGACGCGCCGTTGATGTAGAAGGTCACCGAGCGCAACGGATCGTCGAAGCAGTCGGGACCGCACGGGCAGGCGCTCACGACGATCGCGACGTGCGTCCACGTGTTCGGCACGATCGTGCCGGCGGAGAACGCGATGCAACGGAGACATTGGCTCTCGCTCAGGACTTCAAGCGTGCCGGTCGTCTCGTCGATGCCGAACACCCAGCCGCCGAGTCCGGCGTACTGACCGATGAGCGACACGAACGACGGTGCGGCGCTCGGCGTCCAGTGCACCCACATGTCGACGGAGAAGGCCTTGCACGAGAAGTCGAGCGTCGGGTCAAAGGGAATGCTGACTTCGTCATCGATGCCGTCGAAGCACTGCGCCCCGCCCACGACGCCGGGGCCGCTGAGCGGTCCGCCGGTCTGGATCGGGCCGTAGATGCCGTCATTCTGGAAGGCCGTGATGTCGTCCGAGACTTGGCCGGTCGTCGGCTCAAGCGCGTGCCACGCGACCATGCCCCACGGCGGCGTCGCGCACGGTCCGGTGCACACCACCTCGCCGCAATTCGTGTTCGGACCGAGCCACGTTCCGCCGTTGAACGAGCACTGCGACTCGGTGAGATCGGCGCAGTGCCAGGAGCCGCCGGGAACTTCGGGCGGCAGGCAGCAGGCGCCGACGGGTTCGGTCGGGCCGCAGGCGCAGCTCGCGAGCTCGAGCGTGAGGAAGTCGACGCCGGTGTCGTCCTGGAGGTAGACGTCGAGCGAGCCGTCGAGCATCTCGGAGAGGACGCTCGTGACGCCCGCCGCGCTCGGCGGCAACGCGTCGAGGTCGAGCGTGATCGTCGAGAGTTGCCCCGTCGCGAGCGGCGGCGTGAAGAGGCCGAGCGAGTCGAGGGAGGGCAGCGAGCGGCTCCAACGGAAGGTCTTGCCGCACTCGTTGACGACTTCGAACGCGAGTCCGTCGGTCCACCAGAGCGAGTCGGGACGCACGCCGATCGTGATGGTCGCGCCTTGGATGCACGAGGGCAGGCCGGTGATCGTCTCGACGAAGCACTGGTCGAGCGCCTGCACGTCGTACGACGTCAATGCGCCCGCGCCGCAGGTCACGGTCGCGAGAAGCTCCGCGCTCGGCGTCGTCGGCGTCGGACCCGTGAACTGGTCAGCGCCGTCGCGCGTGATCGTGAGCGTCGTCTCGTCGTTGCAGGGGCAGACGAAGACGACGAGGTTCGCGTAGTCCATCATCGTGTCGTCCTGCATGACGACGCTGAACTCGCCGTCGCAGAGCGACGCGAGGACGCCCGTCGACGGCGGAACGTGAATGGTGCCGGGCACCGGATTCGGCCCGAAGTTGAAGACGAGCGTCGCCGTCGATCCCGCCGGCCAACCCGCGATGCCCGCGAAGCCGCCGATGTTGCCGCCGAAGAGTCCGGTCGCGTTGTCCCAGAAGGAGATCGTGTCGTTCGAGGACGCGGTGCCGAGCGAGCGCACGCGCACCTCAAGCATCGCGCCGACGATGGTGCCGCAGCCGGGCGACGGGCAGTCGGCGCCGCAGCTCGGCCAGCATCCCGTGAACGTGTGGGCGAAGCAGGCGTCAACGACCGGAACGTCGAAGCCGTTGATCGCGCTACATCCCGTGAGCGCCGCGATGAGTTCGGCGCTCGGCGCCGAACTTTCGCTCGGCGCCGCGAAGCCGTCGTTGCAGCCGGCGCGACATTCGAACGCGCCGAGATCGGGGCAGGGGGACTGCTGGAACGTGCATTCGCCGAAGGAGTACGCAAGTTCGACGCAGTGGACGTCCCACGCGAGCGTGCAGCAGGTCGGGTCGAGGATCGCGCAGAGGAGTTCGCAGCACGCCTCGGCGTTGCAGCCGGGGGTCGAGTGCGGGATGAAGCAGCTGCCCGCGAGCGGCGAACCGCAGCCGAGCGCCGGATCGACGGGGTTCCCGCCGATGTCGATGAGGATGTTCGTCTGCGGGAAGCCGATGAGGTCGACGTCGAGGAAGTCGGCGATGCCGCACTGCGGGGCGCGGATGTAGGTCGGCGCCGTCTCGCCGGCCGCGTTGCTGCCGAGGTAGAGGAAGCCGCCGTCGCCGCCGACGACGGGATCGCGGGATCGCACCTTGAGCTCGATGACGTACGCGGCGCCCGGGACGAGCGTCGGCCCGTCGGCGCCGAACTCGGCGGTGAAGAATTGCTGCGTCGCGCCGTCAGGGATCTCGACCGCGGCCGTCGCGAGCGGCGTCAGATCGGCGTAGGGCGTCGTGATCGCCCCTTGGTGGACGATCACCTCGACCGCCCAGTCGCCGCCGACATTCGACTGCACGCCGAAGCGCACGCACTCGACGCTGACGTCGTGATCGACCACGAACTGCCGCGCGTGTCCGTTCTCCACCGAGAAGACGCCTCGCTCTCCGCACGTCGCGGTGTTGCGCGGCGTGATCGTGGTCGAGTCGAGATTCTGCGAGAGGCTCTCCGCGCCGCAGGGGAGACCCGCGACGCCGCCGCCGCGGGGCGCGGACGCCGCCCGTTCGTGCCGGGACCCCGTCGTGAAGTCAGCCGCGTCGGCCGATGTTTCCGTTGCAGCGAGCGTCGCCCAAAAGGCAACCACCGCCGCGCACGCGATGCGCGTTCGATTCCGAGTCATGCAGGCCTCCTTGTTGCCGACGATCCCCCCGACGACGGCCGCTCAAGCGGCCGAGATGGACGGTCGGCCCGATCAGTGTGCGGCCAGCGACCGGAACTCTCGTCCGCATTCCCCCGATATTCGCGAAGTGGTCGCGGGCGCCCGTCGCGACCGTGGTCGGCGCGGGGGCATCGCGTCGCGGGGCGCGCAAAACCGCCCCGCGACCTTTCGAACGCAGGGCGGCGCTCAGACGCGTTTCCGCGTCTCCCAGAACCCCGCGCGGCGACCGAAGCGAGTTCGGCGCCGCGCGCAGGTCGCACGCGATGCGGGGGCGGCTCCCGAATCTCGCAGCGAACGCCCACTCTTTTCCCGAATCGCCGCGGCCGCCCTTTCGGGGGTGCCGGCGGGGCGAATCTCCACGCTCTTTTTTGGGGGGGCGGGGGCGCGCACGACCGCGGATACGCCTATGTGGGGCCGATGGACGCGCCGCGCCAATCCGTACACCGGGGCTCGTGGCCGTCCGGCATCACGGTCTCGACTCGAGACGCCTTGAAACCCATGCAAACGCTGACCCCCTCATTGGCCCCATCAGTGGCCCCGTCGCTGGCCCCGTCGCTCGTCGGCCTGGCCCTCGCCGTCCTCGTTCCGGCGCAGGCGCTCGTCGGCGACGTCACCGACAACGTCTACGTCAATTCGAGCGTCTACGACTATCGCATCACCCACATGACGGACATCGACCAGAAGCGGTCAGGCCTCCCAGGGCTCGGCTCCATGTATTGCGTGCCGGCGTCGGCGCTCAACCTCTTCTGCTACGCCGCCAATCACGGCTTCCCGGTCGGAGGCCTGCCGCCCGCGGACTACATGTCGAACGGGCAGCACTCGTACATGACGTCGTGGCTCGACTTCATCGGCGACCTGATGGAGACCGACGCCGAGAAGGGCACGACCTGCTGCGTCGGCTCGGCGTTGCAGTCGCTCGTGAACGGTTCCGTCCTGAAGCGCACGGTGAAGTACGTCTCGAGCGAGTACACGCCGGGCCAGGCGTCCATGACGCAGCTCGCCTGCAGCGGCTGGATCCTGTCCTTCACGTACGGCCGGTACGAACAGGTCGGCAGCTATCAGGGCTATCCGATCTACGAACGTGGAGGCGGTCATGCGGTGACGCTGACGCGCTCGCTGCGCAACCCCGACGTCCGCATCATCAAGTATCGGGATCCCAACAACGACTCGAGCCTCTCGTCACAGAGCGCCGCGGCGAACAAGACGTACACGCCGGCCACCGAGACCGCGTGGTTCGGCAATGCCGGCCTGCGCACGATGACGCGGCTCTTCTATTCGAACGGCGGCAACCCGCGATTCCTCGACCAGATCCACGGCATTCGGCCGCTCTACGGCGTCACGTTCCTCAACAGCGACGACGCGCTCGGCGGCGGCTCGATCGCGATCCACGATCCGGTGCCGTTCGAGGGATCCGAAGGTGCGATCGTGCCGTCGGTCTCGATCTCCCCGTTTCTCAGCGTGCTCGACGTGATGGTGCACCCCGACGCGACGCACGGCCTCGTCATCGCGAAGAGCTCGGTCTTCGTGTCGCCGTCGCGTTTGCGCACGCTCGACCTCGCGACCGGCGCGCTTGCGATCATCGATGCCGCGCCGCTCAACCTCGTTCGGATGGATTGGAGCGGGTACGGCCGCATCTACGCGTACGACGTCGCGGGCAAGCTCTATCGCCTCGACGGCGAAGGCAACCCCGTCTTCGACACCACTGCGATTCCCGCTCCCTCGGCGATCGCGATCGACGACGACGACCGCGCCGTCTGGGTGCTCTCCGTCAGCGAGCGGAAGCTCGTGAAGCTCTACGAAGACTTCTCCGAGACGCTACTCACGCTCACGATCCCGACGAACGTGCCGATGAGTGGCGACGCGGACCTCATCTTCGACCCAGTCAGCGGCTTGCCGTGGTTCCGCACCGACGCGGCCGGGGCGCTCTACGGCGTGGGCATCGGCGCGACCGGCGCGCCCGTCATCCACACGTCGCCGATCGGCAACGTGGACGCGATGTCGATGTCGGACGATCGGCTCTACGCGACGATGAACGGCGTCATCAAGGTGTTCGCGCCGTCGCTGGCGTCGCCGGGCTGGACGCCCGACCCGACCTCCCCGTTCGACGGCCTGCCCGGCGGCTCGCGGCTCGCGATGCTGCGGAACTCCTCGAACTTCGACCCCGATCTGCACAGCGGCCCGACGTGGGAGAACCTCACGACGGCCGAAATCGACGAGCCCGGCTCGGACCTCGCGGATTGTCTTGGCGACGCGAATGACGACCGCATCGTGGATGGCTCAGACCTGAGCGAACTCCTCGGCGCCTGGGGCACGTCGGATGACGTCGGCGACTTGGATCAGGACGGAACGGTGAACGGCTCGGACCTGGCGGCGATGTTGGGCGCCTGGGGACCGTGTCCGCGGTAAGGGCAGCCGAGCCATGGCTCAGCGAACCCCACGAGCCTGAACCTTCTCGCTGCAATCCCCCACGCATCCTTTCGGACACGCGGGGGGCTCTCTGATGTACCGGAGTGGTCGCAGCGGCGCACGCGGACTGTGGCCGATCGGAGTCCGCCGCCAACCACGTCCGCCCAACACTCGGAGAGCGTGCCGCCACCGGGAGCAAGGCCGCAGCGGACCGGCCGCTGATGCGGACGATCCGGGGCGATCTCGCAGCGAAACTCCGAAAATTTTTCGGCGCGCTTCGACCGCGAGCTCAGGCGTCGCAGGGGCCCCACGCGCGCAGGAGGATCGCCACGTCCTCGCCGTCGATCGTGCCGTTGCCGCTGAGGTCCCCGTCGGGATTCCCTTGAGGGACCGCGCCCCAGGAACCCAGAAGGAGCCCGAGGTCGTAGGCGTCGACGGCGCCCGAGCCGTCGAGGTCGGCGTTGCAGCCGGCGGGTTCGATCCACGTGACGGTCAGGACGGGCGGGTCTCCGAGCCCCGGCTCCGCGTTGCCGCTGTCGAAGCGCCGCGCGGTGCCCGGCTGCGACTCGTCGCCGAGGAGGAACCATCCGTGGTTCGACGCCGGATCCGAGACGAAGGCTTGCACGTCGTCGACGAGCCCGGCGCCGGTCCAGACGTTCGGTCCCACGCTTTCGGTGCGAAGGCTCGCGCTCGGTTCTGGCACGAAGTCTCCGCCCGGAAGGGACCAGGGCGTGCCTTCGCCCGGCGCGAGATACGTGGCGAAACTCCACGTGCAGTCGTTCGGCGCCGCCGGCGCGCCCTTGCCTTCGTTCCCTGACGGATCGCTCGCGCCGGTCGTCCACGGTGCGAGCGCGCGATGGACATGGAGGTCGCTCGGACCGCCCTGATACTGGACCAACGTGAGCGTGAGGGTCGCGCTCGTCACGACGGCGCTCTCCGGGATCGCGGAGAGGTCGAACCGGAGAAGCGCGCGGCGACGCAGGCCGTAGAGGCCTTCGAACGTCCGTCCGGCAAAGAGGAATTGGCCGCTGCCATTGGCGAACGGCGCGTCGTTCGGCGCCGCCGGTTCGTAGAGGCTCGCGTCGGCCACGGGCGTGCACGACA
>JAEUIT010000001.1 GCA_016795035.1 Phycisphaerae bacterium | reverse complement strand
CAGTAGGCGTAGCGCATGAGATCGATCGTCACGCCGTCGCCGATGCGGACGCCAGCCTCGTTCATGTGCAGCCGAAGCGTGCGCTCAGTGAGGGTCCGCCCTTGGCGGTTCGCGTTGATCATCCGCATCACGGACGCGGGCTTTAGTGCGCGGACGTCGCTCACGGTCGAGTTGCTCCTCGTGGATGTGCCACGCGATCAGCTCGATGATGTTGATGGTGCCGTCCTCGTTCGTCGGCATCCCCGAGTCGATCATCTCCTGGACCCACTCCGGCTTGAACTCGGAGCGCCCGATGAGCGTGAAGAGACGTGCGACGTCCTCGTGTCGCAATGCGACAAGCGTCGGCTTCTTCTGCTGTTCCACGTCGATGCGGCGGCCGTCTCGCCGATACGAAAGACAAGCGTCCGGTCCGCGTTGGCGACGGCGGTTCAGAAGCATCCAGCTTGCCGGACCCCAACGCTAACGCAGGCCGCCGTTCGCAGTTCCACGTTTCAGCCGCGAATCGCGCGCGAAGCGCCGAACGCACGCAGCTTCGCGGACCTTTCGCGCGAACAGTTGCCCACATTCTCAGAAGCGCCGCCGACATCGCTTGATGTCGGGCGAGCCTCTTGCCCTGATGGCGACACGCAACCCGACGGGCCCGACGCCGCATGTCGCGACGCCAGCCCGAGGATCCACGGAGATACCCATGTCGAAGAAGACCAGCACGAAGACGCGCGCCACCCCGAAGTCGCCCCGCATGTCGAAGACGGCGGCTCGGGCCGAAGGGGCAGCGAAGACCGAACGCCTCCGGAAGGCGGTGATCGCCGAGATCGGGGAGCGCCTCGGGAAGCCCGCCTCGGCAACCAAGGCGAAGGGGAAGGCGAAGGCCAAGGCCTCGCCCACGGCCACGACGTCGCCCGCCGTCGCGGCCGAGACGACCGCGGCGAGCCCGAGGCGAACGAGCGCCCTCGACGCCGCGGCGGCCGTCCTGGCGACCGAGTCGAAACCCCTCCGGGCGAAGGACCTGATCGAGCGGATGACGACGCGCGGCCTCTGGACCAGCCCGGCCGGCAAGACGCCCGAGGCCACGCTCTACGCGGCGATGCTCCGCGAGATCGGGACCAAGGGCCCGGCCTCGCGCTTCCGGCGCGTCGACAAGGGGCTGTTCGCTCGAAACGCGGCGGGCTGACTCGGCCGCTTGCATCACCGTCTCCGTTGAGGCCCCGGCCAAATGCCGGGGCCTTTTGTGTGCGCCTTCGCGATGCGGCACGGCGGCCAAATCTGGCCGCATCGCGACGCCGTTAGGGTGACAGCCGTGTCACCCTAACTAGGCCGTCTGCGTCACCGCCTGACTTTCCTCGACCCCCTGAATACTTTCCTGACGGGGCTTCGGACTTTCCTTGGGAGCCTCAGGAGTTTCCACGGGGGCCGATCGACTTTCCTCGCCCGCCTCAATTCTTTCCTGACGGGCCTTCGGACTTTCCTCGAGCACCGCCTTACGACCCGTGAACTCCTCCCATCGGCGCACGATGACGTCGCAGTAGAGCGGGTCGAGTTCGATGAGCCGCGCCCGCCGACCGCACTGCTCGGCGCCGATGAGCGTCGAGCCCGAGCCGCCGAAGAGGTCGAGCACCGCGTCGCCCTCGCGCGACGAGTACTGCATCGCCCGGACCGCGAGCTCGACGGGCTTCTCGGTGAGATGCACCATCGCCTGCGGGCTGACCTTCTTGACGCTCCAGACGTCGGTCGCGTTGTTCGGGCCGTAGAAGTGGTGGCCCGCGCCCTCGCGCCATCCGTAGAAGCACCACTCGTGGTTGCCCATGAAGTCCTTCCGCGTGAGGACCGGGTGCTCCTTCACCCAGATCACCGCCTGGCTGAAGTAGAGCTGCGAGGCCCTCAGCGCGGGGGGATAGTTCGCGCAGTTCGCGTAGCCGCCCCAGATGTAGAACGCGCCGCCTGGCTCGAGCGCTTCGGCGATGTTGCCGAACCACGCGGCAAGCAGCCGGTCGAACTCGGCCTCGCTCACGAAGTCGTTCGCGAGCGGGCGGTCCTTCGGCCGGAGCTTGCCGTGCGTCGCCTTCGACGCGCCCGGCCGCCGGGACGCGTCCATCGACTGGTGATGCGTCGGGGCGAATGACGAGAGCCCGGCCGCGATCGCGTTGTTCGAGCGAGGCTCGACCTTCACGTTGTAGGGCGGATCGGTGTTGACGAGCTGGACCCGCTCGCCGGCAAGGACGCGCTCGAGGTCCGCCCGGAGGGAGCTGTCGCCGCAGAGGAGGCGATGGTCGCCGAGGATCCAGAGGTCCCCGCGTTTGGTCGTGGCCTCGTCGGGCGGTGCCGGCACGGCGTCGGGATCGGTGAGTCCGGTTCGAAGGTCGCCCTCGAGCAAGCGGCCGAGCTCCTCGACGTCGAAGCCGAGGAGCGACCAGTCGATGTTGGCGTCCTTCAGCTCGCCAAGCTCGACCCGAAGGAGTGCCTCGTCCCAGCCCGCGAGCTCGGCGGTCTTGTTGTCCGCGATGCGGTAGGCGCGGATCTGCTCGTCGCTCAGGTCGCGGGCGACGTGAACGGGAACCTCGGCGAGGCCAAGGCGCTGCGCCGCGAGAAGGCGGGCGTGGCCGCAGACGACGACGCCCTCGGCGTCGACGACGATCGGTTGGCGGAAGCCGAACCGGCGGATGCTCTCGGCGACGGCCTCGACGGCCTTCTCGCTGAAGCGGGGGTTGCGTTCGTACGGCCGGATCTCGGCCACGGGTTTGAGTTCGATCTGCACGTTCGCCCTCCTTGGCGAGCATGGAATCCGCGCGTCGCGCGCAGGAAAGAAAGTGTGTCCACCACGGTGGCTCCTCGCGTAGACCAAACCGCGCGACGCGGCCAGGAAGGACCCGCGAGGGGGGGTGGGGGTCGATGGCAGTCAGGGGGGTTGGGGTAGGGTCGGTGGTCGGGTCGACCCGGACGCCGGCGTCCTGCCTCGCGTCCGGGCGCTTGCCTTGCCGCGTCAGTCGCGCGGCGGCCACTCCGCCCACCAGTTCACGCCCGCGTCGACCAGCCGCTGTCGTTGGCTGACGGTGAGCGGCGGATAGAGCGTGACGTTCGCGAGCGTGTTGCCGGCCGGGCTCGCCCGAATCTCCGCGAGCGCGCGGGCATCGTTGTGGCCGTCGAGGAAGACGTTCACGCTCATGCGCGGCGGGGTCGCGTCGAGCGACACGATGATCCCGGGTCGAGCGCCGCTCAGCCCTCGGTGATGCACGTGGACGATCCGTCCGACCGTCGCACGCTGCGGCGAGGGGAACTCGTCGTTGACCGCCACAGCGGGAACGGGCTCGGTCGCCTCGGGTGGCTTGGTCGACAGAGCGGGAACGGGTTCGGCCGCCTCGGGCGGTGCGGTGGCGGTTGGCGTCTCTTGCATGGACTCTAGCATTCGGTTCTCCAATCTCGGCCCGTGCGTGCGGCAACGCGCCGCGCGAACAGGCCGCGTGGTCTTGTCAGCCGGCGGCCGCGAACTCCGGCGCGATCTCGGGCGCGATCGATCGCCGAACGGCCGCCATTCGCTCCCGGAGGATCGGCGAGCGGCGAGGGTCGCTCCGCATGAGCAGCGATCGCGCGAACTCGTTCGGCTCGGCATCGAGGACGCGTCGCTTGAGCTCCTCGAGCTCGTGGGCGGCGAGGCCCGCGAGCGCCGCGTCGGTCGTCGCACGTTCGGCCTTCACGCTCTCGTGATCCGCTGCCGGCCCGCTCGCCGTCGCCCCCTCGCGTCGCCTGGCGGCCTCGATCGCCTTCGCGACCTTCGCCCGCTCGCGCCGGACGAACGCGTGGTAGCCGCGCTTCGAGAGCCACGTGCGGCACCAGAGCGGGGTGTCGGGCGCCTTCAACGCGAACGCCATCGTCGCCGCGACGATGTCCTCGGCGGTGATCAGGCCGTCGCCACGGCCGACGAGGCGTCGCTCGTGCTCGATCGCGTCGATCGCCGCCCGAACGTCGAGCTCGCGCACGTCGTTCGTCGTCGGCGGGTACGCGTCGACGATCCGCTCTGCCGCCTTGCGAATCGCATCGCCGCCGCCGCCTTCCGCGAGCGACGCGTCGTCGACGGGGGGTTGGGGGGGCGGTTCTCTGAACGGTTCCCTGAGAGGTTCTTCCTTATAGGGGGTGTGGGGGAAGTGCGACGGTCGCCG
>JAEUIT010000099.1 GCA_016795035.1 Phycisphaerae bacterium | reverse complement strand
ACGTTGTTCAAGCACGGAGCGTTCTTCCCATGGCATTTGGACGCACCTCGGATGAGGCGCGAAACGATCCCCGAACCGCGTTCGGGGTGCCAAGGATGTCTCCGCACGCCTGCCAAGGATGTGCCCGGTCCGAACACTTCGTTTGGGGGAGGAGTGAGATGGGCGCTCACGGCGCGGTGCGGCTCTCGTCGTTGCGGGCCGCCCCCTCCGCCGGCTGCGCCGGCACCTCCCCCAAACGATGTTTGGGGGAGGAGTAGCAAGGACGCTCGCGTTCCTATTACTTCTTCTCCGTCGCTCCCGGCGTTGCAGCTTCGGGAGGCGCGGACTTCTCGTCGAGCTTGGCTGTCGGCGTTGCAGGCGCCGCGCCGCTGCCCAACGTGCGCAGCAGGAAGTCCTCGTACTTGCTGAAGCGGCCGAAACTCTTCACGTCGCCGCCGAGGCCGTGGCCGCCGGTCGGGTCGACGAAGAGTTCGACCAAGTTCTGCTTCTTCGCCTTCAGGAGTTCGCGGTAGACGCGGACGGTGTCCTGGTAGAGGACGTTCGAATCCTCCATGCCGTGCACGAGGAGCAGCTTGCTCTTCAGGTTCTTCGCGAGCGGCAACAGGGAGTACTTCTCGAGATCGACCTTGCCGGGCTGGTTCGCGCCGACGGTGCCGGTTGAGTACCACGAGTTGTAGTTGTGCCACTCGGTCGGACCGGCGCCCGCGATTCCCGCGGCGAAAACGTCGGGGTCGGTGTAGAGCACCATCTGCGTCTGGAAGCCGCCGAACGACCAGCCGTGGAGCGCCATGCGCTTCTCGTCGACGCCGGCGTTCTTTGCGAGCCAGCGAGCGCCGTCGACGAGGTCCTCCGTCTGCGGCTTGCCGACCTGCTCGAAGTTCGCCTTCTCGAAGACCGCGCCGTAGCCCGACATGCCGCGCGGGTCGATCGTCGCGGTGACGTAGCCGTGATTCTCCGCCATGTAGCGCGCGAAGAAGTACCCGCTGCCGTCGAAGCTGCCCCGCGAGAGCATGTTGCGCTCGCCGAGCGGGCCGCCGTAGACGTAGACGAGAAGCGGTCGCTTGTCCTCGGGTTTCCAATCCTTCGGCTTGAACATGTGGCCATGGATCATTTGGCCATGGCGATTCTCGAACGTGAAGTACTCGGGGCTGACTCGCGTGAGGGCATGCGCCTCGTACGGATGCGAGTCGGTGAGGCGGACGATCGCCTTCGCGTCGCCGCGCGGCTCCGAGATCGCGACGAGTTCGGGCACCGCGCCGAAGTCGCTGTACATCGCGAGGACGTAGGAGCCGTCGTCGCGCAGCGCGGGTCGGCTGTACACGCCCTGCTCCTTCGTAAGTCGCGTGATCGCCTTCGAGTCGAGGTCGATCGCGAAGATGTGATCTTGCGCCGAGTCACCTTCGGTCGAGGTGTAGAAGAGCGTGCGATGGTCGGCCGACTGCTGGAAGGGATAGACCTCGAACTTTCCGCTCGTGAGCTGCGTCAACTCCTCGTAGCGCGGATCGAGGAGATGCAGTTGGCGATAGCCCGAGAGCTCCGTGATGAAGACGAGCCGGCGGCTGTCGGGGAGGTACAACGGCGCGATCATGCCGGGCGTGTTGGGCCCGCCGTTATGGAAGAATTGGTACACGACCTTCGCGTTCTCGATCGTGAACTCGGGTTCCTTCTTCTTGTCGTCGCCGTCGCCCTCGGCGCCTGAGGACGCCTTCGCGTCCCCGTCGGTCTTCTTCTCGGCGCCCGCGCCGTCCCTCGTGTCCTTGGAGTCCTTCTCGTCCTTGGAGCCCTTCTCGTCCTTGGAGCCCTTCTCCTCCTTGGAGTCCTTCGCGCCCTGCGCGTCGGAAGCGCCTTCGCCCTTCTTCTTCGCGGCGTCGCCTTCAGCCTTCTTGGCGTCCTTGTCCTTCGGCGCCGCGAAGCCGGCTTCGAGGATTCGCACCTGGCCCGTCGACTGCTCGAACGCCGCGAACGCGACGCGCGTCGAATCGGGAGACCACTCGGGAACGCGGATGACGTCGCGCGGGCCCGTCACGCGCTTCGTGAAGACGCGCTCGAGTTGGCCGTCCTCGTTCGTGTGCTTGCCGAGGTCGTAGAGGTAGACGCTCGAGTACGACTCCGGCCACGGATCGTCGGGCATGTGCCGCGGCACTTCGATCGCGCGGGCGAAGCGGTCGCGGTAGTTGACGATCGTGACGGCGCGGCCGCCGGCGTTCCCGGGGCCTCCGCCGCCGCGACTGGCGAGAAACACCAGTCGCTTCTGGTCGGGACTCAGGCGATAGCCGACCATCCGCTCGCCGTCCTTGAGTTCGGGATCGAGCTGCACGATCTCGTGCGAGCCGAACGACACGCGCAGGAGCGCGCCGTCGCGGAGGTACGTGTACCCCGAGCCGTCGGGGAGGTACTGCACGTCGGTCTCGCGCGTGCGCGTGTGCGTGAGACGCGTGAGGTCGCCGCGGTAGGGGACGATCGGCTTTGACTCGGGACGCTTCGCCGCGTCGGGCTTCGGCTTCGCGTCCTTCCCTGCGTCGCCCGTCTTCGAATCGGCCGTCTTCGAATCGTCCGTCTTCGCCTCAACTGTCTTCGTCTCGCCGGCCTTGGTCTCGCCGTTTTGGGACTCGTCGGTCTTCGCGCTCGCGGCGCCGGCGCTTGGCGCTTCGCCACTCGAACTCGGCGTTGCAGCCTCGGCGCTCGGCGTTGCAGGCGCCGGCGTCGATTCGACGGCGGGCGGGAGAATCGGGGCGTCCCACTTCGCGAGGTCGATGACGAGGCGATAGATGTCGCCGTCGACGAGGACGAGCATTTCGGCGGAAACGGCGTCTTCCTTCGACGTGTCGACGCCCGGGCGCGCCGGCAGCCACTCGAAGGAACTCACGCCGGCATAGCGCGGCGCGGGCTCCTTCTTCGGGCCCTCGCGTTTTCCGCCGTCGCGCTCTTCCTCCTCGAGCTTGTCGTTGATCGTGGCGTCCTTG
Source organism: Phycisphaerae bacterium (assembly GCA_016795035.1). Lineage (GTDB taxonomy): Bacteria > Planctomycetota > Phycisphaerae > Phycisphaerales > SM1A02 > JAEUIT01. The sequence continues at coordinate 60,650 of JAEUIT010000099.1, read as the reverse complement.
TCGTTGACGACGTCGCCGAGCGTGAGGCGCTCGCCGATCGCCCCAACGACCCCGACGGGCGTGCGCGTCTTCGGGTCGACGTCCGCGTCCTTGGGTTCCTTCGGACCCCGTGCGAGCGTGAGCTGCAGCGTCTGCGCCGCGTCGTTGCCGGCGATCTTCAGGCTCGCGGTTCCCTTGTAGTCGTTCGCGGCGAGCGAGAGCGTGAGCGTGCCGTCGACCTTGAGCGCGGGATCCGCGACCTTCGCCTTCAACTCCTTGGTCGTCGCATCAAAGGTGCCGCCTGCAACGGGGAGACGGACGAGGCCGAGGCGAAGCTCTCCCTCGATCGCGCCGCCCTTGCCTTCCTTGAGCGTGAGGCGCGCGTCGGTCGACGGGCCGCCGAGCGCGAGGACGTTCGGGGTCGCACTGTCGAGCGCGGCCGTGCCCGACCAGGCGCCGAGCGGCCAGCCGTCGGTCCAGCCGTTGCGCTCGCGTTCGTCGGCGGCGAGCGAGGCGAGCGTGACGCCGTCGGCGCGGGCGGTCTTCTCGCGGTCGTCGCGCACCTTGCGGACCTCGGCGTCGAACTCGGCGAGACGGCTGACGCTCGTGAGCCGCCGCGCGGTCTGCGTCTTCGTGTCGTAGACGTAGAGGTCGGCCCCGTGGCGACGTTCGAGGTACGGCTGGTAGAGGAACGCGGCGAAGCGGCCGTCGCGGCTGAACGCCATGTTGCGGGCGCTTGGACCGAAGAAGCTCTTCTCGGGGTAGAGGCGTTCGAGCGTCAGCTTCTCGTCGGCGGAGCCGCTGGCCTTGGCGGTGTCGGCGGCGGACGTCGCGTGTGCGGTCGTCGATGACGACTCGCTCTGCGGCCCGCGTGCCGACGCCAACGCGACTGCGACGACGAGCGACGAGAAGGCAAGGCCGGCCGCGGCCGTTCGGCCGAGCGAAAGCGAAGGACGTGAAGCTCGATGAGTCATGAATAGCACCTAAGGGGAAACAGACCGACGCCCGTGCCGAGCGGGTGGCGCAGCGTATCGGCGAGCGATGCTTCGGTTGCAGCCGCGGAGTTTGGGCAGAAGGCCGCGGGTCGCGATTCTCGCCGCGATCGACGCCGCTACCGAAGATGGCGCAGGAAGAACTCCGCCCGCTTGATCGAGCCGAACGGCGACTCCGCCGCGCCGTGGCCGACGCCGGGCAGGACGAGAAGGTCGAAGTCCTTTCCGGCCTCCATCAGCGCATGCGCGACCTGCAACGTGGAGGCGGGGTCCACGTTGTTGTCGACCTCGCCGACGATCAGGAGGAGCTTGCCTTCAAGCTTTGCGGCGTCGACGACGTTCGAGCTGCGCGCGTAGCTCTCGTCGACGGGCCAGCCCATCCAAAGCTCGTTCCACCAGATCTTGTCCATGCGGTTGTCGTGGCACCCGCAGTCGGCCACGCCGACCTTGTACGTGCCTGGGAAGTCGAGCAGTCCGCGCATCGCGTTCTGCCCGCCCGCGGAACCGCCGTAGATGCCGACCCGCGCGAGGTCCAATTCCGGATGCGCCTTCGCCGCGGCCTCGAGCCAGCGCACGCGATCCGGGAATCCGGCGTCCTTCAGGTTCTTCGCGCACACGTCGTGGAAGGCCTTGCTGCGGTTCGACGTGCCCATGCCGTCGATCTGCACGACGACGTATCCGAGCTCGGCGAGATCGCGCTGGCCGTGCCATGCGGCGAACGACTTCGGCACGAAGCTGTCCTGCGGGCCGGCATAGATGTTCTCGATGATCGCGTAGCGCTTCGACGGATCGAAGTCGATCGGGCGCCAGATCACCCCCCAGATGTCGGTGACGCCGTCGCGGCCTTTCGCGACGAAGCGCTCGGGCGCGCGCCAGCCGGCGGCGACGAGTGCGTCGGTCGACGCGCGCACGAGCGTGGCGACGAGCGAGCCGTCGCTCGTGCGTCGCAACTCCGAGACGGGCGCGAGGTCGACGCGCGAGTAGGTGTCGATGTAGTGGCGCCCGCTCGGCGCGAACTCGACGCGATGCGTGCCGTCGCCCTGGGTGAGGATCGTGGTCTCGTCGCGATCGAGCGACACGCGAATGACGTGCACGTGATACGGATCTTGCCCGGGATGGATGCCGCCGACCTCGAGCGTCGCGGTGCGGGCGTCGCGGTCGAGCGAGAGCACGCGGCGCACGACCCAGTCGCCCTTCGTGATCTGTCGCGTGACGGCGCCCTCGCGAGGGCCGTTACTCACGTCGACGAGGTAGAGATGGTTCCAGCCGTCGCGCTCGCTCATCCAGACGAGCTCGTCGTCGGAGAGGAACTCGAGGAAGAACTTGCCCGCGTAGTCGAGGAAGGTCGACGCGTGCTCGTCGACGACGGCGCGCGCGGTGGCCGAGGCCACCGGAGCGGCGTCGCTCGCGGGAGCTGCAACGTCGAGTGCGACCACGCGCAGCCGCTGGTGGCCGCGCTCGTTGTAGAGGAAGGTGACGCGCGACGAGTCGCCCGCCCAGCGCACGCGGTCGATCGACCACGGGTTCGGCACGAGCGCGGTGTCGATCGGGATCTCCCGCGCGGCGGCGACGTCGAAGAGGTGCGGCACCGGACGATCGATGGGATCGCCGGGCTTCGCGTAGGGGATCGTGCGGAGTTTCGGTTGGACCTGGTCCTTCGGCGAACTCTCGACGAGGGTGATCGTGCGCGTCGGCGCGGTCTGCACCTTGAAGACGAGCGCGAGCGTCCCGTCGGGCGAGACGTGCACCGGCCCGACGTAGGCGTCGCCGTCGACGCCGTCCGTCGTCGTAAAGCGCGTGGCGCCGGCGGCGTCGCGGATCACCACGTTGCCGCCGTCGAGGGCGATCGTGTTCGTCGTCGAGCGTGCGGACGGCGTGGCGCGCGGGGCGTCGCGGTCTGGCCTCGGCCGGGGGGCGCGCGCGGCGTCGTCGCGGCCGGGGGCTTCGCGGGGCGCGCCGTCGATGAACACGCTGCGCGGCGTGCGCCGGCCGACCGTGTGGCCGAGGGCGTTGCCTTCGAGGTCCCGCGCGATCCAGGCATGGCCCGCGTACGTGTGCTGCGCGTGCGTGGCGCCCGGTTCGAGCGTCGCGTAGGCCCGCTCGTCGCCGCCTTGGTCGACCCAGTAGAGCCGCACCGGGCGCGACAAGCGATTCACGAACGTGATGCTCGTCGACACGGTGCCGCCGCGACTCCGCGCGCTCCCGGGGCGAAGCGGCTCTTCCAGCGCGCGGGCCTCGATCGCGTTGGCGTCGCGCACAGGCGGCGGCGCGTCGGCACGATCGGCGAGGAGAAGCGGTGCGACGAGCGTGCGAGCGTTGCCCTCGATCGAAAGGAAAACGACGGGCCACGCCCCGTCAGGAGAGCCGACGCCGGGCTCGTCCTCAAACTCGAGGCGGGCGATCGGAAGCCGATCGGGATCGATGCGCGCGGCATCGGTCGAAAGCGCCGCCGCGACGGCCGCGTGATCGAAGAGATCGCGGGTCACGCCGTCGCGTGGGCCGTCATCGGGTGAGGCGGTGTCGACGCGCAGCCAGCGGCGCCGGCCGTCGGGCTCGAGGCGCACGAATGCGGCCCACTCCGGAAGGGCGTCGGCCGGCGCACGATCTCCGAGCGCGCGGCGCACGACGGGCTCGGGAATCCAGCGCACGTCGCTCGCCGACGCGAGCGGAACGGCTCGCATGCGGGCTTCGGTCGCGTTGGCGCGAGCGAGGCCCTCGCGCGCCATGGCGAACGTGTCGCCCGTCGCTTGGGCCGGATGGTCGGAGGCGGCCCGCGCGGCATTCGCGGCGAGCGCGGTAAGCGCGACGAACGCAATGCAGAGAAGGAGGAGCGCCCGAAGCGCAGCCGATCGCCGCGCCGGACGGGACGAATTCGCGTCGGCTACCACGAGAGTGCACACGGGGGTTGAAGGGCGCGCTCGCCGCGGGCGGCAACGAGGAATCGTTGTCGAACCCGCGGCGAGCGCTTCAGGCGAATGCGTTCGTCTCGACGCCTATGCAAACGATTCACGCATGCGGCGACGTTCGTGCGAACGGAACGCGATCGGTCTGCAGCTGCAACGCAGACGATCGGAACGGGCTGGGATCAGAACGGGATGTCGTCTTCGGGAACGGCCGTGTGGCCGCCCTGTGAACGACCCGAGCGAGCCGGGGCATAGCCGCCGTCGTCGCGCGATCGCGGGGCACGACCGCCCCCGCCACCGCCGCCGCCTTCGCCGCCGCCGTCACGGCCGCCGACGAACTGGAACTCCTCGATGACGACGCGAAGCTTCGACTGCTTCTTGCCTTCCTTGTCTTCCCACGTGTCGAGCTTCAGGCGGCCGTCGATGAAGATCGGCTTGCCCTTACTCATGTACTGCGCGATGACCTCGGCCTGACGGCCCCACGCCTCGCAGTCGACGTAGGTCACCTCTTCGCGATCCTCGCCCTCCTTCGTGCGCCAGCGGCGATTCACGGCGATGCCGATCTGCGCCACCGACTGCCCGCTCGGGATCTGCTTGAGTTCCACGTCGCGGGTGAGATTGCCGAGGAGGAGCACCTTGTTGTAACTGGCCATGTCGAATCCTTTCCCGCCCAATAGTTGAGAGGTGGTCGTTCGAGGCGTTCGTCGCGTGTGCGGTGCGACGACGGGACCGGCGGTCATCCTCGAGACCGGATTGGGCGGCGTTTGCGTGCGGCGGATCGTACCGCTGGTTTTGGGACTTCCTCTCCGGCACTGCGCTTTTTCGACGCTCCGGATTCTCCCGCAATGACACGACCCTCCGGCCGGGCAATGACGCTCGGCACGGAGGGTCGTGCAAGACGTGAAAAACGGCGATCAGGCGTCCGTCGCCGCCGGAGCGGCTGCGGCCGGCTGCGCGGCCCGGAGCTTGATCTCGTCGTCGATCTGCTGACGGCCTTCGGCCGCGGCGATCTCTTCGGGCATCACGTGGTTGGCCTTCGTGATGAGCGAGCGGAGGAGCTTTTCGCTGAGACGGAGATCGCGTTCGATGCCGGCGAGCGCGCTCGTCTCGGCCTTGAAGTACGCGAGGAAGTAGACGCCGCGCTTGTTGCCGTGGATGTCGTAGGCGAGGCGGCGCTCGTCCCACTTGCGCAGGGCGACGATCTCCACGTGTCCGCGCTGGAGGATCTCGGTGATGTGCGCGACGGCGGCCTGAAGGTCGGCGCTCGCGCTCTGCGGAAAGAGGAACAAGCCTTCATACATGGAGATGCGGGTTTCGGTCATAGGTGAACTCTCTTGTATTCGATGCGTTCGTTGATCGAGTGGTGTTGATTGGTTCGACGGTGACGGACTGTGAAGGCGACTCGAGCGTTGTTAGGCCGCCGACTCGCCGGGCTTCGGAGCGGCCGACGGTCGGCCGGTGCCGGGCCGTTCGGCCGCAGGACGTGCGTTGAAACGATTCATCGCAACGTTGAGGCCGGACGAGACCCACACGAGCGCGGCGTCGACCGCCTGCTCGAGGGCCGCCTCGACCAGCGGCTGCTGGTCGGGGCGGAACTTGCCGAGGACGTAGTCCTTCTGCGGGATCTGTCCCGGCATGTCGATGCCGATGCGGCATCGGCCGTACTTCGCGGTGCCTAACTTCTGCTCGATGTCGGCGAGGCCGTTGTGCCCGCCGGCCGAACCGTCCGGCCGCAGGCGGATGGATCCGCAGGGCAGGGCGATGTCGTCGACGAACACCAGGAGGTCCGTTGCAACGTCGAGCTTGTAGAAGCGGATCGCTTCAGCCACGGATTGCCCCGATCGATTCATGTACGTGAGAGGCTTCAGGTACAGGACCTTCTCGGGCCCGTTCGGCGTTGGGAGCTCGGTCTCGAGCACCGCACCGGCGAAACGGGACTTCGCGATCGATCGTGAAGCGTCGACGGTGCGGCGCGCGAGGCGATCGAGCACGTCGAACCCGACGTTGTGCCGGGTACGGTCGTATTCGAGTCCAGGGTTGCCTAGTCCGACGATGAGCTTCATGAGTCGATCGAGAAACGTGGAGATGCAGACGCCAGTCCGGAGGGGTGTTAGGCCTTCGGAGCGCCTTCGGCCTTCTCGTCCTTCTTCGCGGTGATGACTTCCGGAGCGGACGCCGCTTCGGTCGGGGCGGCGGCTTCGCCGGTCGCCTCTTCGGTGACGGTCTGGATACGGCAGACGACCGTCTCCGCGGGAACCGCGGCGGTGACGCCGGCCGGGAGCTTGATCTCGCCGACGGTGAACGTCATGCCGGTCATCGCCACCGACAGGTCGATGCGGATGTCTTCGGGGATGTCGCGCACCTTGCAGCGGACTTCGAGCTGGGCGAGGTCGTGCGTGGCGATGTTGCCGGGCTTCTTCGCGAGCTCCGGAACGCCGACGAAGTGGATCGCGACGTTGACCGTCACGACTTCGTCGAGGTTCACGCGGGCGAGATCGACGTGGATCACGTTGTCGCCGAGGTAGCCGAACTGGAGGTCCTTCACGAGGCAGGTCTCGGTCGTCGAGCCGAACTTGACGTTGACGACGTGCGAGCCGTGCTTGAGCGCGAGGGCCATCGCCTTCTCGTCGATCGTCACGTGCGCGGGTTCGCTGCCGTGGCCGAAGATGACGGCGGGGAGCCGTCCCTTCGCACGCTCGCGCTTCGCATATCGCGAGCCGAGACGCTCGCGCTTGGTCGCTTCCAGGGTTGGGGTGTCATGAGCCATTCGAATCTCCTATCTGAAAAAGTGCCTGTCTAAACAGAGGATGGGGTCTTGGGGTGACGGCCGTCGGCGTGAACGAGGTGTTAGGCCTCAGCGCTTCGGGCCGATGCCGCCGCGGAACATCGCGGAAACGGACTGATCGTGGTGGATGCGGTGGATCGCTTCGCCGAGGAGCTTGGCGACGGAAAGCGTGACGAGCCGGTCGGCGAGCGGCTGGAGCCGCGCGCCGCCGGGGATCGAGTCGGTGATGACGACCTTCGACACCGGGCTCGAGCGGATGCGCTCCATCGCGATGCCGACGAGGACCGCGTGCGTCGCCGTCGCGATGACGTTCGTCGCGCCCTCCTCCATGACGACGCGCGCCGCCTCGCAGATCGTGCCGGCGGTCGAGATCATGTCGTCGAACATGAGGACGACGCGGCCGCGCACGTCACCGATGAGATTCTTGACGACGACCTTCGTCCCCGACTGGCGGCGCTTGTCGATGATCGCGAGGTCGGCGCCGAGGATGTTCGCGTAGGTATTCGCGACCTTCACGTTGCCGACGTCCGGGCTCACGACGACGCAGTCCGAGAGATCGCTTGCAAAGTCGTGCACGCGGCTCGTGAAGTACTCGGCGATCACGGGCGACGCGCTCAGGTGGTCGACCGGCAGATCGAAGAAGCCCTGGATCTGCGCCGCGTGGAGATCCATGCAGAGGACACGATCGACGCCCGCGGTCGTGATCAGGTTCGCGACGAGCTTTGCCGTGATGGGCACGCGGCCCTCGTCCTTGCGGTCCTGTCGGGCGTAGCCGAAGTAGGGGATCACGGCCGTGATGCGCTTCGCGCTCGCGCGGCGAAGGCAGTCGACGTAGACGAGAAGCTCCATGAGGTTCTCGTCGACCGGTGCGCAGGTCGATTGCACGACGAAGCAGTCGCGGCCGCGCACGTCTTCCTCGAGCTTCACGATGCACTCGCCGTCGGCGAAGCGCGAGACCGTCGCCTGGCCGAGCGGAAGGTCGAGGTGATCGCACATCGCCTTGCCGAGATCGCGCGACGAGGTGCCGGCGAAGATCTTGAGATGGTCGCGATCGGCGGCGCTCATGACGCGGCTCCGGAAGTCTTGGTGTGCGACGCCGCGCGAGCGCGAAGGATGCTCTCGACCTCGGCCAGCTGCTCGGGCGTGTTGACGCTGAGGACGTCGGCGGGCGGAACGGCGTCGATGACGCTGACCTTCTTGCCGTCCTTCAGGAGAAGCTCGAACACGTCGGTGATGTAGTACTCGCCCGACGCGTTCTTGTTGTCGACGCGCGAGAGCGCGTCGAAGAGGTCGCGCACCTTGAAGCAGTAGTACGACGGGTTGACTTCGCGAATCGCCTTCTGCGCGTCGGTCGCGTCCTTCTGCTCGACGATGCGGCGGAAGTTGCCCTGCGCGTCGCGCTCGATGCGGCCGTAGCCCGCGGGATTCTCGAGCATGCTCGTCGCGAGGGTGGCGCTCGCGCCGTCGGCCCGGTGCTTCGCGAGGAGCGTGCGGAGCGTCTCGGCGCGGATGAGCGGGCCGTCGCCGCAGAGGACGAAAACGTCTTCCCACTCGAGGACACCGTTGCGGCTCGGGACGAAGTGCTTTCGCGCCTGATCGACCGCATGTCCGGTGCCGAGCTGCGGCTCCTGCAACGCGAAGGTGAGTCCGGCGTCGTTGGCGAACTCGCGGCGGAGAAGATCGGCGCCGTGGCCGATGATCAGCGTGGTGTGTGCGGCGCCGGCGGCCTGCGCCATCTCGACGACCCAGCGCACCATCGGCTTCCCGAGCGCCGGGTGCATGACCTTCGGGAGGTCACTCTTCATGCGAGTGCCTTTGCCCGCGGCGAGGATGATCGCACCCACGCGAGGCGCGCCCGGTGCGCCCGGTGCGCCCGTGGCCGAGGAGGACGAAGTCGATCGCGGATCGCTCATGGAGGAGGAGTCGCCTCGGGCGCGGCGCCCGACGGCGGAAGCTGAGAAGTAGCTGGCCCGCCTAGATTCGAACTAGGACCATCAGGACCAAAACCTGAGGTGCTACCGTTACACCACGGGCCAGACTGTGAATGCGAAGTGGTGGATGCGTCCGCTAGAACCGCTGTCAGCGCTCGCGGGAAGGCGAGCATGTGTGAATCGCGGTTCGGGACCGACCCGAGTCCGCGGCATCCCGCCCGAGCCTTGGAAGAAGGGCAACGGGCGGTCCTCGATGGGCTGGCACCTCCGGCCGCGAAAGGGGAGGCTCCATGTGGCGCCCGCGGACGGCACGCGGTCGACGAACGTCGATCGCGAGCCCGCAGTCACCAGCGGCCCTCGTGTGAGGGAGGGGAGAGTCTAGTGGAAAGGGCGGGGGGATGGAAGAGAGGAGTCAGGATTCAGGAGTCAGGAGTCAGTGGCCAGACCGCCCGGGACTTCGATGGAGTGGTTCTCTTCCTCCCTGACTCCTGACTCCTGGATCCTGACTCCCGCGGCCGCAGGCCGCGCTCCCGTATTCTCCCCCTATGACCACGCTTTCCCGCTCGCATACCGCTGAGGCGAACGTTCTCGCGTCCCTTGACCCCGCGACCGGCGAGGTCGTGGGCACCGTCCCGGTGACCCCGGTGGCGGAGATCCCGGCGGTCGTCGAGCGGGCCCGGGCGGCCCAGGCGGCGTGGGCGGCGCTCGGTCTCGACGAGCGGGCGGCCCGCCTCAAGGGGGCGATCGACGGACTCAAGGCCGCGGCCGATCGGATCGGCGAACTCATCAGCCGCGAGATGGGGAAGCCGATCGGCGACGCCCGCGGCGAGGCGAACCACGCGGCGAACGGACTGGCCGAGGCGATCGACGAGTGCGTCGAGGCGCTTCGCCCCGAGGTGCGCGAGGACGACCGCGTGCGCTCCACGCTCGTCTACGACCCGCTCGGCGTGGCGGTCGCGATCACGCCGTGGAACTTCCCCGTCCTCATGCCGCAGGAGTGCGTCCTTCCGTCGCTTCTCGCCGGCAACGCGGTGATCCTGAAGCCGAGCGAAGAGACGCCGCTCTGCGCATACGAATGGTTCAAGTGCGTCGCGGCGGCGCTGCCGCGCGACGTCTTCCAGATCGTCTTCGGCGATGAGGCGCAGGGGAAGGCGCTCGTCGCCGCCGACGTCGACCTCATCGCCTTCACCGGCAGCCGCGCCGCCGGCAAGCACATTCTCAGCGTTGCAGGCGGCGGATTGAAGCGCGTGATCCTCGAGCTCGGCGGCAAGGATCCGCTCGTGGTGTTGCCCGACGCCGACATCGAGGCCGCGGCGGCGTTCGCGGCGCGGAACTCCTTCCGGAACGCGGGCCAGGTGTGCGTGAGCACCGAGCGCATCTACGTCCACCGCTCGATCGCGGAATCGTTCGAGAAGGCGGTCGCCGAGAAGGCTCGAACGTTGAAGCAAGGGCACGGCGTCGAGCAGGGCGTCACGCTCGGGCCGATGGTGAATCGTCGGCAGAAGGAGCACGTCGAGCGGCAGATCGCCTCGGCGCTGAAGGAAGGCGCGCGAGCCATCGCGGGCAACGAGCCGCGTCCAGGCAACTTCGTCGCGCCCACGGTGCTCGTCGACGTGCGCCCCGACATGACGATCATGCGCGAGGAGACGTTCGGCCCGGTCGCGTGCATCGTGCGCTATGACGACGTGCGCGACGCGGTGCGCTGGGCGAACGAGTCGCCGTACGCCCTCGGCGGCGCGGTCTTCGGCAAGGACGTCGACAACGCGGAGCGCGTCGCCCGGCAACTGCACAGCGGCATGGTCGGCATCAACCAGGGCTGCGGCGGCGCGAAGGGCACGCCATGGGTCGGCGCGAAGCAGTCCGGCTACGGCTATCACTCGGGCCGCGACGGCCATCGCCAGTTCGCGCAGGTGAGGGTGATTACGCGGCCGTTGGCCGCGAGGATTCAGGATTGAGGATTCAGGATTTAGGGTAACGCACTCACGCGTTGAGCCAGACCTGCTTTCCCACTGACTCCTGACTCCTGACTCCTGACTCCCGGCATCCTTCAAAAGCCCACTTCCCTCTGCACCGCGCGCTCGAGCAATCGCTCGTACTCGTCGGCTGCAACGTCGAACGCGCCGAAGGCGTGGATGAGCGGATTGCCGTACTGGCTATCGAGGAGTTCGAAGCCGCGCTCGCGCAGGCGCTCGACGAGATGCACCATGCAGACCTTGCTCGCGTCGCGGCCGCCGAGCGCGGGGCGCGAGAACATGCTCTCGCCGAAGAAGGCCGCACCGAGCGACACGCCGTAGAGACCGCCGACGAGCGTCCCTTGGCGCCACGCTTCGACCGAGTGCGCGAAGCCGAGGCGATGCAGCGCCTCGTACGCGGCGACGATCTCGTCGGAGATCCACGAGCGGTTCTCCTCGTTGCGGTCGGTCGCGCAGGCGCGGATCACGGCGCCGAACGCGGTGTCGAAGCGAATCGTGAAGCGGCCGCTCTTGACCGTGCGGGCGAGCGACTTCGCGATGTGAAAGCGGTCATCGAGCGGGATGACGCAGCGCGGATCGCAGGTGTAGTAGTCGACGCGGCCGGTGTCGGGATCGGACATCGGAAACGCGCCGTTCGCATAGGCGAAGAGGAGCGACTCCGGCGACAGGTCCGCGTTGCCGCGCGGGCTCACGGCGCCGTTTCCGGAAGGATCTCGACGCCGTCGACCTGTCCGAGGAGAAACCGCACGCGCAGGCGGTCGCCGGGCTGCGGCGCTCGTGATACCTGATGGGCTGCAACGCGGAGTCGTTCACGCCCGCTCCCGCCGCCGACCACCTCGACGACGAGGTCGGCATACCGATCGCCATGGATCTCGACGGGCGTCGAGCCGAGAACCGTGACGTCGATGGAGCCGAGGAGGGGGAGCATCGGAAGAAGGGAGTCAGGAGTCAGGAGTCCGTGGGAACAGGAATCGCGTACCGCGCTTCGGGTGCTTTCACCCTGACTCCTCACTCCTGAATCCTGACTCCTCGGTCTCAGACATTGAACAAGAAATGCACCACGTCGCCGTCTTGCATCACGTAGTTCTTTCCTTCGGCGCGGAGCTTGCCCGCGTCGCGGATCGCCTTCTCCGTCTTGAGCTGGACGAGATCGTCGACGTGATAGCACTCCGCGCGGATGAAGCCCTTCTCGAAGTCGGTGTGGATCACGCCCGCCGCCTGCGGGGCGGTGTCGCCGCGGTGGATCGTCCACGCGCGGATTTCCTTCGGGCCCGCGGTGTAGTAGCTCTGGAGGCCTAACAGGTCATAGGCGGCGCGGGCCACGGTCGCGAGCGCCGGCTCCTTCATGCCGAGCGACTCGAGCATCTCCTTCCGGTCTTCGGGGGCAAGCTCCGACAGCTCGCTCTCGATCTTCGCGCAGACGACGACGACCTTGCCGCCGTTCTTCGCGGCGTACTCGCGCACCTTCTTCACGAGGGGGCCGTCGCCGTGCGCATCGGCCTCGTTGACGTTGGCCACGTAGAGGACGGGCTTCGCGGTGATGAGGCCGAGGCTCGCAAAGAGCTTGCGCTCCTCGGGGGCGAGCGTCATCGAGCGGAGCGGCTGGCCGCCTTCGAGCACCGGCTTCGCCTTCGAGAGCATCTCGACGCGCGCGATCGCTTCCTTGTCGCCCGACCGCGCGGTGCGGGCGGCCTTCTCGAGCACGCCTTCCATCACCTGAAGGTCGGCGAGCATGAGCTCGGTCTCGATCGTGTCGATGTCGCGGATCGGATCGACCGAACCCTCGACGTGGATGATGTCGTTGTCCTCGAAGCAGCGGACGACGTGGAGGATCGCGTCGACTTCGCGGATGTGCGAGAGGAACTTGTTGCCGAGGCCTTCGCCTTCGCTCGCGCCGCGGACGATGCCCGCGATGTCGACGAGGCGAAGCGCCGCGGGAATGATCTTCTGCGACTCGATGAACTTGCGCAGCGTTTCGAGGCGGTCGTCAGGAACGCTCACGACGCCGACGTTCGGCTCGATGGTGCAGAAGGGATAGTTCTGCGCCTCGATGCCCGCGGCGGTGAGGGCGTTGAAGAGCGTGCTCTTGCCGACGTTCGGCAAACCGACGATTCCTGCTTCCATCGAGACTCCGTTCGTGACGAGCGACAGCGACCTTCAACCACGGTGAAGGGGCGACGATGGTAGCGAAACGGCCGTCGTCCTGACGGAGGTCAGGGGAACGCGATGCGGGCCACCGGCATTCTCGGCACGAACATCGAGCGCTCGTGCGTCACGGGGATACGTTCCGTCGCGGAGTCGCCCACGGTGTGGCCGTGCGCGATCTGGAGGTTATGGCGAACTTGGTACGAGGCGGTGTCGGCGAGACGACCGACCAACTCCTTGAACGGCATCGAGCACTCGCGCACCTCGAGCTCGCGCAGGCCGAACCACGTGAGGCCCTTCGTGTATGCGGTCGCCTTGCGCGACGGCATCGCCACCGGACAGACGCTGATCCAGGAGAAGAGGGGCGGACGCGACGTCATCTCGTCGGCGTCCTTCAGGACATGCGACGCGCGGCGAATGAGCGTGGCGTCGCCGACGTAGACGCCGATCGACGGATGCGTCGCGAGGATCGACGCGAGGAGCTTCGTGTGCAGCGTGCGCAGCGCGAAGGGCGACGCGCTGTCGGAGGAGATCGTGGCGACGATGTGCGAGCGATGGCGCGCGACCTCCTCGCGGGCGCCGCGCCAATGCCAGGCAAGCGCGATCGGGCCCTCGAGCGACGGCGGCGGGATCGGCATCGGCATGTGCATCATCAGCACCTTGTCCGAGGTGTCGAGTCCCGTGGCGGTGTCGCCGTCGCCGGTGATGCCGCCGAGCGCCGGCGCTTCGGGCCAGCGTTCGCGCGCGTGCGCGGCGAGGTCGCCGGGTCGGAACGTTTCCCCCGGCTCGAGCATGACCATCGCCATCGCCATGTTCGACGGCGGCGGCGTCTTCGGCACGCGACGCAGGAAATCCATGAGGCCCATGGCGGGCACTGTACCCTGCAACGCGGAGGTCGTCGTTGCAGCCGACGTCGCGTCGCCGTCAGGCGCCGGGCATCACGGCGTCGAGCGCGATCGTGGCGCCGGGGATCTCCGGTCGCCGCACGAGGCGTTGGCGCAGGAGCCCAATCGCACGCACGAGGTCGGGCGCGAGCGGCGCCGTGAAGGTCATCGGCGCTTCCGTCATCGGATGCCGGAAGGCGAGCGTCGTCGCATGAAGCGCCTGCCGCGCGAGCAACGTCGTCTCCGCGTTGCCGCCGAGGTCCTTCTCGGTTACGTGCCGGCCGCCGTACATGTCGTCGCCGACGATCGAGTGCTTGAGGTGCGAGAGGTGCACGCGGATCTGGTGCGTGCGCCCGGTCTTCAGCTCCAGTTCGACGAGCGAGAAGCGCCCGTACGGCCACCCCGGCGGCGCGTCGTACACCTCGCGCACGCGGTAGATCGTCTGGCTTGGCTTGCCGGTCTGGTCGAAGCGCACCGCGTACTTCTCGCGCACCGTCGGATGCTTGCCGAGCGGAAGGTCGATGAGGTCGATGTCGCTCGACGGCTCGCCGTGGATGAGCGCGAGGTAGCGCTTGTCGGTCCGGCGATGCTCGAACTGCTTGCCCAGGCGCCAGTGCGCGGTGTCGTTCTTCGCGGCGACGATCGCCCCGGACGTCCACTTGTCGAGGCGGTGGACGACGCCCGGTCGCGCGAACTCCTCGCCGACCGCCGAGAGTTGCCCGCCCGACACGTGCTTGAAGTGCCACGCGAGGCCGTTGATCAGGGTGCCCGACTTGTGGGCGCGGGCCGGATGCACGATGAGCCCGGGCTGCTTATTGAGGACGATGAGGTGCTCGTCCTCGAAGAGGATGTCGAGCGGAATCTCTTCGGGCTGGATCGCGCCCGACGGCGGCGGCGGAAGCGTGGCAACGACGAGATCGTTCTTGTGGAGCTTCGTGCTCGCCTTCGGCCTGCGGCCGTTGACGGTGACCGCTTCCTCGTCGATGAGTTTCTGGATCTGCGTGCGCGAGAGGAACGGCACGCGATCGACGAGATACTTGTCGAGGCGCTTGTCGAGATCGCGGAAGAGGCGGAACGAGACGCAGACGGGCGTCTCGTCGTCTTCGCCGGCTTGCTTCTCGTAGAGCGCGAAGAGCGCGTCGCGGTCGACCGCGCCGCCAGCGCCCAACAGGCGCTCGGTCGCGTCGTCGGCGCCGCCGCCCTCGCTCTCGCGGGAGTCGGCGTCGCCCGTCGTCGTGTCGCCTGCGGTCATCCGCCCGCGGGCTTCGGGCCATTCGCCGGCGGGGGCCCGTTCGCCGGCGGAGGCGTGGTCGCCGGCGGCGCCGTCGGGCGGAGTTCCGGCGGCACGGCTTCGGGCGTGCCCGGGGCCGGCGGCTGCGGCGCGGTGACGCTATTCAGGAGTTCGTTGCTCGCGCCGGGCGTGATCGCCGCGGCGTCGGGCTTCGCCGGGAGGCTCGCGCGAGTCGGGAGTTCGGTCGGCTTCGCGAGCTTCGGAAGGGAGTCGATGCGGGCCTGCGCCTGCGCCGCGAACATCGGGAAGGGGACCTCGGCGACGCGCTTGGCCTCTTCGAGGAAGGTCTTCGCGGCGGCGATATCGCCGCGACTCTCGGCGATCGAGGCACGACCGAAAAGCGCCGACATGGTGAAGGCGGCGTGGCCGGGAGCGTCGTTCGCGGTCTTCGCCGCGGTGAGGACTTGGGTGAAGTACTGGTCGGCGGCGTCGAGCGCAGCGGTTCGGTCTTCGGCCGTCATGCGCACACCGCCCGAGATCGTGCCATCGGGCATCGTGACGGGCGGACCGCCGACGTAGCCGGTGCGGACGTCGCGAAGATGCGCCTCGGCGGCCTTGAGCCAAGCGTAGAGGGCGATCGCTTCAGACGGATCGTGCTTCTTCGCGACCTCGTCAAAGGCTTGCGGAAGCGTGGCTTGCGAGAGGTCGGCCCACGACGCATCGAACGCCTGCTGGCGCCGCTGGCGGTACGCGTTGTAGAACATGACCGCGCAGGCGATGACGAGGACGACGAGGAGGTAGTTGAGGCCCTTCGTCTTGAGCCAATAGAGGAAGTCGTCGTTGAGGCGACTCTCCGTCAGGTCCTGCTGCTGCACTTGGCGTAGGCGCCGTTTATCGCTGACATCGGCCATAGAGGGAGGGAGTGTAACGGAAGGATCGCGAACGCCGCGAGTCGGTGGCGGACTGCGGAAGGAGTCAGGATTCAGAAGTCTGGAGTCAGTGGACGGAGGGCGCCATCGACATTGAGGTGCGTGGTCGGAGGCTCTCAAGGCCTACCGGAGCGCCAGGAGAGGCGAGAGTGCTTGCCTTTCCCACTCGCTCCTGACTCCTGAATCCTGACTCCCCACTTCTACTCCTCACACGCTCACTTCACCTCGCGCAGCCCTTCCTCCAGCCTCGCCAGGCAGGCCGCTAGGAGCGCCGGATGGTGTTCGCCGCGGAAGGCCGGGGCGGTCGCCGCCAGTAACACCCGGCGCACGGCCGCGAGCGGGGGATAGTCGCCATTCTCGAGACCGAGCCGCTTGCGGGCATCGGCAAGCGCCTTCACGGGTTTCTGGGCGAGGCGTTCCGGGCGCGTCCAGAGCAACCGTTCGAAGTAGATGGCGTCTTCGAGCCAGTGGCCCGGACGGACTTCCGCGAGGTCGATCAGGGCGGCGGGGGCGTCTGGGTCGTGTGATCGGGCAAGCGCGTTGGCCGGATGGAGGTCGCCGTGCAGCCACCCGATCGGGCGCCGCGCGGCCCAGCGCTCGATCGCCTTGTCGAGGCGCCGCGTCAACTCCTTGAGCGCCGCGCTCCAGCGCGAGCGTTCCGGCATCGCGGTGTCGCGGGCGTGATCGCGTGCGGACTTCACGAGCGCTTCCCAGTCTTCGGCGGATGCGGGCTCGTCGACCGGAAACGCCGACGCCGCGCGGTGGAAGCGCGCCGCCGCATCGGCGATGCGCGCGACGGTGTTCGGAAGCCAATGCGTCGCGAGCGGCTCGTGCTGGAAGCGCTCGATGACGATCCACGCGACGTCATACGGTCCGAGCTCCGTGCCTTCGCGGAAGAGTCGCGCGACCGGCAACGAGGAGATTGACGCGGCATCGTCGGTCGTGCCGAGTCGCCGCGACCAACGCCATTCGCGCGGCGTGATCGGAAGCTTGACGACGACGCCGTGATCGACGCCGTCGTGATCGCGATAGCGCGCGGTCGCGGTCGCCGCACCGCTTCGTTGCCAGTCGGTGCGGAACCAATGCAGGTCGTGCACGCGGCCGTCGCGCAGGAGTTCTCGCTCGAACGCGGCCGCGAGCATGTGCGGTGTCTTCTGGTTGCGAGGTTCCACCGGCGCGGCGTGTGCCGACGCCGCGTGGGCGGACGGTGAGGCACGGACTCCGGCGTCCCCGTCGACGTGCGGGGCACTCGCTTCAGGCCTCGCATTGGGCGTGAAGGGCGCGACCGTCGCGTGGACCACAGGGGAAGGCGAGCGGACGAGAGGTTCATCATCTCGGTCCGTCGTCATCATTGGGCCTCAGCGGGTGAGTATCACTGAAGGACACTCTACTGCGGTCTCGGCCGGTCGCAACAGGGGAAGGTCGAGCGGGGGGGAATTGGTGGAAAGAGGGATCGGGGAGCAGGAGGCAGGAGTCGGGAGTCAGGAGTCAGGAGTCAGGAGTGAGGAGTCAGTGGGGAAGACAGAAAGGCAGTGTTCCACCCGAACCTCGGGCGATGGCTTTCCCCCTGACTCCTGACTCCTGAATCCTGACTCCTTCCCCCCAACCCTGAACCCTGGCCCCTGAACCCCTTACTTTTTCCCCAGCACCCGCTCTACCGCGTCCGCGAATCCGTCGGCGTCGTGATGGCCGACATGCATCCGCGCGACCTCGGCGATGCGCGGATCGGCGTTTCCCATCGCGATGCCGAGCGCGGCGTTCTGGATGAGCGCGAGGTCGTTCAAGCCGTCGCCGACCGCGGCGATCGCGGAGGTGTCGATGGCGCGGCGCGCCGCGACGCGCGCGGCCATCGTCCACTTGTTCGTGTCGGGGGCGAAGCACTCGAGAAGATGCGTCGCGCTTCCGACGACTTCGGTCTCGGTGAGCGCGGACCAATGCTGCAGCATCACGCGGTCGCCAAGATCGTCCTTGAGTGCGGCGGCGAGCTTCGCGAGTTCCGCGCCGACCGCGACGGTGCCCGCGCGGATCGTCGCGCCGAGCGGTCGCGCCGTCTCGATCGACGCGTGCCGCTCGACCGAGACCGGATGCGTGCGAAACCACCACTCCGACGCGGGATCGAGCTCGGCGTCGCCGATCAGCATGTAGTCGCGCCCCGTCTCCTGCGGATCCTGGAGGAGATGCGCGAGATGTCCGTGTTGCAGCACGCTTTCGCTGATCGCTTCGACGAGCGGCTCGTCGAGGGTGCGCCGATCGAGGATCGCGCCGGTGCGGGCGTCGTGCAGCGTGGCGCCGCCGGCGCCGATGAAGAGCCGATCGTGGCCCTCGCGGCGATGGCCGATCGCCTCGAGGGCGGATGTACTCTCGAGCCATGAGCGGCCGGTGGCGACGACGACTTCGATGCCCGCCGCTTCCGCTCGGCGCACCGCCTCCGCGTTGCGAGGCGACACGCGACCGGCGCGATTGAGAAGCGTGCCGTCGAGGTCGACGACGAGGAGGCGGATGGGCATGGGGAAGGAGAGGATCAAGGATCGAGGATCAAGGATCAAGGGGAAGAGTGTTGGCTTTCGTCCGCCACCCTTGCTCCTTGATCCTTCATCCTTAATCCTTCTTCATCCATCCCGGCACCACGGCCGGGACGCGCTCCTGGTACTCGCGATAGCGGTCGCCGAAGTGGGCGACGAGGTCACGCTCCTCGATCGTCACGCCGAAGATGATGTAGGCGGTCGTCATCACCGAGAAGAAGAGGTGGCCCATCGTCATCGTCGGCGTCGCCCAGAAGGCGATGAGGAAGCCGAGCATGAGCGGATGGCGCACGAGGCGATAGAGCCCCGTGATCTTGAAGGGAAGCGGCACGTAGCGCCGGCCCAGCGCGGGGAGGATCGTCTGCCGCAGGCCGAAGAGGTCCCAGTGGCTGACCATGAAGCTCGACGCGAAGACCGTCGCCCAGCCCACGAACGCGAGGGCGTGGAGAGCGACGCGCATCCAAGTCGTCTCGAGGTGCCAGACGACTTCGGGCAGCGGACGCCATTGCCAGAAGAGCGCGAGCAGGATCGCGCTTGCCGCGATCACGTAGGTGCTTCGCTCGATGGCGGCGGGAATCACGCGCGTCCACCAGCGCTTGAACCAGGGGCGCGCCATGATCGTGTGCTGGACCACGAAGAGCGCGAGGATCGAGCCGTTGACGAGGATCGCCGTGAGGACGGGGCCGCCGGTTCCGGAGTCGATCGACTTCGGCACGACGAAGCCGGTCACGAATCCGATCGCGTAGAGGATCGTCACGAAGAAGGCGAGGTAGGCCAAGAGGCCGTAGAGCATGAGGCCGAGGCGCGCGGGCCCGCTCAGGGCGAGCGACGGATCGCGTTCGCCGAAGAGTCGCGTGACGGGGCAGGCGGACGCGGGCCGCGCGGCGGCGGGCGTGGTGTGTGCGGAGTCCATGGCGACAGGACCCGCGACGGCGGCCGACAGGTCGCGTCAGGATTCCATGGGAATCCCGTCGTTGCCGGGCGCGAGGGCTCCGGCCCGTCGCGAGAGCGGTTCGCACCGCTCCCGTAAACTGACCGCCGTGACGATGTTCGGCGCGAGCATGACCTTCCTCTCCAAGGCGGAGGGCCTCGCGCACGTCACCGCCGTGGAGGCGGTCGTGAAGGGGGCGCTCGAGAGCGAACTGCCGATCGCGACGGTCGCCGGCGCCCGGCGGGCGCCGTTCGAGAGTTGGTCGGCGTGGGGCGGGAGTCGGACGGCGCCCGACGACATCCTCGAGCGCCTGTTCCAGCGGCACGGCCTTGAACTCGTCGTTGCCAACGACTCGCTCCGCGCGATCGGGCTCGCGCATCGGCAGGTGCTGAACAATCGCTGCGGCGTGGCGCTCGTCTCGAACGAGGAGTTGCCCGCCGCGATCGCGTCGATCGGCGCGCTCCTGCCGTTGCCCGCGCGAAGCGAGGCGGGCCTCGTCCTCGTCGTCGAGGACAACCCCGAAGACTCGCCGGCCGCGTGCCCGAGCCAGATGCTCGGCGCGCTCGGCATTCCGTCCATCGAGCCGTCGACGCTCGACGAACTGCGTGACGCCGTCGAGCAGGCCGCGCGACTCTGCCGCGCGCTCGGCGTGCCCACGGCCATCGTGGCGCACACGTCGCTCCTTCGTTCGACCGACACGCTCGAGGCGAGGCCGAACCGCATCGTCGACGTTCTCGACGTTGCAGCCGCAGGGCGCCGCGCCCGCCGCGCGCCGCGCGGCGGCGACGCCCCCGACGCGCTCCGCATGGCTCGGCGGCTCGAGCTGAATCGGCTCGTGGCGCTGCCGAGCCCCGGCGAGCGCGAGCCGTTCGGTCTTCTGTGCGTCGGCGGCTCGTTCGTCGCGGCGACGCATCTCCTGAACGAGACGCGCCTGATGGGACGCGTGCCGGTGCTGAAGCTCGGCATGACCCGGCCGATCGACGACTCGGCGATCCTCCGCCTCCTGACCCGCTGCGATCAGGTGATCCTGCTCGAGTCGCGCGTGGGCGCGTCCTCCAACGAGGTGCTCGCGATCGCCGAGCTCGCGCGTCGCCGCGGCGAGAAGATCGCCTCGATCTGGTGGCGCGACGTGCCGGCGCCGCTCGACGACTACGACCCGCGCGGCGAGCGGTGGCGCCTCTCCGACGGCGACGCGCTTCGGCCGTCGACCCTGATCCGCAAGCTGCTGCATCTCCTCCACGACGTGCGCCCCACGTTGCAGCCGGCATCGCGGCTCGCGCCGATCGCCGAGGAGCTCGAGCACGTCGCGGTGCCCCCGCGCGGCGCGCGGCTCGGCGCGACGGCCGCCGCGGCGCTTGTGCGCGAGACGCTCCTCGAGGCCGACCACGACCTCCGCGCCCGCGTGCCCACCGACAGCGAGTCGGACACGCGGCGCATCGCACTTGCGGTCGACGGCATCGCGCCGACCGGCGAGTGGGATCGCGTGATCCTCTGCGAGACGTGGGCGCGGCGGCGCTTCGCGACGGAAGGCGTCGGGGCGGTGCGGCAGGCGGCGCGCGAGGGGCGCGCCCGCATCGTGATCGTGCCCGACGTCGGCGGCGACGACGACATCGACCTCGAGCGCCTCGCGAGCGCGTCGGTGCCCGCCGATGCGGCGTCGCGCGTGTCGATCCGGGTCGCCGACCTCCACGACCGTGCGGGCCTGCGCGAGCTCGTGAAGACGGCCGGACTCGACGTTGCAGGCAACGACGGTCTCACGATCGTCATCGTGCGCGATGGTCCGCCGGCGCGCCTCGACGCGGCGCGCATCGAGCGCGGATTCGTCGAGACCGACCGCCTCGGCTTCACGCCGAAGCAGCGCCTGACGTGGCCCGTCGACGTGGCGTGCGAGATGCGGCCGCCGACGACCGAGTGGCTCATCGAGCGCGGCCTCGAGCGCGGCAGCCGTCCGCTCGAAGGGTCGTCGACCGTCGAGCGGCTCACCGCGCCGACACCGTTCTCGATCGAGCTTCGGCCGCTTCTCGAGCAGGTCGAGATCACCCGCACGCGCCCGCCGACGCCGGCGCTGCGCGGCCTCGACAGCGACCGCATCGCGCCGCCGCGGCCGTTGCACGCGTCGCAGGGCATATGGCGCGGCCATATCGCCGGCACGCGCGGCGACGGCATCGGACTCGCCGCGTCGATCATCGCCGACGCCGGGGTCGCGATGGGCTATCGCGTGCAGACCTCGCATCGGCCCGCGCCGGTCGGCCCGGGCCGACGCGCCTGGGCACAGGTTCTCTTCAGCCGCGGGCGCGGCGAATCGGAGCGCGGCGACGCCACGACCGCGCAGCTCGTCACGTCGTTGCCGCCCGAGATTCCCTACGGCGAGGCCGATCTCCTCCTCGGCGTCGACGGCGTCGAGACGCTGCGCGGCATCGGCCCGATCCCGACGCTCCGCGTTGCAGCCTCCGACCGCACCGCGGCGGTCGTGAACGTGGGCCCGCTCGACGACCAGTTCGACGAGGCCTCGATCGACACCTATCGGCGCCTCGTCTCCGCGTTGCAGGTCGCGGTCGTGCCCGAGCATTCGTCCGCGGCCGACTTCGCGGTGGCGTGCCGCGGCCGCTTCCTCACCGATCGCGTCCTCGACGTCGTGCTCGTGGGCGTCGCCTTCCAGCGCGGCCTGATCCCCGTCACCGTCGAGGCGATGGAATCGGCGGTGCGTCGTCTCGAGGCGCGCGGGTACGGACGCAGCGTCGACGCGTTCGAGTTCGGCCGGCGCCTCGCGGTCGAGCCGCGCATGCTCGAGTGGGCGAGCGAAGACGATCAGGAGTGGCGCGACGCGAGCGGCATGCGCCTCTTGCGGCGGCTCCTGCTTGAAACGCGGAAGTCCGGCTGGGGCGGCAAGCGCCGCGCGGAGAAGTTCGGCTCGCTCGCCACCGAGTCGTTGGCCAAGCTGCCCGGCCTCGACGCGTCGGAAGAGGGCCATGCGGCGCGGCGCGACTTTCTCGTCGCCACCCACCGCTGCCTCGTGTGGGGCGGCATGCAGCTGGCACGGCGCTACGCCGACCTCATCCGCTCGCTCTACGCGGCGGACCAGGCGGATCCGACGCACGAACTCACGCGTCTCGCGATCCGTCCGCTCGCCGAGGCGCTCCTCGTGCGCGACCTCCTGCACCTCGCCGCGATGTCGACGAGCGTCGAGCATCGCCGCCGCACCCGCGACCGTCTCGCGGTGCGCTTCGCCCGCGGCGACGTGATGGAACGGCGCTATCTCAACCGCATCGAGATCGCGGCGTTCGGGCGCCGCTATCGGCTCGACGTGCGCACGAGCGATTGGCCGGCGCGCATCCTGACGGTCGTCGCGCCCCTCATTCCCGAGCGGCTGCGCGGATCGCGCGGCGAGCAGGAGACGCGCGAGTACGTCGCCGGGCTCATCGAGCGGGCCGTGCGCGGCGCGAGCGACAACCCGAGGGTCTGGCTCTCCACGTTGCGGCGTTTGGCGCACGTCTGCGCGGTCACCGACGGCTTCCGTCAAGTGAGCGCGGGCGAGATTCGGGCGCGCGTCGAGGCGGAGTGAGTCACGCGGGCGTCAGGGCGTGGTCGCGACGGACAAGTTCGTCGTAGGTGGCCCCGTACGCCGCGCACAGGAAGGGAATTCCGACGAGGATGTAGCCGACGCAGAGGAGAAGGACGGACAGCATGACGATCACCGTGACGGCGATGAAGCCGACGATGAGATTCAGCACGTGCCCCTCCGAGATGCGCCAGCTGTACTTCACGGCGTCGACGCCGGAACGCGGCGGCAGCGTCGGATCGGCGGCGGACACGCTGGCGAACGACAGCCGGACCGACACCCAGATCGAGAAACCGAGCGCGACAAGGCCGAGCGGGATTGCGATCGCGAAGGCGGCGGCGTCGCCTGCCGCGGAGCTCGCGACCCACGCGAGCCCACCGACGACCACCACGGCGCACGACATGATGGCAATGCCGACCGCCATCTGGATCAGGTTCGACACGACGACGGCCCCGTAGCGACGGAAGCCGGAGAAGAGCAGCGACCACTCGACGGCACGGCCGCGCGACACGTTTGCGACGAATACGACGACGCCGACGGTCAACGGCATGACCACAAGGATGCCGTAGAGGAACGAGAGGACCAGCACCCCGACTTGCGCCGCCGCGAACACGGGCATCGCGGGCGGGGCGCCCGGTGCCCTCGGCGCCGGCATCGTCGCGATGTTCACCGCCATCGAAACGACCTGCATCGGGATCTGCGAGAAGATCACGCAGAGCGCGGCGACCAAGATCGGTCCCCACGCGCGGCGGAAGACCTCGAACCCGCGCGACAGCATGACCTTCGCGAGCGGGTCGGTCGAGGGCGGCGGAATCACCACGGGCGGCGCGCTCGGCGGGGCCGGGAAGAGCGGACTCGGCACGGTCGATTCGTTCACGTCGTGTACCCCCTTCGGCGTTGGAAAGCCATCCGCGTTGCAGCTGGTCGTTCAGCGTTGCAGCCGAAAGCCTAACACGATTCCCGCGCCGTGCCACCCGCCGCGGCCTTCTCGTGCCGCAGCTGTCCGCACGCGGCGGCGATGTCTCGGCCGCGGCTCGCGCGGATGTGCACGTTGACGTTCTTCTCGCGGAGGATTTTCTGGAACTCGAGCACGTCGTCGGTCGACGGCCGCGAGAAGGGCACGCCCTTCACTTCGTTGAAGCGGATCAGGTTGACGTTCGCTCGCACGCTCTTCGCGACCTTCGCCAATTCCTTCGCATGCTCCGGCTGGTCGTTGAAGCCGCCGAGCATGATGTACTCGAGCGTGATCTCGCGGCCGGTCTTCTCGAACCACTCGTTGCAGGCGTCGAGGAGTTCGTCGATCGTCGAGTACTCGGCCCACGGGATGATCGAGCGGCGGAGGTCGTCGTTCGGCGCGTGCAGCGACAGGGCGAGCGTCACCGGCAATTCAAACGTGCAGAGCTTCCGGATCGCGGCGGGAAGTCCGACCGTCGAGATCGTGATGCGCCGCGCCGAGATGCCGAAGCCCCACTCGGCGTTCAGCGTGCGGATCGCGTGCGTAACGCTCGCATAGTTCGCGAGCGGCTCGCCCATCCCCATGAAGACGATGTTCGAGATGCGGCCGATGGTGCCGTCGGGGTCGGGGAGGCGCCAGAGTTTCCAGACTTGCTCGACGATCTGCCCCGCGGTGAGGTTGCCGTCGAGCCCGCCGATGCCCGATGCGCAGAAGGCGCACCCGACCGGGCAGCCGATCTGGCTCGAGACGCACGCGGTGCGCCGATCGGGGTTCGGGATCATCACGCACTCGGTCTGCCGCGACGACGGAATCGCGGCGCCGCCGGCGTTCAGGATCGGCAGCGACGTCGTGCCGGCCGCGCGCTTCTCCGGCCATCCGAGGAGAAGCTTCTGCGTGCCGTCGGACGCCGTCTGCTGACTCAGCGTGACGCCTTGCTCCACGTCGAGGACTTCGGGCAGGATCGCCCGCGCGTCCTTCGAGAGGTTCGTCATCAGCGCCGGATCGATGACGCCCTTTCGATACACCCAATCGAACACCTGCTTGCCGAGAAAGCTCGGAAGCCGATGCGCCTTCGCGATCTCGGCGAAGGTCTCAGGGGTGAGGTCGAAGAGGGAGGGCATGGAAAAAGCGGGGTCAGGGTTCGGGGTTCAGGGTTCAGGGGCAGAAGCCGAGGCCGAGGGCGCGAGGGTTTGCCCCCGAACCCTAATCCCTGAACCCCGAACCCTTCGTCTTCAGTTCGTCTTCCCCACCGTCAGGTCCACGACCTTCATCGGGATGTCGCGGCTGCGCAGCCACTCCTCGAAGTCGGCGCGGAGGTCCATGCGGATGCGGCGGCCGTCGGGATCGATGTTCCGGCGCCGCATCAATTCCTTCAGCGTGCCGGGCAGGCCGAACTCGACTTCCTCGCGGTAGACGTCGTGCTGTTCGATCTCGGCGTCGAAGTGCTCGACGAGGTGGAGGACGAGATCCTTCACGAGGTCTTCGGGGGCGCTCGCGCCGGCGGTCACGAGCACACGCTCGACGCCCTCGAACCACTCCTCCTGGAGCTCGCTCTTGTCGTCGATGAGCCGCGCCTTCGTGCCGCGGTTCTCGGCGATCTCGGTGAGACGCACGGAGTTGCTCGAGTTGCGGCTGCCGACCACGAGGACGAGGTCGACGTCGGGCGCGATCGCGCGCACGGCGGTCTGGCGATTCGTCGTCGCGTAGCAGATGTCTTCCGACGGCGGATCCTTGATGAGCGGGAACGCCTTCTTGAGCGCGTCGATGATGGTGTTGGCGTCGTCGAGGGAGAGCGTCGTCTGCGTGAGGTACGCGAGCATCGACGGGTCCTTCACGACCAGGTTCGGGATGTCCGCGGGCGACTGCACCACTTGGATCGAGTCCGGGGCCTCGCCGCGCGTGCCGACGACTTCCTGGTGATCGGCGTGCCCGATCAGGAGGATCTGGTAGCCCTTGCGGGCGTAGCGGATCGCCTCGGCGTGGACCTTCGTGACGAGCGGGCAGGTGGCGTCGATCGCGGTGAGGTTCCGGCGCCGGGCTTCGGCCCGAATCGCCGGCGAAACGCCGTGTGCGGAGAAGACGACGATGGTTCCGTCCGGAACCTCCTCGATCGACTCGACGAACCGGACGCCGCGCTTGCGGAAGCGATCGACCACGTGGCGGTTGTGCACGATCTCGTGGTAGACGCTGATCTCCTCGCCCGGGCAGATGTCAAGGAGTTGGTCGACGACATCGATCGCCATGTAGACGCCGGCACAAAAACCACGGGGATTCGCGAGGATGAGTTTCATCGGTAGAGGGCCGATGATAGTGGACGCCCGAACGCATCGGAAAACGGCTGGTACTCTTCGCGAACTCCATGGCGAGTCCCCTGACGGATGTGCGAGCGGCGTTGCCGCGGTTTGGCCCGGAGCGGTGCGAGACCGTCTCCCTCGAGGAAGCGAGGGCGTGGTGCCGCGCGCTCGCGTGGGGGCACTACGAGAACTTCTCGGTGCTCTCGGGGCTCGTGCCGCACGACCTTCGGGACGACTTCGGTGCGGTCTACGCCTTCTGCCGCTGGTCGGACGACCTCGGCGACGAAGTGCCCGCCGAGACCGCCCCGGCCAGCCCTGAGGCCCGCCGCGAGCGGGCGCTCGAGCTTTTGGCCTGGTGGCGCCGCGAGCTCGAGGCCTGCTACGCCGGCAGCCCGCGCCATCCGATCTTCGTGGCGCTCCTGCCCACGATCCGTCGCCACAACCTTCCGGCCGACCTCTTCCATCGCCTCATCTCGGCGTTCGAACTCGACCAGACGAAGACGCGCTACGCGACCTGGGAGGAGCTGATCGCCTACTGCCGCGACAGCGCCGACCCGGTCGGGCGGCTCGTCCTCATGATGCTCGGCGAGCCGCGCGACGACGAGCGGTTCCGCCGGTCCGACCAGATCTGCACCGCGCTCCAACTCACGAACCACTGGCAGGACATCCGACGCGACCTCGAGGAGCGTGACCGCATCTACGTGCCCGCCGACCTGAATCCCATCGAGCGCTTCGAGGAGCGCCTGCGCGCGACCGTCGCGCAGGGGCACTCGATCGACCCGACCTTCTTCGGCGAGAGCCGCACGCTCGTCCGCTCGCTCGTCGAGAAGACTTGGCCGCTCTTCGAGGAAGGGGCGACGCTCATCGACACGCTCGCGCCGCGCTCGCGGCCGGTCGTCTGGCTCTTCCTCCAAGGCGGCGTGCGGACATTGCGGCAGATCGAACTCTGGAATTGCGAGACGGTGCTGCACCGGCCGTACCTGTCGAAGTTCACGAAGCTGCTCCTCGTGGGCCAGGCGCGGGTCATGGCGTGGCGACTCCGCGGCGCGCCGACCCCGATGGCGGCGCCTCTCGCCGGAGGCGCGGCATGACCGGACGGCCGGCCGACGTCACACTCGCCGAAGCCTTCGTCCGCTGCGAGCGCATCGTGCGCGAGCGGGCGAAGAACTTCTGGTACGGGCTGCGCCTGACGCCCGAGCCGAAGCGCTCGGCGATGTATGCGATCTACGCCTGGATGCGCGAGGCCGACGACATCGCCGACGGCGACGACGTGGCCGCCGCCCAGGATCCCGCGGGCCGCGAGGCGCGGCTCGCCGCGTTTCGCGCCGACACCGACCGCGCGCTTGCCGGCGAGATGCCCTCGACGCGCGGCGACGACGGCGGCCGCGGCGCCGATCGCGCCGCGATGTGGCGGGCGCTGGCCGCGATCGCGCCGACGTACCGGCTCGAGGCGAAGGACTTCCACGACATGATCGACGGACAGCTCGCCGACCTCGGCGCGGTCCGCATGGAGACGTGGGCGGACCTTCGGGCGCAGTGCTATCGCGTGGCGAGCACGGTCGGCCTCGTCTGCGTGCGGGTGTGGGGGCTGTCGCCCGCCGCGCGCGACGGCGGCGAGCGCGTGCGCGAACGCGTGCGCGAGCTCGCGATCGATCGCGGCATCGCGTTCCAGCTCACGAACATCCTCCGCGACGTGCGCGAGGACCGCGAGGTCGGCCGCGTCTACGTGCCGAGCGCCGACCTCGAGCGCCACGGCCTCACGATCGACTCGCTGCTCGCGTGGAGCGATCCGCGCCGCTGCGAGGCGTTCCTCGCCGCGGAGATCGCCCGCGCCGAGGCGCACTATCGCTCGAGCGAAGGGCTTGAGGAACTCATCAGCCCCGAGTGCGTGCCGACCTTGTGGGCGATGACGAGCATCTACCGCCAGCTCCTCGATCGCATCGCCGCCGATCCGAAGGCGATCGTCGGCACGAACCGGGTGCGCCTCGCGACCTGGCAGAAGCTCTGGATCGGCTTCCGCGCGAAGCGCATGGCTGCGAAGTCGAAGCCGGTCGCGGGCAACGTCGCGGCCGAGGTCGCGACGCCGTGAGGCGCACGGTGGCGATCGTCGGCGGGGGCATCGCCGGCATCGCGGCCGCGGTGCGCATCGTCGAATCCGGCGACGCGCCGATCGTGATCGAGACGCGCAAGAAGCTCGGCGGCCGCGCGACGTCCTTCACCGATCCGCGCACCGGACACACGCTCGACAACTGCCAGCACGTCCTGATGGGCTGCTGCACGAATCTCATCGACCTCTACGAGCGGCTCGGCGTCCTCGACCGGATCGAGTGGCACCACTCGAGCTGGTGGGCGAACCCGCCGCACGAACCCGACGAGATGCGGAGCTCGCAGAATTGGGCGCTGTTTCCGGCGCCCGCGCACTTCACGATGTCCTTTCTCCGCATGCGCGGGCTGTCGTTCGCCGAGAAGCGCGCGATCGGCCGCGCCTGCTGGCGCCTGATCCGGATGGGCACGCGCGGGCGCATCGCGTGGCGCGGGAAGACCTTCGACGGCTTCCTCGGCGAGACGCGCCAGCCCGCGCGCGCGATCGAGCGCTTCTGGGAGCCGGTCGTCGTCAGCGCCTGCAACCTGCCGAGCGCCGCGTGCGACGCGTCGTACGCGATGCAGGTGTTTCAGGAGGGCTTCCTCGCGAACGCGTGGAGCCCGGCGATCGGCATCTCGACGGTGCCGCTCGTCGAGCTGTACGACGCCGCCGAGAGGATCATCGTCGAGCACGGCGGCGAACTTCGGCTCGGCGAGAGCGCGAAGGGGATCACCTACGACGGCGAGCGCGTCACGGGCGTCGCGACCGAGTCGGGCTTTGTGGCGGCGTCGGCGGTCGTGAGCGCCGTGCCCGCGGATCGCCTCGCAAAACTCTGCTCCGTGCCGCTTCGCCGTGCGGATCGGCGGCTGCGCGACCTCGAGAAGATCAAGCCCTCGCCGATCCTCGGGGTGCATCTCTTCTTCGACGCGAAGGTGATGGACACGCCGCATCTCGTCTTGCCGGGCCGCGGCACGCAATGGCTCTTCGACAAGGGGCTCGACGAGGAAGGGCGTTCGCACGTGCATGCGGTCATCAGCGGCGCCGACGCGTGGATGGACCTCGACGAAGCCGAGATCGTGCGCCGCGTCCTGGCCGACGTGCAGTGGGCGCTGCCGCGGGCGAAAGGTCTCGAGCCGGTCGCGGCGCGGAGCGTGAAGGAGAAACGCGCGACGTTCGCGGTCGAGCCGGGCGTCGACGAATGGCGGCCCTCGAACGCCCCCGACGCGCGGGGCGGCGTGCGCAATCTCCTCGTTGCAGGCGACTGGACCGCGACCGGCTGGCCCGCGACGATGGAAGGGGCGGCGCGCTCGGGCTACGCGGCGGCCGCCGCGTGGACGGGGAAGGGCGGCGTCCTTCCCGACGTGCCGCCGAGCTGGCTCGCGAAGGCGCTCGGCCTCGGCTGAAAGGACTCGGGCGGCGATGGCCGACGCGACCGACGACATCCTTGCCATCGCCCGGCGACACGAGTTCGCCCTCGCGGGCGTGAGCGACGCCGCGCCGAGCGCGTACGGCGACCACGTGCGCCGCTGGATCGCGGCGGGAAAGCACGGCTCGCTCGACTGGCTCGCCGACG
This sequence comes from Phycisphaerae bacterium, assembly GCA_016795035.1. Classification (GTDB taxonomy): domain Bacteria; phylum Planctomycetota; class Phycisphaerae; order Phycisphaerales; family SM1A02; genus JAEUIT01. The sequence goes on along the minus strand of JAEUIT010000099.1, from coordinate 30,981 downwards.
AACTCGACGTGCGGCTCGATCCCGCGCGGCTTCTCTCCGGCGCGCGGAGCGTCATCTGCGTGGCCGACCGCTACGCGCCGCCCGGGCCCGATCGGCGCGTCGACGCGTGGCCGCCGCGCGGCCGCATCGCGCGCTACGCCCGCGGCGGCGACTATCACACGGTGATCCGCGATCGGCTGCGTCGTTTCGCCGCGACGCTCCGCGAGCGGTATCCAGAGGAGGAGTTTCGCATCGCGTGCGACCTGCTTCCCCTCCTCGAGCGCGAGCTCGCCGCCCGCGCCGGACTCGGCCGCATCGGCAAGCACACGCTTCTCATCGAAGACGGCGGGACGTCGTACGTCCTACTCGGCGAGATCGTGACGACGCTCGCCCTCCGCACCACGCCGCGCGCGCCGGGCGATCCGTGCGGCGGCTGCACGCGCTGCATCGACGCCTGCCCGACGCAGGCGATCACGCCCTACTCGGTCGACGCCTCGCGCTGCCTTTCGTACACGACGATCGAGCATCGCGGCGCGATTCCCGCGGAGTTCCTCGAGCCGACGGGCGACTGGCTCTTCGGCTGCGACGTGTGCCAGGAAGTCTGCCCGCACACCGCGCCGACGCGACGGAAGCGATCGCTCTCCGTGTTGCAGGCATACGCGCCGCGCGCCGCCGACTTCGACCTTCTCGACGTCCTCGGTTGGACGAACGACGACCGTCTCGGCGCGTCGATGCGGAGCGCGCTCCGTCGTGCGCGGCTCGACATGCTCAAGCGCAACGCGCTCGTCTGCCTCGGCAACGCGCTCCGCGCGCGACCCGACGCGGAGATCCTGCGCCGCATCGCCGCGATCGCCGCCGATGTCGCGGAGCCCGAGCTCGTCCGCGACGAGGCGACGCGCACGCTCGCCCGACTCGGGCACGCGTGAGCGAGTCGCTGTCGCAACCCCCAGCCGGAGTCGATCGGCTGCGGCCATCCTCGCCCGATCCTGTCCGCCGAGGGGCTTCGAGACGGAGCAGCATCGGGGCTAGAGCTGCGGGTTGTAGAGCGGCCCGAGGAGCTTCATCATCGCGAGGAGGAGAATGCCGAGCATCGCGAGCAGGAAGACCGTCGTGACGACGAGCCACGACCAGCGGCGCTTCTGATCGAGAAGCGCGAGGACCGCGGCGGCGAACGTCGGGATGCACATCGCCGAGATGAGGTAGGGGCGCGTGACGAAGAAGGCGGTGAGCCCGTCGAGCGCGACGTTCTGTTCAGACGACGCCCTCGCGACTTGGCCGAGGACGAAGGGCCCGAGCACCGCGAAGACGAGACTCGAGATCGCCGCGAAGAGCGCCTTGAAGATCGCGAGTCCGGTGAAGAGCGAGCGCACCGGCGTGGGCAGCTCGTTCGCTCGCGACGGCGCCGATCCCGGCGCCGATCCAGGTACCGTCGGGGCTCGCGGCCGCGGCGGCGGGGGAGGAGGCGTCGGTGCGTTGGGGCGGTCGGTCATGCGAGCCGTTCGTCGGCCCCCGTGAATGGCGTGCGATCCGTCAGGAGGGCGTCACTTGCGGGGCTGGCCGAACGCGCCGCCCGCTCCGAGCGCGCCCAACGCCTTCTGCATCGCCGGCCCGACTTCGTCGAGCGACGTGATCTGTCCGCTCTCGATCGCTTGCACGACCGGCGCAAAGGCGGTCTTCATCTGGTCCCGCATCGCTGACATCATCGGCGCCATCGCCTGCGCCATCGCGAGCTGGTCGGGCGGCACCGACGCGAACATCGGATCTCCCTGCACGTAAAAGCGACCGTTCGAGTTCACGATCGGCAGATCGAACGTGCCCTTCATCGACGTGGCCTTGAGGAACGGCTTTCCGTTCCGCTCGACGAACTCGTACTTCTCGCTCGCCGCATCGGCCATGTTTCCGCCCATCTGCGCGAACGCCGTCGTCGCGGAGCCCGGGCCGAACTTTGCGTCAATCGCCGTGATGATCGGCACGAGGCCGTCGACCACCGTCACCGACGTCGTGAAGAGTGCCGCGTACTCCGGCGACGAGAACGCGAATCCGGTGCGGGCGGCCTTCAGGCTCTTCAGGATGTCAGGTCCGCTGCCGACATAGGCGTCGACGAGTTCCTGCTGCGTGGCGAAGCCCGCTCCGACCGGATTGACGGCCGCCGTGGAGGCGGAAGCGCCGGCGGTCGGCGCCGTGGCGCCACTCGTCGTTGCAGCCGAGCTCGACGGAAGCGCCTTGCCTTCAAGCGCCGCGATCATCGATTCGACCGACGTCTTCATGCGGGCGACCGAGGTCTTCTCGGCGTCCATCCCGTTGAGCGTCTCGAGCAGCGCGGCGAAGCGCTCCTTCGTCTGCGTCAGCGCCTCGTCGCGCTTCGTGGTCAGGGCCTCGATCGCGGGCTTCTGCTTGGCTTCGCCGCCGAAGAGCGAGCCCGAGGCCGCGAGTTGTTCGAGAAGGGCGATCTGCGCGTTGAGCGTGGAGACGCGATTCGCGCCGAGCGTCGCGAGGTTGGCTTCGGCATCAAGCTTCGCCTGCGCTCCGGCTTCCGCGAACTCGCGGCCGGCGCCGCCGCGCGAGGCGTTGCGCGCCGCCATCTCGAAGAGGGCGCTCGCCTTGTCGAAGGTCTCGGCCATCGGGCCGTCGACCTCGGCGTTCAGCGCGTCGAGCGCGGTCTGCGTCGCGGCCCGCAGCGATTCCGCGGCCTCGGTGAGCTTCTTGGCGTTGGTCGTGAGTTCCGTCGAGAAGTTCTCGAGGGCCTGCGTCGCGGTGTCGGCGGCGCTCACGACCGATTGCGCGCCGGTCAGGGCGACGTTCGCGCGATTGAGTTCCGGCTCGAGCTCGAAGAGGTTGAGCTCGTCGCCCGCGATCGTCGCGCGAAGCTGCGCGGCGTTCATCTTCACGTCGGCCGACTGCTCGACGTACTGGAAGCCCGCGCTCGCGCCGGCGTCATTCGCCTGGCGACGGAGGGCATCGGCCTTCTGCTGCAGCTCGACGAGCTTCGCGCGGCGCGACTCGACGTTCTTGCGGAGGTCACCGATCGGCGTCTCGAGCTCCTTGATCTTCGACTGGAGCGTCTTGAGCGAGCCCTCGGCGCCTTCGCGGGCGCGCTTGAGGAACTCGCGATCGGCACCGAGCGAGAGCTTCGCGTCGGCTTCGGCGACGGCTTCGAGCGTCGCGGCGGCGTCGGCGGCGGCGGCGATCAGGCCGCGCTCCTTCGACGCCTTGATCTCGAGGTCGCGGAGCTCTGCGGTGAGCAGCGAGCCGGCGGTCGCCGCCATCTCGGCGGCGAGGATGCCGGCGGCGGCCTTCTGGTCGTTCGTGCCGCCGATCTGCGCGGTCTTCGAAGCGAGACCTTCGAGCGACGTCGCCCGCTCGTCGCGGTTGTCGACGGTGATCCCTTCCGCCGCCTTCGTGCCGGCCCGCGTCTGCTCCACGATCTCGTTCGTCGCGGTGACCTTGGCCTCGACGTCGTTGTCTCCGCAGCCCGCGAGCGGGAGAAGCGCGAGCATGCTCACCGCGAGGAGCTGGCCGTTGACGGACGCGATCGAACGGAAGAAGCGACGCTGGGTCATGTCGTAGAAACCTCGTGCGTGCCTACGCCCGTGGCGGGCGCTGGCCGTCTGAATGCCGGGAAGCCATCGAAGGCAAATGCAGGGCGACGGAGTGTAACGGCAGCCGCGTCAGCGAGGGACGCGATCGGGCTCGTCGCCGATCTGCGTTTCGGGCTCGTCTGGCGAGACCAACTGCGGCGGCTCGTACTCGACCGGATAGTCCGGTCGCGGCTGGTACATCGCCTTGCACCACGCCGCGAAGTCGTCGATCAGGCGCTTCGTGATGCGCGTGAAGACCGGCTCCCATCCCTTGACGTCGGGGTGCGGATAGCGAGCCACGTCGCGCGGCAGGCCGTACTGGATGAGCAGGCTGTCGGTGGGCTTCTCCCAATCGATGAGCGGCGGCTTTCCCGGAATCCGAAGCCGCTCGAGAATGAGGAGGTTCGTGTAGCGCACGCGGTCGGACTTATGGTCCTTCGTGTGGAGGAAGAAGCGGCCGGCGTCGACGCCGCCGTGGCAGCGGCTCGTGGCGCAATTCCCGATGAGCCACGTGTTGTGGATCCGCTGGCGGAAGAGCGCCAGGGCGTGCGGCTCGCTCGTGACCTCGATCTTCGGGTAGAGCTCGCGCGCCTTCAGGTCGAACATCAGGCGCACGATCCGGATCGGCTCGGCGCGGAAGAGCGCCGAGCGGGCCTCGGCGTTCTCCGGGATGAGTTCGCTGTCGGCGTACTTCTCGATCAGCTCGCGGATCGTGTCGGGCGACACCGTGACCCGCGGCGGGTCGTGGAAGTCGATCTCGTAGACGCGGATGAGGTTGACGTCCTCGTCGGTCAGGAGGCGATCGGGAAGGGTGTCGAGGAATCGCACCGGACCCTTGCCGGTGTTGTCCTCGCGGAGGGCGCCGGGCGGCGGCTCCATCTCGGGCGCGACCGACGGCGGCACCGGGTTCTGGAGGGAGAGCTGCGCCTCGACGGTGCGCAACAGCTCCTTCGCCTCATGCAGATCGATCACCTGCAGGAGGGAGATCAGCTCCTCGCGTGCCTCGAGGTACATCTTCTTGTTGAAGAGATAGCGGGCGAGGCGCATGCGGTCGGTGAACTGGTCCGCGCCGATCTCCTTCCGCGCTTTCTCATAGAACTGCCGCGGCGTGAGCGTGAGCGTGACGTGGTGGACGTCGCGTCGCGCGAGCCGCTGCTTGATGCCCTTGATCTCGATCTCGACGCCGTCGTAGTTGTCGGAAATGATCGTGCCGCTGTAGCTCCGGCCGTCGCGCATGTAGACGACGCCGGGCTGGCCCGGCTCCGGCTCGACGAGCTCGATGATCTCGAGCACGCGCGAGCGGTAGAACTCGCGGAGCTTGCCGCCGACCTGTTCGAGGATGACGCGGTCGTCCTCCTCGGCGCGGACGATGCCATAGAACTCGCTGAACTTGTCCTCGATGACGTAGATGCGTCGCGGCTTCTCGCCGGGCCTCGGCGTGAGCGAACGCGAGGAGGACGGCGCGATGGCGGGGGCGGTCGTCGGGACCGTCGCGGGAGGAGACGTTGGTGCCGGCTGAGTTGCCGGAGGGGGCTCGGTCGGCGGAGTCGCCGGCGGGGTGGCGGGCGGTTGGGCCGGCGGTGGCGTAGGTTGCGTCGTCGCTGGCGGCGCGGCCGGTGGCGGCGTCGACGCGGAGGCAACCGCGACCGCGAGGGTGACGCTGCCGATCGCGACAACGCGGCCGAGGCTTCGCCACGCGCAGCGCGAGCGCGGTCGGCCGAGGGACAAGGTCGTGGAAGCGAGCGGATCGCGCATCGGGGGAGTGTCCCGCGCCCGGCGGGTCACTGCAACGGTTCGCTCCTTCTTCGGTCGCGGTTCCGACCGATTCGGAGCGCGGGCAACTCGGCGTTCGACGACGGACGCCCGCGCGCGGCCGTCCTTCCGCTACCGTGATTTCCCCGCCGGCGCGAGTGACGCCGACTCCCTCTTCGACAGGACCCGCCCATGAAACTCGGCGTGATGGCAGCGCTCTTCTCCGATCGCACCCTCGAAGCGGCCGCGGAGTTCTGCGCCGACGCCGGCCTCGACGCCATCGAGCTGCCGGTCGGTGCGTACCCGGGAAAGCCGTTCTTCGATCCCGCGAAGGTGCTCGCAAGCGCCGCGGAGCAGGACCGCATCAAGGGCATCCTCAAGGAACACGGCCTGATGCTCTCTGGCCTCGCGGTGCACGGCAACCCGGTGCATCCGGACAAGAAGCACGCGACGAACGACCACAAGGCGTTCGAGACGGCGGTGCAGCTCGCGCCGAAACTCGGCACCGACGTCGTCATCACCTTCTCCGGCTGCCCCGGCGGCTCGAAGGCCGACAAGACGCCGAATTGGGTCACGTGCGCCTGGCCGCCGGACTACGCCGCGATCCTGAAATACCAGTGGGACGAGGTGTTAGTTCCCTATTGGGCCGAGCAGGCGAAGCTTTGCGCGAAGCTCGGCGTCCGGGTCGCATGGGAAGCGCACCCCGGGTTCTGCGTCTACAACCCCGACACGCTGATTCGCCTGAGCGAACGGGCCACGAAGGCGAGCGGCTCGAAGAAGGTCGTCCTCGGCGCGAACCTCGACCCGAGCCACTTCTTCTGGCAGGGGATCGACCCCGTTGCAGCCGCCCGCGCGCTCGGCGAGGCCGGGCTCCTCTTCTACTGCCACGCGAAGGACACCGAGCTCGATCGGCACGAGGGCGCGATCAACGGCTACAACGACGCGCGTCCCTACACCGACCTCAAGCATCGGGCCTGGAGCTTCCGCACCTGCGGCTACGGCCACGGCCACGACTTCTGGAAGCCGTTCGTCTCGATGCTGCGCCGCTACGGCTACGACCACGTCCTCTCGATCGAGCATGAGGACGCCTACATGTCGGTGGAAGAAGGCTTGCTCCGTGCGATCGAATTCTTGAACGAAGCAATCATCATCGAGCAGCCGGCGACGCCGTGGTGGACGTGACCGCGCGCGGCGCGGCGAGCACATGGACCCCATCTCACAAGCCGTCATCGGCGCCTGCGCCGCGCACGCGATCCTCGCGCGGCGTTTGCCGCGGAGCGCATGGCTCCTGGGCGCGATCGGCGGCCTCGTGCCCGATCTCGACGTCCTGATCCGGCCCCAGGGCGACCCGCTCGGCGGACTCCTGTGGCATCGGCACTTCACGCACGCGCTCGTGTTGGCGCCCGCGCAGGGCGCGATCCTGACGGCGCTCGCGATGCTCGTTCCCGCGTGGCGACGGGTGCCCTGGGCGGTCTTCGCGGCGTGCACGCTCGGCGTCCTGACGCACGCGCCGCTCGACGCGGCGACGAGCTACGGCACGCACCTCTGGTGGCCGTTCACACGCGAGCGCACGTCGTGGGATGTCTTGCCGATCGTCGATCCGGTGCTGACGCTCGCGTCCGCGGCGCTCCTCCTCGTTGCAGCCGTGGTTTCGTGGCGGAGGCGCGCTTCAACCGAGCTCTCGGCGCAGCGACTGCCGCGCGCGATGGCGCTCTCGGGCTTCCTTCTCTACGTCGCCTACGCCGGGATCGGCGGGCTGCAACGCGGTCGTGCGCTCGACGCACAGGCCGCGCTCGCCGCGGCGCGCGGGCATGCGATCGTCGAGGGGCGCCGCCGGGCGATGCCGCAGCCGCTCTCGCTCACCCTCTGGCGAAGCGTGTACGAATTCCGCGATCCCGCGACGGGCCGCACGTCGATCCAGACCGACTTCGTGCGCGTGCCGCATTGGCCCTACACGATGTTCGGCGGCAACGCGGAGATCACCGTGCTCGAAGGCGTCGCGCTGCCGCGCCTCACGCGCGACGACCTCGCGTCGCTGCCCTCGCTCGACGCCTCCACGCTCGAGCGGACCCGCGAGATCTTCGGCCAGTTCGCCGATTTCGCCGACGGCTACGTCGCGCTCGCGGACGAGGGATCGCAGGGCCAGCCGCTCCTCGTGGGAGACGTGCGCTACGGCGTCGGCCCAGACTCCGAACCGCTCTGGGGGCTGCAGTTGCCGACGCTCGGCGTCCCCGGCAGCGAGCTGCGCTTCGACAGCGCCTTCGGCCGCTCGCGCTCGCGGGCCACCGAACTCTGGGACGCGCTCGTCGGGACCGACCCGCGGCTACGTCCCCTCGAGAGGACGAGGTAGACTGCCCGCATCTCGGCGTTGCAGGCGACAGGAGGCTCACGTGGGTCGAATCGTCCGAAGGTGCGTACTCGTCGTTGCAGCCGCCGCGCTCGCGACTGGCCCGTTCGCCTGCGAGCACGTGCCGGCGGGGCCGCCGCCCGTCTTCGATCAGCGTCCGCTCGCCGAGGCGAGGGCCGCCGCCGCCGCCGAGGGGAAGCTCCTCGTCGTCAAGGCGACCGCGGACTGGTGCGGGCCATGCAAGCACATGGACGCGACGACGTGGCGCGACGAGCATCTCGTCGCGTGGCTCAAGGACCGCGCGATCGTGGTGCCGCTCGATGTCGACGAGCACGGCGCGCTCGCCCGCGACCTCGGCCTCTCGTCGATCCCGACGATGCTCGTCTTCCGCGGCGACGAGGAGCTCGATCGGCTCGTCGGCGCGGCCTCGAGCGACGAACTCATCGAGTGGCTCGAGCCCTTCAGCGGCCGCTGACGCCGCCGCAGGGGCGCTTCGCGCGCACGCGGGTCGTCGACGCCGGATGCTTCGCGAGTTCGTGCGGCGGGCGGATCGGGCGCGGCACCAAGTTGCCGCCGCAGTTCGGGCACGTGCCGCGAAGCGCGCCGTCGGCGCACGCCGCGCAGAACGTGCACTCGAAGGAGCAGATTCGGGCGTCGCGCGACTCGGGCGGCAGGTCCCGGTCGCAGCATTCGCAGTTCGGTCGCAGTTCGAGCATCGGCAGGGAGCGTATAGACTCGCGCGACCGATGCGCTACGAGATGCTCCGACGCCTCGACGACCCGCTTCCTGCGGCGAACGACACGCCCGCGACCGGCCGCACCCCGCGCGAGTCCGACCTCGAAGGCCTCGCGGCGCTCATGCTCGACGCCTACCGCGGCACGATCGACGACGAGGGCGGCACGCTCGACCTCGCTCGCGCCGAGGTCGCGAACGTCGGGCGCGGCGACTACGGGGCGTACATGCCCGAGGCCTCGGACGTCGCGGTCGTCGGCGACGAGATCGTGGCCGCGACGATCGTGACCCGCTGGCGCGACGAGCCGCTCATCGCCTTCTCGATGACGGCTGCAACGTGGAAACGCCGAGGCCTCGCGCGAGCAAGCCTCGTGCGGGCGTTGCACCGGTTGCGCGACCTCGGCGAATCGCGCGTGCGTCTCGTCGTGACCGCTGGAAACGAACCGGCAGAGCGGCTTTACGTGTCGCTTGGCTGGGAGAGGGTGGGGTGAGGCGGAGAAGGGAGTCAGGAGTTAGGAGTCAGGAGTCAGTGGGAAGGCCCAGCCGAGCTCGCGGGGAGGAAGCAGGGCGCGCTCCGCGTTGCAGGCGCGAATGCTGACTCCTCCCCCGCGCGCCGCGCGGGGGAGGTGGCATCGCGCAGCGATGACGGAGGGGGTGCCTCAGCGCTTCGGTGTTGCACCCCGAACCCTGGCCCCTGAACCCTCCCGACCAGCGGCCGCGCGAGGCTTGACCGTTCTTCATCTGTGTTCATCTGCGTTCATCCGTGGTTCCTTCCTCTGACGCATCACACACAACAGGAACCACAGATGAACACAGATAAACACGGATAAGAAAGGAGACGGTCGCGCCGGTATCACTTGGTGACGGTCCACCGGTGGCTGTGGACAGAGCGTTCCGGCACACAGATCCGCGAAGGTCTTCGTCGACAGTCCGTACACCGAGTCAGACTGCAACGTGGATGTGTGCGACTTTGGCGCACGCCGAGATTTTCCTCAACGCAGACCACGTCCTGCCGGCGCGGTGAGTCCGCACTCTGGGCACGCGTCGAGGGCTCGGAGCGGATACGCGCAGGCCTCGCACCGCCCGCCGTGTCGACGAATCGCTTTGCGTATCGCTCCGGAGCCACGGGAAATCACGTACCAGAGAGTCCCGAATGTGAGCGTGTCGGCGAGCAGGCCCACCCAGATCGGTCTGAAGGGAATTCCTCTTGCCGTCGCACGCGGCAGCTGCGGTACCTCAAGGAACCCGAATTCGGACTTGGCGCTGTTCACGTTGTGGGCAAATGCCTCGAAGCTCCTGAACGGCAGTCCAGCGCGGGACCAACCCAGCAAATGCGAGTTGCGGCCCCTCTCGCCATAGAAGAGCGCCCTTGCGTCGCTTCCCAGCTTGGAGTGGACGAAAAGTCCGTTGCATCGCGGAGAAGTCTCCCCGAGCCGGGCGATCCACGTTCGCTCGTCGGCCGGCGTCGGAGCCAGCAATTCCGAGCGAGTCCACGTCCCCCAAAGGGTGCAAACGGCTGCGACCAGGAAGGTGGTGACGAGCCCCGCCAATCCGAATCCGAGGATGGAGGTCATACGCCTGCAAGACTTCATACGGTGGACGCTCACACGGCCCCCTTCCTCTCGCTCGACAGCGCCGGTACGCGCAAGCGTATAACCGAACTCGGCGGCAACCTCCGCCCGCAGTCGCCATCGAAACTATGCAAGGTTGCCGGTTGGTGTCCCAGCGCGCCCGAGCCAAGGCCGAAAGCCCGCACATTGAACCCCTCAACCTTGGCCGCTGGACCTCCGAGTCCGGCGGCCGTGCGAGGCTTGACCGTTCCTCATCTGTGTTCATCTGCGTTCATCCGTGGTTCCTTCCTCTCATCCTTCACGCAGAACGAGGAACCACAGATGAACACAGATGAACACGGATAAGAAAGGAGACGGGCGCGCCTTGGGTCCGAGCCAAGAACCCCGAACCCCCAACCCCGAACCATGACCACTCGCGGCCAACGGCCGCGCTCGAGCTATCCGTGGAAAAGCACCCGAGCTTGGCGCTCGAGTGCTTTCCCCTGACTCCTGACTCCTCAATCCTGAATCCTCGCGGCCAACGGCCGCGCATCAGAACAACAACTGAATCTGCGAGCGGAAGACGATCTGGCCGTCTTCGCCCGGCGCGTCGACGCGCCAGCCGCTGCCGCCGGTACCGACCCATGGCGCGGCGACGGGATTGAAGCCGTAGCCGATGTCGGTCGACCACTTGATGTCGTTCTTGTGGAAGAACCAGTTGAAGCCCGCGGTCAGCGTGCTCAGGTTCGCTTGGTTCGGCTGGTCGTAGTCGCCCCACTCGTAGACCGCGTAGAGCTCGACGTCGTCGGCGACGAACAGACCGCCGCGCAGCACCGCACCCCATTGGTCGAAGTTGTAGGGCACGCGGGCGCCGTCGGTCGAGTCCACGTTCTGGTAGATCACGATGCCTGAGAGCGTGAAGCCTTGGACCTTCCACGTGACGTCGGCGGAGGTGCCGAAGGTGTCGCCCTCGTTGTTGTTGAAGTTCGGCGGCGGCGTGTTGTTGCCGGTGCCGAACTCGTTGCGCTGGAAGGAGCCGGCCAAGCCGAACATGAGGGCGGGCGCTCCGTCGCGGAAGGCGTTGTCGTCTTCGATCGCCTTCCAGTCGCCCCACGCGAGGAACTCGGTGCGGCCGGTGAACGCGAACTCATTGTCCTCCGCGTTGTAGGGCGTGTTGCCGGTGTTGAAGCCGTCGATGTACGCCGCGCCGATGCGCCAATTCGGCGTCGTGTACATGCCTTGCACGCCTTGGGCGATGCCGGCGGTGAACGCGGTGTTCACGTTCGAGCGCTCGACCGCGAGCAGGCGCCGCGACGACACGTTCTCCTCGCGGAGATAGAACGGCTTGAACTGGCCGGCGCGGATCACGAAGCCGCCGCCGAAGTCCTTCTGCACCCAGACGTTTTCGCCGAGCTGCATGCCGCCGGTGTTCCGGCTCGAGTCGATCTCGAGCTCGTACTGCCACGACGGGTCGAAGATGTGGCCCTTGAAGACGAGCTTTGAGCGGCGCACTTCGAAGCCGTAGCGGTCGTCGTCGGTCGGGCTGTCGTTCTGGTAGTTCCAGATGTAGCGGAACTGGATCTGCCCGCCGATGTTGAGGCGGAAGTTGCCGTCGGCGCTCTGGAGGAAGAAGCCCTTGTCCCATCCTGCGGTCGCGCTGCTCGACTGGAGGCTCGCCCGCGAGTCGGCGTCGGCGAGCGTGTCGGCGACGAGTTCGCGGATCTGCGCGGCGCGCTCGTCGCTGAGCCACGCCTGCTGGTCCTTCTCCATCATCTGGTTGATGGTCGACTCGAGCCTGGCGACGCGCTCGCGCAGTTGCGTCACTTCGGTCGACTCCGTTGCAGCCGGACTTGGCGGCGGCGCGGAATCGTCTGCGGCTGCAACGTGGAGTCCGGTGGTCGCGAAGGCGAGAAGGGCAGCGGTGAGTCGATGCATGCGCGGAGACTACCGCGCCGCCGCTCACTTGTGGGGTAAACGCCGTAGCGTGACGACGAGGTCGCGGTACGGTCCCCCGATGCGGCCGGCGCTCTCGACCGCGAACGGACCGGCACTCGTCACGAGGCGCTGCAGCTCGTCCATCGTGAACTCGTCCGCGTGATAGATCGGATCGCTCGAGTGCCCGAACTGCGCTTCGGGCGTTGCAACGACGAGAGGCGCCCCTGGGGAAAGGACGCGGCCGATCTCGGCGAGCGCCCGCGACGGGTTGTGGAGATGCTCGAGGACGTCGAGGAGGATCGCGCCGCGCGACTGCCGATCGTCGCAGGGAAGGCGATACGCGCTGCCGCGCTCGAAGTGCGCGGGGTGCGGTCGCGTGGCCGCCAATTCCCTGGCGTGGCGTATCGCGTGCTCGTCGTCGTCGACGCCGAGGACGGCAAAGCCGCGATCGGCGAGGAGTTGCGCGTAAAGGCCGTCGCCGCAGCCGATGTCGAGCACGTCACCGGCAACGCCGAGTCCGCTCGTCGTTGCAGCCAGCGCGTCGGCGGCGAGGCGCACGAGGTGATCGGCGCGGGCGCGGAACGCCTGATGCTCCGCGTACGCCGTCCAGTGGAAGGCGCCGCGGTCGGCGTACTTCTCGAACGGCTCCTGCGTGCCGAAGAAGCGCACGTTCCAGCGGAGCGCGGCGAGTTCGGGTCGCGCGGCGATCGCGTCGATGTCGGGAGCGAAGGGGTGGAAGCCGAAGCGTCGGACGAAGCGGACGAGGTCGTCGCCTGCGATCGGCGCGAGCGGGCGCGTGGCGACGGTGCGGACCTCCGGCACGGCGATCACGCGGCCGCCGCGCAGGCGCGCCTCGAGGCACCAGTGCAGGAGGCCGAACGCTCCCTGCGGCGGCGCGAGGCCGCGCACCAGGTCGGTGGGAAAGACAGCGACGCCGCCCATCGCGCCGTCGACCTCCTCGGGGAATCGGTGGGCGGCCTGCGGCAGGCCATGGCCGACCGAATGCAATCCCTTCGGATGCACGCACCGCTCGCCCATCGCGACGATCGTGCCGTTCTCGGCGACCCGCTTCGCCACGATCGCCGCGTTCGGCCCGTGCCGCCGCGCGGCGGTCGCCAAGAGGTCGCGCCATGCGAGCGGCTCGCATCGGCTTCCGTCGTCAAGGACGACGTAGGTCAGGTCTCCGTCGTCGATCGTGGTCCACGTCACAACGTCCTACGTCGGCGGCGGACGAACGGTCGGCTTGAGAATGTCCCGAAGATTCGCGTCGGCGCGCCTGAGCCCCCGAAGCCGTTAGCCCCAGTAGCCAAGGAGTGCGCCAAGGTCGGCACCGTTGACCACGCCGTCGCCGGTGAGATCGATCGCGGCGTTCGACGTGCCCCACGCGCCGAGCAGCTGGCCGAGGTCGGCGCCGTCGACGTGGCCGTCGTGGTTGTAGTCGCCGGGGAGCGAGCCGCCGACGGTCACCGTGATCTCTTCGCCCGGCGCGGTCGTGCACGGATTCGTCACCGAGACGAGATAAGTGCCTTGGTCGGCCGCCGAGACGTTCGTGATCGTGAGCGTGGTCGACGTCGCGCCCGCGACGACGCTGCCCGTGCCCGTCGGGCCGTTCGCGAGGTCCACGCCGTCGCGCGACCATTGGTAGGTGAGCGGCGCGTCGCCGGCGGCGTCGACCGTCAGGGTCAGCGTCGCGCCGGGATCGACCGTCGCGTTGCCCGACTGCGATTGGATCCACGGGCACTCGCCCGTGTAGATGCGTTCGACGCTCGTCGAGACGTCGCCGAACGTGGAGTTGCCGCCGATGACGTAGATGAACTTGTCCGGGGCGAGGACGGCCGCGAAGTCATGGCGTGCAACGTTGAGCGGGAGGCCCGCGACGAGTGGCCCGGGATTCGCGGTGTTCTCCAAGATCCACACGTTCGCGGTCGACGTGCCCGCCGTCGTCGTGCCGATGAGTCCGCCGATCACGTAGACGCGGCCGTCGGCGCCGGTCACGGCTTTCGCGTTACTCGTCTGCACCGGCAAGTAGCTCCCGCCGAGCGTCGTCCACGTGTCCGTCGCGATGTCGTAGCGGATCGTGTCGTAGAGGCGCGGCAGACCGAAGCTCGTGTAGCCGCCGAAGCCCCAGATCCGACCTTGGCCGTCGTAGGCGGTCGCGACCGAGGCTCGCGTGTAGGGGAGATACGCGAGCGCCTGCCATGAGTCGGCTGCGCCGTCGTATCGCGCGACGCCGCCGTAGTTGAATCCGGACGCGCCCGGCCCGCCGCCCATCCGGTAGATGCGATGCTGGCCGTCGACCGCGGTCGCCACGTTGTCAAACGCGTAGTTGATCGCGTCGGTCAGCTCCTCGGTCGTGCCGTCGACCGGCGTGTACGCGCGGGCCGAGCCGAGGTCGCCGTTCGTCGAGTCGTGGCCCGCGAAGACGATGATCCGATTGAGGCTGTCGACGCCGCCGACCTGGTTGATGATCGGGCCCATGCCCGTCAACGGCGCGGCCTCGCTCCAGACGCCGTCCGCGAGGCGGAACACCGATCCGTCCTTGTCGTTGCCGTTCCGCCATGGCGCACCGCCGACGACGTAGACGTCGCCATTCCAGACGACGGCGAACGAGCTGGTCTTTCCGACCGGCAGCGACGTGGTGAACTCCCACGAGCCGGCGGCAAGGGCGGGAGCGGCTGAGAGAAGCGCGGCAACGGAGAGAAGCCCCGCACCGGAAAGAGGAGTGTTTCGCATGATGCGACCAGTGCCGCGCGCGACGCTCCTGATACAGGCAACGACGCCGGACTGCATGCAGCCCGGCCCAGATGGAAACGAGGACGCCGGACCGCATGCAGTCCGGCCCAGATGGAAACGAGGACGCCGGACCGCACGCGGTCCGGCCCAAAATGGAAAAGAGGACGCCGGACCGCATGCGGTCCGGCGTCAGGGAGCATTCGTCGGTGATTCGTCGGACGAAGCGTCTTAGAAATCGCTGAGACCGCCGCGCGTGCCGGCGCGTTCGAGCAACGTGACCACGCGATCCTTGTTCGGGAGCGAGCTCTTCTGCACGTCGGCGATCAGCTTGCGGTTCTCGAGGTCCTTCTCGAGGTAGCGCCGCGCGAGGTCGCCGATCGCGGCGTGGTCCATCGACGCGAAGAAGTCGACGCCCTCGCGATAGACGATGTTCGCGGCGAGGCGCTTCGCCTTGAGCCACGTGAGGTACGCCTCGGGGATCGACTTCCACACGCGTTCGCCGGCGTAATCGATGAGCGTCTTCGGAAGGTGCTCGAAGACGAGCGTCCTCGCGGCTTCCTGACCTTCCTTGGGCCACTTCGGCAGCGCGTCGGCGATCGCCGTTGCAGCTCCGTTCATCACCTTCGAGAGCTGCGTCGAGATCTCCGGCAGCGGGATGTGCGAGTGGCGACGGCCCTCGGCCATGAGGAGCATCGCCTCCTGCCGTGCGAGCGAGCGCAGGCGATCGAGCACGTCCTTCACGTACGAATCCTTGATCTTCAGGAACTCGTCGTCGGAGAGGACCATGCACGCGTCGATCTCGAAGCTCGAGCAGATGACGCCGCACTTATTCGCGGACGAGTCCTTGATGATGAGGCAGCCGACCTTGCAGAGTTCGTTGCGCGCCGCCGGCGTGAGGAAGAGGTTCGCGCCTTCGACGATGATCGGGCTCGACGGCGTTCCGTCCGCGGTGAGATAGTCGCGCCAGTTGTGCTCGTTGATCGTCGCGGGGCGGCCGCCGCCCGGGACGAATGCGTCGGACACGATGCGGTTGTGCAGCGTGTTGCGAAGCTTCGCGCCGTCGGGCTCGTCGATCGAGACGATGCGGCCCTTCGACGAGAGCTTCTTCCGGTCGAACGACGCGATCGGAAGCGCCGCGTTGAAGAGGCGGAGCAACTCCGCGTGATCGAGGCCCTCGGGATCCTCGCCGCAGCCTGAGCCGTCGGCGACGCCCACGATCTTCGCGTTCTTGCCGTAGTCGCGGTTCAGGATCTTCATCATGTTGCCCGCGACGTCGCCGTCCGGGCCGCCGGTGATCTTGACCGTGAACGACTGCTTGCGCGGATCGATGCCGCGGGCGAGGAGCGCGACCTCGAGGAAGACGTTCACGCCTTCGCTCGTCACGCCGTAGACCTTGTGGTTGATGCCGGCGCCGGGCTTCGACGACATGAACGCCGTCGGCATGCCGTACTGCCGGCGCCGCGCGCGGGCCACGATCCACTCGATGTGGTCGGGGGTGATGTTCTCGTCCGGCCCGAGGTAGATGAACTCGGGCTTGCCGAAGCGGTCGACGATGAGCTTGCGCGTCGACTCCTCGGGCGTGATGAGGTCGAGGATCGAGTCGACGAACGCCTTCACGCAGCGATTGATGTCGTCGCCCGGGCGCACGAGGATCGCGCACTTCGCGCCGCCCTCGGGGATGTCCTTATTCTTGAGCTGCTGCGCCCACGAGAGGCCGTAGACCTCGTCGAAGAGGCGATCGGCCTCGCGCGTCCACTGCGCCGCGGTCGTCGGGCGGATGACGCGGAGACCGCCGCGGGCGATGTCGGTGAAGCGGTTGTGGAAGCCGTCGAAGCCGCGGCCGTGCACGAAGAACGTGCCGTACGGCGTCTCCGGCCGCTGCGGATTCTTGAGGAACTTGGGATCGAGCCGGAGCGCGAAGCCGCAGCGGTTCGGCAGGAAGTAGTTGGTGCGGAGCGTGTGCTCGACCGCGTGCAGAAGCGCGTGCAGCACGGTGCGGCCGGGCTCGCTCACCTTCGAGTCGATGTCGGCGTGGAGGTGATGCGCGCGGGCGACGAACGTAGTGTCGTCGAGCGGGCCGCTCGGATCGAAGCGTGCAACGAGGAGATCGACGATCGACGTCGCGATGCCGATGTGCTCTTCGGCCGCCGCAAGGATGCGGTCGCGCGTGTACGCGAACGGATTCGTCGGGCTGAGCGTCTGGTGGATGAGGTGGCAGAGGCCGAGAAGCGCCTCGGCGCGGGCGAGGTCGAGGTGCGGATGACGCTGCGTCATCTCCTGCACGGTCTCGTCGATCCACTTCACGCGGGCGAGCTCGCGCGAGAGCTTCTTCCAGAGGTCGCTCTTCGGATCGATCGCCTTGCCGTCTTCGGTGTGCGCGACGATCGCGATGAACGTGACGACGCCGTGCGGCGGGTCCTTCACGAGGTCGAGATACGCGCGGTCGATCGAGATCTTGTGGTGCGCGAGGAGGCGCGCGGTCCGCTCGAGCATCGTGCGCGTGCGGGCGTTCGCGAAGGCGATCGTGATGCGGCAGACGTGCGGATCGCTCTCTGGCTCGATCTCGACGAAGGTGCCGTCGGTGCCCGAGACGCGGCGGAAGAGGGCGTTGTGCTTGCAGATGCGAAGCGGCGTGAGGGTCAGGACGTAGTCCGCCGTGCAGCTCGCGAAGTAGGCCGAGATCTCCTCGGCGGTCCAGTCGGCGGCGTTGGCCTGCGCGTACTGGATGGTCTGTTTGAGTTTCTCGGATTGCCGCGGGTCTTTGCCGTCGTAGGGCTGCTGCTCGCCGAACTCGAAGGTGTCGACGACGAGCTGGCCGTCCTTCGACGAGTGGATCTTCGCGGCGCGCAGCGACAGGTCCATCGGAAGGCTCGCGACGAGCTCGGCGAGGACGCCCGGGCGATTGCCGGGACGCATGAGCGTCCACTGGCGGTTGTCCTCGCTGCGCAAGGTCATCTCGAGCGGACGACCGCTCGCCTTCGCGGCGATGATCGCGCGGAGATGGCTCATCTGGCTCGCGCGGTCGGTGTCCTGGAAGTACATCGTCGGCATCTGGCTGAGGAACCAGGGGACGATCGACTCCGCGGTCGCTCGGAAGGAGCGGGCGAGGTCATCCACGATCGCGTCGGCGTTCTGGGCCGGCGGAGCCTTGTCGGGTGTAGCGCGCATCCCGTATACATACCCGTCGAGGGGCAGAAGCCGCAAGCGGAAAGGCCCTTGGAGGCGGCTGCGGCAGGCCTGTCGGACGAGGCGTCCGCGACCCCCCGACGGACGCGCCAACGGACGCGTCTTTGGCCAAATGGAACTGCTTGCCCCGTGCTCGCGATCACCATCGGGAATTTCGACGGCGTCCATCGCGGACATCAGGCCCTCATCGCCGAAGCCCGGCGGCGAGCCGGCACCGGCGGACGCGTGGTCGCGGTGACCTTCGACCCGCACCCCGTTGCCCGCCTGCGGGCCGGGGCGATCCCGCCGCAACTCACGACGCTCGACGACAAGCGCCGTCTCCTCGCGGAGGCTGGCGCCGACGAGACGCTCGTCCTCGATCCGACCCCGGACCTTCTCCGGCTGGGCCCCGAGGAGTTCGTGCGCGAGTTGCGCACCCGCGTGCCGTTCGATGCGATCGTCGAAGGCGACGACTTCCGCTTCGGCAAGGGACGGGCAGGGGACGTGACGACGCTGGCCGCTCTCGGCGCGACCCTCGGATTCGAGACGGCGGTCGTCGACGCGGTTGACGTCGAACTCGCCGACCAGACGCTGGTGCGCGCGAGTAGTTCGATGGTGCGATGGCTCATCGCGCAAGGTCGCGTGGCCGACGCCGCGCGGATCCTCGGCCGGCGGTACTCCCTCGTGGGCGTGACCGAGCGCGGCGACCAACGCGGCCGCACGATCGGCGTGCCGACCCTCAACCTCGACCACTCGGTCGGCGCGCCGCGCGCCGACGGCTCGGCGCTCCTTCTTCCCTCAGACGGCGTCTACGCCGGTTGGGTCACGCTCGAAGAAACGATCGACGGCGGAACGCCGCTCCGCGCCGCGATCTCGGTCGGCACGAAGCCCTCGTTCGGCGAATCGCGCCGCACTTGCGAAGCGCACGCGATCGACGTCACGTTGCCGATGGATCGCTACGGCACGCCGATGCGCGTGACCTTCGAGCGCTGGATCCGAGGGCAGTACGCGTTCTCGTCGTTGCAGGCATTGGTGGAGCAGATTGGGCGGGACGTGGCGGCGGCGCGGCCGGTGGCCGCGAGGAGTCAGGATTGAGGAGTCTGGAGTCAGTGCAAATGCCGGAAGGCCGAAGTATGAAGCACTGACTCCTGACTCCTGACTCCTGACTCCTGACTCCTGAATCCTGAATCCTCTTCGTCACGGGTTAGACCAGCGCGCTGGCATGGTCCTCTCCCGCGCGTGTGCTGTGGCCGACGCCGTTCGTCGTGTTCGCGGGAGAGGACCGTCGCCGCCAGGCTCGTTCCTGGCGGCGACAGGTGAGGGCGGGCCCGCGCGCGGTGGTCGGAGGAAGACGGAACCACAGATGAACACGGATGAACACAGATAAGAAGGGCGCGGCGCACGCGCGTTCCGCGTGGCTTGTTGCCTTCCCCACTGACTCCTGACTCCTGAATCCTGACTCCTGACTCCTGACTCCTCTTCGTCACGGGTCAGACCAGTGCGCTGGCTTGTTGCGCGGTCGGCCTCGGGTGACACGCTCTGGCGTCGCGCGTCGCCCCCACCTGCCGTTGCCTCGATCGGCAACGGCGGTCCTCCCCCGCGAACGAGCCGAGTCTCGCGGAATGGAGTGCTTGCGCGGGGGAGGAGCGTGGCGGTCGATCGGGGTCAGGTCCGTGCTCGGACGGTCAGTGCGCGCTCTCGTCGTTGCAGGCGTTGGTGGAAG
Source organism: Phycisphaerae bacterium (assembly GCA_016795035.1). GTDB lineage: Bacteria > Planctomycetota > Phycisphaerae > Phycisphaerales > SM1A02 > JAEUIT01. Next base: position 11,487 of record JAEUIT010000099.1, on the reverse strand, counting down.
AGATCGGGCGGGATGTGGCGGGAGAGCCGAGGATGTAGGATCGAGGGAAGAGAAGGGTTCAGGGTTCGGGGTTCGGGGTTCAGGGGCAATCCAAGACCACGCGCGGCGCAGCGGATTGCCCCTGAACCCTGAACCCCGACCCCTTTCCGCTACCCTTGCTCCTTCATCCTCGATCCCTGATCCTCCCTCCAATGCCCTACACCTCCACGTCGACAATCCCCGACATCGCTGCGGCCATTCGCGGCGCGCGTCGCATTCTCGTGACGACGCACGCGAAGCCCGACGGCGACGCGCTCGGCTCGGTCCTTGCGATCGTCCGTGCGTGCGCGGTGTTAGGCATCGCGGCGGACGGGTGGATCGTCGGGCCGTTCGAGCAGAGCCTCATGTCGCTCGCGGGCTCGACGCCGATCACGTGGGTCGATCCGAAGGCGCCGACCTTCCCGGGCGACGACTACGACCTCGTCGTCATCGTCGACACCGGCGCGTGGACGCAGCTCGAGACGCTCGCCCCGTGGCTTCGGCCGCGCGTGCCGATCGCGATCGGGATCGACCATCACGCCCGCGGCGACGAGGTCGCGGCGCGGCGCATCGTCGACGTCTCGTGCGGCTCGTGCACGGCGCTTCTCGCCCACGTGATCGACGCGCTCGGCGTGCCGCTCACGACCGGCGGCGACGCGCGCGGCCGCGGCAGCGTCGCCGAAGCGCTGTACCTCGGCCTTGCGACCGACACCGGCTGGTTCCGCTTCCAGAATGCCCGCGCGCCGGAGTTCGCCTTGGCGGCCCGGCTCTTGGGGGCGGGCGTCGACAAGGACTATCTCCTCGAGCGCATCGAACAGAGTCATCGCGAGTCGCGCCTCCGCATCGAGGCGAGGGCGCTGGCGAGCGTGCAGTTCATCGACCTCGGGCCGAGTGGCCCGCGCGGCGTGGCCGCAATCATGCGCCTTGCCGCGAGCGACTTCGCGGCGACCGGCGCGACGCTCGAAGAGACCTCCGGCGTCGTCAATCTGCCGATGGTGATCGGCCGTGTGCGCGCGAGCGTCCTGTTGCTCGAGTCGGAGCCCGGCCTCGTGAAGGTGAGTTTCCGCTCGAAGCCGAAGGACGACGACGGGCGCTTCGTTGACGTGAACGATGTCGCCGCCCGCTTCGGCGGCGGCGGTCACGTGCACGCGGCAGGTGCGCGAATCAAGGGGTCGCTCGACGAGGCGGAGACGAAGGTGAAAGGAGCGCTCGCTTCGCGAGCGAGATAATGGAGAGGGGCTCGCTGCGCGAGCCGAAATTGGAGAGAGCGCGTCGCTCGCTGCGCGAGCGAGACAATGGAGAGCGGGCTCGCTGCGCGAGCCGAGATGAGAAAGGCCGCGTCCGCGCGCTCAACCCTCTCCAATTTCCTCTCTCCATTTTCCTGTCGACCGCGCGCACCGCAACTGGACTCCAAGGCGCCGCATCCGCGCGCTCAGGCCTCTCCAATTTCCTCTCTCCATTTTCTTCTTCAGCTCTTCTTCGTGATCTTGTAGCCGAGCTTCGTGATCGCCTCTTCGATCTTCGCGCGCGACGAGTCGTCCTTCGCGGTGATCGTGGCGATCTTCGTCGTGCGGTCGACCGTGCAGTCGACGACGCCGTCGACCTTCTTCACCTTCGCGATGATCGCGCTCGAGCAGCCGTCGCACTTCATGCCGTCGACCTCGTAGGTCATGGTCACGTTGGCGAGGGCGACGATCGGAACGCCGGAGGCGGCGCTGGCGGAGGCGAACGGGGCGGCGCCGAGCATCGTGAGAAGCGCGGCGGCGACGGAGAGCGTGCGGGTGCGAGTCATGACCGGATCGTACCGAGGAGGCCCTCTGCGCTTCCTGAGCGGGATGCGTTTTCCAATTGGCTGCGGGCCTGTGCGCCCGCGTTGGGACACCAGTTCTTTGCGAGGAAACTTCAAAGGGCGTGAGAGAGATGTGCCGTAGTCAGAGCGGAGTGCGTGATCGGCGCCGAGCGCCGGTGCGCACCGACAGGGGAACCCCTTTCCGAGGAGAACAAGACATGCGTGGGATGTTCATTTTGTCTGCGGCGATCGCGGCGTCGATCGCCACGTCGTCGTTTGCACAGTGCGGTTCTGGCGGCAGTTGCCTCGTGCCACACGGCACGCCTGGCTGCGACAACGCGGATTGCTGCACCATCGTGTGCGGAATCGATCCCTTCTGTTGCAACAACCAGTGGGACGGCCTCTGCGTCAGCGAGGCCGAAGACTACTGCTTCTGCGGCGCTCCGAATGCCGGAAGCTGCGTCTCGGCGCACGACACGCCGTGGTGCGACGACGCGACCTGCTGCAACCTCATCTGCGGCGACGACCCGTTCTGTTGCTCCGTCGAGTGGGATTCGATCTGCGCCGGCAACGCGGCCGACCAGTGCTTCTGCGGCGCGCCCGAATCCGGCAGCTGCATCACGGAGCACGGCACGCCATGGTGCGACGACGAAGACTGCTGCTCGGCGGTCTGCGCGGCCGACGGCTTCTGTTGCTCGGTGGGGTGGGACTCGATCTGCGTCGGCGAAGCGGAGTCGCTTTGCCTCCCGTGCGGAAGCGTGGGCTCCGGCAGCTGCTACGAAACGGGCCTTCCGGGTTGCAATGACGCGGCCTGCTGCCAGACCGTGTGCGCCCTCGACTCCTTCTGCTGCAACTCGTCCTGGGATTCGCTCTGCGTGGATGAAGCCCTCGACTACTGCGGCTGCGGCGCTCCCCTCGCCGGCAGCTGTGCATCGGCGCATGACACGCCGTGGTGCAACGACTCCGAGTGCTGCGGCGCGGTCTGCCCGCTCGATCCCTTCTGCTGCTCGAATAGCTGGGACAGCTTCTGCGTGGACGAAGCCGGAGACGTGTGCTATTCGTGCGGCGGCGATGGCGCCGGCAGTTGCTTCCAAGAAGGCGGCATCGCCTGCAATGACGCGTCGTGCTGCTCGCTCGTCTGCGGCGTGGATCCCTTCTGCTGCTCGTTCTCGTGGGACGGCCTCTGCGTGGATGAGGCGATCGACCTTTGCCTGCCGTGTGGCGGTCCGAGCAAGGGCTCCTGCTTCTCATCACACTCGAGCCCCGGCTGCAACAACGAGGCATGCTGTGTCCTCGTCTGTACGAACGATCCCTTCTGCTGCAGCGTCTCGTGGGACGGACTGTGCGTGAACGCCGCAGTCAGCAACTGCGTCATCGCGTGCACCGGTGACCTCGACGGCAACAACGTCGTCGGAGCGACCGACCTCGGCATCCTGCTTGGCGCGTGGGGCACGCCAGGCGGCGACCTGAACGGCGACGGCACCACGAACCCGCAGGATCTCGGCATCCTGCTTGGCGCGTGGGGACCGTGCCCGTAATCGCGGCCACGATCGCTCGATAGCGACATCTCGGGTCGGAAGTCAGGCCGCGCGGCGGTCGGGCTTCCGACCCGTGTCGTTTCCTCGAGCGCGTCGATCTTGCGTCGAACTCGCGCCCACCCCGACAATGGCCCGCATGGATCCGGCCGAACGCGACGACCGCGACGACGCCGAACGCCGCCGCGCGGCGGAGACGCTCCTCCCCGAGGTTTATGACGAACTTCGCAAGCTCGCCGAGGCGCGCATCGCCCGCGAGCGCCCGGGCGGCACGCTGCAGGCGACGGCGCTCGTCCACGAGGCGTATCTCCGCATGGTCGAGAAGACCGGCGCCGCGAGCGCGCACGCCTGGGACGGCCGCGGGCACTTCTTCGCCGCCGCCGCGATCGCGATGCGGCGCATCCTCGTCGAGCGGGCGCGCTCGCGCGGACGGCTGAAACGTGGAGGTGGGCGGGAGCGCGTCGAGCTCGACGCGCTCGCGATCGGCGTCGAGGCGGACTCGGTCGACATGCTCGCGCTCGACGCGGCGCTCGAGCGGCTCGCGGCGAGCGACCGGCGCAAGCACGACGTCGTCATGCTCCGCTTCTTCGCAGGTCTCTCCATCGAGCAGACGGCCGAAGCGCTCGGCGTGGCGACGGCGACCGTCGAGCGCGACTGGACCTTCGCCAAGGCCTGGCTCTTCCGCGAGCTCGAGCGCGGGGCCGCGCCCGAGCACCCCGGGGCGAACGGATGACGCCGGACGCGCCCTCGCCGCGCCGCGCCGAAGACCTCTTCGCCGAAGCGCTCGCGACGCCGCCCGAGCGCCGGCTCGCGTGGCTGCGCGACGCCTGCGGAGACGACGCCGTGCTCTACGACGACCTCTCGTCGCTCGTGGCGGCGTCGGAGCGCGCCCGCACGTTCCTCGAGACGCCGGTCGCCGACGCGACGACCGTCGATCCGTCGGCGCTCGCGGGGCGCGCGCTCATTGGGGCGACGGTCGGCGACTTCACGCTCCTCGATGTTCTGGGCGAAGGCGGCATGGGCATCGTCTTCCGCGCCGAGCAGCGGCAGCCGCGCCGCATCGTCGCCCTCAAGCTCGTGCGCCCAGGCCTCGCGACGCCTGCAACGTTGAGACGCTTCGAGCTCGAGGCGGAGGCGCTCGGGCGCCTGCGGCACCCCGGCATCGCCGCAATCCACGCGGCCGGCACCGCCGATGTCGGTGCGGGACCGCAGCCGTACTTCGCGATGGAGTTCGTCGAAGGCCTCACGCTGCGCGAGTATCTCGCGACAGTCGGGGCGACGATCCCCGAACGCGTGCGGATCCTCGCGCTCATCGCCGACGCGGTGCAGCACGCGCATCAGAACGGCGTGATCCATCGCGACCTGAAGCCGGAGAACGTCGTCGTCGAGACCGACGCCCAGGGGTCGCGCGGCGCCGCGCGTCCGCGCATCCTCGACTTCGGCGTCGCCCGCGTGGTCGAGCCGGGCCGTGCCGGCGAGGCGCCGGCGACCGTCGCGAACGATCTCGTCGGCACGTTGCAGTACATGAGCCCCGAGCAAGTCGACGGCGGCAACGTCGACACGCGTTCCGACGTCTACGCCCTTGGCCTCATCGCGTGGGAGGCCTTCGCGGGCCGGCCGGCGCGCGTCCTTCGCGGCGCGAGCCTCGCGGAGGCGATTCGCATCGTCGCCGACACCGACCCGCCGTCGCTTGCGTCGGCCGAGCCGACGGTGCCGAAGGATCTCGGCCTCGTCGTCGACAAGGCGCTCGCGCGCGAGCCGGAGCGGCGCTACGCGTCGGCGGCGGACTTCGCCCGTGACCTCGAACGCTTCCTGCGGCACGAACCGGTGACCGCGCGGGCGCCGACCGCCGCCTACCTCCTCGCGCGATTCGCCCGCCGACGCCGAGCGCTCGTCGGTGCGGTCGCCGCCATTCTCGTCGTTGCAGCCGTGGCGATTCCCGCGATCCTCGTCTCGCTCGTCCACGCGACCCGCGCCCGCGACGAGGCGCGTGCCCGCGCCGAGGAGTCGTCGGCGCTGACCGAGTACCTCTTCGACGCGCTCGGCCTGAACCCGAATCTCGAGGGCAGTCGTCTCCAGAAGGAGCTGCCGGAATTCCTGACGACGCTCGAGACGAATCTCGCCGAGCTCGACGGCAAGCCGGAGGCGCAGGTGCGTCTTCTCAACAACGTCGGCGAGCTCTTCAACGTCAACACGGACTATGCCGAGTCAAAGAGGGTGTTCGAGCGCTCGCTCGACCTCTGCAACTCCGCGTTGCCGCGGGACCATGAGCTCCGCGCGAGCGCCTTGCACGGGCTCGCGGCCGCCGAGTGGTTCCTCGGCCAGCGCGACCGATCGCGGCTCGAGACCGCGCGGCGGCTCAACGAGGAGGCGCTCGAGCTCCGCCGCGCGATCCTCGGCGAGATGCACAGCGACACCGCGCTCACCATGCGCCATCTCGCGGCGACCTATCGCTCGCTCGGCGACAACGAGCGGGCCGAAGCGCTCTATCGACGGTCGCTCGAGATCCACGAGGCGCTGCATGCGGCCGGCGATCCTCGCGCCGACGCGACCATGCTCGCGAGCGGGCACAACGGCCTCGCGACGTTCCTCATCACCGTCAACGACTTCGACGATGCCGAGCGCGAGCTGTCGAAGGCGCTCCACCTCATGCGCTCGCTGCCGAAGCGACGCATCGTCGACGAGGGGCGCGTCCTCCGAAATCGCGGACGAACGCTGGTGCACCTCGGTCGCTACGACGACGCCGACCAGGCGCTTCGGCAGGCCGAGGAGCTTTTCCGTGCGCAGCTCGGCGACCGCCATCGCGAAGTGGCGACGACGATCGTCCGCCGCGGCGAGCTCGAACAGAAGCGCGGCAACGCAGAAGCGGCGCGAGCTTTGGGCGAGCAGGCGGAGCGCGAGTTCGATCTCGCGGAGAACGACACGCTGAGGGAGGAAGCGCGCAAGTTGGGCGGGGGAGGGTGAGGCGCGAGGGGATTCAGGAGTCAGGAGTCAGGATTCAGGAGTCAGGGTGGCAGAAGGCTGGGCGCTCGCGTCGCCCCCACCTGCCGTCGCCTCAATCGGCGACGGCGGTCCTCCCCCGCGGACGACGCGGTGCGCGGACTCGGCCCTCTCGCGGGGGAGGAAGCGGTGAAGCGGGTGCGAGGGTTGCTGCTCGGATGTCGTGGATTCCTCTGTGTTCATCCGTGTTCATCTGCGGTTCCTTCCTCCTGCAACGTGGAAAGCGAGGGAACCACAGATGAACACAGATGAACACGGATAGGAGGTGAGAAGCGGCGCTCGCGTCGCCCCCACCTGCCGTCGCCTCGATCGGCGACGGCGGTCCTCCCCCGCGGAAGACGTGGTGCGCGGACTCGGCACCTCTCGCGGGGGAGGAAGCGGTGAAGCGGGTGCGAGGGTTGCTGCTCGGATGTCGTGGCTTCATCTGTGTTCATCCGTGTTCATCTGTGGTTCCTTCCTCCTGCAACGTGGAAAGGGAGGGAACCACAGATGAACACAGATGAACACGGATAGGAAGTGAGCAGCGGCCCGGGCCGCGCAGGCGATTCCACTGACTCCTGACTCCTGACTCCTGACTCCGCAATCCTCGCCCACGCCAACATCCACCGCGCTCAGCACGGCCCCCACGAACCGAGCATCAGCGCGAGGTCCGCGCCATCGACCACTCCGGTCCCGTCCACATCTCCTGGGCCTGGCGTTCCCCACGCGCCGAGGAGGATCGCGAGGTCGCCGCCGTTAATCACGTCGTCGCCGTTCAGGTCGGCGTTGCAGGCGCGATCGTTGGGCAGGCCGCAGATCGTGAACCCGGTGTTGTAAAGGTCGAGCGGATCGGCGATCGGAATCTGCTTGAGCGTGGTGCTCGGCAAGGAGAATGCGTTGAAGCCCGGCAGCGGGAACGACACCGAGCGCCACGCGAACGGCTTACGGTTTCGGTCGAGCACATTGATGCCGTTCGGGGCGGACGCGAACCAACTGAAGCTCGCCGGCACGTTCGGCGGCTCCTCGTTGCCGGCGTAGACCGTGAGCCAGTAGTCGCCGGGCTCGAGCGGCAATGGCGGGTCGACGGCGATGCGATGCGTCTCGTTCGCGGGCGATCCCGACGGGTCGTCGAAGGGGATCGGGAACGGCACCGCACCGCTCGCGCGCTGGTCGCCGTCGACGGGCTTCGCGGTGCCGCGTCGGTTCCAGACGATGTACTGCAACGTGGAGTTTGTCGCGCCGGCCGACGCGGTGCCGGCGGCGAGGACTTCGGTCACGAGGTAGCCCGCGCCGTTGGGCCCGGCTGGAACGGTGAAGGCCTGCGCAAGCCATCGTTCGGGCTGCGCGAGGCTCACCTTGCCCGATGCGAAGCCGAGGTTCGTTGCGACGAGGGCGCCGCCGTTCGACGGGTCGAAGAGGACCGGATACGTGGGGCCGGTCGCATACACGACCTCGGAGAAGCGCACCTCGATCGTGCCCGTGCCCGACGCGGGAATCCCCGCCGTCACGCGGCCGCCCACGCGGATGACGTAGTCGCGATTCGCCTGCACCGCCACGTCGAGCGCGCTCGGGCCGGAGCCGGCCGGCGCGCAGCCCTCGTCGTTGCAGCCGAGGAGGCGTCGGCCGTTGAAGACCTGCGTCGGATCGATGTCGCCGTCGGCGGGCAATCGATAGACGGCGAGCGTCGAGTCGAACGTCGTTCCGGCGCAGAGCGAGACGTGCATCTTTCCGTCGACCGGCGACGTCACGCGGAACCAGACGTCCTTGCCGCCGCTGCAGTCTCCGGCGTCGGAGGTCGGTCCGTCGGTCGTCGCGAGCGTCGTAGTGAAGGAGACGCTCGCCCCTGGCGCGATCGGCTGGGCGTTGGCGACGCAGTCGTTCGGAACGGCGCCACCGGCACACGTGTATGCAACGTCGAGGCAGACGGCGAGCGCCGCGTTCGCGCACGCGTTGTCCCACGTCGAGTCGCAGCACGTCGGGTCGATCCCGCAGACCGCGTCGCAACAGGCGAGATCGGAACAGCCGGGCAGGAGATGCGGGATCGCGCAGCTCTCGATTCCGCCGAGCCCGCAGAGAGGATTCGGGCTCTCGGTCACGCCGAGCCAGAGGATGTAGTTCGTCGGGCAGGGGGCGGCCGCGTTGGCTGCAACGCTGACGATGACCGTGTGGTCGCCGGCGGGAAGTGCGACGGGGCCCGAGTTGGTCGAGCATGCGCCGCCGCTCGATTCCCACGCCGTCACGAGCGTGGCGCAGTCGTCGCCTTGCGTGAGGCGAAGCGTCGCGCCGAGGACGGGATCGCCGCCGGGCGTGCGCATGACGAGCGACGCGCTGACGTACGACGGCGCGTTCAGGTGAAAGCGGAAGGTGTCGACGTCGGCGAACGACCCCGGCGCGTAGCGGCCGCCGTTGCCGCACACGGCGACGTAGCCGGTCGGACTCAACGTCCCGATCGTCTGCACGCCTTCGCCGTAGGAGCCGCAGCCGCCGTTCACGTCGCTGCCGTCGTTCGCGCAGTCGCCGAGATCGGCGTCGAGGAGCGCGCCGTCCGGACACTCCACGTTGCAGGGGAGGTCGAGGAACTTCACCCCTTCGAGGTCGATGACGTACTTCCCGCCGACCGTGCCGTCAGCCTGCGTCCAACCCGCGAGCGGCTGGCCGCCGCCGGGGCCGTCGGGGCCAGAGATCTCGGTGCCGTTGATGGATGCGTCGTTGAAGATGAGTCCGCCGACGCTGCCTGGCTTATTCGCCTTCGACGAGATCGCGAGGAGATAGAGGCCGGGGCCAGGAATGGTCTGGCCCGTGGCGTCGGTCGCGGGCTGCTGGAGGTGCGAGGAGGTCGTCGGGAAGTTGAACGGATCGTTGTCGTTCGAGAGAAGCCCGAAGCCGTTGAGCGTGAAGAGCGAGAGCCGCGTGTCGAAGTCGGTGCCGGGTGCGTTCACCGTTGCCTTGAACGCGGCCGGGTCGGTGATGCAGATGACGTAGACGTCTTCGAAGTCGACCGCGTCGGCCGTGGCCGTGAGTTCGCCGCGAATGCGCGCCATCGGCGCTCCCGACGGACCGCCGGTGGGTTGCGCCGTGCCGGGTGTAGAGCCCGCGTCGGGCACTTCCTCGAAGGTAGGGCCGGCGATCGCGCCGGACGTCACGACGAGACCGGCGAGGACGAGCGAGTTCGAACGGAAGTGGCGCATGCGGCGTCTCGGGCGGGGGACTTCGCCAGTATGCGACGAAGGCGAGGCGCGGCCCTCAGGAGATCTGGGAAAAAAAGGTTCAGGGGCAGAAGGCGGACGGTGGGGCGGAGAAGGGATTCAGGATTCAGGAGTCAGGAGTCAGTGGAAGAGGCGCTGAGATTGGAGCTTCAGCGCTTTCCCCTGACTCCTCAATCCTGAATCCTGACTCCCTTCGGCGCCCTACATCCCCGTCGGCCTTCTGCCCCTGAACCCCGAACCCTGAACCCTTTCTCCCCTTACGCCTTCAGCACCACTGCCTTCTTGAACTCGCCGCCGAGAACCTTGTCCGACGGCGCCTTCAGCCAGTCTTCCAGGATGCCCGCGTAGACCGAGCGGAAGTCGACGGTGTGCTTCAGGTCCCCCTGATCGAGGTCGGCGAATGACGGATGCGTGCCTAACACACCGGCGCGGACCTTTCGGCCGACGAGGAAGACCGGCGCCGCCGTGCCGTGATCGGTGCCGCCCGAACCATTCTGTTGGACGCGACGGCCGAACTCGCTGAAGCAGAGGGTGAGGACGCGATCGGCGTTGCCTTGCGCGTCGAGGTCGCGCTGGAAGGCGGCGACCGCGTCGCCAAACTGGCGCAGGAGATTTCCGTGCGGTCCGGCCTGGCCGGCGTGAGTGTCGAAACCTGACATCGACGCGTAGTAGACCCGCGTGCCCATGCCGTCGCGGATCATCGCGGCGATCGTCTGCAGCTGCCGCGCGAGTCCGCTGCCCGGATAGTTCACGAGCGGCCGCGCGCTTACGGCGCGGCGAATGCGCTCGCTCGAGAGTTGGGCGTCGAGCGCGGTGCGCATGAGAAACGCGGTCTCGGACGACGCGTTCACGCCGCTCAAGACGCCGGCGTTATTCGCGGCGTCATACGGCGCGTCGAGCGAGCCGTGCAGGTCGTCGCCGAGCCAGCGGAAGAGGTCCGCGCTCTCGAACGCGATCGGCTGCTGCACCGATCCGTGCATCGCAAGCGGCGCGGTGCGGCCGATCGAGATCGCGCCGTCGGGGATCGGCGTGCCGTTGCAGGTGCAGTCGAAGTAGCGGCCGATCCAGCCGGTGCCCTTGCCGTCGGTGCGGCCGGTCTGCCAGATGTCCATCGACGTGAAGTGCGAGCGATTCGGATTCGGATAGCCCGCGCCCTGGACGATCGCGAGCGATTCGGCGTCGAAGAGTTCCTTCAGTCCGGTGAGGCTCGGATGGAGGCCGAGGCCCATCGACTGGTCGAGTTCGAGCGCCGCGTTCTGCCCGCGCCCCGGCGCCGCGATCGCGAGCCCCGGACGCGCGCGGTAGTACTCGGGCGCGCCGTACGGAATCACGGTGTTCAACCCGTCGTTGCCGCCGCCAAGCTGCACGATCACAAGGATGCGCTCGCCGCCCTGCGCCTGCGGTGCGAGCATGCCAAGCGCCGAGCGCTGGATGAAGGCGGGCACCGTCGCGCACAGGGACGCGAGCGTGATGCCGCGATGAAGGAAGAGCCGGCGCGAGTAGGTGGGGAGCATGGGGGGAGAAGAAGAGAATGGAGAGGAGAAAATGGAGAGGGCGTTAAGAGATACGTGACGCTGTGCGCGGGTTGGCGGGGAAGTTGGTCATTCGTTTGCTTTCACCCTGAACCCTGAACCCCGAACCCCGAACCCCGAACCCCGAACCCAGAAACCTGAACCCAGTCGCCCTCATGCGACCTGGTACTCGGGGAGCGCCGTGATCAGCGCGAGCGCACCCTTGATGCGGTCGTTCTCGGGCGCGCCGGCGGTTTGACGAAGGAAGCCGGCGAGCGACTCGACGCGCGTCGGGTGCGGCGTCGACGCGAGCGAGAATCGAAGGAGAAACGTCGCGACGTCCTCGGGCGCCGGATCGCCGCCCGCGGCTTCGCGGAGGTCGCGCACGAGATGCGTCGCGTCGTACGGATCGCTCGACGCTTCCCAGTCGAACTGGCGCGGTCGCTGAC
>JAEUIT010000096.1 GCA_016795035.1 Phycisphaerae bacterium | reverse complement strand
CTTGTTCAATACATCACTCCCGCGCCGACGTTCGGCGCGGGAGTGCTGTGCTGTCCATGCGGGTGGCCACCCACATGGTCACGCTCCGGTGACCGCCTTCCGCGTCCGCTGCTTGACAGCCTCGCGGAGATTGCGGCCCGGGCCAGTTACGAACGCCTGGACAATCGAGCGTCATCGAACGCCTGAACAAGGCTCGCAGTCAGGGCCCGTCGGAGCAATGGAACAAGGCCATCGGAGCGTACCGCCATGCATCCCGTTCCCGTCTGCGGCGTCGACATCTCCAAGGATCATTTCGACGCCGCCATCGCCAGGCCCACGCCAGACTCGCCCATCACCGACAGCGTGCGTCACATGCAGACAGAGGCCGGACGCAAGCGCCTCGCGCTCTGGCTGCGTCGCCACGCGCCCGACGCCGTCGTCGTCCTCGAGGACACCGGCGTCTATTCGCTTCGGCTCGAGCGAGCGCTGATCGACGCCGGCTTCGCCGTCTTTCGAGTCAATCCCACCATCCTCCGCAACTCGCGGCCCTCGGTCGGACGCACCAAGTCCGATCCCCTGGACGCCAGGCTCCTCGCCGATGCCGGACGCATCATCCTTCTCACCAAGCCGGCGCTGCTCGATCGCTTCCGCGTCATCCCCGGCGACGCCTTCGACAACCTCGCGCTCTGGAACGCCGAGCGACACCGCGTCGCCCAGCGCATCGTGGAGCAGAAGAACGTCCTCGAGGCCGTCGCCCTCAACACCGCGTCCGACGCAGCGACGCTCGCCGACGAGATCCGGAAGGACCTCGAGAGCCTCGCCCGACGCGCTCGGCAGCTCAAAGGCTGCATCGAGCGTGCGGCCATCGCCGCCGACAAGCGGGCATACGAACTGCTGCTGTCGATCAACGGCATCGGCGTTCTCGCCGGCGCGGCGCTCTTGGAATCCATCCGCTCCATCAAGCGGTTCGCGTCTCCCGACGCGCTGAAGGCCTTCCTCGGCTGGTATCCCTCCGTCCGCGGCTCCGGCAAGGTCGAATGCGTCGCGCATCTCGCGAAGCACGGGCCATCGCTCGTCCGCTCGCTCCTCTGGATGGCGGCCAAGAGCGCCGCGCGGCACGACCCGACGCTCCGCGCGTACTACCTCAAGCTCGTCTCGCGATTCGGCGCGCAGCGCAAGGGCGCGTCGGTCTACGCGTGGACCGGCGTCGCGCGCCGGCTTGTGCAGATCGTCTGGGGCGTGCTGCACTCGGGCAAGACGTACGACCCCGCGAAGTGCGCCCCGAGACTCACGCGCGTCGAGATCGTCGCGTAACGCCGACGAACATCTGTCCTCAAGCCGCCACGCGCACCCGAGGCATGCTCCGCTTCGGCGGGGCTTGCCGTGCGTTCGGGGCGCTCCGCGCGCACGCGATCCGACGCCGGCGTCGACCGTACGTCGACCATACGATTCCCCGCCGGAGCGGAGCAGGCCGGTCCTTGAAACTCAGATCGCATCCGCCGCGCAGCGAGATCTCCGATCGAACGAGACTTGACATCGAACGGACAATCTCCGCGT
>JAEUIT010000068.1 GCA_016795035.1 Phycisphaerae bacterium | reverse complement strand
ACTCGACGAGTTGGGGGGAGGACTCTGTGCGCGCCGAGCCGCTCTGCATCCTCCCCCACGCTCGCGTGGGGGAGGTGCCGGAGCAGCCGGCGGTGGGGGCTTCCATCTGTCTCGGCTCTCGTCTTGTCTGCGTTGACGGGTCTCCTCTCGTCCCGCCGACGTGGCGAGAGACCAGAAGGCCGAGTCCGAGACGAGAAAGAGAAAGCGGTGACCGGAAGTAGGCCGAGACGGCGACGGAGACAGACGTGCACGAACTCGCTCCGCGTTGCAGGCGAGAGGGGACCCCCTCCGTCATCGCGGCGCGATGACACCTCCCCCCAACTCGACGAGTTGGGGGGAGGACTCTGTGCGCGCCGAGCCGCTCTGCATCCTCCCCCACGCTCGCGTGGGGGAGGTGCCGGCGCAGCCGGCGGAGGGGGCTTCCATCTGTCTCGGCGTTCTGTCTCGGCTCTCTTCTTGTCTGCGTTGACGGGTCTCGTCTCGTCCCGCCGACTTGGCGAGAGACTAGAAAGCCGAGTCCGAGACGATAAAGAGAAAGCGGTGAGCGGAAGTGAGCCGAGACGGAGACAGACGCGCACGGACTCGCTCCGCGTTGCAGGCGGGAGAGGGACCCCCCTCCGTCATCGCTGCGCGATGACACCTCCCCCCAACTCGAGGAGTTGGGGGGAGGACTCTGTGCGCGCCGAGCCGCTCTGCATCCTCCCCCACGCTCGCGTGGGGGAGGTGCCGGCGCAGCCGGCGGAGGGGGCTTCCATCTGCCTCGGCTCACTGTCTCGGCTCGCTTCTTGTCTGCGTTGACTGGCTTCGTCCCGTCCGTCGGACGTGGCGAGAGTCCAGAGAACTCACTCCGCGTTGCAGGCGGGTGAGGTGCACCCACCGTCATCGCTACGAGACGACACCGCGCCCCAACTCGACGAGTTGGAGCGCGGTGTCATGGACGGGCTTCGCGAGGTCGTCAGGGCAGGCAGGCGCCCCAACTGCCGAGGATGAAGGCGATGTCGGCGCCGTCCACCACGCCAGAGGCGTCGATGTCGGCGATGCCGCCAGCCGTCGAGCCCCAGGCGCCGAGCACGAGCGCGAGGTCCGCGCCATCCACGACGCCGTCGGCCGTCAGGTCGGTGATGCACTCACAGTCATCGGGGACGCCGTTCTGGTTGACGTCGAGCGAGAGTCCCTCGCCGATGTCGCAGCCGTCGGGCACGCCGTTTTCGTTGCAGTCGAGTGTGTCGTCGAAGCCCGGGCAGGCGTCGATGCAGTCGGGGAAGCCGTCGAGATCCGAGTCTTCGTCAGGCGTGCCGCAGCCGCAGAGGCCCGGCTCCGTCTTCGTCGGATCGTTGGGGCAGCCGTCGACGCAGTCGATCGCGCCGTCGCCGTCCGCATCGACGTCCGGCACTCCGCATCCGCAGGTGCCCGGATCGATCTTGTTCGGATCGTTGGGGCAACCGTCGATGCAGTCCGCGGTGCCGTCGCCGTCGCCGTCGACATCCACGACGCCGCAGCCGCAGGTTCCCGCCGCGACCTTGTTCGGATCGGCCGGGCAGCCGTCGCTGCAATCAGGGGATCCGTCGCCGTCGCTGTCCGCGTCGGACGTGCCGCAGCCGCACGCGCCCGGCGACGTCTTTGCGGGATCGCTCGGGCATCCGTCGTTGCAGTCGGCGACACCGTCGCCATCGCTATCTGCGTCCGTGACGCCGCAGCCGCACGCGCCGGGCGCCGTCTTCAAGGGATCCGACGGGCAGCCGTCGACGCAATCGAACGCACCGTCCCCGTCGCTGTCGACATCGGGCGTACCACAGCCGCAGGCGCCGGCCGAGGTCTTCAACGGATCGTTGGGGCAGCCGTCGCTGCAGTTTGGCGTGCCGTCACCGTCACTGTCCGTATCGGCGACGCCGCAGCCACAGGTGCCGGGCGCGATCTTCAACGGATCGTTCGGGCATCCGTCGTTGCAGTTGGGAGTGCCGTCACCGTCACTGTCCGTATCGGCGACGCCGCAGCCACAGGTGCCGGGCGCGATCTTCAGCGGATCGATCGGGCATCCGACGTTGAAGTTGGGAGTGCCGTCACCGTCACTGACCGTCTCGGCGACCGCTCAGCCATTGGTGCCGGGCGTCGCTTTCAACCGATCGTTAGGGCATCCGTCGTTGCAGTTGGGCGTGCCGTCACCGTCACTGTCCGTATCGGCGACGCCGCAGCCACAGGTGCCGGGCGACGTCTTCAACGGATCGTTCGGGCATCCGTCGTTGCAGTTGGGCGTGCCGTCACCGTCACTGTCCGTATCTGCGACGCCGCAGCCACAGGTGCCGGGCGACGTCTTGAGCGGATCGTTCGGACAGCCGTCTGCGCAGTTCGCGACACCGTCGCCGTCGCTGTCGGTGTCGGGGAAGCCGCAGCCGCACGCACCAGGCGCCGTCTTGCCCGGATCGTTGGGGCAGCCGTCGACGCAGTTGGGGGCGCCGTCGCCGTCACTGTCGGTGTCCGCAACCCCGCAGCCGCAGGTTCCGGGAGAGGACTTCAACGGATCGTTGGGGCACCCGTCGTTGCAGTTCGCGACGCCGTCGCCGTCGCTGTCCGTGTCGGCTACGCCGCAGCCGCAGGCGCCGGGCGCGATCTTGAGTGGATCGTTGGGGCAGCCGTCGCAGGAGTTGCCGACGCCGTCGCCGTCGGTATCGAGCTGCGATGCGTTCGCGCTGGCGGGACAGTTGTCGCAGAGATCCGGCCACTGGTCGCCGTCCGAGTCGCCGCTTCCGAGGAGCGTGTAGAACGTGGTGATGTCGGCGTTCGTGACGAGGCCGTCGTTGTTGAGATCGGCGCAGTAGTTCGCGCCGTTATTGACGGCCGCGAGGAGGAGCGGGAAATCGGCGCAGGTGATCGAGCCGTCGTTATTCAAGTCACCGTTGCAGGTGGGGCCGGTCGAGCATGTGGTGCGCGAGACCGTGAGACTGTCGACGCCGAAGTCGGTCGTGCTGTTGTTGGCGGGATCGGCGGCGCTGAAGCGGATACTCAGCGTCGACGAGGTGACCGGCCCGAAGCTGTCGGTGAAGGTCTGCCACGTACTGCCGGTCGTTCCGATCGACCGAGCGGTCGTCCAGGTGATGCCGTCGTAGGAGTACTGGACCAGGAGGAAGTCCGCCTCCGCCGGCAGCGCGGCGTCGTTGCAGTACGCCCATGCCGAGTAATTGAGCTCGATCACCGATCCCGGCACGACCGTGAAGGTCGGTGACGTCAGGATGACCGGGCCGTTGTCGAGGTCGTTGGTCGCCGCAGAGGCGCCGACGGCGCCGTTGTCGGTGACCCAGCAGCTGACGCCAGGAGCGGCCGTATTGTCGTTCTCGGGGTTGGCGGGAATGCCGGTCACGTTGGTGCCGACGGGATCGCCGAGTTCCCATGCGCCGCCGACGTTCGCGCCGACGATCGAGGTCGTCCAGCCGTCCACGCCGTTCTCGAACTCGGTCGTATAGACGACCACTTCGCCGCTCCCGGGAGATGCCGTGTAGAAGTCGGCGGGTGCGGTCGGAGGCTCGGTGTAGGTGGCGTTACTCGCGGCGATTTTGCCGCTCAGGTAGTAGTCGACGAGGCCGCCGCACGCGACGGCGGGCAGAGTCGCGCTGTAGGTGACGGGGCCACCCGTGAGCGCAGTCTCGACCCACGCGCCGCCGTTGATGCTGTAGTGCAGCTTGAGCGAGCCGTTCACGATCGGACCGCCGCCGATGATCGTCGGCGTCACGTTGAAGGCGGTCGTCGACGTCGGGCTCACGGTCAGCGGCGCGCCTTGCGGGAAGCTGAAGGCAAGACCGATCGGCGGATTGTTCATCCAGACGTCGATGCCCGAGCAGCGGCCCGTGACGACGTCCTTCCACCCGTCACCGTTGATGTCGATCGGCGCGAAGTCGAACGTGGCGCCGAGGCTGGCGTTCGGAATGATCTCGCCGATCTCGTCGAGGAGCGTTCCGCCGACGACACCAGTGTTGCGATAGATGTGCGCGCGGCGACCGGTCGTCGGGCAGAAGGAGGGAAGGTCGGCGTCGACGTCGGCGATGAGGCAGTCGAGCTTGCCGTCGTTGTCGAGATCGGCAAGCTGCACCGAGTTGCCGAACTCCGCGAGGCTGTCGGAGATCGTGTACGAAGTGAAGTTGGCGAACGTGTCGGCACCGTTGCCGTTATTGATGAGGATGCGGTCCTGGCTGTCGTCGACGACGACGAGGTCGAGCTTGCCGTCGTTGTTGAGGTCGCCCGTGGCGATGTTGTACGGCGCGTTCGCGTAGATGTTGTCGGGGCCGTTGAACGAGAGTCCAAGCGCCGGCGGAGCCTTCGCGTAGAGGATGCTCACGTTCTGGCCCGACGTGAGCGTATTGATGCGGGCGATGTCGAGGTACCCGTCGCCGTTGTAGTCGCCGGCATTCACCGCGTTGCCGAACGCGGACGCGAGCTGCGTCGAGGTGAAGCGCGTCGTCGTCGAGTCGGTGAAGAAGCCGGGGTTCGCGGCTCCCTGGTTCACGAGGAACTTGTTGTCGTAGTCCTTCGTCGTCGTCTCGGCGGGGGACTGTTGGCACTCGTTCGCGTCGCCGGTGTCGCCGTCGCCGTTCAAATCGATGCAGACGGTGCCGCTCGTTTCCGGCGTGTCGTAGTCGACGAAGAAGATGTCGGGGTAGCCGTCGCCGGTGAGGTCGACGACGATCGAGTCGCACGCGCGCGGGTTCGCGGCGGATCCGTTCTTCGCGAAGAGTTCCGGGATGCGCGCATCCTCGAAGCGGAAGCCCTGCCACTGGCCGCTGCCGTTGTTGCCAAGGTTCATGTAGACGCGCGGCTGACCGAGCGTCGCGTTCACTTGGTCGGACATCGTCGTGACGGTGACGAGATCGAGCCAACCGTCGAGGTTGATGTCGACCGCCTTCACGTCGCGATCGTTGACGCTAGCCTTGAGCGCGAGGTCGCCGGGCGTGAGCGACGCCGTGCCGTACTCCTGCGTGCGGTCGACGAGCACGCCGCCTTCATTCATCAGAAGAATGTCGGGGAAGCCGCCCTGCACCGAGCCGGGGAACTTGCGCACGCAGATGAGGTCGACGTCGCCGTCGTTGTCGAAGTCGCCCCAGCCGAAGTCCTTCTCGAGGTTGTCGTTCTGGAGCGACGGACTCATGACGAGGCGCGTCGATGTCGAATTCACGAACGCAGTCTGCCATTGCGCCATGGACGACGACGCAACCATCCCGAACGCGATCGCGATCGAGAGTCCCACCAACGACGAACGCATGTCTTTCACGAAGGGCTCCAAGCAAGACGACGGGACGGACGGGAGGCGGACCTCAGGGGCGAGTCAACGTGGGGGCCGATGGCGACGCCCGACATGCTCACCATCGCGACCGGCAACGAACGCACGCAGCGGTCGCGTCGCGACAGACGAGGGCAGGAGAGCCTGCCTCAATTCACCCAATGGTCCAAAGCGAGATGAGGGATGCGGGGACGTCGCGAGTGGCCTGACGCCGCGCATCCGCACTGGTCCCCCCATTCTGCCACGAGAAGCTCCATAACCAAGCGAAAAGTGGTCAACGGACGCGGTCGCGAATGCACCCGTTTCACGCCGTGGCGCGTGCGTGTGAGTGGCGGTCCCGGCCGCGGCACGGCCGTGACGCGAGGCCGACGACGAAAGCCGCGGCGCCTGCCGGGCCGGGCACGTTGCCGACGACGCCTGCGTACTCGATCGAATCGAAGACGGTGGGGGCGTGCGCGACCTGCCAGGCGACGCCGCCGGCCAAGGACAGGCTGCGCCCGCCCGGATCCTGCGCGAACACGAATCGCGCGACATGCGTGGCAAAGCCTACGTACGTCTCGCGGCCGTCCAACGTATGCAGGTCGACCGGCGACGGCGCACCTTGGAAGGACGTGGGATTCGAGTTGAACCATCCCGCGCCGTCCGAAATGCCTGGCTGCGTGGCCCCCTCGGGCATCCACGTTGGGTCGATCGACGTGTCGTTCGATGGCACGGGCTCACCGCCGACGGTGATGAAGGTGTCTATCGCGCCATCCGTTGCGTATTGCGGCAGCCACGTTCCGCCGAGCGAGTCGTTGTGGACGAGCGTGTCGAACCCGCCGCCCATCGATACGGAGGCGTTGAAGACGCTGATGATGTGGCCGCCCGCGTGTGGCACGGTGACGTAGACGTCGACCACGCACAGATCCCCGACGAGCGTCTCCCCGATCTTCACCTCGAGCATCCCCGCATGGGCGTGAGCGCCCGTGACGGCGATCACAAGTGCGGCTGCAACGCAGAGTGGTTGCAGAGGCGAACTCGGCGCGTTGCGGCCCGCCACACCGTTGTGAGCATCCTCCATCGGTCCCTCCCATCGAATCGGCGTTCGTTCGCGCCGCGTTTCCTTCCCTCGGCCGAATCGTCCTTACCGCTTCCGGGCGAGCATCGGCTTGAGATACGCGCCGGTAAAGCTCGTGGGATGTTTCGCCAGTGCCTCCGGCGTTCCGGTCGCGAGCAACGTGCCCCCGCGATCGCCGCCTTCCGGCCCGAGGTCGATGATCCAGTCGGCGCACTTGATGACGTCGAGGTTGTGCTCGATCACGACGAGCGTGTGGCCGCCGTCCGCGAGCTTCTGCAGGACGCCGATCAGCTTGCGCACGTCGTCGAAGTGGAGGCCGGTCGTCGGTTCGTCGAGGACGTAGAGCGTGTGCGCGCTCGTTCCCGGCACCGGATTGGCCGTCGTCATGCCGAGCTCGGTGGCGAGCTTCACGCGCTGCGCCTCGCCGCCCGAGAGCGTCGTCGACGCTTGGCCAAGCTGCATGTAGCCGAGGCCGACGTCGCGCAGGCACTCGAGCATGCGATGGATGCGGGGATGCGATTCGAAGAAGGGGAGGGCGTCATCGATCGTGAGGTCGAGCACTTCGGCGATCGTCTTGTGCTTGAAGCGCACCTCGAGCGTCTCGCGGTTGTAGCGGGCGCCCTTGCAGGTGTCGCAGGTCACGAAGACGTCGGGAAGGAAGTGCATCTCGATGCGGCGCACGCCTTGCCCTTGGCAGTCCTCGCAGCGGCCGCCTTTCACGTTGAACGAGAAGCGCCCTGGCTCATAGCCGCGGATCTTCGACTCGGTGGTGAGCGCGAAGAGCTTGCGGATCTCGTCGAAGATGCCGGTGTAGGTCGCTGGATTTGAGCGCGGCGTGCGGCCGATCGGCGACTGATCGACTTCGACGACACGGGTGAGGCGATCGAGGCCCACGATCTTGTCGTGCGCCGCCGGCACGATGCGCGCGTCGTTCACGGCAACGAGCGCGGACTTCAGGAGGATCTCGTTCACGAGCGTCGACTTGCCCGAGCCCGAGACGCCGGTGACGCACACGAGTCCGCCGAGCGGGAACGCGACGTCGATCGAGCGGAGGTTGTTCGCCCGCGCGCCCTTGACCACGATCGCCCTCGAGGGGTCGAGCGGGCGCCGTTTCTCCGGCACCGAGATCTCGCGGCGCCCGGAGAGATACGCGCCGGTCAAGGAGGTCGGATGCGACGCCACCATCGTCGGCGTTCCTTCCGCCACGATTGTGCCGCCGTGGCGCCCTGGCCCAGGACCGACGTCGACGACCCAGTCGCTCGCCCGGATCATGTCCTCGTCGTGTTCGACGACCAGCACGGTGTTGCCGATGTCGGAGAGGCGCCGCAGCGTTGCGACCAATCGATCGTTGTCGCGCTGGTGCAGGCCGATCGTGGGTTCGTCGAGGACGTAACAGACGCCGACGAGGCCGGAGCCGACTTGCGTCGCCAGACGGATGCGCTGCGCTTCGCCGCCCGAGAGCGTCGAACTCGTGCGATCAAGCGAGAGGTAGCCGAGGCCGACGCTCGAGAGGAAGCCGAGACGCGACTGGATCTCCTTGAGGATCGGCGCCGCGATCGACGTCGCCTCCCTCGACAGTTCGAGCGTCGAGAAGAACGCCGTCGCCTTCTCGACGTTGAGGGCGCAGACGTCGGCGATGTTGAGGAAAAGCGCACCGGAGCGCAGCCGCACCGCGAGCGCCGCGGGCTTGAGACGCTTGCCGTCGCAGGCAGGGCACGGAGCGTCGCTCATGTACTCGACGAGCCGTTCCTTGACGATCTCGCTTTCCGTCTCCTGGTAGCGGCGCTTGAGTCCGGGCAGCACGCCCTCCCACGACACGCCGAGCTTCTCTTCTTCGTCGGGCGTCGTGCCTTGCAGAAGGATGCGCCGCGTCTTCGCGGGAAGTTTCGCAAAGGGGACGGCGCCATCGGCGCCGAACGACTTGCAGAAGGCGCGAATGAGCCGCTTGTACCAGATGTTCATCCGCGGCCCGTTCTTCCGCCACGGCTCGATCGCTCCGTCCATCAGCGATCGCTGCGGGTCGGGAATCACGAGGCGCTCGTCGAACTCCGCGATGCGCCCGAGACCCGCGCACGAGGGACACGCGCCATGCGGCGAGTTGAACGAGAAGAGGCGCGGCTCGAGCTCTTCGAGCGAGCACTCCGGGTGATCCGCACAGGCGAACTTCTCGCTGTAGCGGCGCTCGTCCCACGCCCCTGCGGCCGAGGCATCGCTCTTGGCGTCGCCCTTCGTCTCGAGCAACACCGTGACGTTGCCATCGGCGAGCTTGAGCGCGGTCTCGACGCTCTCGGCGAGGCGCTGGCGCGTCTCCGCCGAGATCTGGATGCGGTCGATGACGGCGTCGACGTCGTGCGTTTCGTAGCGGCCGAGCTTGAGCGGATTCTCACCGGGCGATTTGAGCGCGTCGCGCAGGTCGATGAGCTGCCCGTCGACGCGCGCACGAACGAAGCCCTGGCGCTGGATCGCTTCGAGCGCGTCGCGGTGAAAGCCCTTCTTGCCGCGCACCATCGGGGCACAGAGGATCGCGCGACGATCGCGGAAGTGCTCGACGAGCGTCGCGACGATCTGCGACGCGCTCGTCGCCGAGATCGGCTTTCCGCAGACCTTGCGATTCGCGCCCTCGCCCGAGACGTGCCAGCAGGTCGGCTGCCCGCAGCGGGCGAAGAGGAGACGCAGGTAGTCGTAGATCTCGGTCGTGGTGGCGACGGTCGAGCGCGGGGTGTGACCGCCGGTGCGTTGCTCGATCGCGATCGTCGGCGGAAGCCCTTCGACCGACTCGACGTCGGGCTTCTGCATCTGATCGAGGAACTGGCGGGCGTACGCGGAGAGCGACTCCATGTACTTCCGCTGTCCCTCCGCAAAGATCGTGTCGAAGGCGAGCGAGCTCTTACCGCTCCCCGAGACGCCCGTCATCACCACGAGTCGATCGCGGGGGATGTCGAGTGCGACATCTTTCAGGTTGTGTTCACGGGCCCCGCGCACGCGAATCGCCTTCTTCTGCCAGTCGCGGAGCCAGTCCGCAGGGGCGGCGGGCGGGGTCTGCGTGCGGTCGGCGTCGCTCGGATGTTCGGCGCTGACGGCGCGGCCGCGACGCGGGCGCGAGGCGGACGGGGGCGTGGCGGATGAAGGCGAGCGGGGCGACATCGGCACAGGATCGGGCAGCGGGTCCGGACAGCGGAGTCGTCAGGCTGCGTGGACCGAGAAGGGCCGATCGTACTGGCGATCTTCTGTTTGTCAGGTGTTTGTTTGGTATTTCGTGACAAATCGCACGAGAATCTGCGTCGCGTGGCGAGGGGCTGCCGAACATGTGTTCGTCGGTTCGTCGATCGCTTCTGCGAAGCGTGTCGATCGGTCCTCTCTATGAGTCCGCGCTCCAGCTCGCCCGCCTCCGCCTCTGACACCAACCGCGCCTCCGGCTTTGCCGAGGGCGTGCTTCGCGTGCGCCCCGCCAGCGGCCGAAGCGACAGCGCCCGCGACGCGACGCGCGAGCACGATCGTCGCGCGGCGGACGAGTCGGTGTCAGTGTCGGTCTCGGGGGCGCCATTGCGGGCGCGAAGCGTGCACCCGGCGGATCTGATGATCCTCGAGCGTGCGGCTCGTTCGATTCGTCTGCGGACGCGCTGACGCCTCCGCACCGCATCGCACCGCGCACGCGGCTCGCGCATCCACTTCCCATAGCATGCGGACATGCCTGATCGCTATTACGCGGCGGCGTGCCAGACATCGTTCGCATGCCCGCAACGGCGCGACGAGATCGGCGAGCGCGTGACGCGCATGAGTGCCATGGTGGAAGCGACGCTCGCGGGCTACGAGCCGTTCTTCGACGTGCGTCTCTTCGCGTTTCCCGAGTTCGCGCACGCGGCCCCGGTGTATCTCACCGAGGCGGAGCTTGACCGTCACCTCGCCGTCGAGATTCCGAACGAACACACCGATCGCTACGCACGCCTCGCGAAGAAGCACGGCATCTGGATTCAGACGGGTTCCTTCATCGAGCGCCATCCGCGCGCGCCGGGTCGCGTGTTCAACACGACGTGCCTCATCGGGCCGGACGGCGATTCGAGCGGCATCGTGTCGACGTACCGCAAGGTGAATCCGTGGATTCCGTGGGAAGTGCACGCGAGCCCGCATGACGTGCCCGGGCTCGTGGACGACGCGTTCCCGGTCGCCGACACCGAGATCGGGCGCATCGGCACGGCGATCTGCTACGACTGGCTCTTTCCCGAAACGCTGCGGCAACTCGCCTTCAACGGCTGCGAGATCGCGATTCGCGTCTCGGCCTACATGGATCCGTGGGGCGCGACGCCGCCGATGGACTGGTGGACGCTCTTCAATCGCGCCCGCGCCGCGGAGAACACGATGTTCGTCGTTGCAGCCAACCAGGGCGCCACGCTCGAGGGTTACCCGCCCTTCAGTTGGCCGGGCGGCAGCATGGTCGTCGACTATGACGGACGAATCCTCGCGCAGGCCGACGCGGGCCCGGGCGAGAAGGTGGTCGTCGCGCCGATCGACGTGGCGGCGCTAAGGGCCGAGCGGGAGCGGCGCATCGGACACGACATGCGGGCGCATCTGCGCACCGAGATGTATCCGTACCTGAAGCGTCCGATCTTCCCGCGCGCCGACGGCGCGATCTCGATCGAATCGCTGCGCGACCGAATCATGAAGGGACGGGAGGCATTCGATGCGCCGCGCTGAGGCCACGTATCTCCCCGTTGCAGCCGTCGTCGTTGCGGCCGCCGGGTTCGTCGGCTGCAGCGATCCCAAGCCGCCCGCGCCGTCGCCGGCACCAGCGACGGCGCCTGCAACGACGACATCCGCTCGGCCCGCCGACGACGCCTCGATCAGGCTCCTGAATCGCGGCGCCGGCGAGATGGGGCAGTTCGAGTTCGAGAAGGCCGAGGCGACCTTCCGCGAACTGCTCACGCTCGTTCCCGACGACCCCGACGTGCGGCGCAATCGCGCGATCGCCGAGATGAACCAGACCGCCGACGGCGCGCAGGAGCGGGCGCTCGAGGAGTTTCGCGCGCTCCTGAAGGCCCGGCCCGACGACATCCGCGCGGCGTACGCCGGGGGCCTCGCCGCGCTCTTCCTCGGCCAGTACGAGACCGCGTTGCCGCTCTTCGAGACGGCCGCCGCCGCCCGGCCCGACGACGCATATGCCGCGTACTACGTCGGTCTTTGCCGGGAGTACGCCGGCAAGCGCGAGGAGGCGCTCGTGCCGTACCGCCGCGCCACGGAGCTCGACCCGTACCTGCGCTCGGCGCAGTTGCGCCTGCAACAGGCGCTCGACAACCTTGGCCGCGCCGACGAGGCCGCGAAGGCGCTCGCGGCGTTCGAGGCGCTCGAGGGGAACCCGCGGGCACGGCTCGCCGAGTTCAAGTACTCGCGCATGGGGCCGTTGTCGGAAGTGGTCGTGCCGTCGTGGGCCGCACCGGTCGCCGGGCCCGCGCCCGAGCCGCCCTTCTTCGACGCGCTCCCGGTCGCGATCGAGAGCCCCGGGGCTGCAACGACGACATGGTGCGCGACGGGGCCGGCATCGCTCGCGGTCGCCGACGTGAACGGCGACGGTCTCCTCGACATCGTGGCCATCGGCGCCGTGAAGGAAGGCGCGACCTCGGTCTTCCTCGGCGACGGCGCGGCCGATGACGTCCCCGCGAACTTCCGGCACGTGCCCGACCATCCGCTCGCGAACGTGAGCGACGCCCGCGCTGTCCTGTTCGGCGACGTCGACAACGACGGCCGCGTCGACGCCTACATCTGCCGCAAGGGGGAGAACAGGCTCCTTCTTCAGACCTCACCTGCAACGTGGAGCGACGCGACGGCCGCGAGCGGCACCGGCGGCGGCGATCGCGACACCGTCGACGGCGCGCTCGCCGACCTCGACCACGACGGCGACCTCGACCTCTATCTCGTCAACGCTGACGGTCCGTGCGATCTCTTGGCGAACCGGTCCGACGGGACCTTCACGTCGATCGGCGAATCGTCGGGCGCCCGCGGCGACGGCCGCCCCGCGACGCAAGTCGTCGTAACCGACCTCGACGCCGACCGCGACACGGACCTCGTCCTCGTCCACGCCGAACCTCCGCACGAGATCCTCCTCAACGACCGGCTCTGGCGCTTCTCGCCGGCGAATGCCGGCGCGTTCGCGACCGCCGCGGTGGATGCCGTCGTCGCCGTCGATCGCGATGTCGACGGTCGTCCGGAATTGCTCGCGTCGCTGCCCGACGGCAACGTCGTGCCGTTCGTGCCCGCGCGCGTGGACGGCGCCGCCACGTGGAAGGCGCACACGCCGTGGGAACTCGGAGCGATCGGGCGCGCGAAGGGGGGCGGCGTGGCCGCGCTCGACGTGCGCGGCGACGGCGAGATCTCGCTGGTGCTGCGCCAGGCGACGAGCTTCGCGTCGATCGGCCACGACGGACGCCCGTTCGACGACACGCCGAATCCTCCGGTCGGCACCGCGATCCGCGCGTGGACGCCGATGGTGCGCGATGGCCAAGGGCCGTCGATCCTCGTCTTGTCCGACGAGGGGTTGGGGCTGCTCGCGCCGAGCGCGACGCGCGGCAACTTCGTGACCTTCGACCTTCGCGGGCGCATCGACCCGAGCCAGGCGATGCGCTCGAACGCGGGCGGCATCGGCGCGCGGATCCGCGTGCGCCGCGACGACGTCTGGACGTCCGTCGACGGCGTGCGGCCGACGAGCGGGCCTGGGCAGTCGCTGCAGCCGATCGCGATCGGCGTGGGCGCGCGGCCGAGCGCCGACTTCGTCGCGGTCGAGTGGTCGGACGGCGTCCTTCAGACGGAACTCGCCGTTGCAGCCGGCGCGCCGACGACGATCGTCGAGACGCAACGGCAGATCTCGTCGTGTCCGGTGATCTTCGCGTGGAACGGCGAGCGCTTCGAGTTCGTCACCGACTGCCTCGGCGTCGGCGGCATCGGCTACCTCGTCGGCGTCTCGGCGTCGGCCGACGGCCGCCTCGCGCCCGAGTACGCGCCGCCGCGGCCGTGGGAACGCGTGCTCCTGCCTGCAACGTTGAAGCTCGAGCCGCGCGACGGCGCGCTTGAGCTTCGGCTCGGCGAGCCGATGGAGGAAGCGCTCTACCTCGACGCCGTGCGGCTCGTCGCCTACGACGTTCCGCCGGGCCTCGAACTCACGGTCGACGAGCGGATGGCGATCGCCGATCCGCAGCCGAGCGGCAACGTGGTCGCGGTGGCGCGCACGATTCCGCTCAGGCGTGCCGAGGCCGGCGACGGGCTCGACGTCACCGCGTCGCTCGCCGCGCATGACCACGTTGCAGCCGATCCGGGCGACGTCGATCCGCGCTTCATCGGGCTTCTGCGCACGCCGCGCACGCTCACGCTCGAGTTCGCCGAGCCGATCGGCGGCGCGGGGCAACGGCTCGTCGCGCACGGCTGGGTCGAGTATCCGTACTGCCAGACGAACTTCGCGGCGTGGCAGGCCGGGCGCGCGTATGTCGCGCCCGATCTCGAGGCGCGCGGCGCCGACGGCACCTGGTCGCGCGTGCTCGGGCCGTGGGGCTATCCCGCGGGCATGCCGCGGGAGATGAGCCTTCCGCTCGATGCCGTGCCTCCGGGAACGACGGCGCTTCGCATGACGTCGACGCAGGAGATCTACTGGGATTCGTTCGCGGTCGCGGTGGACGCGCGCGACGCCGAGCTCGTGGCGCATCCGCTTCGCCTCGTCGACGCCACGGCGGCCGAGATCGGATTCCCCGAGCGCGTGCCGCAACCACAGAAGCGTCCCGACTACAACTACGCGGTGCGTGCGCCGTTCTGGTCGACGCGTCACCAGCACGGGCTCTATTCGGCGTTCGGTCCGGTCGATGCGCTGCTCGCGGCGACCGACGACGGCGTCGCGGTCATCGGACCTGGCGAAGAGATTCGCGTTCGCTTCATGCCGCCCCCTCCGCTGCCCGAAGGATGGACGCGGCGATACGTCCTTGAGACCGACGGTTGGTGCAAGGACATGGACCTCTTCACTGGGGACGGCGAGACGGTGGGCCCGCTGCCGACGCGCTCGGGCTCGCCTCCCTCGAACCCCGCTCGCGACGCGGCTCACCGCGCGTCGCACACGCGATGGCGGAGCGGGCACTGAGCGTCATCGCCGTTCGCCGACCGGGCCCGGTCGCGCGTCCGGCGCTCGGTCACTCGTGGAGGGCGGCTCGCAAGTGCCGGTTGGCACCTGCGGCGCCGGCCGACGAAGGCTCAAGGCCTCTCGCGGCAAATGTCGAGATGTACGGGTGGGAATCCACCCCGGTCGTGTATGTTCCCGCGAATATGCACGGCGTCGATCGTGCGACTTGCCCCCCGATCGACGCCTAACACCGACTTTCGCAGACAACGCCCATGGATCCAGTGCCAACGACTCCTCCGCAGTCCGCACCGCCAGCCAAGAAGAAGTTCGTGCCGGTCGTCGGCCCGAAACTCAAGATCGTGCTCGGCATCGTGTTCGGGCTCTTCGCGCTTCTCTGCGTGAATAGCACGTACCTCGCGGCGATCACGTTCCTCGAGTGGCGCAGCGGGCTGAGCCTTCAGAACTACTTCTGCCTCTGGATGTTCCTCGCGCATCTCGCGCTCGGCATCGTCATCACGGTGCCGGTGATCCTCTTCGGGGTCATCCATGCGCGGAACGCGCACAACCGCCCGAACCAATGGGCGAAGCGTGTCGGGTGGGCGCTCTTCCTCATCGCGATCGTCATCCTCGTCACCGGATTCCTCCTCACGCGCCTCGATCTCGGCGGCGTCACGATCGCGATCAAGGATCCGACGAAGCGCGATCTCATCTACTGGGCCCACGTCATCGCGCCGGTCGTCGCGATCTGGCTCTTCGTGATGCACCGGCTCGCCGGGCGCCGCATCAAGTGGAAGACGGGCGCCATCTGGGGCGCGGTCGCCGCGGTGTTCGCGATCGGCATGGCGGCGCTGCACTCGATCGATCCGCGCGACCCGTCGCAGCCTGGCCCTGCGGCGGGCGAGCAGTATTTCGAGCCGTCGCTTGTCCGCACCGCGACCGGCAACTTCATCCCCGAGCGCACGCTCATGATGAACGAGTACTGCCTCGAGTGCCACGAGGACACCTACAACTCCTGGACGCACTCGATGCATGCGTTCAGCTCGTTCAACAACCCGTTCTACGCGTTCTCGGTGCGCGAGACGCGCCGCGTCATGCACGAGCGCGACGGCAACGTGCACGGGGCCCGCTGGTGCGCCGGCTGCCACGATCCGGTGCCGTTCCTCACCGGCTCGTTCGAGCTTCCGAAGTGGGACGACCCCGCGTACGACATCGCGAACGACCCGCTCGGCAAGGCGTCGATCAGCTGCACCGTGTGCCACTCGGTCACGCACGTGGGCAGTCCGCGCGGCAACGCGGACTTCACCATCGAGGAGAGCCCGCAGTATCCCTTCACGTTCAGCGAGTCGCCGTTCCTGAAGTGGGTGAACCGCCAGCTCATCAAGGCGAAGCCCGGCTTCCACAAGCACACGTTCCTCAAGCCCGACGTCCACCGCAACGCGGAGTTCTGCTCGACGTGCCACAAGGTCCACTTGCCCGAGAAGCTCAACGGCTACAAGTGGCTCCGCGGCCAGAACCACTACGACTCGTTCCGCCTCTCGGGCGTCTCCGGCCACGGCGCGCTCTCGTGGTACTACCCGCCGAAGTCCGACGCCGACTGCAACGGCTGCCACATGGCGAAGATCGCGAGCGAGGACTTCGGCGCGAAGGTGCGCGAGGTCGATGGCGAGCGCCAGCTCGCGATCCTGAGCCACGACTTCCTCTCGGCCAACACCGCGATCCCGCACGAGCTCAACCTTCCCGAGAAGGACGCGATGATGGCGGCGATCGAGAAGCTGAATAAGGGCGTGATGCGCGTCGACATCGTCGGCGTGCGCGAAGGCGGCGAGGTCGACGGCACGCTGTACGCGCCGCTTCGTCCGGTGCTGCCCGCGCTCAAGCCGGGCGAGAAGTACCTGATCGACGTGGTCACGCGCACCGTGAAGATGGGCCATGAGTTCACGCAGGGCACCGCCGACAGCAACGAGGTGTGGCTCGACGTGACCGTGAAGTCGGGCGACCGGATCATCGGCCGCTCGGGCGGCATGGGAACCGCGCCGAGCCAAGGCAACGAAGTCGACCCGTGGTCGAAGTTCCTGAACGTCTTCATGCTCGACCGCGAGGGCAACCGCATCGACCGCCGTAACCCGCAGGACATCTTCACGCCGCTCTACAACAACCAGATTCCGCCGGGCGCCGCCGACATCACGCAATACATGCTCGACGTGCCGACCGACCTCACGGCGCCGATCACGATCGAGGTCGCGCTCAAGTACCGCAAGTTCGACACGACCTACGTGCGCTACATCTTCGGCGAGGAGCGCATGAACGATCTTCCGATCCTCACGCTCGCGACCGACCGCATCACGCTCCCCGTTGCAGGCGTCGGCGGCGACGTCTCGGCGATCGCGACCCAGACCTCGCCGATCGATCCGTGGCAACGCTGGTACGACTACGGCATCGGACTCTTCCGCACGGCGGACCGCGGCGGCGGCAAGGGTCTTCTCCGTCAGGCCGAAGAGGCGTTCGCCGAAGCCGAGAAGCTCGGACGCGCCGAGGGCGTCCTCGGCCGAGCCCGCGTCTACGTCCGCGAAGGGCGCCTCGAGGAAGCCGCCGAGGCGCTCCGTGCCGCGGCGAAGCACGAGCCCCCGGCGTATCCGTGGTCGGTCGCGTGGTTCAGCGGACTCGTCGCGAAACAGCAGGGCAACCTCGAGGAGGCGATCGGCCTCTTCCGTCAGGTCATCGACAGCGACTGGGCGGTCGCGAAGGAGCGCGGCTTCGACTTCTCGCGCGACGACCGCGTGCGCGTCGAACTCGCGGAGACGCTCCTCGAGCAGTCGCGCGTCGAGCGCGGCGACGCGGCGCGCGAGCGCCGCCAGGGCTTCCTCGAGGAGGCCAAGCGCCACCTCGAAGCGGCGCTCGTCGAAGATCCGGAGCAGGCGACGGCGAACTACCTCATGGCCCAAGTCTTGACCGAGCTCGGCGACCCGACCGCCGCCGAGCCGTACCTCAAGAAGCACGCCCGCTACAAGGCCGACGACAACGCCCGCGACCGTGCGATCAACCTCGCCCGCATCAAGTATCCGGCGGCGAACAAGGCGGCCGAAGCGGTCGTCCTCTTCGACCTGCAACGGGCGGGCGCGTATGGCCTCGAGGCGCCGAAGTCCGTATCGTCCGCGACGAACTCGCGCTGACCACCACCGGCACACGCATGACGAACGAACACGAAGACGTCATTCCCGAAACGCAATCGAGCGCCGAGGAGGCGCGACGCGCGGATCAGCTCGTCGGGAAGGCGGTGGGATTCTCGATCGCGATCGTCGGCATCGCGGCCGTCGTCGCGGGCGTCGTGTGGCTCGTCACGCGACCGCGCGCGAGCGAGGAGAAGGCGCCTCCGCCGGTCGTCGGACCGAGCGCGGCGAAGGAGCCCCCGAAGGGCGCGCTCGTCAAGATTCCCTTCACGTCGTGTGGCCCGGTCTCGGGCATCCTCTTCGACCGCCAGAACGGCGCGCTCGGCGAGAAGATGCTGCCTGAGACGATGGGCGGCGGCGTGGCGCTCGCCGACTTCGACGGCGACGACAAGCCCGAGGTCCTTCTCATCAACGGCATTCCGTGGCCGTGGGTCGAGGATCAGCCGGCGCACCTTCCGACGTCGCAGCTCTTCCACAACACCGGCGGCGGCAACTTCGTCGAGGTCACGAACCAGAGCGGCCTCGACATCCCGTTGCAGGGCATGGGCGTCGCGGTCGGCGACTACGACGGCGACGGGCGCACCGACATCTTCATCACCGCCGTCGGCGACGGGCCGACCGGCAAGAACCGCCTTTTCCGCAACGTCACCGAGAAGTCGCCGGTCTTCCGCTTCGAGGACGTCACCGACAAGGCGGGCCTGCCTGCAACGGAGAACCAGTGGGGCACGAGCGCGGGCTTCCTCGACTACGACCGCGACGGCGACCTTGATCTCTTCGTGTGCAACTACGTCGAGTGGAACCCCGACATCGACCGCAAGGTTGGCTACCAACTCACCGGCCTCGGCCGCGCGTACGGCCCGCCCGACGGCTTCGCGGGCGTCGACTGCACGCTCTACCGCAACGAGGGAGACGGCACGTTCAAGGACGTGACCGAGCCCGCGGGCATCATGGTGAAGAACCCCGCGACCGGAAAGCCGGTCGGCAAGGCGCTCGGCGTGACGTTCGTCGACGTCGACCGCGACGGCTTCCTCGACATCCTTGTCGCGAACGACAAGGTGATGAACTTCGCCTTCCGCAACAAGGGCGACGGCACGTTCGAGCAGATCGCCGCGCCGAGCGGATTCGCGTACGACCGGAACGGCACCGCCACGGCGGCCATGGGCATCGACGCGTCGTGGTTCCGCAACGACGAGCGCATCGCCGTCGCGATCGGCAACTTCGCGAACGAGATGAGTTCGCTCTACGTGACCGAGCCCAAGAAGGGCACTGCGCCGCGCTTCGCCGACGACGCGATCCCCGAGGGCATCGGACCTGCAACGCGGAAAGTGCTGTCCTTCGGCACGCTCTTCTTCGACGCCGACCTCGACGGCTGGGAGGACTTCCTCCAGATCAACGGCCATCTCGAGAACGACATCAACCGCGTCTACCGCAGCCAGCAGTACCTTCAGCCCGGGCTCCTCTTCCGCAACGTGGTCGGCATCGAGCCGCACGGGCCGGCGTTCGTCGAGCTTCCGGCGGGCATGATCGGAGACGTCGCGACGCCGATCGTCGGCCGCGGCGCCGCGTACGCCGACCTCGACTCGGACGGCGATCTCGATCTCGTCTGCACGCAGCCAAAGGGGCAGCCGGTCGTCCTGCGCAACGAGCTCGAGACGCGCAATGGCTGGGTGCGATTGAAGCTCGTCGGCAACGGAAAGAACACGTCCGCGATCGGCGCGGAGGTCGACCTCTTCGCCGGCGACGCGATGCAGCGCAAGCACGTGATGCCCTCGCGGAGCTATCTCTCGGCGTGCGAACTCCCCCTCACGTTCGGCCTCGGCATGGCGGCGCGGGTCGACAAGGTGCGCGTCCGCTGGCCCGACGGCAACGAGGAGATCATCGACGGCGCGAAGATCCCGGTCGGCAAGCTGACGACGATCCGCCAAGGCGAAGCGGCGAAGTAGGGGTCGCGGAGCGAGACGTGACCGACGCTCACGAGCCCCAGGCACCGAGCAGGATCCCGAGGTCGAGCGCGTCGACAGTCCCGTCGCCGTTCACGTCGGCGTGCGCGTCGGTCGTATTCCACGCGGCGAGGAGAAGACCGAGATCGCGCCCGCCGACGGTGCCGTCGTCGTCGAGGTCGCTCGGCGTGCGAGGTCCGAGCGTGCGCACGACGACGTGGCGCACGGGATTCGCCGGGTCGGCGGCGGCGCTCGACACGAACTGCGGATCGTCGGTCGCGAAGGTGATCGAGCGGCCGTCGGCGCTGACACCGGTCCATGCCCCCATCGTGCCGGTGTTGGGCCCGAACGCGCCGTCCGACACGAGCGTGCGCTCGCCGGTCACGCGATCGACGCGAATCACTTGCGGATGTCCCGTCACAGGCACGCCGGGCGGGAGGAGATTCGTCGCTTCCGACACGAAGGTGACGTAGCGACCGTTCGACGAGATGTTGATGCCATAGCAGTCGCCATTGCCCCATATGCCGTCGTCGCGGCGGGTGAGCGCGGAGAGCTCGCCGGTCTCAAGATCGCGTACGAAGACTTGGCCGACGTTGCCCGGAGGCGGAGGTGGTCCGGGCAAACCCCAGCCAATCGCGCCGAACGCCACGAAGCGGCCGTCGCCTGAGATCGACGCGGAGTGCGGAAGCGCGGGCGCTCCCAGCAATTCGTTGAGCGACGTCAGCGAACCAGTCGAGAGGTCTTTCACGACCGTCGGATAGAGGACGAGTCCTGAGTTGAACGCCCACGCGTCATATTGCAGGACCGCGCGAGACGCATCGAGGGACATGTCGAATGCCGATGCACCGAACATCTCGACGCCGTCGGGAAACGTGGAGACGAGCGTGGTGACGCCGCGCGTTCGGTCGCGAATGAACGCACCGGTGACGTTGAATTCGCCACCGCCGAGATCGGCGCCGGAATACGAGAGCAGCACTTTGCTTTCGTCGACAGAGAACCCCATCGGCTGCGCCGTGCCTCCTGAAGGAACGCCCGCCGCAGTGACCGTGATGATCTCGCTGATCTGCAAGAGCCGATCGCGAACGACGACTTCTCCCTTCGGCCCGAGGAAGAACCCGCCCACGGGTTGCGTGCGCGCCGTGAACGCCACGAAACGACCTGACGGGCTGACGCACGGACTGTCGCAACCGAACGTCGCGACAAGGCCGCCGGTCGGCTCGCTCATGCGCTCGAGCTGTCCCGAGGTTCGGTCGAAGACGAAGACGTCGGCATTTCCGTTGTCGTCCCCCGGCACGAGATTGTCCGCATCGCTTGTGAAGGCGATCACGTTGCCGTCTGCCGACACGCAACGCGCGACCTTGGAATACGCGCCGGGAGGTTCGATGCCAGCGTGTCCGTTCGCCGCGCCTTGTAGCGCGGGGCTTGCGAGTAGAACCGGAGGAATCGCGGAGTCTGCGACTTCG
Organism: Phycisphaerae bacterium; assembly: GCA_016795035.1. Taxonomy (GTDB): domain Bacteria; phylum Planctomycetota; class Phycisphaerae; order Phycisphaerales; family SM1A02; genus JAEUIT01. The sequence goes on along the minus strand of JAEUIT010000068.1, from coordinate 45,320 downwards.
ACGGACTGTTGCCTCGACTCGCCGCCGTAGAGGGCCGTCACCGTCGCGCGGCCCGGCGCGACTGCCCGAAGCACGCCCTGTTCCTCCACGGACACGACGTCCGGATTGTCCGAAGACCACGCTGCGAATCGGCGCACGTCCATATCGACTCCGTCGACGATGGACAGCAGTGCTGCTGCGTACGCGTATCCCAGCGCGAGCGTCTTCGGAAGTGCGACCTCGCCGACGTCGACGCTCGTCGCCGTCCGAAGGGTCACCGACGACTCACTCAGGGCGACGTAGGCTGCAACGGAGAGATCGGACTCGAGTGTGACACGCCCGCACTCGACGGATGCGGCGGTGACGACCGGAATTGCGAGACCGGCTCGCTCGCGCTTCGCTCCGACGAGTCGCAGGCGAATCGGTCCATGGAGCGCGCATCGTGTCGCGGTCACCGCCGGTGTCTTGGCGACGGCTGCACGTTCGACGGTCGACACGACGCCCGACGAGCACGTGAGGTCGGTTGCCTCGATGGATGCGCCGATCTCGACGTCGATGGCGCCGGTACTCCCTGCGAGCGTCAACTGCCCTACGACGAGACGCGAGTCCGCCGCCAGTTGCAGGGAGGTCGCGGTGGCGTCGCTCGACGTCACGTCGCCGGCGATCTGCACCGAGCCGTCGCAGCGCAGGGTGCCGCATTCGCTGATCTCGATCGAAGCGCAGACGAGCGCGCCGTCCGCAAGGTCGAGCGTTCCCGTTCCTCCGTAGCCCAATCGGATCGGACGCGGGGAGCCGATCACCGACACGGTTGAAGCTGCAACGTGAAGAAGGCCCGTGCCGCCGGAAGGCGTGAGCCCGGACGACACGTCCCCGCCTCCGATGACGATCTCGTAGAGCGTCCCTGACGACTGGATGGCCAGGGTCGAGCCTCCCGTGACCGACACGGTACCCGTGCCCCCGAGCCCTCCGACCACAAGGCCCGGCGAGGTGATGAAGGACCCGTTGTCAACGTCGAGCTCGCCAAATGAGCTCTCGCCATAGCCGACGCGCCAGAAGGGCGCGAGACTCGTGACCTTTGCTCCCTCGACGCCGTCAAGCGTGAGCGAGCCACCGAGAACCGAGACGAGATCCGACCGGAACTCTCCGCCTTCGACGATGAGCGTGCCCGTCTCGTTCGAGGGCGGCACGCCGCCGACGATCGTCGAGATCGCGAGCACGTCGCCGTCGTGCACGGTGAGCGAGGCGCCGACCTTCGGATCGCCTGCAACGCGGAGAAGGCCGGTGACGTAGGCGAAGCCGAGCGGATTCGCGAGACCGGCGAGGTCGAGCGAGAGCGACTGGTTCGTCACTTCGAACGACTGCGACGAGCGCGGCTCGTCGAGGGTGATGTCGAAGAGGACGCCCGCCGACGGCGCGACGCCGAAGCGCACGTATGACGACCCGCTCGGTACGCCGTTCGACCAGCGCGCGGGATCGCCGAAGTTCCCGGAGACGGGCGCGAGCCAGAGCGTGTCGGAAGCGCGGACGGTGGCTGCAACGCCGACCGAAAAGAGGACGACGAACCTGGACGCAGTCGTCGGGCTCCCGCGCCCGATCGAACGATGGCTACTCATCAGACCTCCGTATCCCGCGTCCGACGGAAAGACTACCCGTTGCGCTGCGGCGGGGAAGCATGAATCTCGGGGTTTCCTTCCCTTGTGCCCGGACGTCCGCGTTGCAGGCGGATCTCGGTACCATCGAATCTCGTGGATGCGCCCTCGGAAATCCACTGCACCGCCTGCCATCGCGCGATTCCCGTCGCGGACATCAACGTGACGGAAGGAGTGGCCCTCTGTCGGGCGTGCGGCAGGCTCTTTCGCCTCGGCGAACTCACCGACGGCCAGGATCTCGCCGCGATCGATCCGCGCGAGCGCGTGCCGGGCTGTTCCATCCGCCGCAGCGCCCGCGAGACGGTCCTTTCGGCCAGGGCGTTCACCGTCCGAGGGATTCTCATAGGGCTGTTCTCGTGCGCCTTCTGGAACGGCATCGTTTCGGTGTTCGTCATCGGGAATCTCGGACAGACCATCGCAGCACTCGGCGGATCCGTGCCGGAGTGGCTTGAGCCGCTCCGAATGAACAGCAAGGGGCCTCCGAGTCTCGGCCTCGCGGCGTTCATCTGGCTCTTCCTCACGCCATTCATGACGATCGGAGTGCTGCTGTTCCTTAACGCACTCCACGTTGCGTTCGGTCGCGTTCGGTTGACGATTCGCGGTGATGCCTGCGAGAGTTTCGCAGGCATCGGGAGCATTGGCAGGAAGCAACGCTTCTCGGCGAAGGACGTCACGCGCGTGAGCGTCGGCGAGACGAAGTACCAGCAGAACGGCAACTCGAATCCATTGATCCACGTCGAAGCCGACCGGCCGATCCGCTTCGGCTCCGCGCTACCCGGGAAACGGATGCGGTGGCTCGCTGCCGCAATCCGTGCCGAGCTCATGCAACGAAAGGGCCGATGACCATTCGACGCTGTCGCCCCATCGTCGTCCTCACCGGCGCCGGCATCAGCGCCGAGAGCGGCATCCCCACGTTTCGCGGAGCCGACGGGCTGTGGGAAGGGCACCGCATCGAGGACGTCGCGTCGCCCGAGGGATTTCGGCGAAACCCCGCGCTCGTCCATCGCTTCTACTCGGAGAGGCGGCAGAAGCTCGACGACCCGCGGATCGAGCCGAACGCGGCGCACCGCGCGCTCGTCGACCTCGCGCGGCGCTGGCCCGCGCCGGTTCGGGTGATCACGCAGAATGTCGACGACCTGCACGAGCGCGCCGGACTCGGCGTTGCAGGCGCGGGCGAACTCCTTCACATGCACGGCGAGCTGCGGCGCGTGCGCAGCCTTCGCACGGGTCGCGTGCATCCATGGTCGGGCGCGTGCGACGAGACGTCGATCGATCCCGAGACCGGCGAGTGCGGCACGCTGCGCCCGCACATCGTCTGGTTCGGCGAGGCGATCCTCGGCACCGAGACGATCGACGAGTGGCTCGCCGACTGCGGGCTCTTCCTCTCGATCGGCACCCAAGGGGCCGTCTGGCCCGCGGCGGGATTCGTGCGCGAGGCCCGCGAACGCTGCGCTGCGGCATGCATCGAGTTCAATCTCCGCGCCACGGAAATCTCGGCGTGGTTCGACGATTGCGTCGAAGGGCCGGCCGGGCGGACGCTGCCCGCATTCGTCGCCGCGCTCGCCGAGGGCGGGTCTCCCGAAGATTTCCGCGCCGCGTGCGACATCGCCCGGCGCGCCGCGGCCGTCGGCGGATGACAATGGGGCCGTGACCGATCCGCGGCCCACCGACCGAGACGGAACACCCGACGACCACGAGCTTCTCGCGGCGACGTACGCGGAGTTGCGGCGGCTCGCGTCGGCCTTCCTCCGTGGCGAGCGCGCCGGCCACACGTTGCAGCCGACGGCGCTCGTGCATGAGGCATGGTGCCGGCTGGGCGATCAGGCGCGCGACGCGTCCATGTCGCACGAGCGGTTCGTCGCGACCGCCGCGCGCATCATGCGCCACGTGCTGGTGGACCACGCCCGCACGCGCGGCGCGGTGAAACGCGGAGGCATGCGGGGCCGGGCCGGCGTCGACTTGGCGACGGTCGAGGCGCCGGCGGCACCGCTCGACGTCCTCGAGCTCGACGAGGCGCTCGGGCGCCTGCGCGACATCTCCGAGTTGCAGGCGACGCTCGTCGAGCTCCGCTTCTTCGGCGGGCTCACGCTCGACGAGGCCGCCCTCGTGCTCGGGCTTCCCTCGCGAAGCGCCGACCGCGAGTGGTCCTGCGCGAAGGCGTGGCTCTTCGACGCCCTTCGAACCGGCGACGGACCTTCGGCATGACCGCGCCCGACGAACTGGCACGACGTGGGCATGCGATCCTCCGCGAGGCGCTCGATCTCGACGTTGCAGCCCGTCGAGCGTTCGTCGAATCGAGGACGGACGGCGATCCCGAGCTTCGCGCCTGCGCGCTTCGGCTCCTCGAGGCGGCCGCGATGGCGGGGGAGTTCCTCGAGTCGCCGGCGTGGACTCCGAGCGACGCGACGCTCGCGCCGCCGTCCGGCGGGCGTTCGACGATCGGCGAAGGGACGCGGCTTGGCGGCTTCACGGTCATTGCCCATGCGGCAAGCGGCGGCATGGGCGATGTCTACCGCGCCGAGCAGGATTCGCCGCATCGCGTGGTGGCGCTCAAGGTCGTGCGCCGCGCGGTGCGCCGCGCCGACGACGCGGGCGCGCGCCGCGCGCAGGAGCGCTTCGCGATCGAGACCGAGGCACTCGGACGTCTGCAACACCCGAACGTCGCGCAGGTCCACGCGAGCGGCGTGACGCGCGTCGGCGAGCTCGACGTTCCCTTCGTCGCGCTCGAGTGGGTCGACGGCGCCCGCACGATCGTGCAGGCGGCCCGCGAGGATCGGCTCCCGCGCGAGGCGCGGCTCGGGCGCTTCCTCGACGCCGTCGCGGCGGTGCAGCACGCGCACGGCCGCGGCGTCATCCACCGCGATCTGAAGCCGGCGAACGTCCTGGTCGACGTTGCAGGCGTGGTGAAGGTCATCGACTTCGGCGTCGCGCTCCTCACCGACCGCGTGCGCTCGGCGACGCTCGCCGGCGAATTCGTCGGCACGCTGAACTCGATGAGCCCGGAGCAATGCTCGGGCGGCGATCTCGACCTCGACGTCCGCGCCGACGTCTATGGCCTCGGCACGATCCTCTACGAGCTCCTGGCCGATCGGCCGCCGTTCGACGTCTCGCGGGAGCCGCTGGCGCAGGCGGTGCGGACGATCTGCGAGGCGCCGGCGCCGCCGATCGACGGCCTCGACCGCGACCTCGCGGCGATCGTCGCGACGGCGCTCGCGAAGGACCGCGACGCGCGCTATGCGAGCGCCGAGGCGCTCGGGCGCGACGTCCGGCACTGGCTCGAGCGCCGGCCGATCGAGGCGCGCCCGCCGACGGCGTGGCGACAGCTCGCGCTCTTCGTGCGTCGTCACCGCGCGCCGGTCGCGTTCGCGGCGCTCGCGGCGTCGGCTCTCGTCGTCGGCACGGTCGCGACAGGGCTGGCGCTCGCCCGGGCACTGCGCGCGGAGGCGGACCTGCGCGTGCAGCTCTCGGCGACGGAGGCGGCGCAGCGGGCCGAGAAGGAGCGGGCCGACGAACTCGCGAAGGTGAGCGCGTTTCAATCGGAGATGCTCGGGCAAATCGACGTTGCAAGCTCGGGCGCCGCGCTCATGGCCGACGTCCGCGGCCGCTTCCTGGCTGCAACGGAGAAAGGGGGCATTCCGGCCGACGAACGGGAGGCGATGCGCGTGCGCTTCGCCGCCGACCTCTCGCGGGTGAACGCGACCGATGCCGCCGCCGCGATGATCGACCGCACGATCCTGCAGCCCGCGGTGGCGACGATCGACGCCGCCTTCAAGGAGCAGCCGCGGGTCGACGCGTCGCTTCGACAGGCGCTCGCCGATCTCTATCGCACGATCGGCCTCTACGACGCCGCGTCGCCGTTGCAGCATGAGGCGCTCACCATTCGCCTTCGCCTCCTCGGCGAGGAGCATCCGCTCACGCTCGAGTCGATGGACAGCCTGGGCGTCCTCCTCCAGAAGCAGGGCAAGCCCGAAGAGGCGGAGCCGTTCACGCGGGCGGCGCTCGAGGGTTTCCGCCACGTCCTTGGCGACGACCATCCCTCCACGTTGCGGGCCATCAACAACATGGCCACGCTCCTCCAGGCGAAAGGGATGTCCGCCGCCGCCGAGCCGTATTACCGCGAGGCGCTCGATCGCCGCGCGCAGGTGCTCGGCTACGGACACCGCGACACGCTCTCGTCGCTTGCGAACATGGGCTTCGTGCTCGTCGATCTCGGGAAGCCGGTGGAGGCGGAGCGCTACTACCGCGAGGCGCTCAAGCGCCGACGCGAGACCTTGGGCGACGACCACCGCGACACCATCATCTCGATCAACAACCTCGGATACCTGCTGCAATCCCGAGGCGACCTTGCGGCGGCCGAGCCGCTCCTGCGCGAGGCGCTCGAGCGATTCCGCCGCGTGTACGGCGACGAGCACCAGGACACGCTGACCGCCGTCAGCAACATGGGCTTTCTGTTGCAGGCGGAGAAGAAGTTCGATGAGGCCGAGCGCCACTACCTCGAGGCGCTCGAGTCGCGGCGTCGCACGCTCGGCGACGACCATCCGGAGACGCTCGTCTCGCTCAACAACATGGGCTTCCTGAAGCAGACGCTCGGGCAGTTCGCCGAGGCGGAGCCGTACTACCGCGAGGCCCTCGAGCGGCGCCGCCGCGTGCTCGGCGCGGAACACCGCGACACGCTCATGTCGGTGAGCAATCTCGGCTCGCTCCTGCGCTCGCTCGGCAAGCTCGGCGACGCCGAGCCGTACTACCGCGAAGCCGTCGAGACGAGCCGACGGACGCTCGGCCCGGAGCATCCGGACGCGCTGATCTACGTCATCAAGCTCGGTGGCCTCCTTCGCGCGCAGAGTAAGCACGCCGAGGCGGTCGAGACGCTGGCCGCGATCGAGGAGTCGACGCGCCGGAGCGTCGCCGGCGGCAACGTCACGCCGCTCACCACGTTGCTGCTCGCGCTCGGGCGCTCGCGGGTCGATCTCGGCTTCGACGTCGATCGATTCGCGCTCGCGGAGGCCGACCTTCGCGAGGCCCACGGGCTGCTCGCGGCGGCGCGGGGCCCGACCCACCTGGACACGCTCGGCTGCGCGAAGAGCCTCGCGGAGCTATACGAAGCCTGGGATCGGGCCGAGCCCGGGCGGGGGTACGACGAGAAGGCGGACGAGTGGTGGCGGGCGGCCGGCGCACCGGCGCCGTGACCGAGGTCGGCGCGGCGCGATGTCGTACGCTGTCCGCCCGTCCATGCACTCCCCAACGTCGCCTCTCCCGTCGGCCGCCTCCGCCCCGAGTCCGCCCGCGCCGTCGCGTCGCCGCCCCGTGCCGAGCGACATCGAGATCGCACAGGCTGCAACGCCGAGACCGATCGCCGAGATCGCGGCGAAGGCCGGCATCGCGGCCGACGAGCTCGAGCCGTACGGCTTCACGAAGGCGAAGGTGCGCCTCTCGATCCTCGACCGGCTGCCGCGCACGGCCACGGGCAATCTCGTCGTCGTCACCGCGATCACGCCGACGCCGCTCGGCGAGGGCAAGACGACGGTGACGATCGGTCTCTCGCAAGCGTTAGGTGCGGAGCGAGGTCGGCGCGTCTTCACCTGCATCCGTCAGCCGTCGATGGGGCCGACCTTCGGCATCAAGGGCGGCGCCGCCGGCGGAGGCTACAGCCAAGTCATCCCGATGGAGGACTTCAACCTCCATCTCACCGGCGACACGCACGCGGTCACTGCGGCGAACAACCTCGTCGCCGCCGCGATCGATGCCCGCATGCTGCACGAGCGGGCGCAGGAAAATGACCGCGCGCTGGCGACGAGCCTCTGCCGCAAGGGCGGCGTTGGGCCGGTCACGCTCGCGGCGTGCCACGAGCGTCGCCGTGCACGGCTCGGCATCGCCGCCACGACGATCGACGCGATGTCCGACGGCGACGTGCGCCGCCTCTTCCGGCTCGACATCGATCCGAACGCCATCACCTGGCAACGCGGAGTCGACATCAACGACCGCATGCTCCGCGAGATCGAGATCGGACTCGGCAAGGAGGAGCACTTCCCGCGGAGGACCGGCTTCGACATCGCCGTCGCGAGCGAAGTCATGGCGGTGCTCGCGCTCAGCACGTCGCTTGCCGACATGCGCGAACGGCTACGGCGCATGATCGTCGCGGCCTCGCGCGCCGGAGAGCCGGTCACGGCCGACGATCTCGGCGTTGCAGGCGCGCTCGCCGTCCTCCTGAAGGACGCAATCATGCCGAACCTCCTCCAGACGCTCGAGGGCACGCCGGTCTTCGTGCACGCGGGGCCGTTCGCCAACATCGCGCACGGCAACTCATCGGTGATCGCCGATCGCATCGCGCTCGGGCTCGGCGAGTTCGTCGTGACGGAAGCCGGCTTCGGCTCGGACATCGGCTTCGAGAAGTTCGTGAACATCAAGTGCCGCTCGAGCGGCCTGCGCCCGAAGTGCGCGGTGATGGTCGCGACGGTGCGCGCGCTCAAGATGCACGGCGGGGGGCCGAAGGTCGTGGCGGGGAAGCCGCTCGACGCCGCGTACGTCACGCCGCGCCCCGACCTCCTCGAGGCGGGCCTTCCGAACCTCCGTCGCCACATCGAGAACGTGCGGCGCTACGGCATCCCCGTCGTCGTCGCGGTCAACGCCTTCGCGACCGACACGCCGGAGGAGATCGAGGCCGTGCGCGCGGCCGCGCTCGCGGCCGGCGCCGCCGACGCCGTGATGGTGTCGGCATGGGCCGACGGCGGCGCGGGCTGCGCCGCCCTCGCCGACGCCGTGATCGCCGCGTGCGCGCGGCCGTCCGAGCTGCGATTCCTTTATCCGGCCGAGGCGTCGATCGCGGAGAAGGTCGAGGCGCTCGCGCGAAGCTACGGCGCCGACGGCGTCGACTGGTCGCCCGAGGCGCTCGCCAAGCGCGAGCGCTTCGAGCGTTGGGGTCTCGGCCACTTGCCGATCTGCATGGCGAAGACGCATCTCTCCTTCACCGAGACGCCCGAGCTGAAGGGCGCGCCGACCGGCTTCCGCATCACGATCCGCGACATGCGCGCGTCGGTCGGCGCGGGCTTCCTCTATCCGATCGTCGGCTCGATGCGGACGATGCCGGGATTGCCGGCGCGCCCGTCCTTCGTCGACGTCGACATCGATCCGCTGACCGGCCGCGTCGAAGGGCTGTTCTGAAGAGGAAAATAGAGAGAGGAAATTGGAGAGGACCTCTCCATGTTCCTCTCTCCATGTTCTCTTTCGATTCTCCTCTCTCCATTCTCGGCTTCACTCCTCCTCCCCCGCCGGAGGCGGGTCAGGGCGCACGCCAGTGCTACGGCGCCACCGACCGCGCCCCCGACGAGGTGGGCGAGAGGAAGCGGGACGAATCCCGCACTCGTGTGATCCACAAAGAGCGTCGCGCCGGTGGCGGCCTCCCAGGCCGTCTTCAGGAAGAAGCCGCCGAGCGCGACGGCCGCGACTACGCGAGCCGCACGGGGCCGGTTCTCGGCTGCAACGAGGAAATGTGCGGCGAGGTAAACGGCGAGCGCCGAGTCGATTCCCGAGAGACCGCGATACCGGTCGATCTCGGGCATCGCTGCGAGGATCGCGACCGCGATCGCACATGCGGAGCCGAGCGTGACGACGAGAAACGCGGTCCGGGAGCGGCATTCGACGATCGCTCCGAGGCCGGCGAAGACGACGAGATCCCAGGCGAGGTGATTCCCGCCGAAGTGCGCGAAGTGGCCGGTCACGAGACGCCAGGGCTCCGACGCGGCGACGTCGCGCGAGAGTTCGAGCGCGGCCTCGCTCGCCGTGCACGCGACGACGAGCGAGGCCGCCGACAGGAAGGCGGTGCCAAAGGGGAAACGAGAAGGGAGGCGTGCGGACGTCAGCCCCACGGTTCGGCGTCCTTCGACGGGTTCGTCGCTTCGCGGCGCTCGTCGTTGCGGCGTGCGTTGCGGGACAGGAAGTAGACGCAGGCTGCAACGAGGAGGGCCAGCGTGGCCATGCCCGGGTCGAGCGCGCCGCCGCCGGAGCCGCCGCCGCCCCCGGAGAGCGTGGGCGCCGCATGGTCGAACATCGGTTGCGCCGCGTCGACGCGTCGGCTCACGACCGGCCGACTCTCGCGCTGCGCCTTTGCCTGCCGCTCGATCGCCACGCGGTCACGGTTCGCGCGGCCGATGCCGTGCCGCGTGAACGCCTCCTCCGAGAGGACGACCATCGACGTGTGGTCGGTCACGAGCTGATAGTCGACGCCGAGCTGCGCGATCATCGATCCGGCCTCGCTCGACGGAATCTGGCCCGACTGCTCCTTCACCTCGATCGCCTCGATGCGGTGGAGCGCCGCGAGCCGCTCGATCTCGGGATACTCGGTGTCGACCTCGGGGAAGTCGAAGGTCGTCGTGTACGTCTTGTCCTCGCCGGTGAGACGGGCGCTCAGCGTGATGGTCGCGCGGCCGGGCTTCTCGTAGGTGCCGAAGACGACGAGCTGTTGCCCGCGATACACCTTGCCGAGGAGTTCGTCGGTGCAGTCGCGCGTGGGCACGCCGCTGATCTTCAGCGTTGCATCGTGCAGGCACTCGTGCGTCACCTTCGACTTGGCGAGAAGGATCTGACCGACGATGTCGTCCTGATTGGAGACCCCGGCGTAGAAGCCGCCGCTCGCGTCGCAGATCGTCCGCATCAGGGGCCAGTTCGCGCCGTTCCCCATGAGGAAGCCGAAGAAGCGGATGTCCTGCTTCTCGAGGAGCTCGCGGAACGCCTTGCCGTCGACGATGCCGGTGTTCGTGACGCCGTCGGTGACGAGGATGACGCTCGTCGCGCGATCGTCGTCGAGCTTCGTGAGCGACGTCTTGATGCCGTCGTAGAGGTTCGTTCCGCCGCCCGGCGTGAGCGTCCGCACGCGCTGCAACGCGGAGGCGACGTTCTCCTGCGTCGCCGGTTGCCACGGCAGCAGCTCGCGGGCGCCGTCGTTGAACGTGATGACGCGGAAGCGGTCCTCGGCGCGCAGCTGGCCGAGCGCGCCCGCCACGCCGTTCGCGAGCGTGGCGATCTTGCCCTGCATGCTGCCTGAAACGTCGAGAACGAAGCACCAGTCGGCGCCGTGCGACAGCGGCTGCAGGTCGATGCCGGGGGTCACGACCGCCATGAACGTGCCGGGGCCCTTCGGATCGGCGCGGTAGGGGAGGACGTCGACGCGGCCCGGGAGATTCGCGGGCAGTCGGTAGTAGAGGACGAAGTCGCGGTTGAGCGTCGCGTCCGTCGCCTCGACGCGCACGTTGTGGTGATCCTCGGCGACCTTCGTGATGACCGCGGCGGCCTCGTAGCCGGGAGCGCGAAGATCCTCGATGGGAACGGACGTGCGGAGGTCGACGGTGATCGAAAACGCGCCGTCGACCTTCTCGTTGCGCGTCCAGAAGCTCGCGGCCGCGACGTCGTCGGTGCCGCCGTCCTCGAGCGGGTAGACGTAGCGCCCGATGCCGGTGTCGATCTCGAGCGGCTGGTAGTAGACGAACCGCATGCGAGTCTCCGTCTGCGGCATCACGCGGGAGACGCGGAACTCAAACGTCTGGTACGAGTTCTTGGTCGCAAGGCCGGCCTCGTTGCCCGCCGCCTTTTCCTCCTGGTAGACGCGCTCGGCGTCGGTCTTCGCGATGACTTCGCCTTCGAGCGTGTATTCGCCGGACTGGATCGACACCTCGGAGAGCGACGCGCTCTTCGGAACGGGAAACGCATAGATGGCCTCGATCGGCGCGGCGCCGGGGTTGATGAAGACCTGTTCGACTTCGGTGCGAGCGAAGCCGTTGTTGATGACGACGGACACGTGGTGCTCGCGGATCGCGATGGGCGCATCGGGCGATCCGACGGGGGTGAGGGTGCCGGCGGCCTCGGCGTCGGCTGCAACGAGGAGACTTGCGGCGAGCGTGAGCGCGGAGAGGACGGCGGTCGGGCCGACGCGGGCGCGACGACAGACTCGGTCGAGTGACATGGATGACTCCTTGGGGCCCGATGCGTGACGACGCATGCGGGCGGTCCGCCTTGGCGAACGGCGCGCCACGACCGCACGCGCGGCACAAGTTGCGGCGAGACACGGCGTTGCAGCCGTAGACGCTGGCGGCGGGTTGGCCCCCAGGCCAAAGTGCCCTACAAGAAATGTCCAAGACCCTGACAAGAAACGGCCGGACCCTATGTAGGCTGCGCCCATGGCCCTCTTTCCGTCGCGCGATCGGCGAGCCGCCGAGGCGATCGCCGAACTCACGTACAGCAACCCGTTCCGGGAACGCCGCATCGAGCTTGAGCACGCCGCCCTCGGCGCCGACTACGACGGGCGCGTGCCGCCATGGAACCAGCGCGGCGAACTGATCGACGACCACCCGAACATCGTGCGGCTCGTCGCGAAGGGTCGCGCCATCGTCGACGCCGCGCGGGCCGCGCTCCGCGCCGGGCGCCGCGGCGACGAGCGCGAGCGGTCGATCTACGAGGACCTCGTCGTCTTCCTCTCGTACTACGACTGGCGCGAGCGCTTCGAGTTCGACCCTGACGACGTCGCGCGCCGGGCGCGATCGTCGCGACGGCGTCACAAGCTCGCGGCCGAGTTCGAGGCGTATCTGGCGTCCTACCTTGGCCCGGAGGTTGTCGGCGACGACGCCTCGATCGACGTCATCGAGACGGCCGCGCACCTCCTCGCGTGCTTCTACCAGGTGAATCGCGCGTTCCGCTCGATCTTCCGCTGCATCATCGGCGTGTCGCGGCCGACCGCGCGGTTCCGCGCGGAGGTGTGGGAGTCTATCTTCACGCGCGACCTCCGTCGCTATCGCACGTCCCTCTATCGCTCGATGAGCGACATCGTCACGCTCGTCACCGGACCGAGCGGCAGCGGCAAGGAGCTCGCGGCGCGGGCGATCGGCCTCTCACGCTACATCCCGCTCGACCGTTCGACCGGCGCGTTCGACGAGCCGGGCGGCGTCGACGTCGCCGACTCCTTCTATCCGCTCAACCTCTCCGCGCTCTCGCCCACGCTCATCGAGTCGGAGCTCTTCGGCCATCGCCGCGGCGCGTTCACCGGCGCGATCGCGGACCGCGCCGGGTGGTTCGAGGAGTGCCCCGCGCTCGGCACGATCTTCCTTGACGAGATCGGCGAGCTCGATCCCGCGATCCAGGTGAAGCTGCTGCGCGTGCTTCAGTCGCGCACGTTCCAGCGGATCGGCGAGTCGCGCGAGCGGCGCTTCCGCGGCAAGCTCGTCGCCGCGACGAATCGCGACCTGGTGCGGGCGATGCGCGACGGCGAACTTCGCGAGGACTTCTACTACCGGCTCTGCGCGGACATGATCGAGGCGCCCTCGCTCGCGTCGCGCGTGGCCGACGATCCGCAGGAGCTCGAGACGCTTGTGCGCTTCGTGGCCGGGCGCCTCCTTCCCGGCGTCGACGGCGCGCTTGCCGCCGAGGTCGCCGACGAGACTCTCCGCTTCGTCCGCGAGCGGCTCGGCCTCGACTATGCCTGGCCGGGCAACGTGCGCGAGTTGGAGCAGGTCGTGCGCAACGTCCTCGTGCGCGGCTCCTACCGGCCCGTGCCGGCTGCAACGGAGAGTGACGAGGCCGGATCGCTCGCGGCGGCGATGCGCGACTGCTCGATCACCGCCGACGCGCTCCTTCGCCGCTACTGCGCGATCGCGTACCGGAAGCTCGGGAGCCTCGAAGAGACCGGGCGCGTGCTCGACCTCGATCGGAGGACGGTGCGCGGGAAGGTGGGCGGGTGAGTGAGAAAGGATTCAGGGTGAAGACATGCGATTCAATGATCACGGCCTGTCTTTACCCCGAACCCCGAACCCGGACCCCTCTGCCTTCCTCACCTGCAACAGCGTGTCGACTCCGCGTTGCCGCGGCGGACTCGGCACGAAACGCGTCGCGTCGGCGATCGAGAGCGGGGTGAGTCCGCGGACGGGGTCGATCGCGTCCTCGTCGCCGAGGACGATCGGCGCGACGAAGACGAACGCCTCGTTCACGAGATGCTCGCGGACGAGCGAGCCGAGGAGCCCGCCGCCGCCTTCGACGAGCAACGTGGAGATGCCGTGGTCCCGGGCGAGCGCCGCGAGCGCGGGGCGGTACGAGCCGTCGGCGCCGAGCGCGACGGCGAGACGTCCTTCGCCGCGCAGGCGAAGGGCGACGTCCGGCTTGGCGATGACGATCGTGGGTGCGGCGTCGTCGAAGACGTGCAGCGTTCGCGGCAGTTCGCCGTGCGGATCGACGACCACCCGCGCCGCGGTTCGCCGACGGCGCACGTTGCGCGCGGTGAGCCGCGGATCGTCGTGGCGCGCCGTCTGAAAGCCGACCATGATCGCGTCGACGCGGCCGCGCTCGCGATGCACCATGCGGCGGCTGCGCTCGGAGGAGATCCATGCGCTCTGCCCGGTGCGTGTCGCGATCTTGCCGTCGAGCGACTGCGCCCACTTCGCGGTCACCCACGGAAGTCCGGTGCGCACGCGATGGAGGAACGGCGCGTTGAGGGCGTCGGCTTCGGGGCAGGGGACGTGAACGGCGGCGATGCCGGCCGAACGAAGCCGCTCCGCGCCGCCGCGGGCGATCGGATTCGGATCGGGCGTGGCGTAGACGACTCGCGCGACGCCGGCCGTGACGAGCGCATCGGCGCAGGGCGGCGTGCGGCCGTGGTGCGCGCAGGGTTCGAGCGTCACGTAGGCCGTCGCGCCGCGGGCGCGGCCGCCGGCGCGGGCAAGCGCGTTCGCCTCGGCGTGGCCCTCGCCGCAGCGGCGGTGATAGCCCTCGGCGACGACCGTCCCGTCGGCTGCAACGAGGAGACAGCCGACCATCGGGTTCGGCTCGGCGCCGCCATGACCGCGGACGGCGAGGCGCACGGCGCGCCGCAGATACGCGCGGTCGCGGACGCCGTCCGTCACAGCGACACCACCGCGGTGTCTGCCTCGGAGAGGACGTCGATCCGGTTCGGATCGCGGCGTCGATGGAACGTCAGGCTCGCGATCAGGATGTCGTCGTCGAGCGCGCCGCCCGAGTGGCTTTCGACGAGCGACAGCAGGAAGTCGGCCCACGACGGAGGCGCGGGATTGCGCTTGAGCGACGCCTGCAGGCCGGCGATGCCGAGCTTCTGGCCCTTGCGATTCCGCGGCTCGAACGCGCCGTCGGTGTAGGCGATAAGCGTGTCGCCCGGCTCCAGCGTGAACGTGAGATCCTCGACTCCGAAGTCCTGGGGCTGAAGCACGCCGAGCATCGGCGCGGTGCTGTCGAGTTCGCGGATCGCCGCGTTGCGTGCTCGAAGGAAGACCGGCGGGTGGCCCGCGTTCGCGTACATGCAGCTGCCGTCGCGCGGATCGAAGCGGACGAGGAGCGCGGTCGCGAAGATCTTGTGCTGCGCGAGCGTGAGCGTCACGTAGCGATTCAGGAGCGACAGCACGCTGCCGGGCCGCAGATACGGATGCTCGAAGCGCAGGCGCTCGATCTCGCCGTAGAGGCGGTGGACCGTCATCGCGCTCGCGAGTCCGTGGCCGGTCACGTCGAGCACCGTGAGATGCATCACGCCGACATGGTCGGTCCAGAGGTGCACGAAGTCGCCGCCGATCTCGTGCGCCGGGCGATAGCGATAGTCGAAGCGCACGTCGCCGTCGTCGAAGGGCTTCGGGAAGAGGCTCTCATGGATGATGCGCGCCTGCTGCAGCTCGCGGCGCATCGAGGCGAAGAGCCGCTTGCGCACCTTCGTGCGGAATTGCCGGCGATGGCGGGTCAATCGCCATTGGCTCACGGCGAGGCCGGGAACGAGAACGAGCGGCGCGAGAAGGACGTGGATCGGCGTTGAGACCCACTCGCCCTGCAAGCCGCCGCGCACGCCGTACCACACGGCCCACGCGAGGAGGAGCGGTGCGATCGGCGTCAGCGACTCGCGCGGCGACCACGGAAGGAAGAGCGATGCCATCAGGTGCCAGAACGCGATCGACGCGAGCGGCACCATCGGCGCGCCCGGATGCGCGATGAGGATCGCGAGCTCGAAGAGGAACGTCATCGCTCCGAGCGTCAGGATCATCCGCGTTGCAGCCTGGACTGCTTCGGCCCGGGTCTCGATCTTCGGCCGCACCGAGCGCCAGAACCAGAGGACGACCACGAGGACCGACACCGTCGACACCGCGGCCATCGCCCGCGCGAACATCGGGCCCTGTCCGTCGCCCGTCGCGATGTCCTCGGGGCGCACGACGAGCGAGAGCGCGAGGAGAATCGCCGCGAGCGCCTGCCAGATCAGGAAGGCGACGCAGAGCCACCCGAAGCGCCGGCGAAACCAGCGCTCGAGCTCGATCTCGTATTCACCGCGGTAGCGGTCGCCTTCCGGAAAGTCGGGGGCTTCGGCGGTCACGGCGTCGCGTCCCTGCGAGAGGCGTGTGTGGAAAGGCCACGGAGGCCGCGAGTGCGGATGTTGGCGATTCTCATTCGCAAACGTCCGCTCTCGGCGACCTCCGTGACCATCAATCTGAGCGACGGACATCGGCGCCGCGCGGCGCCGGTGCCGTGCATCAGCCCTTCTTGAGGACTTCGTCCTTGAGGCGATCCGGCATGAGGCGGTACTCGGCCGGTTCCATCGTGGACGTGGCGCGACCTTGCGTCATCGAGCGAAGCGACGTTGTGTAGCCGAAGAGTTCGGCGAGCGGCACTTCGGCCGTGATCATGCGGACCACGCCACGCAGTTCGCTGTCGATGATGTGACCGCGACGGCTGGCGATGTCGCCCGACACGTTGCCGAAGAACTCGTCCGGCGTCGTGACGACGAGCTTCATGATCGGCTCGAGGAGACCGACGCCCGCGGCGCGGGCCGCTTCCTTGAAGGCGAGCGAGCCGGCCTGTTCGAACGCGACCTGGCTCGAGTCGACGTCGTGGTACGAACCGAAGACGAGTTCGATCTTGACGTTGATGACGGGGAAGCCGCCGATGACGCCGCTCGACGCGGCCTGGCGGATGCCGTACTCGACGCTCGGGATGAACTCGCGCGGGATGACGCCGCCGGTGACCTTGTCGACGAAGACGACGCCGTCGATCATCTCGAGGCCCTGGGCTTCCGCCTCTTCCTTCGTGATCGGGGCGATG
Organism: Phycisphaerae bacterium; assembly: GCA_016795035.1. Lineage (GTDB taxonomy): Bacteria > Planctomycetota > Phycisphaerae > Phycisphaerales > SM1A02 > JAEUIT01. The sequence goes on along the minus strand of JAEUIT010000068.1, from coordinate 28,632 downwards.
TTGACGACCGCGTCGCCGTACTGGCCGCGACCGCCGGTCTGCTTCTTGAAGAGGCCGCGGACCTTGTCGGCGGTGCCGGTGATCGTCTCGCGATACGACACGCGCGGACGGCCGACGTTCACGCCGATCTTCATGTCGCGCACGAGGCGCGTCTTGATGATGTCGAGGTGAAGCTCACCCATGCCCGCGATGATCGTCTCGCCGGTCTCTTCGTTGTAGGTCGAACGGAACGACGGGTCCTCACGACGGATCGTGACCAGCGCTTCGCCGAGCTTCTTGCGGTCGTCGGCCGTGATCGGCTCGATGGCCATCGAGATGACGGGCTCGGGGAACACCATGCGCTCGAGGACGATCGGGTCGTCCTGGTCGCACAGCGTGTCGCCGGTGTAGGAGTTCTTAAGGCCGACGACCGCGACGATCTGGCCGGCGCCGATCGCCTCGAGCGCCTCGCGCTCGCGGGCGTGCATCTCGAAGATGCGGCTGACGTTCTCGCGCTTGCCGTTATTCGGGTTGATGACGCGCGAGCCCTTCGAGAGGGTGCCCGAGTAGACGCGGATGTAGGTGAGGTCGCCGTGGGTGTCGTTCACGACCTTGAAGACGAGCGCCGAGAAGGGCGCCTTGTCGTCGTGCGGGCGCGACAGGTGGACGGTCTTGTCCTTCGGATCCGTGCCCTGGACGTCGGGACGCTCGGTCGGATTCGGCAGGTAGTCGATGACGCCGTCGAGGACGCGCTGCACGCCGACGTACTTGAGCGCCGAGCCGCAGAAGACCGGGAAGCACTTCTGGGCGATCGTGCCCTTACGAAGCGCCACGCGGATCTCTTCGGGGGTGATCGACTTCTCGTCGATGATGAACTTCTCGGTGAGGGCGTCGTCGAGCTCGGCGGCCTTCTCGATCAGCTCGTGGCGCCAGAGCTCGGCCATCTCCTGGAGGTCGTCCGGAATGTCGCGTTCTTCGATCTTCGCGCCGAGGTCGCTCGAGTCGAAGTAGAAGGCGCGCATCGTGAGGAGATCGATGAGGCCCTTGAACTTGTCGCCCTTGCCGATCGGGATCTGCACCGCGATCGCATTCGCGCCGAGGCGCTGACGGATCGAGTTGAAGCTGAACTCGAAGTCGGCGCCGAGCTTGTCCATCTTGTTGATGAGGCAAAGACGCGGAACGCCGTAGCGGTCGGCCTGACGCCACACCGTTTCCGACTGCGCTTCGACGCCTTCCTTGCCGTCGAACACCGCGACCGCGCCGTCGAGGACGCGGAGCGAACGCTCGACTTCGATGGTGAAGTCGACGTGGCCCGGGGTGTCGATCAGGTTGATCTTGTATTCGACGCCGTCACGTTCCCACGGACACGTCGTTGCAGCCGACTGGATCGTGATGCCACGTTCCTGTTCGTCCTGGAGGAAGTCCATAGTGGCCGTGCCTTCGTGGACTTCGCCCATCTTGTAGGTCTTGCCCGTGTAGTACAGGATGCGCTCGGTGACGGTCGTCTTGCCGGCGTCGATGTGGGCGCAGATTCCGATGTTGCGGACTTTTGAAAGGTCGGTGGCCATGGCGTCGAGGGTGGTTGTGGCGCCGTAGGGGCGCGGTGCGAACGGGTTTAGAGGTTGCTCAAGTGATGCGAGAGCGGGGAAGGATCGAGGCGGCACCGGGAAAGACCGGTGTCTCTCTGCTCCGCGATCTCGCACGAGGTGCGATGGAACGGCGAGCGAGGCGAAGCGAATTGGCGGACGAGGTGATCGGGCGTTCGTGAGCCCGCGTCAGACCAGACGCATGGACCACCGAAGCGCGAGCTCCGGTGGTTGCGTGTTTGGGTCAGGGTCGTCGTCGTCGCCAGGCATTGGTGAGTGTTGATCGATCGCGCCGAGCGCCCATGTGGTTCATGGGCCTCCCGAAGCGAATCGGGAAAGGTATCGGAAGTGCCGGGGGTGATGCAAGGGCTGGGCGTGGTTGGGGGGGAGTCGGGCGCAGTGGTCTGGCCAGGAGACGGGCGCAGTGGTCTGGCCAGGGTGCGGGGGGCGCAGGGGGCTAGGGGGCGGAGCCGTGCCAGCCCAAGGGCGCAGTGGTGTGGCCAGTGCGCGGCCGGAGAGGGCGCAGTGGTCTGGCCAAGGTGCGCGGGCCAGTGCGCAGTGGTCTGTCCAGTGCGCGACGGCGGCAGCATGCTGCCCGGACTGCACGTCGAAGTCCCAGACTTTGTCCGCCTTCTGCGGGCTTCCTGTTGCGTTCGGTAGGGTTTCCTCACGTTCCCCGACGGCACCGATGGCCTTCGAGCGACGTCCTGCGCAGTGGTCTGTCCAGTGCGCGGACTCCGTGCGCACTGGTCTGGCCAGTGCGCCGAAGGCCGAGCCCGACCCCCGCGCCAAGCAGGCGTCACGCCCATCGCGCAGTGGTCTGGCCACCGCCCCCGCACGCCAAACTGAGGCAAGTCGCCACTAGCCGCGGGCTGACCTCGCTCACACGCTCGACGGGATGACCACCAGCCGACCCCGTCGGACGCCGCGCCGCCCCGCCATTCCCGCGTCGCTTCGCGAGCCGCTCGGCACCGACCTCTTCTTCCAGCGCGCGGGGGTCTTCGTCCTCCCGCTCATCGTGGGGGCGGGAGCGCTGGGCCTCCTCGGTGACACGGGAGCGCACGCGGGCCTCAACCTCGTGGCGCGGGCCGCCCTCGTCTACGCAATGGTCTGGCTCGTCTTCCGGATCTCGGGCCGCCGCACGTTCGCGGAGATGAACACCTTCGACCTTGTCCTCGTCCTCATCGTGAGCGAAGCGACGCAGCAAGCCCTCATCGGTGACGACAAGACCATCTCCGGAGCCACCGTGGTCGTGGCCACGCTCGCCTTCATCGACGTGGCCGCGCTCCGGATCACGAGTCGCTCGAAGGTGCTCGATCGCTTCGTCGACGGCGTGCCGGCCCTACTCGTGCATGACGGACGTCCGCTGACGCGACGCATGCGGCGGCTTCGCGTGTCGCTCGACGACATTCTCGAGTCCGCCCGGCGCGAGCAGGGGGTGCAGGGCCTCGAGCGCATCCGCCTCGCCGTCCTCGAGCGCGACGGGTCCATCTCCATCGTGACGCGCGACGAGCCGCCCCCCGAGACCCCCGGCGAGCCATCCGACGAGCGAGCCAAACGGCGACTCGACGCCTCGGTCGAGCCGTGAGAGCGACGCCTGCACCGGCCGACGTCGCGGACCGCCCGGCCGATCGGACGAGGGGCTGACGACAACCGACGGCTCGCCCCCGCGACCGCCGCCTCGACGTCGACGACGGCGCTGGCGCCGTGGTGCACGTGCGATGAGGTCGTCGCGGACGCGTGACGTAGCATCGCATCATGGGCCCAGACACCTCGCTTCGCATCGCTCTCGGCGTTGCAGCCGTCATCATGTCCACGTTGCAGCCAAACGTCGCGGCGGCGCAGGGACCCACGACGTCGCCGCCGGCCGTGACGGCCCCGATGCGCACGCTCTCGCCTGCGGAGTTGGCGGAAGATCTCGCAGTCCTGCGAAAGGCGTACGAGACGATTCACCCGGGCCTCTACCGCTATGCGTCGCGCGAGGAGATCGCCGCGCGATTCGACGCCCTCGCCTCCGAGTTCGCGACCGAGCGCACGCTCGCCGACGCGTATCTCGCGCTTTCGAGGTTCGCGTCGACGATCCGCTGCGGCCACACGCACACGAACTTCTACAACCAGCCGAAGGCCGTGGTCGACGCGCTCTTCCTTGGCCGCACGCGCGTGCCGTTTCGCTTCCGGTGGATCGACGGACGGATGATCGTGACCGGCACGTTCGACGCGTCGATCCCGCTCGCCGCGGGAGACGAGATCGTGACGATGGGCGGCCTGTCGGTGCGTGATCTCCTTGCGGGCCTGATGCCCTACGCCCGCGCCGACGGGTCGAACGACGCGAAGCGCGTGCGGCAGTTCGAGGTCACCGGCGAAGACCGCTGGGAAGCGTTCGACATCTTCATGCCGCTCGTCTTTCCCGCGATCGTGCGCGATGCCGCGGGCGCGCCGCGCGAGCGTCTCGCGCTCATGGTGCGAGGCGCCGACGGCGAGCGCCGCGTCGACGTCCCGCTCATGACGCACGACGAACGCGAGCATGCGAAGGCGGCCGCGGGCATGGCCGATTCGCTGCCGTCGAAGGATGCGCCGGCGTGGACACTCGACGTTGCAGCCGACGCGGCCGTCCTGCGCATGCCGACATGGGCGCTCTACAACAGCGCGTGGGACTGGAAAGGATTCCTCGACCGCTCGATCGACGAGCTCATCGCGAAGAGGATTCCGCTTCTCGTCGTCGACCTCCGCGGAAACGAAGGCGGACTCGATTGCGGCGACGCGCTCCTCGCGCGCCTCGTCGATCGGGAGGTGACGCTCGACGCGTACGAGCGTTGGGCGCGATACCGCACGGTGCCCGCCGACCTCCATCCCTATCTCGACACGTGGGACGATTCCTTCCGCGATCTCTCGAAGGACGCGCTCGACGCCGCGAACGGCCGCACCCGCGAGGGCTACGTGTTCGTGCCGCGCGAAGGCGGCGGCGCGAATCGCACGATCGCGCCGCGCGGCGAGCGATACACGGGACGCGTGGTCGTCCTCGTCGATGCGGCGAATAGCTCGGCGACGTTTCAGTTCGCGCAGTCGGTGAAGAAGGCGGGGCTCGGCACGCTCGTCGGACAGCCGACCGGCGGCAACCGTCGAGGCATCAACGGCGGCGCCTTCTTCTTCCTGCGCTTGCCGAACTCGAAGATCGAGCTCGATCTTCCGATCTATGCCTACTTCCTGCCGAACGACGGCCGACCCGAAGAGCCCGACGCGGGCATCGTCCCGGACCTTGTGGTGACGCCGTCCGTCGACGACATACGGAAGGGCGTGGACGCGGAGATGCGGGCAGCGAAGGGGGCGGGAAGAAAATAGAGAGAGGAGAATAGAGAGAGGAAAATGGAGAGGCTGAAACGTTGAGATCCTCCCCCACACCTCGTTTGGGCGAGTGGGACCGTCGCGTGCGCGACGGTGGTGGGGGTCTTCCTCTCCACTCTCCTCTCTCTATGTTCCTTTCTCTCTTCTCCCCTCACCTCACCCGAACGATGGCCTCGTCGGCGATCGCGAGGCGCTGAAGCACCGGACGAATGTCCTTCAGGTATCGCCGTCCGTCCTCCACATAGCCGGCGGTCGGCTTCAACTCGGGCAGGTGCGCGCAGAAGAAGCGATTCATGCGCTCCATATAAAGCTCGCGCACGTACTTTGCGGTCATCGACGCGAGTGCCGTCGGCACATGGCGCGATTCGCTCTCGACCTCGAACGACAGCGTGATCGGCGCGCCGTCGCGTACGAGGCGATACCGGCTCACGCTCTCCGTTTCACCGACGATCGTGATCGACGCGTCGGGAAACGCAAGCTGCAACTCCTCGCGGTAGTGCGTCCGTCCGCCATGGCGATCGATCACGACGCGCGGGTGCGCCTCGCCGTGCGAGCGCCAGATGCGATCCACGTGGCGCATCGCGAGATAGAAGTTGATGTCGCTCTTCTGCGTGCGCTTCGCCATCGCGTTGAACGCGGCGCCGTCGAGCGCGTCGCAGGCGAGCGACACGAGCCGCACGCCCGCATCCTGCATCGCGAGACGCAGGCGATTCGCCGCGATGGCGAGGAGGTCGCGGTCGTTCGCGATCGGCAACGGGATCGACTCCGCGTACCACGCGGTGCCGTCGCGCGGCGCCGCGGCGCCCACGTGGGCGAAGAGGTCGTCGTCGGTCGCGGGGCAGAGGCCCGCGCTCGACGCCAGCATCGTGAGGACACCCTTTTCGAGGTGACGCAACGGATGCGCCTTGCCGTCCTTCGCGCCCTTCAGCCGCTTGCTGTCGGCGATCGCGATCTTCGTTCGCTCCGACGGCGAGTCGCTGACGACGTGCTTGAGCCGCCGCCAAAGATCCGGCGCCTTGCGGTGGTCGGCGTCCTCGTCGGCGTCGGCCACGTCGAAGACGACCGCGGCCACGCAGAGTGGTCCGAGGAGCGGTCCGTAGCCGGCTTCGTCGAGGCCGCAGTAGAGCATGTGCGGAAGGATCAAGGATCGGGGAGGAAGGATCAAGGGGCGACGGGGCGCGAACGCCGCGGCGGGCCTTCTCCACCCTTGATCCTCTATCCTTGATCCTCGATCCTCTCGTGCCCGCAATGCCCAAAGTCCTCCTCGCCATGTCCGGCGGCGTCGATTCCTCGGTCGCCGCAGTCCTCCTCCAACGGGCGGGCTATGACGTGGTCGGCGCCTTCATGCGGCTCGGGTCGCCCGGGGAAGAGCTCGAAGGGCTTGTCGATCCCGACGTCGCATGTCGCGTCGCGCGGGGCGATGCGAAGGTCAGCCTTCGAATCGGCCATCAGGGGTGCTGCTCGATCAACGACGCCGCCGACGCGCGCCTCGTCGCGGCGAAGCTCGGCATCCCGTTCTACGTCTGCAACTTCAAGAAGGACTTCGGCCGAATCGTCGAGTACTTCGAGGCCGAGTATCACGCCGGTCGCACGCCGAATCCCTGCGTGCGCTGCAACGACTGGCTGAAATTCGGAAAGCTGCACGAGTACGCCGCGTCGATCGACGCCGACTTCGTCGCGAGCGGCCACTACGCCCGCATCGGCCGCGATGCCCAAGGCGCGCCGACGCTCGAGAAGGGCATCGACCACGACAAGGACCAGAGCTATGTCCTCTTCGGCGCGAAACGCGAGCGGCTCGCCCGCATGCTCCTCCCGATCGGCGGCATGCGCAAGCCCGACGTGCGGGCGATCGCGCGCGAGGCGGAACTGCCGGTCTTCGACAAGCCTGACTCGCAGGAGATCTGCTTCGTCCCCGACAACGACTATGCCGGACTCCTCGCGCGGCGAAGCCCCGACGCGATCCGCCCGGGCCCGATCGAAGCCGTATCCGGCGAGGTGTTAGGCGAGCACCCGGGGCATCAGCACTTCACGGTCGGCCAGCGGCGCGGCTTGGGCATTGCGTCGGCGCGGCCCCTTTACGTCGTCGCGAAGGACCCGAGCCGCAACGCGGTGATCGTGGGCGAGCGCGAGGCGCTCGCATCGACGGGCTGCGTCGCGGGCGACGCGAACTGGCTCGTCGATCCGCCCGCGTCGTGGCAACGGTGCGAAGTCGCCGTGCGCTACAACGCCGACGCCGTGCCCGCCGACGTCCGCGCGATCGACGCCGCGCGCTTCGAGGTGCGCTTCGCCGAGCCTCAGTTCGCGGTCGCGCCGGGCCAGGCCGCGGTCGTCTACGACGGCGAGCGCGTCCTGGGCGGCGGCTGGATCGAGCGCGGCGGCGCCATGTGAGCCTTCGCATTGGTGGTTCCTCTTCCACTTGCTGGCTGCAACGGGGAGGAAGGAACCACAGATGAACACGGGTGAACGCGGATAAGAGGCCAAGCCGGATCGCGGGAAAGGTCGCGCGAGGCGGTGGATCGCCTACTTCGCCGTTCCCGTCGCCGTCGGATCGGACGGCGGTGCCAGCGGCGCGTTGCGTTTCGGCAACGTGTAGCGCTCGATGCCGCCGGTTCGGATCGCGGTCGAGTACTCGGGCGAGTAGCCGATCGCCTGCGCCCGCGCGTCGATCGAGCTGCGTGCGAAGACATCCTCGAACGAATCGCCCGGGCTCAGCAGCCCCTTGTCGTAGGCGTAGCGCGGCCACTGGCCGTTGAAGAGGAGGCGCCACGAGACCGGCGTCTTCGCGCCTTCGGCCCACGCGTTCTGCATCACGTTGACGCCGCAGCTATTCGACACCGCGTTGTACCACTCTGGGTCTTTGGCCATGAGGTTCGCGCGGTTGACGTATTCGACGAGCAGTCCGCGGATCGCCTTCTGCGACGCGTCGATCCGGAAGAGGTGCACGTCCTCCTTCCAGACGTTCGTGCGCAGGTATGCAACGTCGAGTTCGTCGGCGAAGATGTAGATCAGTTCGAACTCGCGGAAGAGGCTGGGGATCGTCGAGTAGACCTCGCCCTTCTTCCGGCGCACCTCGACCGACACGATGAGGTACCGGCCGTCGTCAAAGCCGAAACTCACGAAGTTGTGGCAGATCAGCTTCGGCCCCCAATAGCTGAAGAAGAGGTCGAGCGTGCGGATCTTCGAAAGGTCGTAGGTGCGAGCCTCCCAACGGGCGTCGAAGTCGGTGTCGGAGCGCCAGTGGAAGTTGCGGACGTTCTCGACGGTGATGATGTCGCCGTTCACCGCGATCGACGTGGCCCGGCTCGTCGGCACTTGCCAATCGGCGTCGTTGGTCGCCGGGGCGAACCAGAACCAGGCGAACGGAACGAGCCAGAGCCCCGCGAGCGCGCCCGCGCGACGCACGCCGCGCAGGCGCACGATCGCGACGACGGCTGCAACGAGGAACGCGCCGAGCGCGAGACCGCGCACCCATGGCGGGCCCAGCGGCGACCACCAGATCGCACCGCAGGCCCAGAGGTATGCGACGAAGGCGACGACCACGACCGGCGCGAGCGCGAGGAGCCGCCACCAACGGCGGCGCGGACGATCGGTCATCGCGTCGACTCCACAGCGGTCGACGTCGACTTCATGTGCGCCTCGAGCGAGTTGCGTCGTTCGGTCGGGACGAGCGGGCTCGGCACCTGCGTGCGCCAACTCGCCGGATTGCGGCCCATCTCCACGCCCAGCGCCGACATCGCGTCCATGTCGCCCTTGTTGAACATCTCGTCGGAGCTCTGCGTGTAGCCGTCGGGCATCGCGACGAACCGGAACTGCACGTCGAGCCCTTCGTGCCGCAGCACCTCGCCGAAGAGCTGGAGAATCTTCAGTTGCGAGAGAAGCGCCGCCTGCACCGAGAGGTCGAGCGAGCGGCCGAGGATGACGAGGTCGGAGGTGTCGAGCGGCACCGGCCGTACGAAGAGCGGCGTGTTCGCGATCACCCAGAGTCGGAGCGTCGGGAAGGGCACGCCGGGATGCGCCTTCGTCCATCGGTCGAGCAGCGACGGCGCGTTGCGCACCGTGTCGAGCGAGATGAGGATGTCCGAGGTCGTCGATCCGTCGACGTAGAGGTTGTTGTCGATCACCTGCGGCGGGAAGACGAGCGGTATCGACGCCGACGCGAGGAAGCGCTGGCAGTAGTCGCGCGGGCTCAGGGCTCCGCGTTGCACGTCGCCTGCGAGCTGCGACATGTCCCAGACCTTCGTCTGTCCCTGGTTCACGTTGACGGCTGCAACGAGGAGCGTGCGCTCCTCCTTCGCGCCTTCGGCGATGGCGGGGATCTGCGGCCCGATCGTCGAACAGATCGTGTCGAAGAGGCCGTCGTTGGTGTAGAAGGACTGCTCGTTGAAGAGGACGTTGAGAAGGCCGCGCGACTTCACCCAGTCGGGGGACGGATTGCGGTACGTCTCGTTCGCGACCCGGTACGCGGCGTCGGTTCCGACGAACGCCATCGGCGCGATGAGGCTGCCGGTGCTCACGCCGGTGACGAGATCGAACTGCGGCCGCTTCCACGCGGGATCGGTGATCTCGCCCCATCCGACGAGGAATCCGGCGCCGAACGCCCCCTTCGCGCCGCCGCCCGAGAGGACGAGCACGTCGAACGCGTAGTCGTTCGCCCGGCCGGCCGCGACGGCGTCCGCGTAGTCGCGCTCGAGCCGCGCGAAGATGCGGTCGCGGGTCACCGCCGCTTCGTCGATGATTCGATTGAGATACGGCAATTCGGCGGCTTCCAGCTCCTCGAGCGTCGGCGGCTTCGCCTTGCTGGCACAGCCGAATGCGGCGACAAGGAGGCCGGCGGAGAGGGTCGCGAGGACCGAGTGCAATGCGAGGGACGGGCGCATGCGGCCATTGTGCGCGAGAACGCTCCGCGTTGCGGGCCGGTGCATGGTGGACTTTCGGCGCGCGTGTCGCGACACTCGTCGCATGGCAAGCAACGATCTCGTCGAGCGGGCGCGTCGATTCATCAAGCCCTTTCGCGTGACGGACGGCGAGAAGTTCCGCCTGAAGGACATCGATCCCGGCGACACCGGAGGGATCGATGGCGAGCGCAAGCCCGAGGCGAAGGAGATGCTCCAGGCGGGGGTCGAGCTCCTCGCCGACTATCAGGACATGCTCTACGCGCAGGACCGCTGGTCGCTCCTCCTCGTCTTTCAGGCGATGGACGCCGCGGGCAAGGACGGCGCGATCAAGCACGTCATGTCCGGCGTGAACCCGCAAGGATGCCAGGTGACGTCGTTCAAGCAGCCCGGGCCGCAGGAACTCGATCACGACTTCCTCTGGCGCTGCAACGCGGCGCTGCCCGAACGCGGCCGCATCGGGATCTTCAACCGCTCCTATTACGAGGAGGTGTTAGTCGTTCGGGTGCACCCGGAGATCCTCGAGAAGCAGCGGCTCCCCAAGGAGCTCGTGACCGACGACATCTTCGACGAGCGCTGCAAGGACATCCGGCGCTACGAGAAGTACCTGAGCCGAAACGGCACCGTGGTGCGGAAGTTCTTCCTGCACGTCTCGAAGGACGAGCAGAAACGGCGATTCCTCGAGCGCCTCGAGAATCCCGAGAAGAACTGGAAGTTCTCGGCGGCCGACGTCCGCGAGCGCGGCCATTGGAAGGAGTACATGCACGCCTACGAGCAGGCAATCCGCGCGACCGCCACGGAGGAGGCGCCGTGGTACGTGGTTCCGGCCGACAACAAGTGGTTCACGCGGCTCGTCGTCGCGGCGGCCATCATCGACGCGATGGACTCCCTGAAACTGCACTATCCGATCGTGAGCGACGCGCAGCGGGCGGAGCTTGCGAAAGCACGCGCGTCGCTCCTCGCGGAGTGAGGTATCTACGGCGGCTTTCCGAGCGTGAAGGCTCTCGTATGATGCGACTCCGGCGGTCGGCGCCAAAGCGCCGCCGTCCGTTCCCCGAATCCGCTTCCGGAGAGATGCATGTCCGCTACTGCGACCGCGATTCCCTCGTCCGCCGCCACCACTTCCGCGATCGAACAACTGCTCGGCGCCGATGCCAAGAGCCTCCTCTCGCATGTCGCGAAGGTCGATCGCAAGCTTCTGCATCTCCCGGGGCCCGACTTCGTGGAGCGGATCTTCGCTCCGACCGACCGCAACCCGCAGGTGCTCCGCAATCTCCAGTGGATGTTCGGCACCGGCCGCCTCGCGAACACCGGCTACCTCTCGATCCTCCCGGTCGATCAGGGCATCGAGCACTCGGCAGGGGCGTCGTTCGCGAAGAACCCGATCTACTTCGACGGCGAGAACATCGTCAAGCTCGCGATCGAGGGTGGCTGCAACGCGGTCGCGACCACCTTCGGCGTGCTCGGCTCGGTCAGCCGCAAGTACGCGCACCGGATTCCCTTCCTCGTGAAGGTGAACCACAACGAGCTGCTCACCTATCCGAACCAGGCGAAGCAGATCATGTTCGGCACCGTGCGGGAAGCGTGGAACTTGGGCGCCGCCGCCGTCGGCGCGACGATCTACTTCGGCTCGGACGACGCCGGCCGCGAGATCGTCGAGATCGCCGAGAAGTTCGAGGAGGCGCACTCGCTCGGCATGGCGACCGTACTCTGGTGCTATCTCCGCAATAGCGCGTTCAAGAAGGACGGCAAGGACTATCACGTCGCCGCCGACCTGACGGGCCAGGCCAATCATCTCGGCGTGACGATCCAGGCCGACATCATCAAGCAGAAGCTGCCGGAACTGAATGGCGGCTACACCGCGCTCAACACCGGCAACTCGTCGTACGGCAAGCTCGACAAGCGCATGTACACCGACCTCGCGACCGATCACCCGATCGATCTCTGCCGGTACCAGGTGCTCAACTGCTACTGCGGCCGGGCGGGCCTCATCAACTCGGGCGGCGCGAGCGGCGAGAACGATTTCGCCGAAGCCGTGAAGACGGCTGTCATCAATAAGCGCGCCGGCGGCATGGGCCTGATCTCCGGCCGCAAGGCGTTCCAGCGGCCGATGGCGGAGGGCGTCAAGCTCCTGCACTCGATCCAGGACGTCTACCTCAACCGCGACGTCACCGTCGCATAACGCGACGGGGGGACGTCACCGTCGCCTAACGCGACGGGGGGCCACACTCCATCGCTAATCGATCGCGGCCCGATCCGCCTCTCGTCCGAGAAGGCGGATCGGGCCGCAAGTCTTTCAAATCGCTGGCCTTAGGCTGGGTATCGAGTATGGTCGCTGCTCACGTGAACCTCCCCCACGGGAGGATTGTGTGGCACCGGGCTCAGGCCGCTTCAGAGAGGACGATCGAGCGACGCGCGTGCGCCGCCCGCGATCGGGCTTGAGCTTGTGCGCCGTCTCCACCTGCGGGGCGGAGCGACGCGGACCGTCGGGTCGGCGTCGAGGGAAGAGGGCTGCGGGCATGCCTGGGAGGGCTGCCCGCGCGGAAGTCGGAGAAGGATCTCGTCATGAAGACTCGCACGTTCGCCATCGCCGCCACGCTCGCCGCGGTCATGCTCGGGAGCGCCGCCCACGCCGCGTCGCTCTCCATGACGTTCACCGGCCTCGGCCCCAACAAGACCATCAAGGCCAACTTCAACGGCGGCCGTTCCTTCAATCAGGGCAACGCCGGCGGCTGGACCAACTACGCCGCGGGCCGCATGCAGTGGGTCGACCAGTACGGTCGCAACCTCACCACGTACTGCACCCAGATCAAGGAAACCATCTCGAACGGCCAGACCGTGAACTACACGCTCACGTCCGTCGCGAACGTTCCGGATCCGGCCCCCGGCGCGATGGGCGCGATCAAGGCGCAGCTCATCGGCGACCTCTATCGCCGCTTCTACTCGACCGTGAAGTCGAGCGCCAACGCAAACCTGCACTCCGCGTTTCAGCTCGCGATCTGGGAGATCTCGCACGAGAACCTCACCGCGGCGGACGCCAACGGCGCCAAGGCGCAGCTCGACGTCTTCGTCGGCGCGATGAGCGCCGACAAGACGCACAACGCGACGATGACGGTCGGCAACCTCGCGATGTCGCTCATCGCGGCGCTCGGCACCGACGACGGCTTCCGCGGCATCGGCGGCGGACTCGTCGGCCTGACGCACTCGACGGCGCAGGATCAGCTCCTCGTCGTTCCGATTCCGGCGCCGCTCGCGATGGCCGCCGCCGGCCTCTTCGGCGTTGCCGCCTGGCGTCGTCGTCGCTCGAAGTGACCTACGCGGCGGCCCTCGCGCGACGCGCGAGGGCGTCGAACACGGTCCGCCAACGTGCGTCCCACGTGTGATCGCGAAGCGCGCGTGCCTCGCCGGCGGCGCGCATGCGCGTGGCGCTGTCGGGATCGCCCAGCAGTCGGCGCACGACGGCAACTAACTCCTCAGCGGTGTCGAAGTCCTCGCACTCGGCGCCGATGCGAAACGCGTCGGTCAACCCCTGTCGACGGCTCGAGACGAGCAGACCCCCGCACGCGGTCACGTCGAACGCCCGCATGTTGACGGCGTCCTCTGAGTTCCGGCTCACGACGTTGACGACAAGGGCAGCCTGCCGGAACGCTCTCGCGGATTCGCGACGGCTCCCGAGCGAACCGGCCCAGGCGCCGTCGGCAGGGGTACCGGCGAGCGCGTCGCGCCAGCGCGCGTCGCCATAGACGACGATCGGGATGCCGGCGCGGGCGAGCTCGATTGCCGCGTCGCGCCGCTCGAGATGCGTGCGCTCGAACTCGACCGCACGGCGAAGCGCGGGATCGAGCGCATCGAGGGGCGCGCCGGACGACGCGAGTCGCCGGCAATCGTCGGCGCGCAGGCGGAGTTCGGGGGTGAGGACATCCTCCGCGCGCGGCAGATTGCCGACGATCGCCACCCGCGGATCGCCGGGCGCCGCGAGCGTCGCGGCGTCGAGCGACGAGCGAAGTCCGCTCGCGAGCGGGAGGTGCAACGCGGAGATTCCGCGCTTCGCGAAGCTCGCAAGCCAGCGGCGGTCCGACACGAACGCCAGTTCGCCCGGCCCGAATCGGAGGCGATCGAGGGCATAGCGCTCGGGATCGCTCGACCAATAGGAGATGCCCACGAGCTCTCCGGCCAGCGGCCCGTATTCGCGGGCGGCGGCGTTCACGAACGAGAGGACGTGCGTCGGTTCCGCATCGACGAACGCCGCGAGTCGCCGCACCGCGCGGAACGGGTCGCCGGCGAGGTCGGTCTCATGGAACGTGGCGTCGACGCCGAGGCGGCCGAGCGCCGCGGTCATGTCGCGCGCGAGGTGGCGGAGGGCGGTCGTCGATCGGTCGACGCTGGTGAAGAGGTGAGGTGGCCGCGACGGCGACGCGGACAGTCGGCGGGTGTCGAGGGCGTGGAGAAGCGCGCGCTGATGCGCGCCGAGCGCCGCGATCTCCGCGTTGCCGCGAAGGCCGTCGAGCGCGGGATCGCCGATGGCCACCCTCTCGAGCGTCGGCAACGCGGAGTCGTCGTGTGCGAAGGCGTCGCCGAAGGCCTCGACGGCGTCGCGCCCGACGCCCACGAGAAGCCGAGGATGGTCGAGGAGATCGGACCATTCGCCGCGGGCGACGCTCGTCATGAACGCAGGCTCGTCGAGGACAAGGACCGCGACCGGACCGCCGTTCGCGTTATCCGCAAGCGCGGCGCGCGCTCGCGCGCCGTCGCCCGCGCCGACGAGGATCGTGGGATCGGCGCAGACCGTTCCGGAGCCCGAACGTGCGGGGACGCATGTCGCATGCGGCGCCTGCGCCGATGCCGCGACCTGTAGCGGTTGTCGTCGTTCTCCCATCGTTGCGACTCGATCGGACTGCCGCGTCCGTCGCGGTCGTCGCGTCTGACGGAATCGCGCGCGGCGCTCGGAGTCGTGACGCGTGCGCGTGTCGCGCGCATCGCGCGGCCCGCGACGGCTGCTCAGAGTCTCGCGGTCGCGCCGGTCGCTCCGCCCGCGCCGTCTGGTGGAGCGCCGCCGCCGGTCGTCTGGCGGAGAGGGGTCGCGCGGCGTGCGCCGCCCATGCGGGTCGTGCCGGGTGGGCCGAGAATAACGCGAGGTTCGCTACGCTTCGCCGCATGCGCTGCCCGTTCATCGCCGGTGTGCTCGTTGGGGCGTTCGTTGGGGTCGCGGTGGCCGACGACGGATCACCGCCGGCGTTCGCTCGCGCCGACGACTGGGTGACGACCGGCCCGGACTGCACGCAGTTCGCGATCGGCGACATCGACGGAGACGGCATCGGCGACGTGGTCACGGTCAACGGACCGCGCTCGCTCTGCGTTGCGTTCAGCGTTGCAGGCGACGGCACGCTGTGGAAGGCGAGCGGGTGGGAGGTCCTTCGCGACGGCGTGCCAGCGGGCGAGACCGGCCTTCTCGTCGGAGACGTCATCGCGGAGTGGGAAGGCAACGAGGTGGCGGTGCGGATCGGCGACCGATGGATCGCGTACGGCCTGCGCGAGAAGGGGCGCTTCACGCAGGAGCGCGACGTGCCGGCGCCGCCGGCGCACGCGACGCTCGAGCCCGTCGATCCGCCGCCGTATGAACCGTCGGCGCGAGCCATTGCGACGATCGCGGGCGACCTCGACGGCGACGGCCGCATCGACCGCGCGACGGTGTTCGACGCGACGACGCCCTCGCCGCATCGCGTTCTCCGCGTTGCCGTCGCGCTTCGCGACTCGGGAGACTCGGGCGACGCCGACGGCGACGGCGTGCCCGACGCGCGCGAACGCGACCTCGGCAGCGATCCGCGCGATCGCGACACCGACGACGACGGGCTTCTCGACGGCTGGGAGATCAACGGCTTGCCGCGGGGGATGACGGGCTTCGACGGCACGCTCGATCCGCGGCGCCAGGACGTCCTCGTGGCCGTCACCCGCTACGAACAGCTCGACGAGGCCGTGGCGAAACGCGAAGTCGAGAAGGCGAAGGGGATCTACGCGCGACTGACGAACCAAAACCCAGACGGCTCGACCGGCATCACGATGCACGTCCGCTGGGACGAGCCGGTGCCGAAGGATGCGCAGGGCAGCTGGTCATGGTGGGAGGTCGGCAACCGCCGCTTCCCGTCGCGCGAGCGCGGCATCGCGCATTGGATGCAGATCACGCCCGGCGGCGGCGGACAGGCGCAGCAGACGGGCGACATGGGCGGGAGCGGCGCACATTGGGCGGCGTTTGCGCACGAGCTCGGGCACCAACTCTCGCTCTCGCACGAGGGCGACTCGATTCCGGCGTGGTGTCCGCTCTATCCGTCCTTCATGAACTACGCGTTCAACTACTCGCTGGGTGGCGACCCCGAGGCGATCGGGTTCTCGCCAGGGCGATTCCGCAACGTGGAGTTGCGCGAGACGGCGCTCGAGGAGCGGCTTCCGTTTCCCTTCGAGACGGTGAAGTACCTCGCGGCGCCGCCGTTCCGGTTCACGCTCGAAGACGCCGGCGACGGCACGACAAAGATCGACTGGGACCACGACGGCCATTTCGACGAGGGCCTTGTCGCGGCCGACATCAACTACGGCGGCTCGACGCACGCGGGCATTCGCCGCATCGTCGAGCTGTCGGCCTCGGCGCCGGCGCTCGTCGTTGCAGCCGGCGACACCTGGCTCGCCTTGGTCGACCCGAAGACCTCGGCGGTGACGCTACGGCACTGCGAAGCCGACGGCCGCTGGTCGGCGCCGCGCGTGGTGCCCGCAAGCTCGACGCGCGACGACCCGGTTCTCGTCGGCAACGCCGAAGCCGGGTTCGTCTTCTTCCGCACGCAGCGCGCGTGGTGCGTGTCCCGCTTCACGGCCGCGTCCATGGATCCGCCGATCGAACTGCCCGAACTCTCGACGCGCGACCTGAGCGCCGTCGCGATCGACGGCCGCATCCTGCTCGTGACCCGCGACGACGACGATCGCCTCGCCACCGCGTGGTTCCGTCCCGCACCCGCCGATGGAGGGTCGCGGCTCACCCCGTTCGTCGCGCTCGACCTCACGTCGCGCGTGCCGCCCGGGCTTGCGGTCGAGCCCGGGACGTCGCGCCTGGTCATGGCCACGAGCGCGACGAATCCCGCGGGTCACGCCTGGTGCCTGCGTGCAACGTGGTGTTCGGTCGACGGCGACGCCATACGCATCGACGAGTCGCGCTGGACGCGCGGCGAGTCAAACGTGAATCATTGCACGACGCGGCCGGTCGTCGCCTTCCGCGCGATGGCGGACGGGAACGAGCTCAACATCTTCCACACCGGCTGGCTCGACGCGAACGGACTCACGACCGCGTGGCGCACCAAGCGCGTCGGCAACGCGGCGCTCGACGACGGCTGGCTCACGTGCCTCCTCTACGACGTGTGGACGCTCACCCGTGTGGGCGTCGCGTTCGTCGACGGGCCGCAGGGAGCGATCTACGCGTATCGCTGGGACCCCGGCGACCACGGCGAGGTGAAGGTGAACATGGTGCAGACCGCGCACAACGGCTGGGGCATCGACGCCGAGCCGATGCGCGACTTCGACGACGCGGCGAAGATCAGCCGTTGGGGTATCCGTCACTCGATCCTCTGGATGCGGCGGTGACGGACGGCGCCGGGTTCGCCGCGCTCGGGCGAATCTCGCCCAACTCCCCGTTGCACGCGCGCCGATGACAGGTACGCTCATGCCGTGACGCTCTTCGTCGTTGCAGCTCTCGCCTTCGTCGGCGTGACTCTTCTCGGTCTCGGCCTCTTCGGCCGCCCGGATCAGAGCCGGCCGACCTGCAGCGCCTGCAACGCGGACGCGCGGCCTGCGGCATGGGACTCGCCGCCCGTCTGCGCCTGCGGCGCGCGGCTCGACCGCGCGGGCGCGGTGCGCACGCGCGGGCGGATTCGACGGCCGCGGGTGGCGGTCGTGGGCGTCCTCGTCGTCGGATTGGCTGCGGGCCTCGCCGGTCTCTCGCGGTGGATGGACGACACCGGGCGGACGTGGTGGGACCTCGTGCCAATGGCCGTGGTGAACGCGGGGTTGCGTGGGCAGTACTCGTGGGCGCACCGCGCGGTCGACAGTCGTCGATCGCGGGGAGAGCTTGACGACGCGGCCTACGCCGACGCCTTCTTGGCGGCCTACGCCGCGGCGCTCCCATACTCGGAGGAGCACCAGCTCTTCGTGGATGGCGTGCGATCGGAATGGACAGAGAGTCCCTTCGAGGCGGCTCGACTCGCGAATCCGATGTTGAACTTCGACGTGTTCGTCACGCTTGCGAAAGAGTCGCTGGGAGCGTCTCCGGGGGACACGGTGCTCATCCAGCCGCGAATGGCGCAATCGCAATTCGGAAATCGAATGTGGTTCTTCCGTCTCACGAGCGTCACCGTCGATTCCATCGAGGTGCCGGTGCAATCGGAGGTGTTCGAAGGAGAGCCGTCGCGGATCATCCTCCCCCACAGTCCCGCCGCGCGCGTGACGGTGCCGCAAACCGACGGCTCGACACCCGATCTCTGCGTTGTCGTCGAGGGCTACTTGGTGTGTACTCGCGCTGGTCTGGCGGCGGTCGCAGATCCGCGCGTGGACTCGGCCGCGCCTCCGGAAGAGTGGGGGATCGACGCGATCGCGATTCCGGTGAGGCATGAAGCACACTTCCCCCGCGGTACGACGGCAGGCAGCGCAGCGGGGGACGCGGCGCCATGACCTTCTTCGAGATTCCGATTCCGACGAGTGTCGTCGACACGGTCCACATGATGACCTCGTTCATCGTCGGGGAATGGTCGGCGCTCATCGCAGGCATTCTCGCTGGTGCGTTGGCCGTCGCCTTCATGCTCGGCGGATTCTGGGCGCTGCGCGGACGCCCAACCTTGGTCGCGCCACACTGTCGACGTTGTCGGACAAACCTTCGCAGCAGCGGTCATTCGATTCCCGACGTCTGTCCGGAGTGCGGCTACGGACTCGTCCGACGCAACGCGGTGCGCTGGCTCCGGTTTCGCCGACAGGGCTTCACGACGGCGATCACGGCCCCGGTCGTGCTCTTCGGCGGCGGGTTGCTGGCGATCTGGATGGCGCTCGAAGTCATGCGCGTCGGGCACGACACCATGCGACGTTGGCACCTCTTTCAGCCGGCGTCGCACGTGGATCGAGAGAGCGCCGAGATCGAAGTCGCAGACGCGCTGGCGCCGCCCCGCGATATCCGCAACATCGGCCGCGTGCCGGGGGTTGGCAGCCCGCACATGACGCCGCCGTCGATGTCGGTTCGGATAGCCGCCTTTCGTAACAGTGTCGTCGCGGCGGACGTGATGTTTGACGCGATTCTCGAATCGCTCAAGACCGAGCGTCCCGACGCGCACGTGACGGAGACGGAGATCGAGCTTCTTCGCCAGCTCAGCCGCGAGATGCTTCAGGGGAAATTCGACTATCGACCGTCCATTCGATCGCCTCAGGGGGCTGTGATCCTGGCCCAGCTTCTTTTCGAGCTCGGCTACGTCGATGCGCAGTGGATGCAGGAGGCCACTCGAACCACGAACGAATCGCTGCGGGTCGTCATCGCTCCGCAAGTAAATCCGGGAACTGTCTTGGGCGTTCGTGTGGTTGACCGCTTCGGCACGAGGGCATCGCTTTGCCGGATCGTGTCGATCACGCGTCGAACCGAGGACGTGGGACTGTCGTTGCCATCGAACTACGGGAGATACCGTCCGCCGTTCGGTCTCTTTCTCGCATCGGATGAACTCGGAAGCGATGAGGTCGTCGTGGAGTGGGAGGGACCTGCGTTCGCCTGGACGGTCGACGACTCCGCGGACTCTGGATCAATTCGTATCTCGGACCAAAGGCGGCGAGAGACGTTGCGATATGACGTCGTTGCAGGTCTGGAAGTCTTGCCTGATCTGAGCGTGTCCCCGCGCGAGCAGGTGAGTGCGCCAATCTCGAACCTCTCCCTCCTTGTAGCTGAATGTGGCGAGAGAGACGCTGTGCACCTCCTGTTGACGAACAACGCGTCAACGCAGATACGAGGCCGCTGGACCGTGATGATCGACGATGCATGGTGCGACCTTGGATATGCGACGACGGTGCTCTCTCGGCGTCGATTTGGAGTTCTTCTCGCGGCGCCCCGCGGCGGTTGGCCGGACCAGTTGACCGTGCGCTTCGATCCGGTCGAGGGCGCATCCGATCGCCTGCCCACCCCGCCTGATGCGATTCTCGGCGACCCGAACGCTCGATTGTTGTGGGCCAACGCACGTGCGGTCGACTCGACGTGGAAGGCCGCGCTGGAGTTCACGCTCCTACGCATGGACCGGACTAACGGTGAGGCAATCGAGTATCGGTGGCAATCGGAGTGAGCTCTGTGTTGCAGGTGCGAGGCCGGCCCCCTCCGCCGGCTGTGCCGGCACCTCCCCCACGCACACGTGGGGGAAGAATGCGGAGGCGCTCCGCGTGTGAGGGAAGCGTCTGCGCTTCTGTCTCTGTCTCCGTCTCGGCTCTCTCCTGGTTTCCGCTCTCTTGATGCGTCTCGGTGTCTGCTCACTCGTCTCGCGACACGTCTGCATGAGGAGAAGAGCGGCCAGACCGCAGAGACCGAGACGAGATCAGGGAGCCGAGTCAAGAAGTGAGCCCAGACAGAGACGGAGACAGAGACGGAGACAGATACGGAGCGATTCTCACCCCGTACGGTCTCACGGCTCGCACGCGTTCGGCACGCCGTCGCCGTCGGCGTCGGGGGTGCCATTCGCGATGTCGCACGCGTCGGGCACGCCGTTGCCGGTGCACTCGCCGAGGCCGTTGAAGCGGTAGACGCTCCCGCGGTCGATCGAGAGTCCGACGTCATCGAAGTAGGCGCCGACGAACCCGCGGCCGTCGTCGATCGCCACGGAGCCGCCGAAGCTGTCGCTTGCGACGGCCGCGCTGCCCACGAGCTTCGCGCGCTCGATCCAACCGCCGCTTACGCGCCAGAAGAGATACGCGCTGCCGGCCAATCCGCCGCCATTCGTCGCGCCCACGAGGAGCTCGCCGCCCTTGATCGAGAGACTCGTGCCGAACGCCGCGCCGTTCGTCGTGTCGCTGCCGGTCAACGTTGCGGTGAGAAGCCAGCCGAGCGAATCGAAATGCTCGTACACATAGACCTTGCCCGTGCCCGCGTTGAAGTCGGGCGCGCCGACCGCCAGCATGTCGCCGTCGATCGCGACGGCGTACCCGAAGTCCGCGCTCGCGGCCAATCCTGCGGGCTTCAGCTTCGCGATCTGCACCCAAGTGCTGCCGGTGTCTTCGAAGAGATACGCCGCGCCGCCGCCTTCGTCGTTGTCGGCGCCGACGAGCGCGAGCGTGCCGCTCAGCGCGACGTCGCTGCCGAAGCCGTCGGCGAAGTCGCCGTCCGAGGCGATCAGCTTCTTCGAGAGGAACCAGAGCGGGTTGCCGAAGAAGAGGATGCGCTCGTAGACGTACGCCGCGCCGGAGATCGTGCCGTTCTCGTCGTCGTCCCAAGCGCTCACGATCGCCCGCGAGCCATCGATGTCGACGCGCGCACCGAACTGGTCGTCCGGATTGCCGCCGCTTGGCAGCAGCTCGTCGATCAGCTGCCACGCGGAGCCGTCGTACTCGAAGACGAAAGCCGCGCCGGTGTCGCAGCCGGGCGTGGCGCTGCAGTCCGCGTCGACGTCGCCCGCGCCCACGATGATGCGATCTCCGTCCACGGCGGTGTTGACGCCGAATCGCTGGCCGGCGAAGGGTGTCGGGCCGGTGAGCGTCGCCTCAGGGTTCCACACGACGCCGTCGTAGCGGTACACCCGTGCGGAGCCGGCGTTACTTCCGCCGAAAAGAAGGTCGTCGAAGATCGCCCCGACGACGGCCACGTCACCGTCCATGTCGCAGTTCAGGCCGAACTCCGTGTTCGCTTCAAGACCCGACGCGGCGAGCGTCGTCGACGACGTGATCGTGCACGGCGGCAGGTAGATGTTGATGTCCACGTTGCCGCTGCCGCGCTGGCCGGGAGCCCCGCCGACGCGGAGGAGGATGCAGTCGCCGGCGTCGACCGGAATGAGCATCGCCGCGCCCTTCTCGCAACTTGGATACTGCAACGTGGAAGCGCACTCGATCAGGAAGCCGCCGAAGGGCCCGCCAGGGCACGTGCAGGCGCCGGTGAAGAGGCTCGTGTACGCGGCGATGCGCACGTCGAAGTCGGCGCAGACGCCGACCTGCAACGTGCAGGTGATCGGCGCGTCGACGCGGAACCACACGTCGCCTTCGATCGTCGTGAAGGCCGGCTCGTTGCAGCCGCTGACCGCGGGACCGTCGGTGTTCGCGCCGAAGGTGCAGAACGGGTTCGCGCTCCCCGTGAAGCTCGTGATCTCTTTCGCGTCGCCGCACGTGTCATTCGCCGGAATCGGCGAGCACGGTCCCCAGGCGCCGAGCAGGATCCCGAGGTCGAGACCGTCGACCGTTCCGTTCTCCGAAAGATCGGCGGGGCAATTCGCACAGGGGCCCCAGGCGCCGAGCACGAAGGCGAGATCGGCGCCGTCGACGGTGCCGTTCGCGTCGATGTCCCCGAGGCAGGGGCACACCTGGCCGCCCAAGGCGGGGGCAGCAACGAGGAGCGCGGCGAGAGGGGCGAGCGACGAGCCGAAGCGAGGGGTGAGGCGACGAGGCATGGGGGCTCCAAGCCAGCCGCAATGCGGGGGCAGCCGGCCTCGCACTAGCGCACTTGCCGGATGGAGCGCCCGATGGAATCGTCGAGAATCTCCATTCGTCAGCGGCCTTGCCACGCGACGAGCATCGAATACGGCGGCAGCGTGACGCGGCCGTCGACGGTTCGGAGGGTCGCGGTGCCTGCCTTCGTCGCGTCGACGACGACGTTCCACTGCCCGCGCGGGAGGTCGAACGTCGCCTCGGACGGCTCGTCGTTGTAGGCGACGAGGATGCGCGACCACGTGTCCTTCGCGACGCCGCCGTCGATCGTGAACGCGATCGGACGCTCGGACGGAAGGAACGCGATCGCCCGGCGCACGTCGGCGTCGTCGGCCATGCGGAAGGCCGGATGCGCCCGGCGCAGCGCGACGAGCCCGGCGACGAAGTCGAACACGTCGTCGTAGGCGCGCTTCCGCTCCCAGTCGAAGAGATTGACGTCGTCGCCCGCGTTGAACGAGTTGTGGTTGCCGCCCTTCGTGCGGGCGAAGTCGCAGCCGCCATGCAGGAACGCGACGCCCTGGCTCGTGAGGACGATGCCGAGCGCGATCTTCTGCATCGCGCGCCTCTCGGCGTCGCTCGCGCTCGGCTGCGTCTTCGTGATCTTGTCCCACAACGTGAGGTTGTCGTGCGCCGAGGCGTAGTTGACGCTCTCCGTCGGCTCCCTGGCGAAGTCGTCGATCGCGCCCTTGATTCCCGCCTGCAACGCGGAGATGTCGCCGCCCGGCCCCGTCGCGATGCCGATCGCGGTGCCGTCGAGGTCGCCGCGGATCGCGTTACGGAGGTGGTCGTTGAAGACGGCGACGGGAAGGCCCTTCTGCGCGCCCTTGCCGAAGCGGATGCGGCCGCCGCCCGTCCAGGGTTCGCCGTAGAGCGTGAGATCGGGGCGCAGCGGAAGGAGCCGCGACGCGATCGCGCGCACGGTGTCGGGCTCGTGGCAGCCGAGGAGATCGAAGCGGAAGCCGTCGACGTCGTAGTCGCGCAGCCAATGCTCGAGGCTGTCGAGGATGTACTTCCGCGCCATCGGTCGCTCGTCGGCGAACGTATTGCCGACGCCGGTGTCGTTCACGAGTCGGCCGTCGCGCGTCGTGCGAAAGTAGTAGTAGGGCACCGCGGCGCCGAACGGCGAATCGGGACCGGCGTCGGACGTGTGGTTGTAGACGACGTCGAGAATGACGCGAATTCCCGCCTGGTGCAACGCGGAGATCGCGGCGCGGAGCTCGCGGATCGCGGCGAAGGGATCGCCTGGATCCGTGGAGTAGTTCGACTCGGGGACGTTGAAGAGCGTCGTCCAGTAGCCCCAGTTGTACTCGTCGACCTTCGCGGTGAAGTCGTGGATCGGCAGGAGATGCACGGCGCTCACGCCGAGCTCCTCAAGATGCGCGAGGCCGCTCGCGGCCTTCGTGTCCGTCTCCGCGTTGCGGCGCGCGAGGCCCAGATACGTGCCGCGCTCGCGGTTGGGGGTGCGCGGATCGCGGATCGAGAAGTCGCGCACGTGGATCTCGTAGAGGACCTCGTCGGTGGGGTGCGCCCGTGGCGGATTCGCCGCGTCGTTCCAGCCCTCGGGCGCAAGGCGCGCGAGATCGGCGACGACGGTCCGCGCGCTGTCGGCGGTCGCGGCGACGCCATGCACGTCGGGCACCTCGCGGGCGACGCCGTAGGCCGTGAAGCGATAGCGATACGCGGTGCCGTGGAGATCGCCGGGGACGGTCGTGGTCCAGAGCCCTTGGGCGCCGCGCCTGAGCGCGATGGTGCGGTCGGGGGCGGGGGCGTCGAGCGACGGATAGAGCAGGAGTTCGACGTCGGTTGCGACCGGCGACCACGTCGTGAAGACGGAACGCTCGCGCGAGACCTCGACGCCGAGCCGCGCGTCGAGCGGCGTGAACGCGGGGCCGTTCAGGACGTCGCGTGCGTACACGCGCTGATCGGCGAGCCCGTCGAAGGGTTTCGGAAAGCGAAGCGCGAGCGAGGCGACGTCTTCGGGATCGACAGGCTTCGCGAGCTCGAGTTCGACGATCGGCTTCCCGCCGCTCGGCGCCGCGTCGCGCACGGCTGCAACGCGGAGACGCTTCGACGGCTCGCGCACGTCGAAGACGTGAATCGCCTTTCGTTCGGCGGGCCCGAGCGGCGCGGTCGTCGCAAGGGTGATCGAGGTCGGGGAGTCGAGAAACGCGCCAAGGATCTTGAGCGAGAGGTCTATCCCCTTCGGATCGGTGCGGATCGCGTCCTCGCCGGAGACGAGCCAGATCTCCGTGGTCGTTCCCTTCGTCAGCGCGACGAAGCGATTCTGGTCGACGTCCTTTGCTTCCCAGTTGCCCTTGCGGACGAGAAAGCCGATGCGCGGGGGGGTGACAGTGAACGGCACTTCGGCGATGACGCCGAAGTCGTCGCGGCCGTCGAAGGGGAACGCCTGTCCCTCGCCACCTTCGGGCCACACCCAGAGGTTCCAGCCCCCGACCTGGTCCCCGTACTGGCCGTCCGGTCGGTGGTAATGGACGAGTAGTCGCGACTCCGCGTGGCGAGCCGTCTGGGCGTCGTCCGCCGCGGCGGTCGTGACGCCTTCGGAAGGCGCGGCAGCAACGACGAGCGCGAAGGCTGCAACGAGGAGTGCGAGGCGGGCGACGAAGGACCGGGTGGGCGGCATGCCGCGAGTCTACAGGCGGCACCTCTCGACTCCTTCGGGAAACTCCTTGCCGCGCTCTCGGGCGGGTGGTACGACGTCGGCATGTGGAGCGCCCTTGCACTCGCGGCATCGATGGGCATCGTGGGGCCGATCGCGACGGACGATCCGCCGGCGGTCCCGGGGATCGTGATCGTGCACGCGCCGGAGGAGCCCACGGCCAAGGAGTGTCGCGAGTGGTTCGCGCGGACCATGGCCGCCGTGACGCTTCGGCGCGACCGACTGGAGGCGGCGCTCCGCGCGACCGATCCGGAGGTCGCGCGAGCGGCGATCGACGCGGCGTTTCACGACTACGCCGAGCGTGTTGGCCCGCTCGAACAGTCCTTCGTCGCCCTCGCCTTCGTGACGGAACCCACGGGCGCGATTCGTCACGCGACGGCGTCGCCGGGCGAGGTCGCTGCCGCCGCGGAACGGCTGGCGAGTGCGTTGCAGGAGGCGACCGAGGAGCTTGCCAAGGATCTCTCCGTTGCAGGCGTGGAGAAGGGGCTCTCGGCCGACGACGTCGCGGCGCGGGTCTACCTGCCCATCGCCTCGATGACGTTCGCCGACGCCTTCAACGCCCGCGGATCCTCGCCGCCCGATGCGGCGCGGCTCTTTGAGGCGACGTGCGCGGAGAGCCCGATCGTGCGCGAGGCTCGAGTTAAGGCGAGTGCGGACTCGGCGGCGCTCGACGCCTATCGGGCCGCCGAGCGCGCGTACTTCGCCGAAGTGAAGCGGCTGGCGACCGCCGCGATCGCGCGCATGGAGTGGGCCGCCCGCAGCGCCGGCACGCCCGGCGCGATGACCGAACGAAGCGCGAAGGCCGACGAACGCCGCAACGAGGATCGGCGCTCCAATGCGCGATGGCGCGACGCCAACGATCGCCTGGCCGACGCGGTCACGGCGTTCGTCACGGTCGGCGGCGGCGAGATCGCGGCTGCAACGTGGAAGTCGCGATACCTCGACGAGACCGCGTCGGCGATCGTGCCGCGCGGAGACCTGCCGACGATGATGGTGGCGCGAGCCGAGACGCTCGGCGTGTCGGATGCCGAGAAGAAGTCGATGCACCAGATTCTGGACGAGACGAGAG
Source organism: Phycisphaerae bacterium (assembly GCA_016795035.1). Taxonomy (GTDB): domain Bacteria; phylum Planctomycetota; class Phycisphaerae; order Phycisphaerales; family SM1A02; genus JAEUIT01. The sequence continues at coordinate 2,409 of JAEUIT010000068.1, read as the reverse complement.
CCGCTCGGTTTGCCCGACGCGAGGCGGTCATTCGCGCCTATCGACAGTGGGAACGCGATGCCGAGGCGGAGGGCAGGCCGCGAGCGTTGACCGATCCGCCCGCGGCGCTCATCGACGCCGACGACCGACGCATGGCCTTCGACGAGTCGCTTCGAAAGCGGCTCCTTGCATGCGTGCAGTCGGCGTTGGTGCGCGACTCGGTCGCGGAGCTGCAGTCGGGAAGTGACGGCGAGGTCTTGTGGCGCGCGTTCGCCGAAGCGAGACGGGCCGCGTCTGTGGCCGCGGCGTCGAACGCGGTTCCCGACTCCATAGACCCTGTCGAAGAGGACAAGGAGTGATTCGCATGCACGGTGCACTCGTCGTTGCAGCTCTCCTTCTCGTTGCGCCACCTGCGCATGGCGCTGACGACAAGCCGCAACCTCCGGCGGTCGCGCCGGAGAAAGTCGCGGCGCTCGCCGATGCGGTGGCGAAGGCGTTGCCGGCGGATCGGCGCGTGGAGTGTCGGGTTGATCTCGCGCGGTGGAATCACGAAGCGGGGAAACCGGCACCGGACGTCGCCAAGGATCCTCCGCTCTATCCGGACTCGTTTGTCTTCCGGATGTTCGGGCCCCAACGCACCATCCAAGCCAAAGAGGGGTACGCGCACGTGCAGTCCGACGACTATCACTACTCGGTCGCGACATCCGAATGGACGGCCTTTGCCGACAGGAGCACCGGGTTCGATCCGTACGTCTCCGGCGTGGCCCTCGCGTTGCAGGTGGACGCCTTTGGACCGCTTGGAGGGGGAAACGCTGCGGCGGACGTCATTCGCACGAGCATTCCCCTCTCGCTCGCGGTCGATGGATCTCGATGGACGTACGTGTACGACGTGGCAGCGGAGGTCGAGGCGTTCGCGCGAACGCGCGAGAAGAACCCGAACGCGATGCACAGCCACCGCACGGTCGTCGTCGACATGGACGACCCGCCGCGCGTGCTTGAGATCGCGGTGGACCTGCCGCGGATCGGCGATCTCAAGCAGCCGCGCACCGATCGCTTCGTGGTCGAGGAGTGGCAGCAGTTCGACGGACGTCCGATCGCTCGGGTCGTCCGGCGCGAAGTGACGCTTCCGGCGACCAAGGAGTTTCCGACGCGCGGCGTGCAGATCCAGCGCACGACGATCTCCAAGGTCGCCATTATCCCCGCCGACGTTCCCGCGCCCCCGCCGGTCGCCGACGGGACAGTGGTGCAGGACAGGAAGCTCGACCTCGAGTTCACCGTCGGGTCGCGCGACATCGTCTACCAGAAGCGCGAGCTGCGGCTGAAGGAGCCGCTAAAGGCGCATCCCGGAGACCGGCTGGAGGAGTTGCTGAAGACGGCGGAGCCGCGGTAGCGGGGGCGGGCGACCGCAGGAATGGAGAGTTCACGAACCTGGCAGTCGGGGCTTGCACCCTGATCGACCGGCGATACCGTGGTGTTAGGCAACGCGATAGTTAGGTGGGGGTGGCGACGCCGACGGCGCTCATGCCGGGGTCGCTGGCGCCTCCCGTTGCGAGGGGGTCTAGCCATGAACGACATGCAACGCCGGCGTCGAGACTCGCTCATTGAGCGATCGCTACGGGCGGTTGAGCTTCGCGCGTGCGGCCGGACGGAGGAGTTCGTCGCCGAGACCTTCGGCGTCGCCGACGGCGTGATCGGTCTCCTCCACGAACTTGCGACGGAAGGCTGCGAGCCGCGCGAACAGGCGCGGTTGTGGAAACTGCTTGGCGATGCGTATGCGTCGCTCGCGAATTCGCCGCGAGACCCGAATCTCGAGAAGGCGATCGCGGCGCTCGTCGAGGCGGATCTTCTCTTCGCGCACGCCGATCTCGCCGAGGAGTCCATTCGCGTCGACCTCGCGCTCGCCGCGGCGCTGAGTCGCGCGGGCCGCGCGGCCGACGCCGCGCGGCGCGTGCGGACGGCGCTCAAGCGCGCCGCCGCTGACACGTGCGAGCTTCCGGGCGACCTCTGCGACGAATTGGCGGATGCGGCGCAGCGGCACTTGCTGCATGTGGGGTGAGGGAGTCCTCGCCCACAACGCGGAGCGCGTGCGCACCCCTCTGTCTCCGTCTCCGTCTCGGCTTTCTTCTGGACTCTCTTTTCGCCTTCTCGTCTCGGTCTCCGCTCACTTCGACTCTCTCCACGTCCGCCGGCCGAGGTGAGAGATCAGCGCGCCGAAATCGAGACGAGACCAGTGAGCGGAGGCGAGAGTAGAGACGCGCAGGCCCCCTCCGTCGGCTGCGCCGACACCTCCCCCACGCGAGCGTGGGGGAGGATGCAAGATCGCGCCCGCAACGCGGAGCGAGTGCGCGGCCCTCTGTCTCCGTCTCCGTCTCGGCTTTCTTCTAGACTCTGCTTTCGCCTTCTCGTCTCGATCTCTGCTTACAGATCTCG
>JAEUIT010000027.1 GCA_016795035.1 Phycisphaerae bacterium | reverse complement strand
TGGGCGCGATCGGCTCGTGCGTGCGCGCCGTCGTCGCCGCGCGTCCGTTAGGCCCGGGCGATGTGGCCGTCACGAATCATCCCGCGTTCGGCGGCTCGCATCTTCCCGACGTCACCGTGATCACGCCGGTGCATGTCGCGGAGGGCGGCGGCCTCACGCTCGTCGGGTACGTCGCGAATCGAGCCCATCACGCGGAGATCGGCGGCACGCGCCCCGGCTCCTTCCCTCCACAGGCGGCGTCGCTCGCCGAGGAGGGCGTCGTCATCCCGCCGACGCTCGTCGTACTAGCCGGGGCGTCGCGGCTCGATGCGATCCGCACCCTGCTCGAGACGGCGCCGTATCCGACCCGCGCGATCGACGAGAACCTCGCCGACCTCGAAGCGGCGATCGCCGCCAACGCGCTCGGCGCGCGGATGCTCGCCGAGACCGCGGAGCGCTACGGCGTCGGCGGACTCGCCGCCCGCTTCGACGACATCCTCGCCCGGAGCGAGGCGATCGCGGTCGACGCGCTCGCGGCGCTCGGCAACACGGAGCGCACGGCGGTCGAGCGCCTCGACGACGGCGCGCCGATCTCGGTGCGCGTGGTGCCCGCCCGCGAAGGCCGGCGCACGACGATCGACTTCACCGGCACGGGACCGACGCGCCGCGACAGCTTCAACGCGCCGCTCGCGATCGTGCGCTCGGCCACGCTCTACGCGCTCCGCCTACTCGTCGGTGAAGAGATTCCGCTCAACGAGGGGCTCCTTCGCGCGATCGATCTCGTGGTGCCGGAGTGCTTCCTGAACCCGCGCTTCGACCCCGATCCGCGGCGCTGCCCCCCGGTCGTCGCCGGCAACACGGAGACGAGCCAGCGCGTGGTCGACACGCTTCTCCGCGCGTTCCACGTTGCAGCCTGCTCGCAAGGGTCGATGAACAACCTTCTCTTCGGCAACGCGCGGTTCGGCGCGTACGAGACGATCGCCGGCGGCTCGGGCGCGACCGCCGACGGCCCCGGCGCCGACGCGGTCCACACGCACATGACGAACACGCGCATCACCGACCCCGAGGTGTTCGAGCGTCGTCTCCCGGCGATCGTGCGCGAGTTCTCGATCCGTGCGAATTCCGGCGGCCGCGGCCGCTTCGCCGGCGGCCACGGCGTGGTGCGCGAAATCGAGTTCCGCGAGCGCGTCGACGTCTCGATCCTCGCGCAACACCGGATCGAACGCCCCTACGGCCTCGACGGTGGAAGCGAGGGCGCCTCCGGCGGGCAATTCCTCATCCGCGCCGACGGCACGCGCACCGCGTTGCCGGGAGTCGTCGCACTCACGTGCGAGGACGGCGACCGCGTGCGCCTCGAGACGCCGGGAGGAGGAGGATGGGGTTGAAGAAGGATCAAGGACGAAGGGTGGCGGAAGCAAAGCCGGCTCGTCTGCTTCACCCTTGATCCTTGATCCTTACTCCTTGATCCCCAAATGAAAGGCGGGCCCGCTTTCGCGAGCCCGCCGTCAAGGTTTTGGTTGATTGGCCAGTGAGGCCGGGGTTTACCAGTCGCGGCCGCCGCGACCGCCACCGCCGCCGTAGCCGCCGCCGCCGCCACCGCCGCGTCCACCGCGGAAGCCGCCGCCGCCGCCACCACCGCCGCCACCGAAGCCACCCGAGCGCGGAGCCTTCGGTTGCGCCTCGTTCACGACGAGGTCACGACCGCCGACGTTCGTGCCATTGATGGCCTGCATGGCCGACTGAGCCTCCGACGAATTCGGCATCTCAACGAAGCCGAAACCACGGGGGCGACCGGTTTCGCGATCCATCACGAGCTGCGCCGACGACACTTCGCCGTGCTGTTCGAACAGGGAACGCAACTCGTCTTCCGTCGTCTTGAACGACAGGTTTCCAACGTACATCTTCATCTGCAATCCTCGAAAAGGCCCGACGCCACGCGCCAGGCAGAAGTCAAGTCCGCAGCGTAACCGGGGACGCGCCGCGCACGATCCCTCACCGACGAAATAGTCGGAGATTGACGAAAATCAACCCGAGCGGTCCGCGGCGCGGGGGTCGGCGTCCGCGGGCTCGGGGCCGCGTGCACCGGTCGTTGCAGGCGCCGCGAGGATGCCTAACAGGTCTCGCCATTCGCCGTATCGGTACGGGACCCCGAACTCCTCGTGCAGCGACTTGATGGCGGCGTGCAGGCGTTCGTAGAGCGTCTCCTGCCACGACGGATCTCCGCCGGTCCCGGCGGTCCGATCGCAGAAGTAGACGCGGCAGCCGAGCGGTCGCCACGCGTGGGCCCCGCAGAGGCGTCCGTCGCGCAGGAAGGGACACGTCCCCGCCGCCCGCGCGGCCGCTACGTCGGACGGGCCGCACGGGGCGCCCGCCTCCTGCCGTTCAAGCATGGTCACCGCCGCTTCGAGGCCGCTCACGTAGAGACGATGGCCGTAGCGCTCGAACTGGCAACAGTGCCCCGACGCAAGGCAGAGCGGCCGTCGCGCCGCCACCTCGTCGGCCACGGCGTCATAGATCGCGCCGAGCGCCGCGCGGATGCGCACGTCGAGCGCCGCGTCGATCCATGCGCCGGCGAGGGCGGCGTCAGTCACCCTCGCCCCTTCGACCCGTCGGGCTCGCGATCGCGCGCGATCGTGATCTCGACGAGCGTGTGGTGCGCCCCCTGCCCCATGCCGGGACACGGCGTGCGCCCCTTGGCGTCACTCCACGTTGCAGGCGTCTCGAGGTTCTCCGGCCAGAAGGGCCAGGTGCGGCACTGGACGGGGCGCGCGGCGTAGATGCCGCACCGCGCCTTGTCGACGCCGTCGACCGTCTCGCGACGAAGGAAGATGCAGTCGAAGCCCTTCGGCGAGCGGACTTCCTTGAGCGATCGGCGCACGCCCATGAGGCGCGTGTAGCGCTCGAGGAACGCCGTCTCGGTCACGCCGAGCGCCGCGGCCATCGCGCGACCCTCGTCCTCCGTGAACCACACCGCGCCGGGCGGGCCGCTGCAGCAATTCCCGCACTGCGTGCAGGTGAAGCGGAGCCCGTCCGCGTACCAGAGTTCGTTCGCGTCCGCGCCGCTCACGATCCCCCGCCGCGCGGCGGGCGTCCCCCTCCGCCGCGGTTCGGGGGCCGTCGGCCGCCGGAGTCGTCGCCGCGCTCGCCGCCGTCGGTGTCGGCGTCGCCGTCCGGATTCTCGCCGTCGGCGTTGATCGGCGCCCAGCGCTCGATCTCGACGCGATGCAGTTCGTTGCGGAGGCGCTTGTACGGAAGGTTCGACAGCGCCTCGGGCCGTTCGTCGAAGGCGACGCGATCCATCGAGAGAAGGCTGCGCAGCGACCACTCGGGGTGCGCGTCGAACCACTCCTGGATCATGTCGTCGAGGTCGGCGATCGAGCTCGCGGTCGCCCAGAACATGATGTCGGCGGCGGTGCCGTCCGGTTCCGAGGGCTCGGCCACGACGATCGATTGCCACAGCGTGTGGCCGAGTTCGCGGCCGCTCTCGTCGACGTTCGAGTCGGGATCGATGTTGAGCGTGAGCCCCCAGCGGGCGCAGAGTTCGAGCAAGAGCTCGTCGAGGTCCATCGCGAGGTCGTCGTCGAGAAGGAGCACCTCGCGCGGCTGGGAGACGTCCGGGTTGTCCGAAAGCCCTTCGGGCCACGTCTCCGGAACCTCGTGCAGGCCGAGACCGTGGAGCATCGTCTCGATTTTCGTCCGCCACTCGATCGGGACGTGGATGGCGATCCCCTTCCAACTGTCGACGAAGACCTCGATCCAGGGATCCTCGCTGTTGGCCCCCGCTCCGACACAGACGTCCTCCAGGATCACCGGCTCGAACTCGTACCAGGTGCGGAGGAACTCATCGAGCGGGATGGCCTCTTCGGCCACGTAGACGTCGACGCTCCGGTACGCGTCGCGCGAGCCGATCTCGAGGACCGGCGTGACCTCGCCCGGGAGGAGCGCGAAGGCCGCGTCGAGGACCTCCTTGACCCGCTCATGGCTCACCACGACGTGGAAGAGGTAGGTCTCCGGCTCGCCCCCATCCTCGCCGAGGCCGTCCATCGCTCCATCTGGCGTCCCCTCCGAGTGCCCGTCCGCCCCCCCCACATCGTGGGACTCGGCGGCCTGATAGGTCAGCGTGTATCCCTGGGTTGGTTCGGGGAGCCCGCGCGGCTCGACCCCCAGCGGCAGCGCGTACGAACCGACGCGACAGCGCTCGAGATCCTTTCGTAGTCGGAATTCACGCATGAGCCGCTGATAGTAGCGACTGGGCGAAGGCCGCCCCCGATCCCGCCGTCATTCTCCCACTTCGACGGTCGAAACTCGCCCCTCGACGATCGGTCCGTCGCGCGTGGCCCGTCGAACCGGCGGCCAACCGCGGCGCTCCCGGGACTACTCGCCGAGATACGCCTCGCGCACCCGCGGACTCGCGAGGAGCGCCGCGCCCGTGTCCGACAGGACGACGTTGCCGGTCTCGAGGACGTAGCCGCGATCGGAGAACTTGAGCGCCGCGCGGGCATTCTGTTCGACGAGGAGGATCGTCATGCCGCGCGAGCGCAGCTCGCGCACCGCGTCGAAGATGCGGGCGACGAGAAGCGGCGCGATGCCCATCGACGGCTCGTCCATCATGAGCATCGTCGGTCGGCTCATGAGCGCGCGGCCGATCGCGAGCATCTGCTGCTCGCCGCCCGAGAGCGTGCCGCCGAGCTGCGCGAGCCGCTCCTTCAAGACCGGGAAGAGCGTGAAGACGTCCTCCATGTCCTTCGCGATGCCGTCGCGGTCGTTGCGAAGGAAGGCGCCCATCTCGAGGTTCTCGCGCACCGTGAGCCGCGGGAAGATGCGTCGGCCTTCAGGCACGTGCGCGAGGCCGAGCTTCACGACCTGGTGCGCCGGCAACGGGGTGATGTCGGTGCCGTTGAAGGCGATGCGCCCGCCGCGCAGCCGATTGACGCGCGAGATGCACATCAGGGTCGACGTCTTGCCCGCGCCGTTCGCGCCGATCAGGGAGACGATCTCCCCCTTGCGCACGTCGATCGAGATCCCGTGCAGCACATCGATCGCGCCGTAGCCGGCGCGGAGGTTCTCGACGGAGAGGAGGCTCACCCGAGCTCTTCCTTTCCGAGATAGGCCTCGATGCACCGCGCGTCGCACTTGATCTCCTCGGGCGTGCCTTCGGCGATCTTCTTGCCGTACTGCAAGACGACGATCCGGTCGGAGATGCCCATCACGACGCGCATGTGGTGCTCGATCAGGACGACCGTCACGCCGCGATCGCGCACCTTGCGGATCAGGCGCATGAGGTCGATCGTCTCGGCGGGATTCATGCCGGCCGCGGGCTCATCGAGGAGCAGGAGCGCGGGCTTGCTCGCGAGCGCGCGGGCGATCTCGAGTCGGCGCTGGTGGCCGTACGGAAGGTTGCGGGCCTTCTCGTCGGCGCGCTCCTTGAGGTCGACGAAGTGGAGAAGGTCCATCGCCTCGGCGCACGCGCGGGCACGCTCGCGGCGGAAGCGCGGCGTGCGGAAAAGCGCGTCGAGGTAGCGGCTCGTGAGCCGCGCGTCCATGCCGACGAGCACGTTCGACATGAGGTCGAGTTCGGGGAAGAGCCGGATGTTCTGGAACGTGCGGGCGATGCCCGCGCGGGCGATGAGGTCGGGGGTGCGCCGCGCGTTGGCCCAAAGGACGAGGCTCGCGGCGCATCCGATGGCGAAACCGAGAATCGCGGGAAGGACACCCCACGACACGCCGGTCGCGCGAATTCCCTCGACGAAGCTCGAGAGCGCCTTGCCCCAGGAGAAGGGCTGGCCGAACGTGAAGTTCGCCTGGATCGACGCTTCCCAAAGTGCATTGATGTTGAGCGCGACGACGAGGCTCGCCGACACGACGAGGCCGGTGATCACCGCGCGGGCGATCGTCCCGAGGTCGAACTCGCGGCGGATCTCCTTCGCGCGGAAGCACACCCGCCCCGCGGTCGGCTGATAGATGCCGGTGATCGCGTTGAAGAGCGTCGTCTTGCCGGCGCCGTTCGGGCCGATCACGGCGAAGATCTGGCCCGGCTCGACCTTGAACGAGACGTCCTCGTTCGCGACGAGGCCGCCGAAGCGCATGGTCACGCCTTCGACCGAGAGGATCGAAGTCATGCGCGGCCCCCGGTCCTAGACCCCGATCCCTTCCTCGACACGAGGCCGTCGGGCTTGAAGCGCATCATGAAGACGAGCGCGAGGCCGAACAACATGTACTTCCAGTTGTTCGGCGAGCCGAGGACGTTGGCGTCCGAGACGAGCTTCTGCTGCTGGATGAATTGCGTCAGGCGGTCAAGCACGATGTCGTTCGCGCCGACCATCACGACCGCGCCGACGAGGACGCCCGTCACGCTGCCCATGCCGCCGACGATGACGATGCAGAGCGCGAGGATCGAGACCTGGAAGTCGTAGTTCGCCGGTTCGCCGGTCGAGTCGAGCGTGCTCGCCCAGAGTCCGCCGGCGAAGGCCGCGAGCGCGGCGCCGGTCGCGAAGGCGCTCATCTTCGTCCGCACCGGCGGGATGCCCATCGCCTTCGACGCGAGTTCGTCCTCGCGCACGCTCATCCACGCGCGGCCGATGCGCGAGCGCTCGAGGTTCCGCACGAAGACGACGACGCCGATCAGGATGAGGAGGAGAAGGATGTACCAGGCGAGGTCGCCGGCGACGCTGATGCGCGTCCAGGCGAAGGTGCGCGTGCCGTCTTCGGCCGCGACGAACCAGGGCACGAACGGCTTCGCGACAGGGTTGATCCCCTGCGTCCCTTGCGTCACCGTCTCCACGTTGCGGAGGACGTCCTGCACGATCTCGCCGAAGCCGAGCGTCACGATCGCGAGGTAGTCGCCGCGCAGGCCGAGCGTGGGCGACCCGAGCACGAAGCCCGCGATCGCGCCGATCGGCAAGGTGAGGAAGAGCGCCGGCCAGAAGGAGAGCCGGAAGGGATAGCTCTCGTTCGTCAGGATCGCGAAGGCGTAGACGCCGATCGCCATGAAGGCCGCGATGCCGAGGTGCAAGAGTCCCGTGAAGCCGGTGACGACGTTCAGCCCGAGCGCGACGATCGCGAAGATGAAGATCGACTTCGCCGGCGCGATCAGGCCGAGGCCGCCCGAGGCGACGTCGACGATCGGCACGAGCATCGCGATCGCGAGGAGGATGAGGTCGGCAAGCCACGGCCGCGGCGTGCCGCGCCACGCGCCCGCTTCCGGGGCGAGCGCGCGGTCGCCGGTCGGGTTCGGGGCCTCCGAACTCAAACCTTCTCCTTCGCGCGGAGGCCCAGGAGTCCGGACGGCCGGAAGACGAGGATCAGGATGAGGATCGCGAAGACGATCGTGTTCGTCCATTGCGTCTCGAGGTACTGGTCGCTCATCGAGCGCGTGAGGCCGATGAGGAGACCGCCGAGGACGGCGCCGGGCAAGCTGCCGATGCCGCCGAGGACCGCGGCCGTGAACGCGTCCATGCCCGCGCGGAAGCCCATCTGGAAGCTGATCGTGTTGTTGTAGAGGCTGTAGACGACGCTCGCGAAACCGCCGAGTGCGCCGCCGATGAAGAAGGTCGCGCCGATGACGCGGTCGACGTTGATGCCCATCAAGGACGCCGCGGTCGGGTTCTGCGCGACCGCCCGCATCGCGGTGCCGAGCTTCGTGTGCCGCACGAGCCACCAGAGCGCGATCATGAGCGGCACGGTGACGCCGAAGACGAGGCCGTCGCGCACCGAGACGTGCACCTTCTCCTCATTGCCGAAGAGCGCCTGCGCCGGCACGAGCGGCGGGAAGTCCTTCGGCGCCGCCGCCGAGTTGCCGCCGCCGAAGACCTCCATGGGAAGCCCGCCCCAGAAGAGGCCGATGTTCACGAAGATGAACGAGATGCCGATCGCGGTGACGAGGAGCGTGAGCTTCGGCGCCTTCCGCAGCGGCCGATACGCGACCCAGTCGACCGCGTAGTTGAAGGTGCCGCAGAAGAGCGCGCTCGAAAAGAGGAGGACGACGATCGTCCCCGTCGCGCCCATGCCGCTCGCCTCGGTGACGCCGAAGATCCCGACGAGCGTGAGCGCGAAGAAGGCGCCCAGCATGAAGAGGTCGCCGTGCGCCCAGTTGATGAGCTCCACGATGCCATAGACCATCGTGTAGCCGAGCGCGATGAGGGCAATGATCATCCCGTTGGAGAGGCCATTGACCACTTGCTGAAAAAAGACCTCAGCGGCGGTCATCTCCATCGGTCAGGTCGGCTCCGTCTACGTGGGTCGCGGGTGGTGACGAACGATCGCGTGCGCTCAGCTGCCCGAGAGCACCTTCACGAACTTGAACTTGCCGTCCTCGACGGTCTGGCCGCTCATGATGCGGTTCGTGGTGTCGCCATTCTCGTCGAACGACCACGTGCCGAGCGCGCCTTCGAAGTTCTTCGTCGCGGCCACCGCTTGGCGGATCGATTCGCGGTCCTTCTTCTCCGCGCGATCGATGGCGTCGAGAAGGACGCGCGCCGCCTCGTAGCCGTACACCGCGTACGCCTCGGGCTCGATGCCGTACTTCTCCTTGTACTTCTTCACGAACTCGGCGCCCTTGCCCTTGAGTTCGCTCGCGGGGAGACCGCCGAAGGTGATGTACGTGCGGCCGTTCAGGTTCGGCGCGCCCGCGGCCTCGATGAAGGCCTGCTCGAAGCAGCCGTCAGGAACCATGAAGCCGGCCTTCACGCCGCCGTTGCGAAGGTCCTTCGCGATCTGGCCGGCGTTATTCTGCGTGGTGCCGCCGAAGTAGACGAAGTCCGCCCCCTTCGACTTGATCTTCGTGACGAGCGACCGGTAGTTCGACGCCTTCGGATCGATGCCCTCGAAGCCGACGACCTCGATGCCGAGTTTGCCGGCCGAGGTCTTGAAGACTTCGGCGATGCCCTTGCCGTAGACCTCCTTGTCGTGGAGGACGTAGACCTTCGTGGCCCCGAGTTCCTTCGCCCACGACGCACCCATCGCGCCTTGGAGGTCGTCGGTCGGGACGACGCGGAAGTAGTTGATCTTGCCGCTCGGGCGGTACTTCATCGGCTCGTCGGCGTCGCCGGTGCCGGGCTTCGTGAGTTCGCTCGCGGTGTTGGCCGGGCTCACCATGACGAGGCCGGCTTCGTTCAGCTTCGGCATCGAGATCTTCGCGGCGCCGGAGTTGAAGGTCCCGATGTAGCCGACGATCAGGGGGTCGGCGATCGCCTTGCCGGCGTTCTGCGCTTCGACTTGGGGATCCCAGTTGCCGCGCTGCGGGCTGGCGTCATCCCAGTCCTGATAGTCGATGGCGTAGCCGTCGATCTTCGCGCCGACCTCCTCGATCGCCATCTTGATGCCGTTGACCATCGTCGTGGTCTGGGCGTTCGCGCTGCCGGTGCGCGGCAGGCTCGAGACGATGCGGATGACCTTCGTCTCCTGCGGTTCGGCGTTCGCGGCGGTCGACCCGAAGTCGAGCGAGTACGCGAGCGCGGACGCGAGAATCGCGAGGGACGTGACGGCGAGCGTACGGACAGTGCGGCGCATGAGTCGAAGTCTCTCCAGTCGTTGACACGGACTATACAGGGATCTCTCCGCGACGTGGCGGACGCGCGACGTCTCGATCGCCCTCGGACCCGCGCGCGGCCCGTTCGCATTCCCCGCGCCGCGCGTCTTTCGTCCTGAGACCTCAGGCGGGAGTCAGGCAGGATCGACGGTCGGCGCGGGCGCCGGCTTCGGGTCGTCGATCGGTCGGCCGTCCATCAGTCGGAGGATGAGATCGGCGGCCTGCTCCGCGGGGTGCTTGCCGTGGAAGCGGAGCGCGACGCGGCGCAATTCCTCGGCCGCAATCGCGACGTTCCGGCTGTCGCGGAGGAATGGCATCGCCGCTTCGACGATCGACGTTGGCGAAAGCCACGGCGGCGCGGGCACGAACTCGGGCACGATGCGCCGCTGCGCGATGATGTTCGGCAGGAGGCGATGCGGCGTCCGGAGCATGATCTTCGCGCCGAGCCAGGACACGACGCCGGTGCGGAAGACCCCCACCATCGGCCGCTGCTGGCGCGTGAGGTCGAGGCTCACAGTCCCCGAGACGTTGAGCGCGAGGTCGCACCAGTGGATCGCGGCGTCGATGTCGTCGATGTCGTTGACGATGATGTGGAGGCCGGTCGGCATGTCGCCGATCAGCTCGCGGCACATGCGGGCGATGCGCTCGTTGGCCGCGCAGATCAAGCCAGCCGTGCCGCGGTTCCGGTCGGCGAGCTCGATGAACGCCTTCACGAGGACGCGGAGGTTCGCCTTCACCTCGCCGCTGCGCGAGCCGGGGAGAATGAGCACGCGCGGCGAGCCCGAAGGCAAGGTCCGCATCCGCTGCGCGATCGACGCAGTGTCGAGCTCGCGGTTGATGACCGGGTGCCCGATGAACTTCGCCGGCACCTGACGGCTGCGGAACCACTCCTCCTCGAACGGGAGGAGGCACATGACGAGGTCGGTGAGGCGGCGCAGCTTGTGGATGCGCCACGGTCCCCACGCCCAGATCTGCGGCGCGACCAAGTGCGCGACGCGCACCCCGCGCGGCTTCAGGATCTTGCAGACCGGGAAGTTCGCGGCCGGGCTATCGACCGGCACGTGCAGGACGACGCGCGATTCCTTCGACCACGCGTCGATCGCCTTGATGTGCTTCCGGATCGTGAACGCCTTCGCGACGCCGCCGAGCCCCATCGCGCCGTCGTCCGCGGTCGACTCGATGAGTTGCGCGCCGGCGTCGGCCATGCGCGGGCCGCCCCAGGCGCAGATCGAGAGGTCGGGATCGCGTTCCTTGAGCGCGGCGATGACCGGTGCCGCGTGCGCGTCGCCCGAAGGTTCGAACGCGGTGAAGAGGATCACGCGGCCGCGGCGCGAGGGGGCCGTCGCGGTCACGTCGGGGGCCGGCGCGCCACCGGCGCGTGCGGACCCCGTGGTGTCCCCCGAGGAGTTTCCACCGCGGTCGGGAGTCTTCGTCATTCGCGTCGAGGCACTGTTGCCGGCCATCCAGCGGTACAGTACTCGCTTTTCTCGCGTTGACTCGGACGGAGGTGCGATGCGAGAACGACCGACCGAACGCCGCGCGTGCGGCGCCCCGTTGGAGCTCCTCCGTCGGGCGCGATCGCCCTCCGAACTCTCATGCTCAAGCGCACTCACCTTTGCGGTTCCCTTCGCCCGTCGCACGTCGGACAGACCGTGGTCGTCGCCGGTTGGATCAATACCTACCGGGATCAGGGCCGCGGCCTCATCTTCTGCGACCTCCGCGACCGTGAAGGTCTCTGCCAGGTGGTCTTCGACCTCGAGCAGGTCTCGCAGGAGATCGTGACCGCGTCGCGCACGCTGCGCCGCGAGGATGTCATCGCCGTCAAGGGCACGGTGCGCACCCGCGCCGGCGGCCCGAACCCGAAGCTCGCGACCGGCGAGGTCGAGGTGGTCGCGACCGAGCTCGAGGTGCTCAACAAGACCGAGACGCCGCCGATTCTCCCGGACGAATACGAAGCCGAGAAGATCAACGAGGAGACGCGCCTCAAGTACCGCTACATCGATCTGCGTCGCCCCCGCATGCAGTCGATCCTCGCGACCCGCTCGAAGGTCACGAAGGCGGCGCGCGACTACTTCACGAAGAACGGCTTCCTCGAGATCGAGACGCCGCTCCTCATCCGCTCGACCCCCGAAGGCGCCCGCGACTTCATCGTGCCGGCCCGCCTCCACGCCGGGAAGTGGTACGCGCTGCCGCAGAGCCCGCAACTCTTCAAGCAGATCCTGATGGTCGCCGGCTGCGACCGCTACATCCAGATCTGCAAGTGCCTGCGCGACGAAGACCCGCGCGCCGACCGTCAGGCCGAGTTCACGCAGATCGACCTCGAGATGAGTTTCGTCGAGCGCGAGGACGTCATGCAGATGATGACGGGCTTCGTGAAGGAGCTCTGGGCGTCGATCTTCAGCTACGACATCGGCACTGTCGAGCGGATGACGTGGCAGCACGCCATGGACCGCTACGGCATCGATCGCCCCGACACCCGCTACGGCCTCGAGATCGAGGACGTGAGCGCGATCGCCGCGAAGACCGAGTTCGGCGTCTTCAAGGAGGCGCTCGCGAAGTCGCGTCACGGCAAGAACGGCGTCGTGCGCGCGATCAAGGTTCCGGGCGGCGCGGAGAAACTCACCCGCAAGATGACCGACGCCTACTCGGAGTGGGTCAAGACGTTCAAGGCCGGCGGCGTGCCGGTCGTGAAGCTCACCGAGAAGGGATTCGAAACGGGCATCGCGAAGTTCCTCGAGCCTGTGAAGGCGGAGCTCATCGCGAAGCTCGACCTCAAGGTCGGCGACGCGGTCCTCTTCGCGGCCGATCACTGGGACGTCGCGTCGAAGGCGCTCGGCGAGCTGCGCCAGCGCGTGGCCCGCGAACTCAACATGATCCCCGAGGGCAAGTGGAACTTCCTCTGGGTCGTCGACTTCCCGATGTTTGAATATGACGACGAGGGCAAGCGCTGGGTCGCGCTCCACCACCCGTTCACCTCGCCGAATCCCGACCAGTTCGGCATCCTCGAGAGCGATCCCGGCGCGTGCCTGTCCGCTGGCTATGACCTTGTCCTGAACGGCAGCGAAATCGCCGGCGGCTCGATCCGCATCCACCGGATGGACGTGCAACAGAGAGTCTTCAATCTCATCGGCCTCACCGACGAGGAAGCGAAGATCAAGTTCGGCTTCCTCCTCGACGCGCTCCGCTTCGGTGCCCCGCCGCACGGCGGCATCGCGTTCGGGCTTGACCGACTCGTGATGCACATCGTCGGCACCGACAACATCCGCGACGTCATCGCCTTCCCGAAGACGCAGTCGGGCGCCGACCTCATGACCGAGGCGCCGGGCCCGGTCGACCAGGCCCAGCTCGACGAGTTGCAGGTGAAGCAGGCGCTGCGCGAGAAGCAGGCGACGTAACGACGCGACGCAGCCGGGTGCGGAGCGATTTCGCCACGGTGACCACGTGCGAGGGTTAGCCCCCCTACACCCTTCGCGCTGGTTGTCGGCCGCGCTCTATTGACCGCGCGGTCAGCCCCCTCGCGCGACGCGAGTAAGCGTCTTACTCGCGACGAACGCACACCCGCAGCCGAGGAGGATCGCGGCGGCGAGGCTCGCCCATCCGCGCGTCGCGTTCCTTAGGTGGCCGTCCGCACTCCCGTGTCCCGGTTCCACGGCGCCGACGGCCGTCACAGTGGTCGTCGCCGGCGCTGCCGACGACCCAGCGGCGGCGATGACGCTCGGCGCGCGTTCGTCCTCGTAGACCGTCGTGCCGGCGGGCAGCGTGTCGAGCGAGAGATGGAATCGTTGCGACGCGGCGCTCCCGATGACGAAATCAGGTTCGCCGGAAGGCAGCGTTCCAAGGTCGAATCGCAGAATGTCGCCGTCGTCGGGAAAGCGGCCCGTGGCATCAAAGTGATTCCATGCGTCGACCGACGCGAACGTCACCGACCGCGGGACCCGCACTCCGCCGACCGTGAGGAACTCGGTGGCGCGAAGCTCTCGTCCAAGGCTGCGGTAGCGACTCACCGTTGCAGCTCCCTGCGAGAAGTCGACCCAGACGGTGATGTCGGAGTGCCCGCCGTTGACTTCTGGCGCGTAGAGCATGTGCGTCGCGTTCGGGAATCCGGCGTCGAGCGCTTCCAACTCGGCGCCAGGCTCTTGCAGGAGCGATGTCAGTCCGAGCTGGGCCGGCGCGGTCGGCGCCGGCGGAAAGAGAAAGAGGTACGGCAGCGAGCTTTGCCACGGCAGCCGCATGCGGTCGACGAGCGGCTGGTCGTAGACATGCACCTGCGCGTGGCCGAGCTCTGGCGACCACCACACGTAGCCATCGAGCGTGCCGAAGGAGACCGACTCCATGTCCGCGAGGTCTGGCGCGTCGCCCTCTCCTCCTGAGTGCGTGAAGGAGAACTCGTACTTGTCCGGAGCGAGCACGACAATCCAATGCGCGCTGTCGGACCACAGCGCCGATTGACCAAGATCCGTTCGGTGAACGGAGAAGGCCATGGTCGCGAGCTGCGCATCCCGCGCCTGGCTCAACGCGATCGCTTCCGCCGTATCGATGGCCGATGCACGAAACGACGTCGCGAGGCACGCGGCGCACGAGAGGGTCACGGCGATTCGTCGCATGTGCGTGTGTCTCCCTTCACTACGGACCGAACAAGACCGAGGCAACGGCAACGCGGAGTTTTCGTGACCGGCGTCAGGCCGGCCGGTCGAGGAGGCCTCCGTCTCAATGAACGTATCGGCGATGCCGCGGCGGCACAACAACAATCACGGACCCGGCTGAAACGCGGAGAGGACGATGGCGACGAGTCCCACGGGCGGGACTCGTGAGATCGCCGGCCACGTGGTTCGCAGCGGGCATGCCGTGATCTCCGATCTCCGTTCTCCCTCGAGGCGCCCGCAGCCTTGCAATGAGAGCGTGGTGCGCAGAGTTCCCCGACGACAGAGTCGGGAAAAGCACGGCAAGAAGTCAGCCGAGACCGAAACGGAGACCGATGGGAACCGCGAACGACTCCGCTACGCCCTTCTCCATTTTCACCTCTCCATTTTCCGTTTCCGCTCGTCCTCTTCCTCCCGCTATCTTCTCCCCTCCGCGACCACGTGGCCGCGGCACGCCTTCCATCCCGTTCAGAGCGGAGCTTTCGATGCACGTTCATCTCACGACGCTTGCTGTGTCCGTCGCGACCCTCGTCACGTCCGTCGCCAACGCCCAGGTTGTTTTCGAAGCCGTCAACGACAACGGTTTCTTCACCCCCTTCACGCCGCTCAACGCCGAGACCGTGATCTACGGCGACAGCGGTTGGGTCGGCTCGGGCTCTGACGACCCCGTCGCCCTCGGTTCGATCACGCTCGGCCTCGCCTTCTTCAACTCGACCGGCGCGGGCTCGACCGACATCGTCCTCACGATCAATGACGGCGATCCGTCGGGCCTCGTCTTCGGCACGGGCGCGCAGCTCTACACCGTCACCCTGCGCAACATCCCGCTGCCCGAGACCGGCGCCGACACCGCGCTCTTCGGCTCGCTCACCATCCCGCTTCCGAGCGTGATGACGATGGGCGGCTTCAACGACGTCGGCTGGTCGGTCGCGCTCGAGAATTACAACTACGACGGCAACGTCGGTTTCCAGGTCTCGTCGTGTGCGGGCCAGCTCGTCGGCTTCTATACGAATAACGCGAGCTTCAACGACGGCACCGGCTGGAGCCTCTTCTCCTTCGGCAGCGGCTGTTCCGGCGTCGCCAACTACGTCGCGACGATCGAGCTCGCCGCGCCCGAAACCTGCACCGGCGACCTGAACGACGATGGCTTGGTCGATGGCGCCGACCTCGGCATCCTTCTCGGCCAGTGGGGCTCGCGCGGCAGTGCGGATTTCGACGGCAGCGGCTCCGTGGACGGCGCCGACCTCGGCACGCTCCTCGGCGCGTGGGGCCCCTGCTGATCCCGCGACGCGGAACGAACTCGATCGCATTCCCACGGCCCGAGCGCCCGGCGCTCGGGCCGTGTCGTTGTCACGTCGTACGCTCCGAAGAATGACGACGTCGCCACCCTCTCCGTTGCAGCCGCCGACCGTGCGCCCGATTGTGGCGGAGGACGCCGCGCAGGTCCGCGAGGATCTCCTCGCGAACTGGGGCTCGACGCAGATCTGGTCGCTCGGCCGCCGCTACGACGCCGACCGGCTCGAGGGCTTCGTCGCCGAGATCGACGGCCGCCACGCCGGCTCATTGACGCTCGCATTGCACGACGGCGCCTGGCAGTGCGAAGTGATCACCCTCGCCAGCCGCGTCGAACGCCGAGGCGTCGGCGCGGCGCTCCTCGTTGCAGCCGAGAATCGCGCGAGATCGCTCGGCTGCAAGAGGATCTTTCTCACGACGACAAACGACAACGTGCACGCAATGCGCTTCTACCAGCGCCGCGGTTGGCGCTTCTCCGCGTTGCACGCCGGCATCGTCGACCGCGTGCGCCGCTACGTGCCGACGTATCCGCTCGTCGGACTCGAGGGGATCGAGATCCATGACGAGATCGAGGTGGAGCGGTGGGTGGGATGAGAAGGAGTCAGGAGTCAGGATTGAGGAGTCAGTGGCAAAGCCACGCACGCTTGCGCGTGCGGCGTTTCTACCCTGACTCCTCACTCCTGAATCCTGGCTCCCCGCGGCCTCTTAGGCCGCCCGCCGCCGCCGCCCGCCGAGGCCGACGAGCGCGAAGAGCGCTGCCGCGCCGGGCGCCGGCACGACCGCGACGTCGAGGCACCACTCGCCGAGCGAGCCGGTGTCGAAGCTCGCGTTGTCGGAAATCGTGAGCGTCCACGTGCCGGCGAGCGACTTGCCGGCGAAGAGCGCGTTCAGGTTGATCGCGGCGCCCGAGCCCGCACCGCTCGCGGCGTAGGTGCCGCTTCGGATCGTGTACGAGGTGTCGCCGAGGCTGGCTTCGGTCCAGAGGTTGCCGTCGCCGTAGGAGAAGCCCGAGTCGGCGAACGCGTAGTCGCCGTTGTAGTTCGAGGAGTCGCCGCTCGGCGTATTCGGCACGCCGACGCGATTGACGAGGCTCACCGACGTCGCGTCGGGGCCCGTGAGCGTGATCGCGAGGTCGCCCGCCCACGTGTGGGACAGGCCCTTCAGGGTGATCGCGTTCACGCCGGTGATCGTGAGGTTGTCCTCGATCGTGATCGAGTAACTGACGACGCCCGGGTTGCCGGAGTTGCTGTCAGGGATGGCGCCGCCGAAGCCGCTGTAGACCGCGGCATTCGCAGCCGAGACGGCGAAGAGCGAAACGCCACACATCGCGACGATCGTCGCCTTCGACACACACGAAGTCATTGCCCATTCTCCCTCTGAACCAACCGACCGAACCCGAACCCTTTTCCGAGGCGGGAAACGCACCGTTTCGCGACACGAGAGTCCCCGGACATTGGCGCCACCAGGCACCCTCGTGTCTGCGGCAACGGGCCCGCGACTGTGGAGAAGGTACTCGCAGGGCGGGACCGGGCAAGCGAAAAGCGGCGGACGGTCGCCGGCGCGTCCGGGAACGGGGAAGGGAGAGGGGGCGGGGTTCAGGGTCCAGGGTTCAGGGGCAAGCCCGCGCGGCCTGCGGCCGCGAGGATTCAGGATTGAGGATTCAGGAGTGAGGGTGGAAGCACGCAAAGCACCGAGCCAGAGTGTCTTTCGCACTGACTCCTGACTCCCGACTCCTGACTCCCTTCTTCTATGCCCCCGAACCCTCAACCCTTTCTTCTCTCACGGCAGCTCCACGCGCTCGATCGCCGTGGCGCGTCCGGTCGCGGGGTCGATATCCACGATCGCCCCGCAGAGCGCCTCGCCCCCCGACCCGATCTCGTATGGCGTGTGCACCGAGGTCGTCATCGCCTTCAGCACCTGCGCGGCGTCGCGGCCGATGACGGTGTCGTACGGGCCGCACATGCCGACGTCGGTGATGAACGCCGTGCCGCCGCGAAGAAGTCTCGCGTCGGCGGTCGGAACGTGCGTGTGCGTGCCGAGCACGGCGGTGACGCGACCTTCGAGGTAGCGGGCGAGCGCGATCTTCTCGCTCGTCGTTTCCATGTGCGCTTCCACGAGGACGACCGGCCGCTGCGCGCCTGCAACGGGGAGCGTCTCGAGGATCGCGTCGACGGCGGCGAAAGGATCGTCGGCCGGAAGCGGCATGAAGATCCGGCCGAGCACCGTGATGATCCAGACGTCGACGGGGATCTTCTGGTCGGCGCGAAGGCGCACGAAGCGCTTTCCCGGCGCACGGCGCGAGAGGTTCGCCGGCCGCGCGATCGGCTCGTTCGGGTCTTCGAGGATCGGGATGATCTTGGCGTCGCGATACGCGTGGTCGCCGAGCGTCATCGCGTCGATGCCGTAGGAACGGAAGAGGCGATAGAGCTCGGGCGTGAGTCCGGAGCCGCCTTTCGCGTTCTCCGCGTTCGCGACGACGACGTCCGGCGCCCACCGCTCGCGGAGCCGCGGCAACTGCTGGGCCAGCACCTGCCGACCGGGACCACCGTTGATGTCGCCGAGAAATGCGAGACGCACGGCGGAGAGGATCAAGGATTAAGGAGTAAGGATCAAGGGGTCGGACGAAAACACCTGGCTTCCTTCCTTGATCCTGAATCCTCTTCCCCCCCTTGATCCTTGCCCCTCAATCCTTGATCCTTCTCCTCCCGTGTTCTCCCCCGGCGACAAAGTGCGGCACCGCTCGAAACCGGAGTGGGGCGTCGGAACGATCTCGAAGATCGAGGTCGTCACGCTGAAGGGCGTGCGCGATCAGCGGCTCACGATTCGCTTTCCCAACGCGGGGTTGAAGACGCTGCTCGCGGGCGTCGCCGACCTTGAAGCGTTTCAGTCGACCTCCCCCGCCGCCGCGCGGCCGAGCGGCGAAACGCTCCTCGAGCGCGAAGCGGGCCACGAGCGCGGCTGGCTCGGCGAGATCGCGAAGAAGCAACCGGAAGACGCGATGGGCTCCGTGCCGGCGTCGGCGACCGATCCTTTTCTCCCGCTCGAGAAGCGCGTCGCCGCGGTGCTCGCGATGTATCGCTTTGAGCCGGCTCTGCCGGGGCGCTTTGAGCCGGCTCTGCCGGGGCGTCTCCCCACCGAAGGCGTGAAGCTCATCGACTGGGCCGTCGCCCAAAGCGGTCTCGACGACCCGCTCGCCCGCTTCACCCGCCACGAGCTCGAGACCTTCTACGGGCGTTTCGCGTTCGAGCGCGACGCGCTTCTCGTCCGCTATCTCGGCGAAGCGAAAAAGGCTGGGGCAGACACCGCCGCGAACGTCGACGCGCTCCTCAAGACCGCGTCGCCTGCGGCGCAACGGGCGTTGCAGAAACGCAACGCCCATCGTTGAGTGGCGGCAACGCCCGCGAGAACCCGGAGAACGCACGCGACCGCAACGGTCCGTCTGTAGGAGCGCGGCCTGAAAGAACTGTGGGGATCGTGGCCTGTCCCGCGAGACGCCGCGATTCCTCGAGCGAAGAATGCTCGCGGCCGGGTGTCTGGCACGGTCGTTGTTCCCTCTCCGGCAGATCGTCGTCGTCACGGTGGCGGCGGTCACGACAAGTCTCTGGTGACGACACCGGAGCGCGAGAATCAAAGAGAGGGAACGTGCAATGGACGAGATGACCTTCCAGCAAAAGATGGCCGAGATCATGAACCGAATCCGCGACCTTCCCGAATCCGACCGTGCCGCCGCGAACGACCATGTGAACCAGGTCGCCGATCGCCGCGAGAAGATCACCAAGTCCGTCGCCGAGCTCCAGGAGTCGCTCGACTACCTTCGACTTAGCGTGAAGTACCTCATCTTCGACCTCGAAGCGACGCGCCGCGAGAACGCGTACCTCCGCAAGATGATCGAACAGACGAACCGTGACGCCGAGCGCCGTCGCGCGGAAGAGGAAGATGAGGCGTGACGCGCGGCCTGCGGCCGCGAGGATTCAGGATTGAGGATTCAGGATTGAGGGGGAAAGCACGCGCGGCCGTTCGCCCCGAGGTTCAAGGGTCAAGGTTGAAGGTTGAAGGTTGAATGTTCAAGGTTCAAGGACCAGAGAGTCACGGTGAGGGCAACGCGAGCACCGAGCCACAGTGCCTTCCCCACGGACTCCTGACTCCTGAATCCTGACTCCTCTGCTCTACCGCTCACTCACCGTAAAGCTGCCCGCGAGATCACGCAGCGACGCCGCCTGCGAGGCGGTCTCCTCCGCGGCCGCCGCCATCTCCTCGGTCTGACCGGCCGTGCGATTGGTGACTTCGTTCAGGCTCGTCACGCTCGACGTGATCTCGTTCACGCCGCGTGCCGCGGTCTCGCTCGAGTCGGTGATGCCGTTCAGGATCTCCTTCACCTCAAGGGTGGCGGAGTTGATTTCGACGAGCGCGGCTGCAACGCGGTCCGCGACTTCGGCGCCGCGCTTCGCGCGCTCGACGCTCGTCGCGATCATCTCGTTCGTGCTTCGCGCCGCTTCCGCCGAGCGCTGCGCGAGCGAGCGCACTTCCTCGGCGACCACCGTGAATCCCTTGCCCGCGTCTCCCGCCCGCGCGGCCTCGACCGCCGCGTTGAGCGCGAGGAGATTCGTCTGGAAGGCGATCTCGTCGATGACCTTGATGATGCGCGAGACTTCGCTCGAGCCGGCGAGGATCTCCTGCATCGCGCTTGACATGCGCGACATCTCGTCGCGGCCGCGCGAGCTCGCCGCGTGGCTGCGGTCGCCGATCTCGTCGGCCTGGCGCACGCGCTTCGCGGTCTCTTCCGTCGCCTGATGGATCGAACGGAGTTGCTGCGCGATGTTGTCGAGGTTCGCGGCCTGCGACGTCGCGTCGGCGGCCACCGCCTGCGTCGACTGCGAGACGAGCGCGACGCCCGAATCGATCTGCGCCGCGCCGGTCTTCACCTCGACGACGATCGCCTCGATCCGCTCGACGAACTTGTCGAACCACTGCGCGAGTTCGCCCGCCTCGTCGTTGCGGCCGTCGAAGGCACGCTTCGACAGGTCGGCGTCGCCCTCGGCGATGTCCTTGAGCCGGTCTGTCAGCGACCGGATCGGCGTGAGCAGCATGCGGGCGACGACGAACGCAAGCACCACGACGACCGCGATGCTTGCGCCGACCGAGCCGACGAGTTGCGTGCGGATGGCGGCGATGCCCGCGAGCGTCTGACGCTCATCGACCTCGCTCACGAGTCCCCAGCCCATGCCGCGGTAGCCGCTCGCGCCGACTTCCGGCGCGAAGCCCACGGTCGACGTCCCGTTCCCGTCGCTCGCAAGGAATGAGCCGCTGCCGGCCTCGCCGCGCATCGCCCGCGTGACCGCCTCGTGCTGCGGCGCGATCGTGGTCGCGGCGGCGCCGTTGGCGTCGACGCTCACGATCGGCTGGCCGTTCGCACGAACAAGATGGAACCGCGCGCTCGACAGGCCTTCCGTCGCGAGCGCGTCCGCCGGTGCCTCGAGCATGCCGGTGACGAAGTCGAAGCGCATCCAGTTCTTCCAGACGCCCACGATCTCGCCGCGGGCGTCGCGCACCGGCGCCGCGAATCCCATCGCAAGGGGCGCGGCGCTTCCGCCCGACACGGTGGACGCGGGGTAGAAGCGTCCGAGGAGGTCGTCGGGCATCGCGTCCTCGACGACCGTGCCGGTGAGCGAATCGGTCGTGAGGAATCGGCCCTCAAGCGCGTCGCGCAGCCACGGCGCATCGGCGAAGCTCATCGCATAGACCGTGTCGGTCGCAAGCGGACGGCCTGCGGCATCCTTCGAGTTGACGGCGATGACCTTGCCCTTCGTGTCGACGAGCACCATGAGGCCGTAGATGCCGTAGCACGCCATGTAGTCGTTCATCGCGCCGACGATCGGATGCGCCGCGGCGCTGGCGGCGTCCTTCGGCCACTTCGCGGCGTCGCGCACCGACGAGTTGAAGCCGAACGCCTGGACGTCGCCGTAGCGTTCGAAGAGGAAGCGATCGACCTTGTCGAGCGAGTCCGCGGCGATCGCCTCGAACCGGTGCCCGGTCGACTCCGCGAGGCGCGACGTGGCCTTCCACGCGACGGCCGCGCACAGAACCGCCGGAACCGCACCTGCCGCGACGAACGTCAACACCAACTTGGTACGCAAACGCACTGGAGGCCCCCGGAAATCCGATCCCGCGACTGCGAACGTCCCACACGAGTTCCGCCGCGGATCTCTCCGGAGAAACATCGACCTCTCGTTCCGGCGAGTTGATCGCGCGCGTGGCGGTCAGTTCCCTTCGAGGCCCTTCTGACTCGGACGACCGGTATAGTCCGACCCTCCGTATGCCCGTGACGCCGCCCTCCTCCGCGCCCGCGCTCGCTGTCCGCGACCTGCGTTTTCGCCACGCGTCCCGCGACCGGTCGTTCACCCTCGACATCCCCTCCTTCGCGGTCGAGGCGGGCGAGTCGGTCCTCCTGACCGGTCCGTCCGGATCCGGGAAGTCGACCCTCCTCTTCCTCCTCGCCGGACTGCTCGACCCGGACGCCGGGACGGTCGAGGTGGCCGGCTCGAACATGCACGCCCTGCACGGCGCCGCCCGCGACCGCTTCCGCGGCCGGCACCTCGGCATGGTCTTTCAGACCTTCCACCTCGCGCTCGGCTACACCGCGCTTGAGAACGTGATGATGGCGATCCTCTTCGGCGCACCGCCCAAGGAGCGCGTGCCCGAAGCGCCGAAGGCTCGCGCCGAGGCGCTTCTCGCCGCGCTTGAGATTGATCGCCCGAGTGCCCTCGTCGAGACGCTCTCGATCGGCCAGCAGCAGCGCGTCGCCGTCGCCCGCGCCCTCGCGTGCCGGCCGGCGATCGTCCTCGCCGACGAGCCGACCGCGAGCCTCGACGCCGCGAACGCGAGCCGCGCGGTCGAGTTGCTCCGAGCCACCTGCAACGCGGAGAAGGCGGCGCTTCTCGTCGTGAGCCACGACCACGGCCTCCGGCCGTCGTTCGATCGAAGCGTCGACCTTCTCTCGATCGTCCGAAACCCGGGCGACGTCGCCGCGGCGAGCGCCACCGCGCCGGAAGGAGCGCCGCGATGACCGATCTTGCGATCGTCCTCCGTTCGCTTCGGGCGCGGACGTTCTCGACCGCCGTGACCGCTGTCACCGTCGCGATCGCCACCGCGCTCCTCCTCACGCTTCTCTCGCTTCGGCAAGCGGGAAGTAGCGCCTTCCTCCGCGGCTCGGGCAACGCGCATCTCCTCGTGAGCGCCGACGCCGGCCCGCTCGTCTCCGTCCTGAACGCGATCTTCTACGCGAACGCGCCGCAGCGCGCGATCCCCTTCGCGAAGTTCAACCAGATCCGCGAGTCCTTCCCGTGGGCGTGGGCGATCCCCATGCAGCAAGGCGATTCCTTCCGCGGATTCCCGACGCTCGCGACCTCGCCGCAATTCTTCTCGAAGTTCGAGCCCGCCGTTGGCGAGCCGTGGCGCTTCGCGGAGGGCCGCGCCTTCGACAAGAATTTCGAAGCCGTGCTTGGCTCCGCGGTCGCGCGGGACACGGGTTTGCGCGTCGGAGCGGAACTCGCGTTCACTCACGGGTCGGGCGACGAGCACGGCCACGTGCACGACGAGTTCGCGTTCACCGTCGTCGGCATCCTCGAGCCGACCGGCTCGGCGCATGACCGCGCGATCTTCTGCGACCTCGACTCGTCGTGGGTGCTGCACGCGCACGACCGCCGCGAGCGCGACGGCCTCGTGAAGCATGAGCACACGCACGGCGGCCCGCCGGCCACGACCGTCGCCGACCTGATCGACGACGACCGGCGCATCACCGGGATTCTCTTGCGGCTCCCGACGCGCGAGGGTTCGTCCGTGCCGGCCGCGCTCCAACAGCAGTTCGACGTCCTCCGCCGCGATCCGACGATCACCGTCGCGAACCCCGCCGACCAGATCGGCAAGCTCCTCTCGATCATCGGGCGCGTCGATCTCCTCTTCGTCGCGCTCGCGGTCGTGATCCTCGTCTCGAGCGTCATCTCGATCCTCGTCGCGCTCTACAACTCGATGCGCGAACGGCGCCGCCAGGTCGCGATCTTCCGCGTGCTCGGCGCCTCGAAGGGCCGCGTGATGGCGCTCGTCCTCACCGAGTCGGCACTGATCGGACTCCTCGGCGGCGCCGGCGGGATCCTCCTCGCGACCTTCGGCACCGCGGTCGCGGCGTCGTACCTGAAGCACGAGGTCGGCCTCGTCCTCGGCTTCGCGGTCGATCCGCGAAGCGCCGTGATCGTCCTCGCGCTCACCGTCCTGCTCGCGTGCCTCGCGGGCATCCTTCCCGCCTCGCTCGCATACCGCACGCCGGTCGCCGACGAGCTGCGGCCGACGGCCTGAGCAGGCTCGCCGGTCACGCGGTCTTTTCCCCGTCCTCGCGAACGGCCTGCAGTCGACGGTCGACCTTTCGGTATTCTCTCGACCTTCGTCGTCATGAAAGCGCTCTGGGCGATCATCCTCGTTCTCGTCGCGATCGCGGTGGTCGTCCTCTTCCAGCCGGCACGAGCGACGCGGGACGGAACGGCCGCCACCGACGCGATGCAGGCCGAGATCGAGAAGGGCGTCGAGGCGACGCTCGCCGCTCCGCCTGTAACGACGAGCCCGGCGCCGAGCGACGCCGCTCCGAAGCCGGTCACGCCCGCCGCGGCGCTGGCGTCCGACCTGAATACCGAACGCGCGCAGGCCGCGCTCGACAGTAGCGCCGTCTCGGCGCGGCCCTTGAAGGCGGGCGCGGTGCCGAAGGACGCGTCGATCGACGCGACGCCGATCGAATTCTCCGAAGGGCTCGACCGCACGATCAAGAACGCGACGGTCGAGAAAGGCGCCTTCGGCCGCACCCCCGACGGCGCGCTCCTCGCCGACAACCGCTGGATCGTCCGCGGCAAGGGCACGCAGGAGTCGCCGTACATCGTCTCGTGGGACTATCTCCTGAGCGCGATGGACTCCTATCAGCCGCGCAATGGGCAGAACGCGATGCCGCAGCGCATCGCGATGCTCGACGGCAAGTGGGTCACGGTCGAGGGCTTCTTCATCTTCCCGCTCGCGTCGACCGAGGTGAAGCAGAGCATCATCGCGATGAATCGCTGGGACGGCTGCTGCATCGGCGTGCCGCCGACCGCGTACGACGCGATCGAAGCGACGCTCCTCGAACCGATGGCGCTCAATCGCGCGCAGCACCAGATCCTCTACGGCCAGGCGACGGGCATCTTCCGCGTCGAGCCGTACGTGATCGACTCGTGGCTCGTGGGCCTCTATCTCCTTGACGGCGCCACGATGCGCGCCGAGCTCTAACCGACTGACGCATGCTTCCAACGCTTCCCTCGCTCGCCCTTCTCCTCGCGTCCCTCGCCGCTCTCCGTGACCAGGAAGCTCCGCCGCCCGCTCCGGCTGCAACGTCGATCGCCCCTG
The DNA here is from genome assembly GCA_016795035.1 of Phycisphaerae bacterium. Classification (GTDB taxonomy): domain Bacteria; phylum Planctomycetota; class Phycisphaerae; order Phycisphaerales; family SM1A02; genus JAEUIT01. The sequence goes on along the minus strand of JAEUIT010000027.1, from coordinate 74,802 downwards.
CTGCGGCGTCGTCGGTCACCGACGGCTACCGCGCGAGCGCCGCGCTCAACGCCGCGGTCCGCGCGATCGCAGCGGCGAATCCCTCGGTCGCGACGCTCGAGGTCATCGGCAAAAGCGGCCGCGGCACGGACATCCTCGCACTCACGCTGAGGGGATCGGGCTCGGGGCAGCGGCCCGCGATGCTCGTCGTCGGCGGCCTCGACGGCGCGCATCTCGCGTCGGCCGAAACCGCCGTGCGCGTGGCCGAGCGGCTCGCGGCCAAGCCGGAGGCGCTCGCGAACGCGACCGTCTACGTCATCGCCTGCGCGAACCCCGACGCGCTCGACGCGTCGCTTGCGGTGCCGACCGCGATTCGCCTCACCTCGCGCCCGGTCGACGACGACCGCGACGGTGCGATCGACGAAGACGGCCCGAAGGACCTGGATGGCGACGGCGTCATCACCTCGATGCGGGTGAAGAATCCGAAGCCGCCCTATCAGGCGACGCTCGTCCCCGACGCGAAGGTGCCGGCGCTCATGAAGGCCCCCGACGCCGCGAAGGGCGAGCTGCCGCTGTATGCGGTCTTCGTCGAAGGCGTCGACGCCGACGCCGACGGTCGCATCGCGGAGGACGGGCCGGGCGGCGTCGACCTCAACCGGAACTTCCCGCACCGCTATCCCGAGTTCGCGCCGGACGCCGGTCCGCACCAGATCTCGGAGCCCGAGTCGAAGGCGCTCGCCGACTTCGTGATCGCGAAGCCCGACATCCTCGCGGCGATCGTCTACGGGCGGCACGACACGCTCGTCCAATTCCCCGACACCCGCGACATGGACTCGACCGGTCGGACGCCGCTCGTCTACAACCAAGCCGACCACGCGACGTACCAGGAACTCGCCAAGCTCTACAAGGAGACGACCGGACAATCGCGTGCAACGACGAGCGATCCCGCCGGCTCCTTCTGGCTTTGGCTCGCGAACCACCGCGGCGTCCTCACCGTCGCGAGTTCCGTCTGGGGTCGGCCGGATCTTCCGAAGCCGCCCGAACCGCCGCCCCCACCGCCAGCGCCGCCGCCGGCTCCACCCGCGCCGGCGAACGCGGAGCACGCCCCCGAGGCCGACGCGCCGCGCGGGCGGGGACCCTTCCAGCCCGAGCCGCAGGCCGCCCAAGGCGCGCCGGTCGCGCCGGCCGCACCGGCGACGCAAGCCCCGGGACAGACGCCTCCGGGCGACGCACCGCGCGGTCCGCGCGGCGGCGGTCGCGGCGGACGCGGCGGTCGCCCCGGCGGCGGTGGCGGACCAGCCGGCGCCCCCGCGAGCCCAGCGCCGAGCGACGCCAAGCCCGCCGACGAGGAGTCGGCCGCGTGGCTTGAGTGGATCAAGTCGGTGCGCAACGGCGCCGGCTTCGTCGAATGGCACGAGGTCGAGCATCCCCTCTTCGGCACGGTCGAGGTTGGCGGCTTCCATCCGCTCGTCCGCACCGCGCCGCCCGCCGCGGATCTCGACGTGCTCGCCGAGAAGCAGGCCGCGTTCGTCGTCGCGGTCCTCGAACGCTTTCCGAAGATCGTCGTCGAGCCGATCACCGTGACGACGATCGCCGACGGCGTCTATCGCATCGAGACGGCGGTCGCGAACGTCGGTCGTCTCCCGACCTCGACGCGCATGGGCCGCACCACCGAGAAGGTCGACATGGTGATCGCCCGCGTGTCCACGCCGGTCGAGCGCGTGCTCAGCGGCCAGCGCGTGCGGAAGATCGACGGCCTCGATCCCGGGCAGCGCGAGACGCTCGCGTGGATCGTGCAGGCGCCGAAGGACGAGACGGTGGATCTCACCGTCGCGTGGGGCGCGAACGCGTCGACGAACGTGTCGATCCGCGACGGCAAGGTGGTGCCCAATGGCTAAGTGCTTCATGCGAGTCCCCACACGAATCCCCATCCGAACCGCGCTCCTCACGAACGTCGCACGCGTCTCGCTTCTTCTCGCGTCGCTCGCCACGCCGTTCCTCGCGGGGCCCGCCGCGCATGCGCAGCAGCAGCTCGAGTCGAAGGTGCCGATCGCCTTCAACCGGTTCTACGACGAGCCGGAGATCGTCGACCTCTGCCGGAAGCTCTGCGCCGCGTATCCCGAGCTCGCCTCGATGGAGGAGATCGGGAAGAGCGTGCAGGGTCGCCCGATGTACGCGATCACGATCAACAACCCGAAGACCGGGCCCGACTCGTCGAAGCCCGCGATGTACATCGACGGCAACATCCACGGCAACGAGATCCAGGCGGCGGAAGTCGTCGTCTACACGCTGTGGTACCTCCTCGCCGGCTACGGCAAGGTCGACGCGATCACGGAGCTCGTCGATCGGAGCGCGATCTATCTCGTTCCTCTCGCGAACCCCGACGGCCGCGCGTATTGGTTCAGCCATCCGAACTCGCCGAACTCAAGCCGCGGCGGCCAGAAGCCGACCGACGAGGATCGCGACGGACTCGTCGACGAGGACGGCCCCGACGACCTCGACGGCGACGGCTCGATCACCATGATGTGGCGCCGCGACCCGAACGGGACGCACAAGCGCAGCGAACTCGATCCCAACCTGATGGAGCCGGTCTCGCGCGAGCCGCTGCCCGACGGCACGATCCGCCGCGGCGAGTGGTCGATGGCCGGAAGCGAAGGCATCGACAACGACGGCGACGGCCAGACGAACGAGGACGGCCCGGGCGGCTACGACCCGAACCGCAACTGGCCCGCCGACTGGCAGCCCGATCACGTGCAGAATGGCGCCGGCGAGTATCCGCTGTCGTTGCCCGAGTCGCAGGCGGTCGCGGGCTTCATCCTGAAGCGCCCGAACATCATCGCGGCGCAGGCCTATCACAACGCCGGCGGCATGATCCTCCGAGGCCCGGGCGCGCAGGACCGCGAGAGCGCGTACTCGCCGCGCGACGTCGCGGTCTATGACGCCATCGCGAACGCCGGCGCCGAGATGTTGCCCTACTACCGCAACATGGTGATTTGGCGCGACCTCTACAGCGTGCGCGGCGGCTTCGTGAATTGGCTCAGCGAGAGCCTCGGCGCGATGGCCTTCACGAACGAGCTCTGGTCGGACAAGCGCATCCTTCAGAACGGCAACGATCCGTCGCCCGAGGAGATGCGCCGCTGGCGCGAGCGGGTGCTCCTCGATCAGGTCACGTCGCCGTTGAAGGAAGTCGCGCATCCGGTCTACGGCACCGTGCTCGTCGGCGGCGGCACGAAGTACTCGTCGCGCATCCCGCCGCCATTCCTTCTCGAGGAGGAATGCCACCGCAACTTCGCGTTCACGCTCTTCCACGCGGGCGAGATGCCGAAACTCCGCTTCGGCTCGATCACGACCACGCCGCTCGATCCGGCCGGCACGCTCTGGCAAGTCGACGTCGAGGTCGCGAACGACAAGCTCATGCCGTCGCGCACCGACCGCTCGGCGTCGAAGAGCATCGGCCTCGCCGACCGCCTGACGGTGTCAGGCGACGCGACCGTCGTCCTCTCGGGCACGGTGCGCGAGGCGAGCGCGAAGTCGTTGCAGACCGAAGAGCGCTACAACCCGGCGACGGTGCGCCTCGAGGACGGCGTTGCAGGTCGGAGCTCGCGCGTGATCCGCTTCCTCGTCCGCGGCAAGGAAGGCGACACAATTCGCCTCGCCTACGACGCCGAGAAGGCCGCGGATCTCGCGACGACGACCACGTTGAAGAAGCCTTCGACGTGAGCGGCGCGCCGAGTTCGGTCCCGACGAACGGCGACGTCCCTCCGGACCGCGCCGATGTCGCCGTGATCGGCGCGGGCGCCGCCGGACTGATGGCGGCGATCTCGGCCGGGCGCGCGCAGCCTGGGCGTTCGGCACGCGTCGTCGCGCTCGACGGCGCGAAGACACTCGGCGCGAAGATCCTCGTTGCCGGCGGCGGGCGCTGCAACGTCACGCACCACGCCGTCGACGAGCGCGACTACGCGGGCTCGACGGCACCAGCGATCCGCAAGGTGCTCGCGGCCTTCCCGGTCGCGCGCACCGTGGAGTTCTTCGCGGAGTTCGGCGTCGAGTTGAAGCGCGAGGAGACCGGAAAGCTCTTCCCGACCACCGACTCCGCGCGCACCGTGCTCGACGCGCTCCTTCGCGCGGCGCGCGAGGCGGGCGTCTCGCTCCGCCATCCGTGGCGCGTGGCGAGCGTCGCCCGCGAGGGCGATGCGTTTCGCGTCGTGAGCGCCGAGGGCGAAACGATCCTCGCGCGGCGCGTCATTCTCGCGACCGGCGGCAAGAGCCTGCCGAAGTCTGGATCGGACGGCGCGGGCTACGGGTTCGCCACGGCGTTCGGGCACACGCTGACCTCGCGCGTGATCCCGGCGCTCGTCCCGCTTCTCCTCCCGGACGGCCATCCGCTGCGCGAACTCTCGGGCATCGCGGTCGATGCCGAAGTGCGGCTCGTGTCGTCGACGGGCAAGGTGCTGACGAAGACGACGAACGCCGTCCTCTGCACGCACTTCGGTCTGTCGGGCCCGGCGATCCTCGACATCAGCCGGCACTGGTCGCTCGCCCGTTTCGACGATCCTGGCGCCAAGCTCGAACTCTCGTTCCTGCCGCCGACGACGCCCGACGCGCTTGACGCCCAAATGATGGCGACCTCCGTCGCCGCGCCGCGCGAGACGCTCGCGAGCTTCACGCGAACGCGATTGCCCGAGCGCCTCATGCGCACGCTCGCCGCGCTCGCGAATGTCGATCCCGCGACGACCTTCCGCCAACTCTCGCGCGACGCCCGCAAGCGACTCGTCCGCACGCTGGGCGCGTACGTCGTCGAACCGACCGGCGACCGAGGGTTCCCGCACGCCGAGGTCACCGCCGGAGGCGTGCCGCTCGCCGAGGTGCGCCTCGAGTCGATGGAGAGTCGCCGTATGCCGGGCCTTTTCCTCTGCGGCGAGATCCTGGACGTCGACGGCCGGATCGGCGGCTTCAACTTCCAATGGGCATGGGCGAGCGGATGGGTGGCGGGGAGAAGCGCGGGGGCGTGAGAGCGAAGAAGGAAAATGGAAAGGGAAAATGGAGAGGCCGCGTCGCGCCGGTGGCGCCGCGCTTGGGATCGATCGCCGGCTCCCCCTCTTATCCGTGTTCATCTGTGTTCATCTGTGTTCATCTGTGGTTCCCTCTCTCTCTGTTGCAGGAGGAAGAAGGAACCACAGATGAACACGGATGAACACAGATAGGAGCAGCCTCAGCAGCCTCCATCAACCCCTCCCGCACCGGCCCCGCGCATGAAAAAGGGCGTGGACTCGCATCCACGCCCTCTCCATTTTCTCTTTCTATTCTCTTCCCCGCGTTACTTTGCGAGTTCCTCGCGCAACGGGCCCAAGTACTTCTCGTAGTGCTGGTGCCGCGCGACCGCTTTCGTGTACATCGGCTCGCGGACCTCTTGGTTGCTGCTCGTGAGCGACGTGCGCTCGACGGTGTGGAAGGAGAGCGCACGGTCCGTCCACGGAAGGCCGACGAACTCGTAGAGCTTCTTCGACATCGACTCCTGGTTCGCGACCATGTCCTCGTAGCGCACCTCGAGCATCGGGATCGAGAGGACCTTCGCCCAGTGCTTCATCAGGCGCTCGTAGCCCTTGTAGAACTTCGCGATCGACCGAAGGTCGTAGGCGAACGTGAGGTTGCCGTCGAAGAGATGCGTGTAGCACGACACGGCGATGTCCATCGGGTCGCGCGTGCAGTGGATGATCTTCGAACCCGGCAGGATCGATTGGATCACGCCGAGATGCATGAAGTTGAACGGCATCTTGTCGATCACGATGCGCGGCGCGGGATTCAGCTTCTTCGCGGCGTTGAGGTATTGAAGCCCCGCCGCGGTCGAGGTCTGCGTGTTCAGGCGATCGACCTTCGTGAGCACCGTGAAGTTCGCGCTCGGCTCATTCTGCAGCGTGCGGGCGATGCGATTGATCTCGCTCAACTCGCCCGCGGCGAAGACCTGGTCGGACGCCGCGAGGATCTGCTCGACGAGCGTCGTGCCCGAGCGCGGCATGCCGACGATGAAGACCGCACGCGTCCCGTTCACGTTCGACGGCGTGATCTTCGCGATCGCGTCGGGCGTCCACGCGGCGATGAGGTCGTCGATCGCCCGCGCGTGGCCGGCCTCGTCGAAGCGGGCGGGATACGCCGCGTTGGCCTTCTCGAAGGCGTCCCAGGCGCGGTCCCACTCCGAGAGCCCGTCGTAGAGCGTGCCGAGCCGGAAGAGGAGCTTGAGCCGCTGGCTCGGCGACACGTTCGGCGCGCTCAGGCACGCCTCGATCGCGGTGATCGCCTCGCGCTCCCGCTTCACGCGCGGCGCGAGCGATCCGAAGACGAGCGCCACGGCAGGCACCGAGGCTGCGCTCGGGATCGACGGCTCGAGCGTGACGTAGGCGTCGTCGAACCGCCCTTCCATCATGAGCATCTCGGCCTTCGCGGCGAGGAAGCTCGGCGTGCCCGGGGCGAGGCGCAGCGCCTCGTCGAGCGAGGCGTGCGAACGCTCGAACTCGCCGGTGCGGCGGAAGTTCAGCGAGAGGTCGTGGTGATAGGACGCCGTGAGCGGCGCGAGCTGAATGGCACGTTGCAGATGACGACGGCCTTCGTCGACGTCGCCGGCGCTCGTCAGCGCCATGCCGATCAGGTCGAGCACCGCGTGGTTGTCCGGCGCCATCGCCAGGAGTTCGCGGTAGATGGCGATCGCCTCACGGTGTCGCCCCGCGCGGTGAAGGGCGACGGCGTTCTGGAACATCTGGGATTTCGTGGCGGGCGTCGTCATCGTCGGAATGGGGAGTGGTGGTGGAGCGTGCGGTGCACGAGTGGGCTGGGTGGGATTCGAACCCACGTCACGGCGATTATGAGTCGCTGGCTCTGGGCCGCTGAGCTACCAGCCCGAAGCGGAGCGCACTCGCTTCTGGGGCGGAGCGCGGTACAGAGCCGGAGGATATCGGGGTGAGGACGTCTGCGCGTTCGCCTGTATCTTCTCGCCCATGTCCGACCCGGCGGCCCTTGCAATCGACGGCATCAGCAAGTCCTTCCCCGCCGTGAAGGCGTTGGACGGCGTGTCGTTGAGCATGCGGGCGGGCGAGATTCACGGGATCGTCGGCGAGAATGGCGCTGGCAAGAGCACGCTGATGAAGATCCTCGCGGGCGTGCAGCGGCCTGATATCGGCTCGATTCGCCTCGCAGGTGAGCCGGTCGAGTTCCGCTCGGTGGGCGACGCCCTGAACGCCGGCATCGCCATGATCCACCAGGAATTGAACCTGGTGGGCGACCTGACCGTCGCCGAGAACATCGCGCTCGGCCGCGAGCCCTCCCGCTTCGGCCTCGTGTCGCGGGCGGCGATGCGGACCGCCGCGACCGACGCGCTCCGCGAACTCGGGAGCGCGGTTTCGCCGAACGCCCGCGTCTCGACCCTCTCGGTCGCCGACATGCAGCTCGTCGAGATCGCGAAGGCGCTCGCGCTCAACGCCCGCATCCTGATCATGGACGAGCCGACCGCCGTCCTCTCCGAGCGCGAGACGAGCGCCCTATTCGCCCTCGTGCGGCGCCTCGCGCTTCGCGGCGTGACGATCCTCTACATCTCGCATCTCCTGCCTGAAGTGCTCGACCTCTGCGACCGGATCTCGGTCTTGCGCGACGGCAAGCTCGTGACGACGGTCCGACCGACCGAGGTCGACGAACGGAAGCTCGCGAGCCTGATGGTCGGCCGCGACCTCACCGAGGTCTTTCCTCCCCGCGCCCGCCCGGCGCCGGCGCCGCCCGCGCTCCGCGTCGAGTCGCTCTCCGTGTTGCCGGTGGTGCGCGACGTGTCGTTCGAGGTCGCGCCCGGCGAGATCCTCGGGATCGCCGGGCTCGTCGGCAGCGGACGCACGGAGACCGCCGAAGCGATCGTCGGCCTGCGAGCGCCGACCGGCGGGCGCATCCTGCTTGCGTCGAAGCCGGTGCGCTTCCGCGGGCCGCGCGCGGCGATCGCCGCAGGCGTGGCGTACGTCTCCGAAGACCGCAAGGAGCGCGGCGTGCACCTTCCGATGAGTTGCGTCGAGAACGTGACGATCGCGCATCTCAAGGACTTCGGCCGCGTCTTCCCGAAGCGCGCCGCGGAGCGGGCGACGGCTGCAACGTGGATCAGTCGCCTCGCGGTGAAGTGCCCGAATCCGGCCGGTCCGATCCGCGCCCTCTCGGGCGGCAACCAGCAGAAGCTCGCGGTCGCGAAGTGGCTCGACGCCCTGCCCAAAGGTCGCCAAGGCGTCCTCCTCCTCGACGAGCCGACGCGCGGCGTCGACTTGGGCGCGAAGCGCGAGATGTACCGGCTCATCGCCGACCTCGCGGCGCAGGGTCTCGCCTGCGTCGTGATCTCGAGCGAACTGCCCGAACTCCTCGGACTCTGCCATCGCATCGTCGTCATGCGCAACGGCCGCATCGAAGGCGAAGTCGACGCCGAGTCGGCGACGGAAGAGACCATCATGCACCTCGCGGCGGGCGTCGACGGCGCGTCCGGCAGCGCATCCTCCACGCCGCAACGGAGAACCGCGTGATCCTCGATCGGGTGAGTCAACTCTTCGAGCGCTACGGCGTGATCGTGGCGTTTGTGGGGCTCTTGGTGTGGAACGGCGTCTTCGCCGAGAACGCGGACGTCTTTCGGAGCCCGGAGAACCTCCGCAACATCCTGAATCAGAATGCCGCGACCGGCATCGTCGCGATCGGCATGACGCTCGTGATCGTCGGCGGCGGCATCGACCTCGCCGTCGGCAGCGTGATGGCGCTCGCGGCGGCGATCGGACTCCTCGCGTCGAACGCGTTCCTCGGGTTCAGCGAGAGTTACGTGGAGAGCGGCACGCTGAGCGCCGGCGCCGCCGAGTGGCTCGCCGTCGGCATCGGTTTCGCGGCTGGGATCGGCACCGGTCTCGCGGCCGGCGCGTTGAACGGCGTGCTCGTCACGGTCGGACGCCTGCCCGCCTTCATCGCGACGCTCGGCGGCCTCGTCGGCTATCGCTCGATCTCGCTCGCGCTTGCCGAGGCGGGCGAGATCCGCGCGACGAAAACCGCCGTCCTCACCGAGATCGGCCGAGGCGGACTGCCCGTGGTTCCGGGAAGCCTCCTCGCCAGCGGCAATCCGCTCATCTTCAGTTGGAGCATCATCACGTTCCTCGTCCTGGCGGTCGTCGGCCAAATCGTCCTCTCGCGCACGCGCTACGGCCGCCATCTCGTCGCCGTCGGCGGCAACCCGACGGCGGCGCGCTACAGCGCGATCGCGGTCGATTGGGTTCGCTTCGTCTCCTACGTCCTGATCGGCCTCTGCGCCGCGCTCGCCGGACTCCTCCAGATGGCCCGCATGTCCTCGGTGAGCACGTCGCAGCTCGGCTCGCAGATGGAACTCGACGCGATCGCCGCCGTGGTGATCGGCGGCACCGCGATGTCGGGCGGCCGCGGCCGCGTGTGGGGCACCGTCCTCGGCGTCCTCATCCTCGGCATCATCAACAACATGCTGATCGTGTCGCAGGTCTCGACGTACTGGCAAGGCGCGCTCAAGGGCGCGATCATCGTCGTCGCCGTGCTGATCCAGCGCGGGCGAAAGACCTGACGGCCGGTTTCCCCGCCGCTCTCGAGTGCGTACCGGTCAGCCCTATGCAGGACCCGGGCTAGCGGCGCATGCGGAGGACCCGCGCCGACGTCTTCGCGTCGCGCACCTCCTCGTCGGCCACTTCCTTCGTCGCGGCGGCGAGGACAATCGGCGCGCTCACGCCGATGAAGAAAAGAAGCGCGACGCCGATGCCGGCGAGGAAGAGAAACGGCGAGTCGCGCCAGACGAGCATCCCCGCGATGAGGGCGAGGACGACGAAGACGGACACGATCGTCGCCAAGACGCGGAAGACGCGCTTCGGCGCGGGGCCGAGCGCCGTCTCCTCGCGCACCTCGGTCGCGGTGCGCGGCGGGAGATCCTCCTCGATCAGGTCGTTCGACAAGGGATGCGGATGGATCGGCTCGGGCGCCTCACCGGTCGGCGGGGTGGCGTCGGCTGCGTGCGCGGAGTTCTCGATCGCCATTGGGGGCACTCCTTCCGATCGTGTCTCGAGCCGATCGTGTGTAGAGGGCACGAGGCCCGAACGACGGGCGCCTCGCACCTTCCATCCAACATTACGGACGCGACGCCGTCGCGCCGCTACCGCGGTTCCCCTAAAGAGCGCCGCGCGACGCGCTACGAGCCGCGCGGGCTCGTCACGTGCACCGTCTCGCGCCGTCGCGTGGCGGGCCGATCGATGCGCTGTCTCGGCGACGCGTGCGCCGTCGGCGACGGTCCGCGCACCGCGACCGGTCGCCCGCGCGCGATCGAGCGATGGAGCGCTTCGACGATCGCGACGTCGGCCGCGCCTTCGGTGCCGTCCGGTTCGGGCTCGCGCTTCCGCTGCACGCACGTCGAGAAGTACACCAACTCCGCGGCGAACTGGTCGCGCGGCGCGAACGTCAGGCGCTGTGTCTTCTTCGGCGTGACGATCTCGAGCTCGCGCGGCTTCGCGTAGTCGTACGCATGCTCGAGCCGCACGCGACCGCGTTCGCCGATGACGTCATAGGCCGAGGTGTCGGCCGCGGCGAAGCTGCACACGAACGACGCGACGCGCTCGCCGGGATAGCGCAGCGTCGCGCTCACGGTGGGGAGGACGTCGCCCATGCGGCGCCCGGCGCGGGTCGCGACCGCGTAGACCTCGGTCGGCTCGGCGCGATAGATCATGCGCGCGGCGTTGATGCAGTAGATCCCGATGTCGAAGAGCGGTCCGCCGCCGAGATCGGAGCGCAGCCGGATGTTGTCAGCGTCCTGCACGCGCATCGTGAAGGTCGAGCTGAAGATCCGAACCGGCCCGAGCGCGCCGGAGCGCACGTGTTCGACGACGCGCAGGTTGGCGACGTCGAAGTGGAGGCGATACGCGATCATGAGGCGCACGTCGCGGCGCCGGCACGCGGCGAGCATCGCGCGGCAGTCCGCGCTCGTCGCCGCCATCGGCTTCTCGCAGAGGACGTGGACGCCGGCGTTGGCCGCGCGCACCGCGAAGTCGCGGTGCATCGAGTTCGGGAGCGCGATGAAGGCGGCGTCGATGTCGCCCGAGCGCATGAGCGCGTCGAAGCCGTCATACCCGACGCGCACCGGAATGTCGTAGCGGCGGCCGAGTTCCGAACGCTTCTTCGGCGAGTCGGAGACGAGCGCCGCGAGCGTGGAGTTTCCGGCGTGGGCGAACGCGGGCAGTATCGCGACCTGCGCGATGTGGCCGAGGCCGACGACCGCGTAGCGGACCGGCCGAGTGCGGCCACGGGATGGTTTCGTCGCGCGGGGCATTGGGGGTGAGGAAGGAGGCGCGTCGGGCCGTTCCGGCAGCGACCGACACTCGCCGTTGATGCGAACGTCGAGCGCACGGCCCGCCGCGACCTCGCTCGAATCTACGCGGCGCCTTCCGGTTCGCTCCTCGGGCAGTCGCCTCGATCGCCGGACCTCGAGGCCCCCGCAATTCGATCGCCGTGTGACCGCGCCGCGCGCGGCTTCGCGTATCCTCCGCCTCGATTCGGCATGCACCCGAATCTTCGCCTCCACGTTTCACGCGACTTCCAATGAGCATCACTCGACGACAGACTCTCACCGCCCTCGCCGGTTCGCTTGCCGCCGCCGGTGTCACCGCGCCCCTGACTGCGGCGTCGCAGGCGACCTCCGGCGGCGCTCCCGCGTCCAACTCCGGAAAGCGCGTCTCGATCGGCGTGAGCGTGCCCGCCGCCGACCACGGATGGACCGCCGGCGTCGTCTGGTGGGCGAAGCAGGCGATGGCCCTCTATCCGCAGATCGACTGGACGTTCGCCGCCGCCGCGAACCCCGAGAAGCAGATCGCGGACATCGAGACGATGCTCGCGAAGGGTGTCGACGGTCTCGTGATCCTCGCGACGGAAAGCGCGCCGCTCACGCCGGTCGCGAAGCAGGCCGCGCAGGCGGGCGTTCTGATCGTCAACGTCGACCGCGGCTTCCTCGAACCGGTCGCCGACATCTTCCTCGAAGGCGACAACAAGGCATTCGGCCGGACGTCCGCGCAGTTCATCGTCGACCGCGTGAAGAAGGAGAAGGGCGGCAAGGCGCGGATCGTCATCCTCGAAGGCATCCCCTGCACCGTGAACTCCGATCGCGTGAACGCGGCGATGGAGGTCTTCAAGGCGAACCCCGGCATCGAAGTGGTCGGTCAGGCGACCGGCAACTGGAATCGCCAGAAGGCGCTTGAAGTGATGGAGACCCTCCTCGTCAAGAATCCCGGCGGCGCCAAGGGCATCGACGTCGTCTGGGCCTCCGACGACGACATGGCGCTCGGCGCCGAGCAGGCGATCAAGGAAGCGGGCCGCGCGAAGGAGATGTGGATCCTCGGCGGCGCCGGCATGAAGGACATCGTGAAGCGCGTCGGCGAGAAGGACCCGATGTTCCCCGCCGACATCACCTATCCCCCATCGATGATCGCGACCGGCATCCAGCTCGCGGTCGGCGTCCTTCGCGACGGCAACCGCACGAAGATCATGCCCTTCATGCCGAAGCACATGATGATCGACGTCGAACTCATCACGCCGGAGAACGCGGCGCAGTACTACTTCGCCGACAGCGTCTACTGATCGGCGATGCCTGAAAGGTCCCGCTCCGCATGGCTTCCGTCCCGACCACCACCCAGTCGTCGAATTCAAACGTTCGCACCGGTCCCTCGTCGCCGGGCCTCGCGCTCATCTACGGCATCCTCATGCTCGTGGTCGGCGTGATCGGCGTGGGTGCCGCGTGCGTCCTCACCTGGACGACCGCGATCTTCTTCGGCTGCCTTCTCGTCTTCGGCGGCATCGCCGCGATCGCCCGGGCCGTCACGCACGACACCGGCGGCACGCGCATCGGTCACGTGCTGCTCGGCCTCGCCTACATCGTGGGCGGCATGATCGCGATCCTGCATCCGTACGTCGCGAGCATCGCGCTCACCCTCTGGATCGCGATCGCGCTCGTCGTTGCAGGCATCTTCCAGATGGTGGTCGCCCTTCGCGCGACCGGGATGCCGAACCGCGCGTGGGCAGGATTCTCCGGACTCGCCTCGTTCGTCCTTGGCGCGATGATCTGGTACCAGTGGCCCGCGTCGGGCATCTGGGCGATCGGCATGTTCATGGCGATCGAACTCATGGTCCAAGGCTGGGCCTGGATCATGGGCGCGATGGCGATGAAGGCCGAGTCCGCCGCGATGCGCACGGCCTGATCGAACACGCCACGCACAGTCGAAACCGAACGAGGGCTCCGCGTGCAACGCGGAGCCCTCGTGCTTTCCTCTCCATTTCCCCTTTCTATTTTCGGCCTTTAGAGGCACTCCCCCCACGCCCCGAGCAAGACCGCAAGGTCCGCCCCGTCGACCATGCCGCTGAGATCAAAGTCCGCGTTGCAGCCGAGGCACGGCCCCCACGAGCCGAGGAGGATCGCAAGGTCGGCGCCGTCGATCAGGCCGTCGCCGTTCAGATCCGCCGGGCACGGGATGATGTCGGCGACCTTCACGGTGACGGTGTCGTTGAAGCGCGTCGAGCCGTAGCCGACCGACCAGACATACGCCTTGCCGGGCACGAACGACACTGGCTGATTCGCGAAGAGCCCCGAGCGACCGCCGAGCGGCGCCGTGAGGATCGTGTACGTCGCGTCGAGCGCTGGTTCGAAGATGCCGTCGCCGAGGTCGGCAAGGTCGATCTCGAGCGTGCCCGCGAGCGCGACGCTGCCCGAGGCCTGCAGCTGGTCGTGCTGGAAGCCGGGGGCGGCGCCGCCGATATCGACGAAGAACCGCGAGGTCGGCGTCATCGTCACCTGCGAGGCGAATCCGAGCCCCGGACCGCTGCCGGCGCCGAGCCTGAGATCGCCCTCATTGAGGAGCGCCGTCGAACCGAGGCTCGCACCTTGCATGAGTTTCAGCGTTGCAGCCGGGGCGTTCTCGAACTGGCCGCCCGAGAAGGTCGCGCCATCCCAGATGTCGGCGTACTCGGTGCTGCGCAGCCGGGACGACGGACCGGCGAAGGTGACCGTCGACGAATGCTCGAAGCGCAGGAAGCAGTCGGCGCGCACGCGGTTCGTGACGTCGAGCGGGCCGCTGAAGAGGATCGGGTTGCCGTCGAGCCGCACCGTCATGATCGCGGCCACGCCGCCGAGCGACATCGAGCCGCCCATCACCCAGAACGTTCCGGGATCGGCCATGTTCACCGTGAGCTTTCCGAGGAAGCCGCCCGCGATCTCGATCGAGCCGTTGAAGAACGGACTCCCCTCGTCGATCGAATCGGCGTTCACCTCGAGGCCGTTCGCGATCGACCACGACGTCAGGCCGTCGAGGCCGTCGAGGTCGAAGCGCGTCGCGTTGATGACCGTCGGGCCGACGACGGTGGCGTCGCCATTCTGCTGCCCGATGCCGTCGATCGTGAGCGTGCCGTCGTAGACCGTCGCGCCATCGAACCGCACGCCGCCGTCGGCGAGGTCGTCGCTCACCGTCGTGAACGTGCCGCCCTGGACGAGCGTGTCGCCCGAGAAATCGACGCTCCCGGCGAGGCCGATGTCGAACGAGCCGCCCTCGATCGTGGCGTCGTTTGTCGTGTGGAGGAGGTCGCCGGGGCCGATCGAAGCGACGACGGTCGACTCGAGCGTGACCGGCGCGTCGATGCGCCCTTCGGTCGACGATCCGCCGACGAAGATCGTGCCGCGCAGCGTCGCGTGATTCCCCTTCAGCCGGGCGGGCGGATCGTCGGCGGCGCTCGCGATGAACTTGATCTCGGCGCCCGCCCCCATCGTCCAGCCGTCCGTGAGCGACATCGTCAGCTCGTTGCCGCCACCGATCCAGATGTCGTCGTCCATCGCGTCGACGAGCGCGTCGCCGATGATCGTGAGCCGCGCGAAGTCGGTGTTGTCGATCTTCGAGAGCGTGATATTGAGCGTGTCGTCGCCGGCGACCGACCCGTCGAGATCGATGCGGCCGGCGCCTTCCTGACTCAGCGTGAGGAGCGGCATGCCGGCGCCGAGGCCGCCGTCGACGAGCATCGCCGTCGCCGCGTTGCTCGTGAGCCGCACCAGCCCGTCACCCGAGAGGTAGCCGGTCGTGTCGATGTCGAGAAGGCCGGCAACAAGGACGACGCCCCCTTCGAGCGAAAGGCGCCCCTCGTCGGTGATCTCGACCGGGCCGAGGCCCACGTCGGTCAGCGCCGGTCCGTTCGCGACTCGGAGTCGCGACGGATATCCGAAGATGCCGTCGCTGTTGTAGCCCGAGATGAGCGTCGCGCCTGCAACGAGGAGTTGCGCGTTGGCGCTGTCGAGCGTCATCCCGTCCGTGATCGTGAGCTCGGCGATCGAGGCGTTCGCGTTGAGGGTCACCCAGGCGTTCTTGGCGATCGCCGTACTCCCGATGAACACCTGGTTGCCGACGCCTGGGACGCCGAGCGGCGACCAGTTCGCGCCGACGTTCCAGGAGCCGTCCGCGGCGTTCCAGTGCTTCGCTTGCGCGTGCGCCGCGGTCGAGGCGGCGGTGGCGGCGAGGACGGCGGCGGCGGTGAGCGCCGCGCGAGACGGCCGATAGGTCTTTCGATGCATGGGGTCTCCGTGCGGGCGAGGTGCGCCCGCGGCACACCCCTGACGCGAAGACCCTCCGCGACGAGCGCCAGAAATCCCGGATGTCCTTCGTGCCCCCTGTCCGGGAGGCACCCGTGCATGGACGCGACCCGGCTTACAGCCCGTACAGCGGCCGCAGCTTGCCCTCGAGGTGCCGCATGAGAGGCTCCGGCGAGAGCTCCTGCCCGGTCACGCGGCGGCAGAGGTCGCGCGGGAGGTAGCGCTTCCCCTCCTCGTGGATCTTGCCGTTCAGCCAACGCTTGAGGCCGCCGAACTCGCCGCGGGCGAACTGGTCGAGAAGGTCGGGCATCTCCTTCCGCGCCGCCTCGAAGAACTGCGCCGCGTAGAGATTGCCGAGCGTGTAGGTCGGGAAGTAGCCCATCGAGCCCATCGACCAGTGGATGTCCTGGAGGCAGCCGCGGCGATCGTCGGGGACGTCGAGCCCGAGGTACTCCTTGTACATCCGGTTCCACACGCTCGGGATGCCTGCAACGTCGAGTTCGCCGCGGATGATCGCGCGCTCGATCTCGAAGCGGATCATGATGTGGAGGTTGTACGTCGCCTCGTCGGCGTCGACGCGGATGAAGCCCGGCTCGACCACGTTCGCGGCGCCGTAGAAGTCGTCGAGCGAGAAGCGCTGCGCGTCGTCGCCGACGAAACGCGGCAACTCCTTCATCGCCCACGTCCAGAAGGCGCGGCTGCGGCCGACCTGGTTCTCCCACATGCGCGACTGGCTCTCGTGGATGCCGAGCGACACGCTCTCGCCCATCGGCGTGCCGACGTGTTCGAAGCGGAGCCCCTGCTCGTACATGCCGTGCCCCGCCTCGTGCATCGAGCTGCCGAGGCCGTCATTGAGGCAGCGCTCGCTGTAGCGGCTCGTCATGCGCACGTCGTTGCAGTGCGACCCGCCGCAGAAAGGATGCGTCGAGCGATCGAGCCGCCCGCGCCGGAAGTCGAAGCCAATCTTCTCGAGGACGAAGCGCGAGAAGCGCTCCTGCGCCTCGACCGGCACGGCGTAGTCGTTGAACTCCGCGCGCGGCGCCTTCCCCTTCGTGAGAAGGTCGCTCACGAGGCCGGCCAGGCGCGTGCGCAAGGGCTTGAAGACGCTCTCGACCTCGGCCGCGGTGCAGCCGGGCTCGTACTCGTCGGCGAGCGCGTCCCACGCTTCGCCCTTCGCCTTGTCCCAGCCGAAGCATGCGGCCCGCTCGCGGAGGAGCCGCACGATCTTCTCGAGGTGCGGGCGGAAACGCGCGAAGTCGCTCAACTTGCGGGCCTCGGCCCACTCGTGCTGGCTGATGCTCGTCGTCTTCGCCAACTCTTCGACGAGGGAGGCCGGGATCTTCGTCGCCCGGTCGTAGGCGCGGCGCGTCTCGCGGACGTTGACGGCGGCAACGCTGAATGGATCGGACATGAGCGACGCGTCCGCTTCGCACGCCGCGAGCCACTCGCCGACGCGCGGATCGGTCGCGAGTTCGTGCGTCATGCGGGCGAGCTGCGCGAGTTGCCGCGAGCGCAGCTCGAGCCCGCCCTCCGGCATCATCGTTTCCTGATCCCAGCCGAGGATCTGGCCCGTCGCGCCGAGGAGCGATGCCTCGCGGGTGATCGACATCAGACGGTCATAGGGAGTGGCGTGGCCGGTGGCCGACGACGACGGAGTGGCAGCGTGAACGCTCATGGGAGGGGCGATCGTACGGACTGCCGACGCACTTTGGAGCGCATGAAGAAGGCCCGCCCCGGACGAGGGCGGGCCTTGTGGCACATTCCGAACTTCAGGAGTTCCGGATCAGGTACGGACGGATCGGTCCGAGCGAATCAGCGCGACGCGGTCGGCTGCTTCGCGGGCTCGGTCGACGCGGCCGGCTTCGTGTCGCCGGACGTGCCGTTCGAGCTGCCCGACGCGGCGGTGGCGCCACCGGCCGGCGTGGTCGACGGCGCGGTGTTCGCCGGCGCGTTCGCCGCAAGGAAGCCTTCGAGGAAGCCGACGACGCGGCCACGCTCGTTGTCGATGCGGTTCTTCGCGAAGTCCATCGCGTTCCAACCGCGCGAGTCGGTCGCCTTCACGTCGGCGCCGGCGTCCTTGAGGGCCTGGAGCTTCTCGACCGAACCCGAGGTCGCCGCGAGCATGAATGCGGTCTGACCCGAGAGGTTGCGGGCGTTGAGCGCCGCGCCAGCCTTGATGAGAAGCGCGAGCGACTCGACGCGTCCGGTGCGGGCCGCACGCATGAGCGCGGTGTCGCCGGTGATCTTGTCGGAGGCGTCGGTCTTCGCACCGGCCTTGAGGAGCACTTCGACGGTGTCGGGCGAACCGATACCGGCAGCCCAGAGGATCGGCGTGAGGCCGTTGACGTCGACGACGTTGACGTCGGCGCCCTTGGCGACGAGCGCCTTCACCGAGTCGGGCGAGCCGAGGCCGGCGGCCCAGAGAAGCGGGCTGCCGCCGATCGTGTCGCGGGCATTCGGGCTCGCGCCCTTCTCGAGGAGGAAGGCGACCATCGCGGCGCCGTCCTTCGATTCAGCTGCAACGGAGAGCGGGGTCTTGCCCACGCGATCCGCGATCTCGAGGTTGCCCTTCGCGGCGATGAGGAGTTCCATGATCTCCTTGTTGCCGTCCTTGGCCGCCCAGTGCATCGGCGTGCGATCGCCGCCGACCGGATCCTTCTTGTTCGGATCCGCGCCACCGGCGAGGAGGAGCTTCACCGATTCGATGTTCTTGCTGCGCACCGCGGAGACGAGCGGGTCCGCCGTCTGGGCGCGATCCACCGGGTTCTTCGGCGGAATCGGCTGCACGTCGCGGATCGAGCGCTTGATCACGACCATCAGGTTCGGCGCCTTCGGGTGATCGGTCACGACCGTGAGCTTCGCGGTCTTGCCCTGCTCCGCCCACGCGGCCCAGTCGATCTCGAGCTTGTGCTCGGCGGCGGCCGAGGTGTCGAGGTTCTTCACGATGGGCGGGTTGACGCTCGCGACCTTGAACGGATTGCCGTCGATCGAGGTGAGCGTGACGACGGTCGCGGCCGACTCGGCCTGGTCCGGCGCCGGGGCGTCGATGAAGTCGGGCTTGACGCTGATGACTTCGACGACGTGACCCTTGAGCTCATAGACCATCGGCGGATGGCCGTCGATCTGGAAGGTCACCTTCTTGTTGAGGTCGGTGCCCTGCTTTTCCGGCGGCTTGAGCGAGATCTGGCCTTCGGCCGTGGCGCCGGGAGCGATCGGGTCCTTGGGAACGACCGGAACGGTGCAGCCGCAGCTCGGAACGGCGCGGGTGATGGTCACCGGCTGGTCGCTGATGTTCGTGATCTTGACGGTCTTCGTCATGGTCACGCCGCCCAGCATTTCGCCGAAGTCGAGGACTTCCGGATCGAACTTGAGGACGGGCTTGGCATTGGGATCGGGAGCGGCGACGGCGCTAGTGCCCTTCGCGTCGGTCGGGCGACCCTGCGCCTGGTTGTTCGCGGGGAGCGGACGCTGACGGACCGGGCCGTTCGGCGAGGTCGGCGGGGTCGCGGGCGCTTCGCGCTTCGCGGTTCCCGCGGCGTTGTCGCGCGCCGGAGCACGCGACGGCGCGGTCGCCGGGTTGGTCGCAGGCGGGGTTGCGGCCGGAGGAGTGGCGACCGGGGGGGTCGCCGGCTTCGAGTCGTCGGCGGTCGCGATGCCACCGAGGGTCGTGAGCGGCATCGCAACCATCGCGGCGAGCGCCAGCGGTGCGATGAAGCGGAAGCCCCGGAACGCGAGGCCGGTCAGGCCAGTGGTTCCGGAGCGGGTCGTCGAGGTCGTCGGTTTCGTGTTCATGTCCATCATTTCCGTGATTCCTGAAGTGCCAGCGTGCCTAGCGAGTCCCAATCGTCTCTCGTCCCTTCGCAGGAAGGCCTCACCAGAAGCCTTCACTCGAACGCAACTCCCCGGTGTCGGCGACTGGCCCAAGGAAGTCGCGCGGGTACGGGTCGGGGCCGGGTGTCCATCCCGGGAGACGCATCCCCCACTCATGCCGTCTGCGTGGTCGACGCACACGGAACCCAAAAGGGCGGCGGTGAGAGACGCCCTCCAACGCAGCCTTCCATGGGCTATTGCCCAACTCGACGCGCCAAAGACTCGGCACCAGTCCTCGGACGAGAGTCGGGAACGAGACGTCGTCCATCGACCGCGTCTGTACGGGGGCTCAGTCTCAGTCGCACCGCGACTGCGGACTGTGCGCTTCAAGCAACGGCTTGCCCCGGTCGTGCCGATTGTACGGGTTCTTTCTCGCACCCCGACATGCGGCGCGTGCCGCGGCTCAAGGTACAGTGACCCTTCTATGTCCACGCTCGCGCAGTTGCCCGAACACATCCGTCGCCCGCACGTCCGCCCGCTTCAACCGCTGCCGTTGCAGGCGCAAGACAAGCAGTCCGGCCAGACCCACATGCTTGTCGGGCTTCGCGACCCGTCGATGCTGACGAACCAGATGATGGTCGTCCCGCCCCCGGCGGTGCAGGTTATTCAGCAGTTCCAGGGCCAGCGCTCGCTCGAGGAGATCGCGGCCCTCTTCAAGACCGACATCACGCCGATCGTCGAGCTCGCCTCGAAGATGGACGAGTTCGGCCTGCTTTGGGGCCCCACGTTCGAGCGCCTTGAAGGCGAACTCAAGGACAAGCTCCGCACCGAAGGCTTCTTCCCCGTCACCGCGTCGGGCATGCTCGGCCAGACCGAGGAGGAATGTCGCAAGCAAATCGAGTCGTGGATGAATGACGCCGAGGATCCCGAGCTCGACGCGCCGGCCGCCGGCATCGTCGCGCCGCACCTCGACTACGCCCGGGGCTGGCCGGTCTATGCGGCGAGCTATCGCTGCTTCGACCGCGTCGAGCGCCCCGACCGGATCGTCATCCTCGGCACGAACCACTTCGGGCTTGGCGACGGCGTCGTCGGCACGGAGTTCGGTTTCCGCACGCCGATCGGCCCGGTGCGCACCGACGCGCAGGTCATCGAAAAGCTCCGCGCGTCGCTCGGCGACCAGTACCTGATCGACCAGCTCGATCACCTGCCCGAGCACTCGATCGAATTGCACCTGCCCTGGATCCAGCATCGCTTCGGCGACGTTCCGATCGTGGCCGCCCTCGTGCCGGACCCGCTGGCGCCGATGATCGACACCGAAGGCCGCACGACCCGCGCCGACTTCGTCGGGGCGCTGCGCGACGCGCTCGGCACGTGCGGCGGGCGCACGCTGTACGTGGCGTCGAGCGATCTCAGCCACGTCGGTCCGCAGTTCGGCGAGCCGGTCGCGGTGAACGATCAGCGGAAGATCGAGGTCGAGCGCCACGATCGCGAACTCATGGGCAAGTTCCTGAGCGGCAACCCGAAGACGTTCGTCGACGCCTGCCAGTGGACGAAGAATCCCACGCGCTGGTGTTCGATCGGCAACATGACGGCGCTCCTCGAACTCGTCGAGCCCTCGTCGGTCGAACTCGTCGACTATCGCCAAGCCTCGGATCCGCAAGGCAACGCGATGGTCACGAGCTGCTCGATGGCGCTCCTCAAGGATTGACGTACGCGAGCCCGCGCTCGCGCCCCCCGCTATCGCCAACGCACCCGCATGATCGCCGTCGTCCAACGTGTGTCGCGCGCGAGCGTCACCGTCGCCGACGAGGTCGTCGGGCGCGTTGGCGTTGGGCTGTGCGTGTTGGTGGGCGTGGAGGTCGGCGATGGTCCCAACGAGGCCACGCGGCTCGCCGAGAAGCTCGCGAAGCTGCGGATCTTCGGCGATGACGCCGGCAAGATGAATCGCAGCGTGCGCGATGTCGGCGGCGGCATGCTGCTCGTGAGCCAGTTCACGCTCGCGGCCGACACGAGCGAAGGCAATCGTCCGAGCTTCACGCGCGCCGCGCCGCCAGTGGTCGCGCGCCCGCTCTTTGAATCGATCGTCGCCACGCTTCGGGGATTCGGAATCCCGACCGAGACCGGTCGCTTCCGCGAGCACATGGCCGTCTCGATCGAGAATGACGGCCCGGTGACGATCATCCTTTGCCCCTGAGCCGCGCGCCACTCGCGAGTGACGACACCGTTGGCACCCATCCGGCCGGCGACGGTTGTTTGCCAACGGAAGCGGTCGGCGCCTCTAGGCGGGAAAAGAAAAAGAGCCCGTCACAGATAAACCGCGACAGGCTCCTCGTGGGGGGCAAGGGAATCGGCGTCGAGGTCATCCGAAGCGGGCGGCGGAGGAGGGATCCTCAACGCACACCTGCGGGACATCGTCGAGCCGGTTCGGGTGGCGACCGTTGCCGGTCACTCCTCTCGAACGTTGCAATCTTCGCACCGCCTGTGACGACGGTTCCAGCGCGACCGAGAGAAATTCGCACGCTGATCACAAATTCTCCGGGTTCTCCTTGCGGTGGCGACGTGGCTCGGGTAATTGCCCTCCCGCGTGCGCACCGGTTACGGGAGCCCGAGCTTCGCCTTCGCCGCGAGAAGGTCGGACCACACCTGTCGGCGCGTCTCCTGGGTGTAGTTCCGGAGGAGATATGCCGGATGGAACGTGGGCATCACCGGGATCGTTCGATCGCCGCTTGGGACTGATGCCCACACGCCGCGCAGCCGCGTGATGCCGAGCTCGGTGCCGAGAAGCAGTTTCGTCGCAGGTCCGCCGAGCGTCACGATCACCTGCGGCTGGATGATCTCGAGTTGCGCGCGGAGATATGGGCCGCAGGCATCGACTTCATGCTGTAGCGGCGTGCGATTTCCCGGGGGACGACTCTTGAGGACGTTGGCGATGTAGACGTCTTCGCGCCGCAGTCCGAGCGCGCGGATCATCTCATCGAGTTTCTGTCCGGCCTTCCCCACAAACGGACGACCGAGCTGGTCTTCGGTCTCGCCCGGCGCCTCGCCGACGAAGACGAGGGCGGCGGCCGGATTGCCTTCTCCGAAGACCGTGCGCGTGTGCGCGGTGGCGGTCGTGCAGTGCGGACACTCGCGATCGTGCCGTTCGCGCAAGGCATCGAGCGCGGCCTGGCGCTCGTCGACCGACGCGTCGCCGGCGATCGAGACGTCGATGCGCGTCGGCGCCACGGACGGCGACGCACGCCGCACCGGCTCCGGCTCGAGCTCGTCGGAAGGCCAGCCATCGTCGGCGTCCGCCGCGGCAACCGGAGCGACCTCGCGCGCGGGCGCGACGTCGTCGTCGTCAGGCGCGACGCTCGACGCGGGTGCGTGCATCGCCGGTCGAGCCACAAGGACAAGATCGACGCCGAGAAGCCGATCTGTCTCGATGCATTGACGCCCGATGCGCGAGAGCCCGCTCATGATGCAGAGAGTACTCGGCGGCGCGGCCGACCGTCGCGCCTTGATGCGCCCGTGAACGAGAACACGCCGACAGGCGCAAGGCCTGTCGGCGTGTGTGAGTCTCGTGCGAGGTGTGGAGAGGCGAACTCAGTCGAGGTCGTCGCCCGCGCGAACCGGACGAGCAACCGCGCGAGCGGCGCCGCGCGCCGCCTTGTCGCCGCGACCCTTGCCGTCCTTCTCCTGTCCGCTCGTGAGCTGGAACATCGACTGCGTGCGAAGCACCAAGCCGCAGTCACTTCGGAGGTGGTAGCCCTGGATGTGCATCTCGGTGCGCGAGGACTGCACGTCGAGCACCGAGAGATTCGGCTTGCCGATCTCGTCGGTCCACATGGAGCACAGCGAGTCGCTCTCGCGAGCGTGCTGGAGCATCTCCTTGTACGTGCCCATGTAGAGGTGATCGCTCAGCGTCTCGGTCTGGATCGTCGTCATGTAGACGAGCGACTCGCCGAACTTCTCGTCGTGGTCGCGCTCGCCCGCGCAGGGCAAGGTTGCGACGAGGCCGCGATCGGGAATCTGATCGACCTGTTCGAGAACGACTTCGACGACACAGAGCCCGTTGTGCTGGACGCGAACGGCATGACCGCCGCGGAAGATCCAGCTCTCCGCGTCATAGTCCTCGTGCTTGATGCGCGAGCGGCCTTCGATCCCGAAGAACTCGGGATGAAGCGCCTTGCGGAAGACGAGCATGTGGTAGGTCTGAAGGCTCGTCGTCTTGGTGGGATTGCTCATGAGATTCTCTCGACTCCTATTCGCGCGCTGCCCGGCACCGTTGGGTCGAAGCGCCAGCCGGGCGGACGAATCCCGGTTCCAGCACAGCGACGACGATCGAAGAAACGCACTGCCCTTATCACAGGCATTGGCCCATACCGCAGGCTCGACCGGTGTCACGTACCGGCACAGCCCACGCACCCCCAACGTCTCCATTGCCCATTACTCACACGGTGCCTTGCCAAGACCCAACCACGCCCCCAACCGCGTCTGTGATCTACACGACCCCAAAACGCAAGGATCAGGCAATGCACCGATTTTTGGACCGAGCACCGGGCAGAACGGGAAACGCCAGAGGCGGGACCTGTTCGCACGGCCGAAGGCATGGGAGCCGCCGGCCGTTGAAGTCGCTGATTGTTGCGAGACGCACTTCAAAGGCAAGATGCATCACCAAAAAGGCCCGCAATTCGAGGTGCGGCACAGGTTGTTGTGGCGCGGAGGGCGACTACCCCAAGATGTCGTCGTCGCGCGGCCCCTCAGCGCGCACGACGACTCGCGCGGAGCCGTCGTGGTTGCGTGGACGTAAGCCGAATTCTGTTCCCCCGCCCATTGCTGGATGGGGGCGGCGATCATTTCTCTGGGACGCCCGTCGCCGAGCGCCTCAAGCACGCTACCCGTCCCCACGCTCGACGGACCGTCGAGGGTTCGGGCGTCAAGGCACCCGGAACCGGAAGACTGTTTGCGCTTGCACGCGGTGGGGTTTGCCGTGCCCCTGACGTCGCCGTCAGGGCGGTGCGCTCTTACCGCACCGTTTCACCCTTGCCGGCCAAGCCACCGGCGAACCGGAGCCTGACGTAGGCGGTCTTTTCTCTGTGGCACTGTCCCTAGGCCCAACGAGCCCGGTGGGCGTTACCCACCACCGTGTCCAACCGTGTTCGGACTTTCCTCACGGCCCGAGACGCCGTTGCCGGAGCCCAAGGCCGCGCGATCGCCTGTCCACGGGGCGAGTATACGAAGGACCCGCAAAGTGCCATTGAGCAAAGTCCGACCTTCCGCTATTCTGCGGGACTTTCCGGAGAACGTTCCCATGGCGGCGACTTACGCGATCATCGAAGACAGCGGCACGCAGATCAAGGTCAGCGAGGGAGACGTCGTCGACGTCGATCTTCGCGAGGTCACTTCCGACCAGAAGACGGTCACCTTCGACAAGGTCCTCGCCGTCGGTAGCGCGTCGAGCCCGGCCAAGATCGGTCTCCCCTACCTCGCCGGCGCGAAGGTCACCGCCACGATCGTCGGCGAAGCGACCGGCCCGAAGCTCGTCACCTGGAAGTACAAGCGCCGTAAGGGCTCGCGTAAGAAGATGGGTCACCGTCAGGGCTACCTGCGGGTGAAGATCGACTCGATCGCGGCCTGATCGACGCACCTCGATTGGCTCACAACCGCTGGCGCACGCGCTGGCGGTTTCTCTTTTGCCCAAAGGCCTGCCGCAGTCCCTTAGGGGCGCGCGGCCAGCTCGAGCGCGCGCGCCGGGCTCTCCGCGTTGCCGGTGCGGGCGCTGAGTTTCGCCGCTTCGGCAAGCGCCGCCGCGGCCCGCAGCGTGTTGCCGGTGCCGCCCGAACGCACCGCCGCGAGATGGGCGAGCGAGTCGACCGTCGCGCGCACGGCATCGACGGGCGGCGTGAGCACGTGACGCTCGCGCGTCGCCCCGCGCGGATCGCGCCACTCGATGCGATCGTCGGCGACGACGCACACGCCGGCGCTCCCCACGAACTCGACCGCGCGACGCACGCCCCCCGTATCGGCCACGTCGAGCGAGAGGAGCATGCCGTCCTCGCATCGGGCGATCGCAACGATCGACGCAGGTTCGTGCGTCGCGCTCGGCGATTGCCGCAGGGCGAGCACCGATTCGATCGACGTCGTCAGGCTCACGGCGACCATCGCGGCGTCAAAGAGAAGCGCGTCGAGCGTCGACTCGCCGGGCGTGCCGCGCATCTGGATCGCGACGGTCGTCACGCGGGCGTCGGCGCCGTCGCCGCGGAAGTCGGCGACGATCGGCTGCGCGAGGCGCCAGGCTTCGGAGCTCAGGAAGCTCGGCACGACATCGAGGCGCGCCGCGCGATCGCCGAGCGCGATCAACGTCGCGAGCGTGAGCGGCGCGGCGCCGACGAACGCGACGCGGCGGTCGCCGTCGAGGAGATGGCGGAGGTCGGCGTCGCCGGGGATCTCGCGCCCCAGGAGAATCGAGAGCGCGACGCCCGGCCGCACCAGTTCGCGCAGGTGGGCGCACTCGGCGGCGCCGGTGCGCTCGGCCCACGCCGCCGCCGCCGACCGGCGCTCGCCGCCGATCGCGTGCATCGTCCAGCGCCACCGCTCGTCGACGTCGCGCGCCACGTCGCCCGCGAGCGCGGCCGCGATCGACTCGCCGCCGGCGCCGATCCAGGCTGCAACGCCGAGATGACCGCTCGAGGTCGCGCCTCGTGGCGCGCTCGCTGCCGCCCCACCTGCAGCCGGTTCGCTCGATCGCTCGTGCGTCGTCATCCGACCGCTGATCCTACACGCTGCGCGGCGGACGCTTCGTCCGCAGGGTCGCAAGCCGCTCGATCGCGGCACGGAGCGTCTCGTCCTTCTTGCAGAAGGCGAAGCGGACGAGCGAGCGGCCGTCGGCCGGATTCAGGTAGAAGCTCGCGGGCGGAATCGCCGCGACGCCGATCTCGGCCACGAGGTAGTGGCAGAAGGCGCGATCGTCGGCGAATCCGAACGCGGAGTGGTCGGCCATGATGAAGTACGAGCCGTCCGGCGCGAATGCGGTGAACCCCGCGGCACGGAGCCCGTCGAGGAGCATCGTGCGGCGGCGGCGGTAGTCGTCGAGGAAGGCGCGGTCATACTCGCTTCCCGACGCAAGCGCCGCCGCAGCGCCATGCTGGAGCGGCGTCGCGCTCGCGAACGTGAGGAATTGGTGTGCGGCGCGAATGCCCGCGGTGAGCGCCGGCGGCGCGATCGCCCAGCCGATCTTCCACCCGGTGAGCGAGTACGTCTTGCCGAGGCTCGACCAGGTCACCGTGCGCTCGCGCATGCCCGGGAAGGTCGCGATCGAGAGATGCTCCCCCTCGAAGACGAGCCGCTCATAGACCTCGTCGGAGAAGCAGAGGAGATCGCGCTCACGGCAGAGCGCCGCGATCGCCTCGAGCTCTGCGCGCGTGAACACGTGGCCGGTCGGATTGTGCGGCGTATTCACCAAGATCGCGCGCGTCTTCGACGTGACCGCGGCGCGAAGAGCTGCAACGTCGAGTGCGAAGGTCGGCGGGCGCAGCGTGACCGCGCGGACGGTCCCCCCCGCCATCGCGACGGTCGCGGGATACGAGTCGTAGAAGGGCTCGATCAGGATCACCTCGTCGCCCGGCTCGAGGAGGCCGAGCATCGTCGCGGCGATCGCTTCGGTGCACCCGCTCGTCACCGTGACTTCCGTCTCGGGATCGACCTCGAGGCCGCAGTCCTGACGGAACCGCGCCGCGATCGCGGCGTTGAGTTCCGGCACGCCGAACATCCGCGCGTATTGCGCGTGGCCTTGGCGGATCGCCTTGATGCCGGCGTCCTTCACGAAGTCGGGGCCGTCAAAGTCGGGCGCCCCCTGCCCGAGATTCACCGCGCCGTGTTTCCGGGCGAGGAGGGTCATCTCGGTGAAGATCGTGCCGCCGAAGGGGCGAAGGCGACTGGCGACGCGCGACGGGCTAGTGACGGACGGAGCACTCATGCCCGCGAGCGTACCGCCCGCCGACCGCCGTGTCCGTTTCTCCTATCCTCCACTGCCCGTCGTGCCAAGCCTCACGCCGAACCCGCGCATCAAGGTGCACGTCGTCCATGAGGACGACCACGTCGTCGTCGTCAACAAGATGCCCGGCGTCGTCAGTGAGCCCGGTCGTTCGCACAAGAATGACAGCGTGCTCAACGGCCTCCTCGCCCATGACGGCGGCCGCTTCGCCGCGAAGATCCAACGGCTTGGCGAAGCTCGCGACTGGGGCCTGCTGCATCGCCTCGACCGATTGACGAGCGGACTGCTCCTCGTCGCGCTCGACGCCGAGTCGTACGACCTTCTCCGCGCCGACTTCGAGGCGCGCACCGTGCGGAAGACCTACCTCGCGATCGTGCGCGGCGAACTCCGCGCGGCGCAGGGCGAGATCGACGCTCCGCTCCTCGAAACCTCGGTCGGCTCGACGCGCATCAGTGCCCTCGACCCGCGCGGCAAGCCGGCGCTCACGCGCTATCGCACGCTCCGGCGCGACGGCCGCTACGCGCTTCTCGAGTGCGACCTCGTCACCGGGCGCATGCACCAACTCCGCGTGCACCTCGCGTCGCGCGGCGCGCCCATCGCGGGCGACCCGATCTACGACGTCGGCGGCCGCGCGCGTCCGCAAGGGCGCCGTCCCGACGACCCCTTCCTCGGCCTGCACGCGTGGCGGCTCGCCTTCACGCATCCAAAAACGCGAGCGGCGGTCACCGTCGAAGGTGAGCCGCCGCGTCGCTTTACCGAGTTCGCCGTGAGTCACGGCGTGTGGGAAGGAGCAAGGGGTGCGAAAGAAGGAGGATTCAGGAGTCAGGATTGAGGAGTCAGTGGGAAAGGCGCGTTTTGGCCGTACGCCGCGCTTGCCTTCACCCTTGATCCTTCATCCTTGATCCTTCATCCTCGGCTCTCTTACTTCGTCTTCTCCTGCGGAATCCGCATGCCGTAGAACGAGCGGTAGACGAAGAAGAGAGCGACGGCGAAGAAGACGCCACCGATCCACGTCTTGTACTCCGCGACCTGCTGCTGCACCGCGATCTCGACCGCGAGGAGGCCGAAGAGCGTCGTGAACTTGATGACCGGGTTGAGCGACACCGAGCTCGTGTCCTTGAAGGGATCGCCGACGGTGTCGCCGACGACCGTCGCGGCGTGAATGTCGGTGCCCTTCGCACGCATCTCGACTTCGACGATCTTCTTCGCGTTGTCCCAGGCGCCGCCGGCGTTCGCCATGAAGATCGCCTGGAAGAGCCCGAAGAACGCCATCGCGACCAGGTACCCGATGAAGAAGTACGGGTCGAAGAAGGGAAGTGCGAGCGACATGAAGAAGACGACCATGAAGATGTTGGTCATGCCCTTCTGCGCGTAGAGCGTGCAGATGCGGACGACCTCCTTCGAGTCTTCGATGCTCGCCTCGGCCTTGTCGAGGTTGATGTTCTGCTTGATGTAGACGACCGCGCGGTACGCACCGGTCACGACCGCCTGCATGCTGGCGCCGGTGAACCAGTAGATCACCGCGCCGCCGACGAGGAGGCCGAGGAGGATCTCGGGTTGCACGACGCTCAACTTGCCGACGACGAAACTCGTCGCGGCGGTGAGCTGCTCGACGGTCGCACTCTCGCCGCCCGCCTTCACCTTGATGAGCGCGAGGATGATGCCGAACACCATGGTGGTCGCGCCGACGACGGCGGTGCCGATGAGCACCGGCTTCGCGGTCGCCTTGAACGTGTTGCCGGCCCCGTCAGCCTTCTCGAGCTGGTGCTTCGCATTCTCAAAGTCCGGCTCGAAGCCGAAGTCGCGGCGGATCTCGTCCTTCACGTTCGGCTGCGACTCGATGCGGGAGAGTTCGTAGACGCTCTGCGCGTTGTCGGTGACCGGACCGAACGAGTCGACGGCGATGGTCACGGGACCCATGCCGAGGAAGCCGAAGGCGATGAGACCAAACGCGAAGATCGGTCCCGCGAAGGGGTACTGCACCGGCATGAGCGACTGGAGGTGACCGTTCGAGGCGCACCACCAACCGAGGCCCATGAGGCCGGCGATGACGAGGCCCTTCCAGAACGCCGAGAAGTTGCCCGCGACGAGGCCCGAGAGGATGTTGAGGCTCGCGCCGCCCTGGGCCGACGCGTTCACGACTTCACGCACGTGCCGCGAGTTCGTCGAGGTGAAGACCTTGGTGAACTCGGGGATGACCGCGCCGGCGATGGTGCCGCACGAAATGATGATCGAGAGCACCCACCAGAGATCGGTGAGTTCCTGGTCGTGGAACTTCACGCCGTGAAGGAGCGCCCACGACGCGCCGAAGGTGACGACGATCGAGATGATCGAGGTGATCCAGACGAGCCACGTGAGCGGCGCCTCTTCGTGGAAGTCGCGGAGGCCGCCGTAGCGGGCCTTCGAAATCACTTCGTTGATGTAGTAGCTGACGAGCGACGTCACGATCATGAGGGCGCGCATCGTGAAGAGCCAGACGATGAGCTTCGCGCACATCATCTGCTCTTCCGCGTTGCCGCCGCCGAGGGCGTACGCGAGGAACGCGATGAGAGCGACGCCGGTGACGCCGTAGGTTTCGAAGCCGTCGGCCGTCGGACCGACCGAGTCGCCGGCGTTGTCGCCGGTGCAGTCGGCGATGACGCCGGGGTTCTTGGGATCGTCTTCGGGGAGCTTGAAGACGATCTTCATGAGGTCGGAGCCGATGTCGGCGATCTTCGTGAAGATGCCGCCGCAGATACGGAGCGCCGACGCGCCGAGCGACTCACCGATCGCGAATCCGATGAAGCTCGGGCCGACCAGCTCGGTCGGCAGCAACATCAGGATGCAGATCATGAAGAAGAGCTCGACCGACACGAGGAGCATGCCGACCGACATGCCGCTCTTGAGCGGGATGCCGAGCACCGGGAGGCCGTCGCCCTTGAGCGAGGCGAAGGCGGCGCGGCTGTTGGCCTGCGTGTTGATGCGGATACCGAACCACGCGACGCCGTAGCTACCGAGGATGCCGAGGATGCTCGCGCCGAGAATGACGGAGACGTCGCGGAAGCTCTTGTGCTCGAGGTAGCCGAAGTAGAAGACGATGGCCGCGCCGATCGTGAACCAAAGGACGGCGAGGTACTTGCCCTGCTGGGTCAGGTAGCTCTTGCAGGTCTCCCAGATGATGTTCGAGACCGCGAGCATCGACTTGTGGGCCGGGAGCGCGACGGTCTGCTTGTACTGCACGAGACCGAAGAGCATGCCCACGATCGCAAGACCAAGACCGATCCACATAAGGACCGGGCCCGTGATCGTGGTGCCCAAGAAGTCGAACGAGACGTTCGAGTCGATCTTCGGGAGCTTGAGGTCCGCTTCACCGGCGAAGGCCGACGCGGACACCGCGAGGGCCGCGATCGCGGCCGGGAAGAGGAAGCCGCCGAGGCGCGAGGGCGCGTCGGCTGTGGGGTGCGTCGTTCGCATCGTGTGGCGCATTGTCGATAGGTCTCGGAAGGGATCGGGGGGATCTCGCTCGCCGTTCGTACGCTGCCCGAAGGTCTCGACGGAAGGTCTCGAAGCCGAGATGCCTGCCGGCGTGGGCCGCAACGAACGACAAGAAGGCGCGAGCCCTCGGGTTCGGGCAACGAATGCCACGAACGGCGGCCGAGACCAATGACGGAGACCGGCCACGATGCCGGTTCGCTTGGCCCACTAGCCACGCGGCGGAAGCGCAATCACGCGATTGCAGCCGGGAAAACATCCACCCGAACGTTCTCCGACCGCCCGAAGGGGGGCGGCAGTCTAACAGGTTTCGCGAGGAGGAAGGGGCTGGCGTCGGGGGTGTGGGTCAAGGGTTCAGGGTTCGGGGTTCGGGGTTCGGGGGCAAGCCACAAGCGGGCGAAGGGCGCAACCGGCACTGGACAGGCCAGTGCGCGGGCGGAGGACACTGGACAGGCCAGTGCGCGAGTCAAGACACCCGGCCCTGTCATCCCACGCGGGGATGCGTACCCTCTGCCGGCCACAGGTGCCCACGGTGTCTACGAGCCAACGAGCCGCGCACGAGGAACGGACCTTCGCGATCCGAAGAGCGCGTCGACCCGTGGCCAATACCCTGAGTCCCGCGCGAGTGGTGCGATGCTCGGTCGTCGCCGCGCTTCTCTATTGCCTTCTCCACGCGTTGCTGCCGGGCAGCGACCGTGCCGTCGCCTCCGTGGCCTCGGCGGCCCTTGCGTGCGTGCTTCTCCTCGAATGGGCTCGGTGCCCGCGGCGCGTACGGGTCCGTTGCGATTCAGGCACGCTTTGGATCGACGCTGTAGCACCACTCCGCACGCGGTCCCTTGCGGTTCGCTCCTCCGACGTACGGTCGGTCCGGCTGCGGGACACCGCCCTCCTGCCGCGACACGCCTATGTGGTCGTCGACCTCGCGACCGGCGACGAGACTCGGATCGTCCTCTGCCGAAATTGGCGTCTCCCCGAGGCGCTTCACTTCGTTCGGGCGCTCTGCGAGATGGGCGCGTTCGACGGGAGCCGAGTTCACGCGCGATTGGCTCAGCCCTATCGCGGACCTCGCCTTGCGTTCGACGGCCGATCACGCATTCCGCGACGAACTCGCCTCGCGTGCGTCGCGATTTGGGCGGCCACCGTCGTGTGGCTCGTGGCCCTCACGATCGGCGCCGCACACTTTCCCTTCGCGTGGGGCGGCGTGGCAATTGCGGCGTTCGGAGGCGTCGCGGCTGGAGGCATCATCTCCATCGTCTGGGCGTCTACGTGGTGGATTTGCATGAGTCCGCAGCACGAGCAGCGAGTCGAAGTCTCGTCGGACGGCGTCTGCATCCTTTCGCGCGGAGCTTGGCCCGGCACGCAAGCAACGGTGCTCGATTGGCACGACATCGTCGCCGCGCAAGTCGCGGCGGCCGATGAGGCGATCGCGCCTCCCGAAGCGCGAGAGTTGGTCCTCTGGCTGCAGAGCGGACGCCCCCTTCGTGTCATGTGCGGTGCGAGCCATGAGCAGATCGACGCCTGCTGCGCCGCCATCTCGGGCGGGCCCGTCTCGCCCGGCCACTCGACGGCGCCGTCCGAACCGGACTGAGCTCGTTCGAGACGGGATCGACCGACCGTTGCGGGACCAGCGCGCGAGGTTCCGTCGGTGTCTCCTGTGATCAGACGAAGCCGCCACGGCAAACGTGCGGACCCGCGTGGCTATTCGACCGAGACGACGGGCCCCCACGTTCGCCCGAAGTCGGCGGTCGCGCTCGTCGCGACCGCGGTCGCCGGTGAGCGTTCGAGCCCGAGCGTCACGGTCCCCGCGCCGTCCGCGTCGAGTCGCACGCTGATCACCACGGTCGACTCGCGCGCCGGCCCCTGCGTGATCGTTCCGAAATCGGTGACGCCCCACGAGAGTCCCCCGTCTGGCGTACATGCGACCACATGGTCGATCGCGATGCCGCACGCGGCGCCGGCGAACACGACGCCGGAAGCAGAAGGCAGGCACTCGAGCCGCGTTCGGACGGTGGCGGACGGACGCCACTGTGACTCCCCCGCGCTACGAACCAGGATCTCGTGTCGCCCCGTGCGAGCCGCGAGGCCGTTCCATTGGGACCACGACTCCACCCGAACGTCGAATGCAGGACCGGCCACGTCGACCGATCCCAACGACCGTTCGCGAACCTCTCGATAAACAACAAGCGCCGAAAGTAGGACGACGACGAGGGCCGTGCCGAGCGTCGCGATGAGGATCTTGGAAGGCGTTCGCATTCTGCCGATCTACTCCGCGTTGCCGCATTCCGGACAGCGAGGAAGCGCACCGACTGCATAGCCGCATTGGACACAGAGGTTTCGGCGAGATCGATGCCAGCGACGCACGACGCCGGGAACCATCAGAGCCGCAGCAACCGCGGTTGCGTAGATGAGCGAATCGGCGACGAAACCACTCCAAATCGGCCGGAGCGGCAGCACTCGAACGGGATCGTCCGTACCTAGCAGGATCCCATTTGTAATGCCGCCTTGATAAGGCTTCCCTCCCAAGATTTGGACATCGGCTTCAGAGCCAGCGGTCGCCTTCGCCACGCGCAGCTCGCGGATCTCGTCGTCATGCAGCACGCATGAGAGCGACAGGAACGGCCACCCGTTCGCCTGTTCCGTTCGATCGAAGGCGCGTTGACCCGCCGCGTTGGGGTTGCGGGTCGCGCTCCACGGGGGGACGAGGGAGGTGAGATCGTCGTACCGCCCCATCGCAATGAGTTCCTCGCGCGTCGGCTCGTTCCCGCAGTAGCGCATTCCTCGACTGCGTTCGATGCGAATGCAGCCGGTGCGCGAGCGAACGGTGACGTCGGACCATCGCGCCCCATCCCACGCGCCACCGTAGGCCGGGTCGTCTCCTTCGTTCGCGTCGAGAAACGCTCCCAGCGAGAACGCGACCGCCACCGTGATCGCGGGACCGCTACAGAGAATCGAAGACAGGAGGATGACTCGACGAAGCCTCATCGCGGTGTGTCCGGTCGCTCGCCTCGCTCACTTCTGTCCGCGTACATGACGGCGGTGTTCGAGCGTAGCGGGTCTCGTACGGCATGGAGGCGCCGAGGTTCGGAGATTCTCAGCGTTGCCGCTGGGCGAAGGGCAGGCATGCATAGGTTCGAGGCCGACACTGGCCAGACCGTGCCCCCCCTATCACATCACTCCCATCGAAAGTGCTCCTGCCCCCCACTCTGCCCGGCAACGTGGAGACGCGACAGGGCTCGGATCTGTGCGCGCGGCGCTCGACCTTCTTCACTCGGCCCCCAATGCGATCGCTTGATCGCGGGCGGGTGTTCGAACGCGTCACGGTTCGATGCAGCGAGCGTCTCCACTACCGAACGAGCATCCGTGGCATACATGTTCTCGAGGCGAATCGCACGCCGTTCGCGATGACACCTTCTTCCGACCCTGACCTCCGTGAACCTCAACCCTCCTCAATATGCACCGGCATCCAGTCGGCCTTGAACCCCGCGTCGATCCACGCGCGTCGGAGTCGCTGGGAGACGATGAGTCGGGCCCCGTGGATGGCACATCCCGAGTGCTCATAGCTCAGCGCCGCGTCGAAGGAATCGAGCGGCGGCAACTCCGATCGCAGATATCGCAACTCCGGCCGCCCCAAATACATGTTTGTGGGGTCCTTCACGATCGTCAGCTTGTTGTAGCTGCGGTCCACAGGCTTCTTCTTGTGGTCAAGGACCATAAGAGAAGGAGCGACCGGAGGCATCTTCAGATCGCTGGTGATCTCCCACCACGGAGGGCCGATGTCCTCCCAGGCGCTCTCGCGCTCTGGCCAACCACGGCGGTCGTACGGCACGGTTGGACGAAAGAGCAATCGACGGAGTGGAAGGGCATGCATGACCCGGTATACGCGATCGGGCACGATGAGGCCACTACCGCCCGTGATCGACACGTCGAGGTGTTCTGGAAGACCACAGCGGTCCACGTCGACCCGGAGACGCTCGTCCTTGCTGCTGGAAGATGCGATGACGTCGAAGTCTGCGACCAAACCTTCCATCGTCAACAACTGGCACGGATCAAGGTCACTGTCGTCATAGACCCGCCAGCTTCGCCTTCTGTAGTAGCGAGGCTCTCGGCCTTCAATGGGAGGGTCGCGGCGGTCCTGCCAGCCAAACTCTCGAGCCACGTACAGCACTCGCTTGAGTCGCGGGTCACCTTCGTCGAGCTCGATGAAGATGGAAAGAACGCTGACCTCGGCCTCGGGCACAATCGCAGACAGTCGCGCGATTGCGGCGTCGCCGCGAATGCCAGTCAGTCGGGTGATCGTTCTCACGTGATGCCCTCCGACGGCAACCTACTTCGGTCGCTTCCCAGAATTGGAAGCCGACACTGGACAGGCCAGAGCGCCGCCCCTGCCCTCTGCCCTGACCCCCGAACCCTGACCCCTCCCGCCTTCAATACGAATGCGCCCCGAGCTTCACCTTTCCCCGGAAGACGTAATAGATCGACGCGGTATACGCAAGGACGAACGGGATCCCGATCAACGCCACGACGAACATGAAGCCGAGCGACTTCGTCGTCGACGAGCCGTTCCAGATCGTGAGGCTGTTGACGAGGTCCGGTCGCGACGGCACGAGCCTCGGATAGAGGCTGACAGCGAAGAGCGCCATCAACGTCACGATCGAGCCGGCGGATGAGAGGAACGCCCAGCCGTCGTTGCCGCGGCGGACCTGGCGCAGGATGTTGAAGGTCACCGCGATCGACGTCAGGAAGATCACGCCGAGCGCGACCTTCTTGCCGAAGCTCGCCGCCGCGACGTGCGGCGCGACGAAGAGCGTTGCAACGTTGAGAAGGACGAAGAGGCCGACGTAGACCGGCACGGTCACGCGCGTGGCGCGGATCAGTTGCGCCTGGAGATCCCCTTCCGTCTTGAGGACGAGGTAGAGATTCGCGTGCATGATGAAGAGGGAAAGCGCGACCACGCCGACGCCGATCGCATACGGATTCAGGAGTCCGAGCAGCCCGCCGTGGTACTCGCGCTGTGCGTCAAGCGGGATGCCGATGGCGATGTTGCCGACGGCCACGCCGAGGAGGAGCGCCGTCGTCAAGCTTGCCACCGCGAACGCGATGTCCCATCCGCGGCGCCATCGAGGGCTCTCGCGCTGGCTGCGGAACTCGATCGCCACCGCGCGGAAGATGAGCGCGAAGAGAAGCAACATGAACGCGTCGTAGAAGCCCGAGAAGACCGTCGCATAGACGTTGGGAAACGCCGCGAAGAGCGCGCCGCCGCCCGTCACGAGCCACACCTCGTTGCCATTCCAGATCGGCCCGATGGAATTCAGGACGAGCCGCCGATGGTCGTCCGTCTTCGCGAGATAGACGAAGAGCCCGGTGCCGAGATCGAAGCCGTCGAGGACCGCATACCCCGTGAGGAGAATCATCACGAGGACGAACCACGCCGTGTTGAGGTCGAGGTCCATCGTCATCCCTCCGAAGTCTGCCGCCCGCTCTTCAGCGAGATGGGCACCGTGGCGTGCGTG
The DNA here is from genome assembly GCA_016795035.1 of Phycisphaerae bacterium. Classification (GTDB taxonomy): domain Bacteria; phylum Planctomycetota; class Phycisphaerae; order Phycisphaerales; family SM1A02; genus JAEUIT01. The sequence goes on along the minus strand of JAEUIT010000027.1, from coordinate 38,441 downwards.
TCGCGCTCGGCCGCCTCGCCGTGGCCTCCATCGGGCCCCTTCCGCACGAGGCGCCGAAGAATGTGCACGAAGAGGACGGTGAGGAAAAGATAGATCAAGAAGAAGAGAATCAGCGAGCGCACCACCTGCCCTGCCTCGACCACCCTCGATGCCGCGTGCTGCGTGCGCAACACCTCATAGACGATCCACGGCTGGCGACCGAGTTCCGCCGTGAACCATCCCGCTTGGGTCGCGACGTGCGCGAGGAAGATGCCCGGCACGAGCGCCCAAAGGAGCGCACGCCAGATCGGCCGCTCGCGGAAGATCCGCCCGGTGAACGCGGCGACGACGGCGACGATCGCGAGCGTCGTGAGAAGGACGCCCAAGCCGATCATCACGTGGTAGGCCTGGAAGACGACGGGCACGTTCGGCCAATACGTCGGACGAATCCGCGCGATCTCCGCTTCGCTCGCGCCGGGGTGGCGCCTCCGAATGAACTCGTCGCTCGGCAGATCGTCGAGCCCCTTGACCTCCGTGGCTCGCGCCGCGTCGAGGTCGAGGAACTTCCCCGACACGAGAATGCTGAGGAGGCTCGGCACGCGCACGACGTGCTCGTCGAGCCCGATGATCTCCCCGTTGCCGTCGCGCTTCCAGGAGACCCAACCGAAGAGGCTGAGGGGCGCGTCCTTCTGCGTCGTCGGCAAGCCTTCCATCGCCGCGAGCTTCGTCGGCTGATTCTCGGCCACGCCCCGGGCGGTCGAGTCGCCCGCGACCATCTGGAGGCAGCAGGCGATGGCTGCAACGAGGAGTCCGAGCTTGAGCGAAATCTTCGCGGCCTCGGTGCGCTTGCCGCGGAGCAACCACCAGGCGCTGATCGAGACGACGAGGAAGGCTCCGGTGATCCAGCACGCGAAGATCGTGTGCGTGAGGCGGTCGAGCGTCGAGGGATTGAAGATCGCCTCGCTGAAGTCGTGCACCACCGCGCGCACCGTGGGCAGGTCCCCCGGCTCGACGAGGTATCCCGGGGGCAACGCGACCTCTTCGGTGATCGGCGTGCCGTCGGGATTCATGCCGATCACGGTGGTGCGGGCGAGGTGGTAGCCCGCCGGCGTCTGCATCCAGGAGTTCGCGACGAGGATCCAGATCGCGCTGAAGTGCGCGCCGAGCGCGACCATGCAGGTCGCGAAGAAGTGCATGCGCGGACCGACCTTGTCCCAGCCGAAGAGAAGGAGCGCGAGGAAACCCGACTCGAGGAAGAAGGCGTAGATGCCCTCGATCGCAAGCGGGCTGCCGAAGATGTCGCCGACGAAGCGCGCGTACTGCGCCCAGTTCGTGCCGAACTGAAACTCCATCGGGATGCCGGTCGCCACGCCGATCGCGAAGATCAAGCCGAACACGCGCGTCCAGAAGTGCGCGAGTTCCAGATAGACCGGGTTGCCGGTCTTGAGGCGAAGCCCCTGCAGGATGACGAGCATCAGGCCGAGCCCGATCGTCATCGGCGGGAACACGAAGTGAAACGAGACCGTGACCGCGAACTGGATGCGCGACAGTAGTTCGACGGTCATCGGCCGTTCCTCCGTTCCGAGCGGTTCACGCCGTCACCGACGGATCGTCCCAGCCTTCCGGAGGCGTCACGCGGCCGTCGGGATCGGCCGGGCCCCACGAGCCGGGCGCATACGGAATCGCGGGCTCCGCGTTGTCGAGGATGGGATCGACGATGCGCCACGCCTCTTCCACGTGATCCTCGCGGGCGAAATTCGTCGCATCGCCGGACATCGCGTCGTCGAGCAGGCGCTCGTACGCGTCGACCTCGTGGCCGTGCGGATGGCTCGTCGAGAGAAGCTCCGCCTGCCGCGCCTTCGTCTCGTCGTCGGGCTCGATCGCGTTCACGCCCCAGGCGATCTGCACGTTCGGGCTGATGCGGATCCGAAGATAGTTTTCGGTCGTCGCGTAGCTCGTGAAGAGTTTCGGCGGCGAACGGAAGCGCACCATTGCCTCCGTGCACGTGACCGGCAGCATCTTGCCGACGCGAATGTAGAACGGCACGCCAAACCAGCGCCAGGAGTCGATCTCGAGGCGAAGCGCCGCGAAGGTCTCGACGGTCGAGTTCGGCGCGACCCCCTTCTCGTTGCGGTATCCGTTGAACTGGCCGCGGATCACCTTCGACGGGTCAAGCGCCTTCGTCGCCTTGAGCACCTTGACCTTCTCGTCGCGGATCGAGTCGCTGTCGATGCGCGCCGGCGGATCCATCGCGAGGTTCGAGATGACCTGCAGCATGTGATTCTGCACGACGTCGCGGATCGCCCCCGCTTCCTCATAGAAGGATCCGCGTCCCTCGACGCCGAAACTCTCCGCCATCGTGATCTGCACGCTCTCGACGTGCTCGCGATTCCAGAGCGGTTCGAGGATGCTGTTCGCGAATCGCGCGAAGAGCATGTTGTGCACCGGACGCTTGCCGAGGTAGTGGTCGATGCGGAAGATCGCGTCCTCCGCGAAGTGCGAGAGGACAATCTTGTTGAGCGCCCGCGCCGACTCGAGATCGCGGCCGAACGGCTTCTCGATGACCACCCGCGCGCCTTCGACGAGGCCCGCCGCGGCCAACTGCTCGACGACCTTGCCGAAGAGGACCGGCGGAATCGCGAGGTAGTGCGTCGGACGCTTCGCGCCGCCGAGTTCGCGCTTGATCGCCGCGAACGTCGCCGCGTCGCCGTAGTCGCCATCGACATACCTGAGGAGCGCGAGGAGCTTCGTGAGCGAGGCGTCGTCGCCGATCTTCGCGTGCGCGATGCTGTCCTTCGCGCGGGCCTTCAGTTGGTCGAGCGTCCATCCCGCCTTCGCGACGCCGATCACCGGAATCGCGAGTCGCCCGCGAGCGACGAGCGAGAGGAGCGACGGGAAGATCTTCTTGTAGGCAAGATCTCCGGTCGCGCCGAAGAAGACGAACGCGTCGGCATGCTGCGGTGCGTCGGCAGGCATCGAAGGTCCTTTCCTTCTCGACGGGATCAGTCGTGCTTCTCAAGGTGGCCGCCGAACGCGAATCGCATCGCCGAGATCACCTTATTTTGGAACTCCGCCTCTCCGCGCGACGAGAAGCGTTCGAAGAGCGACGCGGTAAGGACCGGCGCCGGTACCGCCTCGTCGATCGCGGCCTTGATCGTCCAGCGGCCTTCGCCCGAGTCGGAGACGCGGCCCGCAAACTTCGAGAGCGCGGGATCCGCCGCGAGCGCGCTTGCAGTCAAGTCAAGGAGCCACGACGCGATCACGCTGCCGCGGCGCCAGACTTCAGCGACGTCGGTGAGGTTGAAGTCGTACTGATAGTGCTCGGGATCGCGGAGCGGCGTCGTCTCGGCGTCGACCGCATGGTCGCGCTTGCCGACGTTCGCCGAGCGAAGGATGCCCATGCCTTCGGCGTACGCGGCCATGATGCCGTACTCGATGCCGTTGTGGACCATCTTCACGAAGTGGCCGCCGCCGCTCGGGCCGCAGTGGAGGTAGCCGTCCTCCGCGGTGCCGCCGAGCTTCTCGCGACCCGGCGTCCGGTCGACCGTTCCGCGACCGGGCGCGAGCGCCTTGAAGATCGGGTCGAGCCGCGTCACGCAGGGCGTCGGGCCGCCGATCATCATGCAGTACCCGCGCTCGAGGCCCCACACGCCTCCCGACGTGCCGACGTCGACATAGTCAATGCCCTTCGCGGCGAGCTCCTTCGCGCGGCGGATGTCGTCGATGTAGTACGAGTTGCCGCCGTCGATCAGCGTGTCGCCCTTCGAGAGGAGCGGCACGAGCTCGGCGATCGACGCGTCGACCGCCGCGGCCGGAACCATGAGCCACACCGCGCGAGGCGTCGACAGCTTGCTGACGAAATCCTTGAGCGACGACGACGGCGTCGCCCCTTCCTTCGCGAGCTGGTTGATGGCGTCCTGCGAACGGTCGAACACCACGCACTGGTGTCCGTGCTTCATGAGGCGGCGCACCATGTTGGCGCCCATGCGGCCGAGGCCGATCATTCCGAGTTGCATAGAAGGGAATCCTGGAGGGTGAAGTCGTTGGAGGTCAGCGGGCGCCGCCGCGCATCGCGCGGTAGCGGCGGATCAGCGCGTTCGTCGAGGAATCGTGGCTCGTGGGTTGCGGCGTCGACGGATCGAGTTCGGGAATGATCCGTTGCGCGAGCACCTTGCCGAGTTCGACGCCCCATTGGTCGAACGAGTTGATGTTCCAGATCGTGCCCTGCGTGAAGACCGCGTGTTCGTAGAGCGCGACGAGCGAGCCGAGCGCGAACGGCGTGAGCTTCTCGAGAAGGAACGTGCTCGACGGACGATTGCCGCTGAAGACGCGGTGCGGCACGAGCCAGTCCGGCGTGCCTTCCGCCTTCACCTCTTCGGCGGTCTTACCGAACGCAAGCGCCTCGCCCTGCGCGAAGACGTTCGCGAGCAGCATGTCGTGATGCTTGCCGAGGGGATTGAGCGACTGGCCGAAGGCGATGAAGTCGCACGGAATCAGCCGCGTACCTTGGTGAATCAGCTGATAGAAGGAATGCTGGCCGTTCGTCCCTGGCTCGCCCCAATAGATCGGGCCGGTGTCGACCGCGACCGGCGTGCCTTCGAGCGTGACGTGCTTGCCGTTACTCTCCATCGTGAGCTGCTGGAGGTATGCCGGGAAGCGCTTCAGATATTGTTCGTACGGAAGCACCGCGACCGTCTGCGCGCCGAAGAAATTGGCATACCAGACGCCGAGGAGCCCGAGGAGCGCCGGCATATTTTGGGAGAGAGGCGCGGTGCGGAAGTGCTCGTCCATCGCGCGGAAGCCCTCGAGCATCTCTCGGAATCGATCGGGACCGACCGCGAGCATCGTCGAGAGGCCGATCGCCGAGTCCATCGAATAGCGGCCGCCGACCCAATCCCAGAAGCCGAACATGTTCGCGGTGTCGATGCCGAACTTCGACACCTCCGCCGCATTCGTCGAGACCGCGACGAAGTGCTTCGCGATCCCCTTCTCGTCGCCGCCCAAGCCCTTGAGCGCCCACGCCCGGGCGCTGTGCGCGTTCGTCATCGTCTCGAGCGTTGTGAAGGTCTTCGACGAGATGACGAAGAGCGTCTCGGCCGGATCGAGCCCTTGGGTCGCCTCCGCGAAGTCGGTGCCGTCGACGTTCGAGACGAAGCGGAAGGTCATCGAGCGGTCGCTGTAGGCCTTGAGCGCCTCGTACGCCATCACCGGCCCGAGATCGGACCCGCCGATGCCGACGTTGATGACGTTCCTGATTCGCTTGCCCGTGTGCCCCTTCCACTCGCCCGACCGGACCTTTCCCGCGAAGGCGGCCATGCGATCGAGCACCGCATGGACCTCGGGGACCACGTTCGCGCCGTCGACGGTGATCGTCGCGCCGCGCGGCGCTCGCAGTGCCACGTGCAGCACCGCTCGCTTCTCCGTCACGTTGATCTTGTCGCCGCGGAACATGGCGTCGATCCGCCCGCGCAGGCCGCATTCCTCGGCGAGCGCGACGAGAAGCGTGATCGTCTCCGGCGTGGCGCGATGCTTTGAATAGTCGAAGGCGATGCCGACCGCCTCCATCGACATCCGCTCCGCGCGAGACGGGTCTTGCTGAAAGAGCTGCCGAAGGTGGCGGTCGCGGATGGCCGCGTGATGGGCGACGAGCGCCTTCCACGCCGGGCGATCGACCGGCGACGAGGCGGAGTGGGATCCGGGGGGCGTCATGGCTAGGCGGATTCTCGCCGAACTCGACCGATCGTGCGCGGGCCGTCGGAGCCCGCGCCGAGGTGCCCGGCGTCACTCGGTGTACGCGATCTCATTCCAGAGTCGGATCACCGGATGCGCGCGGTCGTGCTCATAGCCGAGGAGGCTGAAACTCGCTGTGTCGAGCATGAAGTAGTTGCCCCCGACCGAGACGTCGAGCCCGAGCCACGTCGCCGCGAGCGCCCGCAGGAAGTGCCCGCTCGAAAAGAGGAGCGTGTTGCCCTCGCCGTCGCCGCGGATTCGGGCGACGACGCGCCGCGCCCGCACCGCGACGTCGGCCGGCGACTCGCCGCCCGGGCAACCGTCGCGGAAGAGATTCCACTCCGGCCGCTCGCGGCGGATGTCGACGGTCTTCTTGCCTTCGTAGTCGCCGTAATTCCATTCGACGAGATCGGGATCGACGACCGCGCGGTCGCCGTAGCCCGCGAGTTCGCACGTGCGCCGCGCGCGGACGAGCGGGCTCACGAAGACCCGCGCGAACGAGAAGCGTGCGACGCGCGGCGCGAGTCGACGTGCGTTCTCTTCGCCGTGCGCCGTGAGCGGCAGGTCGGTGAGCCCGGTGTGCTGACCGGTAAGGCTCCAAGGCGTCTCGCCGTGACGCGCGAGCCCGACAAGCGGAAACGAGGAAGCGCCGGGAGGCATGAGGACGCGGATGGTACGGGAAGGCGAAGTCGCGAGCCTGCGGGAGCGATCACGTCAGCCGCTCGAGCCGCCCCTTCCGCTTGACTATGTTCTTGTAGTCCCACTGGATCTCGCGCGCCTTCTTCAGCCAGCGCTTGAGCACCGTCTTCTTCACCTCGTCGACGTCGTTGTAGAAGATCGACGCATCCTTGAACTTCGCGCCAAGGACGTTGAGCGCCTCTTCCCCGAAGTCCGCGCCGCTCCAGAACATCAGCCGGATGCCCGGCTTCTGGGCGCTATAGCCGACGATCGGATTGCCGTCGAGAAACCACACCGGATGCGCGTGCCAGATCTTCCGCTCCGCCTTCGGCAGTCCCTTGTCGATCTCGGCGGCGAGGAGTTCGCACAGCACGCGGTGCTTGGCGGGAAGCGATGCGTTGTAGGCGGCGATGTCGGTGGGCATGTGGCTGCAACGGGGAGTGCGAGGAGTTCGTGGCCGAGAGCGTACGACCTCGCGGCCGCGCGTGCGGGCAGCGCCTCTTAGCGCAGCACCGCCCAGAGTCCGGCGATCCCGAGCAACGCGACGGCGCCCAAGACGTAGGCCCTCGTCGTCGACGGCACCACGAGGAAGCCCGCCAACGCGAGGAGACCTCCGAGTCCGGCGAAACACGAGAAGTTCACGATCGCCGCGACGGCCTGCCCGGGGAAGTCGCGCGTATTCGACACGTACAGCTGGACCACGCCGAGCATGCTCGTCAAGGCCGAGGCCACCCCGAGGCCGGACAGGAAGCTCGCAAGCACCGGCAGCGGAAGGAGCCACGGACTGACGCGCGTGCCGCACTCGGGGCAGATCGCCTGCCCGGCGAGCAAGGAGTGCCCGCATTGCTTACACGAATCGCCGACGGGGCCCGCGGTCACCGTGAGAGTCTCGCAACGTGGAGTGCGTTCATAGGTGCCCCATGTACGCAACGACGGCGAAGCGCGACTCCTCCGTCACGTAGCCATCGATGAGCGCGAGGCACTCGTCGAGTTCGCGATAGGCGTACGGGCCTTCGGTGCGGAGCGACGCGTCGGCCAAGCACGTCGGCATCAGGACCTGCCGGCGCAGCTCGGCAAAGTCGAAGCGATCGGCGAGCGGCTTGCAGTCGCCGCGCGACATGCGTCGGCCGGTGCCATGACTCATGGAGAAGAGCGTCTCGGCCACGCGGTCGGTGGCGCGGACGAGAACGACGTCGCCCGACATGTGGGACGGAATGATCGAGAGCGCGCCCGGTCGAAGATGCACCGATCCCTTGCGGATGATGGCGCCGCCGTCCGCGAGACGCTCGTACGTGTTGTGCGGAAGGTCGAGGACGAGCTCGCAGCGGCCGAAGACCGCCTCGATCTCGCGATGGATCTGGCGCCGGTTCTCTTCCGCCCAGGAGACGACACGGTCGAACTCGGCGTCGAATGCGTCCGGCCGATCGACGAGCGCGTCGACGTGGCCCGACTCGTGGCGCGATCCGGTGTGCACGAGAAAGTGCATCGGCCCGGAGTCGTACGGTTCGAGCGCGTCGAGAAAGTGATTGCCGCCGCCGAGGTCGCCGAGTCGCCCCTTGTTCGATTGCAGCCGCGCGGCGAGCTCGTCCCAGCGGGATTGCGTCACGCCGCCCGACGGCACGCTCGAGCGCATCAGGCGCATGCCGCAGCCGCAGTCCGACACCGCGAACCGCCGCCAGTCCGCTTGGCGCGTGAGCGCCGCGACGCCCGTCGGAAGCGGCGACTTTCCGGGGCAGGCATCGGGAAGGAAGACCACCGTCTCCCCGACGAAGTCGTGCGGCAACCACGAGTGGAGCTTGCCGAGCGGTTCGGATGAGAGGTTGACGACGTGCACGAACGGGCTGCCTTCGAGATCTCGCAAGGGACTGACCACGTCGGCGCGGCGCGTCTCGCGCGCACCCATGGCCCTGCCGCGGTCGCTGCGCCGACGACGTACGCATCGTTCGCGACCGCACTCCGCGTTGCAAGTCTACACGGCCCCGGACGAAGTCGTCCGCGTTGCAGCCCCTGCCGACCTCACTGGCAGCCGAACTCGGCCATCGAACCCCGTCCCGAGGCGCTCGCCTGAAAACGCCCACCCACGACGAGCGTGACGAAGCCGCCGAGGTTGTACGTCCCGAGCGATCCCACGTACGGATTCGGGCCCGTCGCCGCGAGGCCGAGCGACGACCACGCGCCGTCGGTGAAGCGCCAGACCGCCGCGTTGTTCGCGGCGTACAGGACGCGGCCGGGAGCGAGCCCGTAGTCCACGACTTCGACATGGCTCACTTTGGCGTCCGCCGCGAACCCGCCGCCGAGCGAATCCCACGTGCGGCCGTCGTAGCGGGCGATCCCCTTGGCCTCGACGCCGCCGGCGCTAGTGAACCAGCCGGCAACGACGAGCGCGTCGTCGCCTTCCGCCGACTCGAGCCGTTCGAGGTCAAAGACTTGGATGAAGCCGAACGAGGTCAAGTCGCCGACCGCCACCCAGTTGTTGCCTGTCCACTTCGCCAGCGAGTTCGTCGGCACGAGCCCGGCGTGCGTGAACCAGCCGCCGACGTAGAGCGCGGGCCCGTTGCCGTCGTCGAAGACCTGCAACGCGGAGACGCCAGGCTGGAACACCTGGCCAGTCACGCCGGTCTGCAGCGATTCCCAGAAGCCGCCGTTCCAGAAGCCGACGCGATTGAGCGGCACGGAGATGCCGTCGAGTCCCTGCGTGAAGATGCCGCCGGCATAGAGACGCGGACCGCCGCCGGTCGGCGGATCGAAGACGCACAGCGCCTCGACCGTGCCGTTCAATCCGTTCGTGAACGGTTGCCAGGATCCGTTCTTCCAGCGGGCGACGCCGCTCGAGGCCTGCCCGCCGGCGGTCGCGAAGTTGCCTGCAACGTAGAGCGCGTCGCCCGTGCCGTCGTCGAACGCGGCGAAGGCGAGCACTTGCGTGACGCCGAAGCTCGCAGTGCCCGCGACGCCGCTACCGAGCGGCATCCACTCGGTGCCGTTCCACTTCGCGATGTTGTCGGCGGGCACGCCGGCGATCGAGGTGAAGCGCCCGCCGACATAGAGCGAGGGGCCGCTGCCGTCATCAAAGAGCGTCGTCGCGTCGATCGAGGGCTGCGTGCCGCCGAGAACGACCGCACCCATGTCGGGCGGCACCCAAGTCGGTCCAACGGCGCACGTCCCCCACGATCCGATGACGACGGCAAGATCGAGGCCGTCGATCGAGCCGGAGCCGTCGAGGTCGCCGGCGCCGAGCGACGGATCGAGTCCCCAGTTGCCGAGAAGGATGCCGAGGTCCTCGGCGCCGACGTTGCCGTCGCTCGTCAGATCGGCGGGACAACACTCGTCCGCATGTGCGGGGACGGCGGCGACCGCCGCGGCGGCTGCAACGAGGAGCATGGACGGGAGAAGGACGCGGTTCGGTCGGCGGAGTCGCACTGGAAGGCCCCTTTCATCCATTGCCGTACAGGTCGAGATCGAATGTACCGGCGAGGACGCGTGCGACCTACGCGCGACCGCCCGAATCAGAGGCGGGCGTTCCCTAGGGTGCGAGCCGGATGCCAGGGGGTTCAGAGTCGGAAGCACCCCCACCGCCGGCGGTGCCGGCACTTCCTCCACGCGGCTCGCGAGAGAGGATCGGAGGGCCCCACTCCGCGTTGCAGGCGCTTCAGAGCTCTTCCCGCACGCTTCCCATGCAGGGAAGGTGGCAACGCGCAGCGATCCCGGAGGGGCGAGATAGACCGCCGAGGCTCACCCCCTGCCCTTCACGTCGACCGCAGGAGCTCGCGCCTAGTCGATCTGCACGTGTCGATATCGCAACGGCCCCTCTCCATTGCTCTCCTCTCCATTCTCGATCGCCTTCACCCCCCGAGCTTCCCAGGACACAGCACTCCCTTCGGGTCGAGCGCCTTCCGGATTCCAGCAAGCGCCGTCATGCCGCCCGCGCCCATCTGGGCCGGCATGTAGCGGCCGAGGCGCATGCCCACGCCGTGGTGGTCGTTCAACACCGCGTTGCAGCCAAGCGCGGCCTTCGTGGCGGCGGCGACGATTGCGTCATGAAGCGCGAGCGCCTCGTCGTACGACGCGGGGCCGACCGGGATCTTGAAGCGCGGATAGATCATCGTGCCCCAGTCGTACCAATGGGAATAGTGCGTGTTCAGCGAGAGATTCCAGCGCGGCTCGACCGCACCGCGCATCGCCGCGGTCACGTCGTCGTACATGCGGTTCGCGATCGAATAGTCGCCGACGACGTCCATCGTGCACCAGATCGACGGCAGCTGCGGCGCGTGCGGCGGGTAGTAGAAGACATAGCGACGGTCCCACCAGCGTTCGGCCGGCGCGGAGCCCTTCGCGATGCCGCCCAAGGCACGGCAGATCTCGTCCGCGGCGGCGGCCTCCTCGTGCACCACGTTGCCGTGGTCGCCGTCGAACATCAGGATCATCGCGGGGCGATCGAAGCCCGCCTCGACCGCACGTTCGAGCGAGTGCGTCGCGGCATGCGCGTCGTAGAGCCGAAGGACCGGCGGGCGGATGCCGGTCATCAGCATCTGCCGCCCCGCCTCGACCCCTTGGCGAAGATCGTCGAAGAGGTAGCTGGCGAAGATGCGGACCTTCGGAATGGGCCGCACGCGGATGCGAGCTGCAACGATGAGTCCGAGCGTGCCCTCGCTTCCCGCGAAGAGCATCGTCAGCTCCGGCCCCATGCCGTGGCGCGGCACCGCGGGCGTGGTGACGAGCGTGCCGTCGCCGAGGACGACGTCGACGCTCAGGACGAGGTCCTCGATCTTGCCGTACTTCGTCGAGAGGACGCCCGAGCCGCGCGCCGCAATCGAGCCGCCGAGCGTCGCCCATTCGCGGCTCGCCGGATAGTGCGGGAACATCAGCCCTTGGGCATTGAGCGAGTCCTCGAGCGCGCCGATCTTCGCCCCGGCCTCGACGTCGGCGATGCCCGAGAGCCGGGCGATCGAGCGCACGCGATGGAGCCTCAGCATCGACACCACGATGCCCCCCCGATCGGCGTTCGCCGCCCCCTGCACGCCCGAACCGCCGCCGAACGGCGTGACGGGGATTCCTCGCGCCGCGGCGTAGCGCACGATGGCTGCAACGTGGTCCGCCGTCGACGGGGAAACGATCGCGTCGGGCTTCGAGAGCGGACGCCCCGCGGCGGCCGCGGCGATCGAGAGCCAGCTCATGTCTCCGACGTGCGTGCGCCGCGCCTCGTCGCGGTCGACGACGGCGCCCGTCCCTGCGATCGCCTCAAGGTCCCGCGCGAGCGGCGTCGTCACGACACACCCATCGCCTTCCCGACCGTCCAGTCGCGATCGTGGACGTCGAGCTTCACCTTCTCGAGCTCGTGCACCGCGTCGATCAGGTGGTTCGCGAAGCGCCGGAACGCGATCTCCCCCTTCTCGCGCGTGCCCCGCTCAGGGTTCCCCATCACGCCGCTCTTCGTGAACTCCGCGTGCTCGAAGGGGAAGTTGAAGTACTGGTGCCCCTGGAACTCGGCGTCGGGCATGCCGTCATTCTTCTGCCACGCCGGCCCGAGCCAGTCGGGGGCCTTCGCGCGGTCGGGCTTCGCGCGGTCGAGGCGGACTAACTTCTCGTTGTGGCAGAGGCACTGGCTCGTCTCGAGCTCGCCCGCGTGCCAGCCCGGCGTCTCCTCGGGCGGCCCTTCCAGGATGTCCTTCAGCATGCCGAGATAGCGCTCGGCGTAGGGCTTGTAGTACGCGATGAGGGCGCCGGTCTCGCTGCGCAGCCGACGAAGGACCGGATCGACGACCTTCACGTTCGAGCCGTGGCCGTTGACGAAGACGACGCGGTTGAATCCGTGGTGGATCAGGCTTCGGCCGATGTCATAGAGGAGGTTCAGATAGGTTTCGACGCGGAGCGTCACCGTGCCGGTCCCCTCGCCCGGGCCGCGCATATGTTGGGGCGAATAGCCAAGCCAGAGCGGCGGCGTATACATGATGCCCGCCTGTTCGCCGGCGCGCCGCGCCACCTCGAGGGAGGTGATCGTGTCGCAGAAAAGCGGCAGGTGCGGGCCGTGCTGCTCGAGGCTCGCCTTCGGCACGAGGATCGTGTCGGAGTGCTTCAGGTACTCCTTCACGTCGACGCAGGAGAGGTCGCCCAGGCAGAACGAGGGGAACCCGAGCTTCAGCGTCGAGCGCGGCGGCGCGTGCACGTCGTCCTGATGGATCTTCGGGCGATTGGGATTGGCGGCGGGTCCGGTCATGGTCACTCCTGTCTCGCGCCGCGCTCGCGGCGTCACCTTCCGTGAAGCGCCGGAAGATACGACGCAAGCGCCTCGAGCGTCCGATCGGCGAACGCGTCGTCGTTGATGTGCGCCTCGACGTCGACGACCCGGACGTGCGGCGCGCCCGCGACGCCCCGGCGAAGCTCCGCGAAGAACGCGGCGGAGATCGCCTCGTCGCGGAAGGCGCCGCCCGGAGCGTCCGGGATCGAGAGCCCGCCGAGCGGAAGAAGCATCGTGACCGGCCCCTTGGCCGCGCCGGCGCGGGCGGCGAGACGCCGCGCGACCTCGAGCTCCTCGTCGCGCGTGAGACGCACGAGCGTGAACTCGGGATTGTGCTCGTAGATCGGCCGCGATCGCATCGACTCGGGGACCTCGGCCTTCGCGCCGAAGACCGCGAAGTCCGGACACCCCGGCACGAGCACCTGCGGGATCCCCCGCTCGCCCGCCGCGCGCGGCCGCTCGCGGCCGGATCGGTGGAATCCCCCGGCCACTTCCGCGGCGAGCTCGCTCACCGTGTAGTCGAGCGTCGCCGCGAATCGCCCCGCCTCCACGAACTCCTCCATCGCCTCGCCGCCGACGCCATTGGCGTGGAAGAGGACGAGCTCGATCCCCTTGGCCGCGAGCCGCTCGCGGATGCGCATCAGCGGCCGCGTGGTGTTGCCGAGCATCGTCGCCGCGACCTCGAGATGCGACGCCGCGGCCTGCACCGTTCTCCGCGTTGCATACGCGGTCGCCATCCCCGCGATCGCCGCCGCCGCGTTGTCGAATATCTCACGCGAGACGCTATTCAGCCCGAGGATGTCGACGACCGAGTGCATGAGCGTGACGTCGCGCGTGCCGACGAGCGGACCGAAGCGGCGATGGCCGCTCGCGATGGGCGTCACGATGAGCTTCGGAAATCCGAGCGGCAAGGCCCGCGCAGGTGCGGCCGCGAGCACCGACCCTTCGGCGCCGCCAAGGGCCACGAGGCCGTCGATCTTCGACTCGGCCGCGAGACGAAGCGTGACGGCACGAACGCCGTCGAGCATGCGACGCACCGCCGGCCCGCGCGCTCCGGTGGCGCGAATCGCGGCGAGGTCGAAGCCCGCGGCCCGGGCGACCTCCTCGCGCGTGATGTCGGGGCGCACGCCGATCGGCTCGCCGAGGATGCCGCTGTCGAGAATCACCGCGTTGCAGCCGAACGCCCGCACCCGCTCCGCAAGGTGCGCGCACTCCGGCCCCTTCGTGTCGAGGGTGCCGATGAGGAGGACGGTGGGGAGGCGGGATGTTCGAACGGGAGAGCTCGTCATCGACGGCGGTGTGAGGCAGACGCTGGATCGCGAGAGAACGGAGTGGGGAGTCAGGAGTCAGGAGTCAGGAGTCAGGGTGAAAACACCCGAGGTGTAGGGCTGACGTGCCCTTCTCCACTGAATCCTGAATCCTGAATCCTGAATCCCTGCGTCTCTTCCTCACTTCGGCTCACACTTCCGAATGTGCTTGATGCAACGCTCGAAGTGCCCGCTGTACTCGGCGTCCGACATGAGGTCGCTGCCGTGGTCGCGGATGAACTTCAACTCCTCGGCCGTCGCGGTGGTGCCACTGTCAGAGGACTTCTTCGCGAGCGGAGATCGGTCCATAGGCACGACGAACTCGGTCGTGAGGAAGCCGCGGTACCCGATGTCATCGAGCGTCTTCAGGAGCTTCTTCCAGTCGTACGTGCCCTCGCCCGGCGGACGACGGTTGTTGTCGGCGATGTGGAAGTCGAAGAGCTTCTTGCCGACCTTTCGGATCGCGGCGAAGGGATCCTCCTCCTCGATATTGATATGGAAGGCGTCGAGGCAGACGCCGACCTCGTCGCCCACCTCGGCGGCAAGCGCGAGCGCTTGATCGTGGCGATTGAGGAAGTTCGTCTCGAATCTATTCAATGGCTCGATGGCAATGCGGACTTTCTGCTTCCTGGCATGCTCCGCGACCTGGCGCAGCCCTTCGACCGCCCACGACCACTCGGTTTCCGGATCCGCCATCGCCGCGATCTTGCCGACCTCGCTCGGCACGATCGTCATGATCTGCCCGCCAAGCTCCTTCACAAGCGTGATGCAGTCCTTGAGATAGGCGATCGATCCGAGCCGCAGGTAGTAGTCCGCGTGAATCAGGTCTCGGCACTTGAGCATGATCGAAACCGCGCCCCAGCACTCCACCTTGTGCTTCTTGAGGAGGGCCCGTGTCGCCTTCGGTTCGTAGCGGGCGGGCTCGCCCATGATCTCGATGCCGGCGTAGCCGAGCCTCGAGAGCCGGGCGAGCGTGACTTCGAGCGGTTCCGGCCTCATCCAGTTGTGCGCCGCGAGCTTGAACATCGTGCGTCTCCGTTGCCGTGGTCGCTCGAGCCCCGAACCCGAGCGAGTCCTGAGTGGTTGGCGGGCGATCGTAACGCCAAGTGCGGCGATGCCCGAGCGGGCCGCGAGGCCGCTCCGACGTGCGTTCGCTCGCCCGCCGGACCCCGCGACGACCTCGGACGCCGCCGGCCGGTCGGCTCGAGGTCGAATCATGGCGATCCTCGGCAGCGCCTTCGGGCCCGGCCGTACTGGAAGGCTCGCGCGGGTGGCGACGCCGTCCGTCGTCGATGACCGCCATCATGCCGAGCGCGTTCTCTGAGGACGGCATCTGCACCGATCGACGACGGACTTCGAGGAAGCGTGCGATCATCGACGCTCGATGCCGATAGTGGCGAGCCTCGCGCAACCTGAACCTCCACGCATGACATCGCTTCCCATCCTCGTCGTCGGCGCCGGCCCGGTCGGCCTCACGCTCGCGGCCGCACTTCGATTCCAGGGCGTCGACTGTCGCATCGTCGACAAGGCCCCGGCTGCAACGACGACCTCCAAGGCGCTCGTGGTCTGGTGCCGCTCGCTCGAATTGCTCGACCGGCTCGGGTTGGCGACCACGTTCGTCGCGCACGGCATCGCAGGCAAGGCGGGGAACATCCATGCGAACGGCAGCCGGATCGCGAGGATCGAACTTGCCTCCGACGAAAGCCCGTACGGTTTCCCGCTCCTCTTGCCGCAAAGTGAGACGGAGAAGCTCTTGGGCGACCATCTCGCGCGCCAAGGGATCGCCGTCGAACGATCCGTCGAACTCGTCTCGCTCGAAGAGCGACCGGACCGGGTCGTCGCGACGCTTCGATCCGCCACCGGCAACGTGGAGCGCGTGGACGCGTCGTTCGTCGTCGGGTGCGACGGCGCGCACAGCACCGTGCGACATCTCCTCGACCTTCCGTTCGGCGGCAACGCGGAGCCGAACGATTGGCTTCTCGCGGATATCGACATCGCGGGCGACCTGGCTCGCGACGAGATCAACATCTTCCTTGCGGAGGACGGCGTTCTGGCGATCTTCCCAACGGGCGGCGCTCGCTTCCGCGTGATCGCCGATCTCGGCCATGCGACCGAGTCGCCCCGCCCCGCGCCGACCCTCGAGGCCGTTGCCGCGATCGTCGCCGCGCGCGGCCCGCGCGGGCTCAGCGTTTCAAACCCGCACTGGCTCTCCTCGTTTCGCATCCACGAGCGCAAGGTGTCGACGTACGGCCGCGGCCGCGTCTACGTTGCAGGCGACGCCGCGCACATCCATAGCCCGGCCGGCGGCCAAGGCATGAACACCGGCATGCAGGACGCCTTCAACCTCGCCTGGAAACTGGCGGCGATCGTGCACGGTCGCGGGCGCGCGGAACCGCTCCTCGCGAGCTACACCATCGAGCGAAGTCCGGTCGCCGAAAGCGTGCTCGCAAACGCCGGCCGCCTCACCGCCGTGGCGACGCTGCGACATCCGCTCGCGCAGTGGCTCCGGAATCACGTCGTGCCGATCGTGGCGTCGTTCGGGTTCGCCCGCGATCGCCTGCGGGAGGAGTGGCTCGAGACCGGGATCTCCTACCGGACAAGCCCGCTCTCCGCGCACGGCCCGCACGTGCCGCACGGCACGCTTGCCGCAGGCGACCGCCTGCCAGACGCGCCGCTCGCCCGTCCCGATGGCGAGACCACGTCCCTCTTCGCCATCCTTCGCGATCCGCGCCACGCCCTCCTCCTCGTTCCGGCCGCAGACGGCACCGGCGCCGACGACCTTCTCCGCGTTGCAGCCGAGGTGGAGCGACGATTCCCGGGCGCCGTCACGACCCGCCTCATCGTTGCACGTGACACGCCGACGCTCGCCCCCTCCGTCTGGCGCGACGCGACCGGGCGCCTCGCGGCGAAGCTCGGCCACGCTGGCCCGCAGATCGTGGTGGTCCGCCCGGACGGCTACCTCGCGCAGCGGACCTTCGGCGCCGACGCGGCGGCGGTGATCCGGCACCTTGGCACCTACCTCGTGGCGTCGACGTAGGCGTGCGGACTTCTACGCGTCCTACGGTTGGCAGCCCCACTTTGAGAGATATGCGTCGCCAGCCGGCCCCATGTAGAACTCGCCCGCGACAAACAGCGCTGGTACGTCGCTCGTCCGGTCGTTGAAGGACGCAAAAGCACGAACGTCCCCGTCGACAACGCCCGGGATCGGTACCCAAGCTCCACGATCGAGCTTGGCGATGCGCTGGGCTTGAGTTCCGTCCGCAAACTGGAATGCCCCTCCCGCGTAGAGGGCGGGCCCAGTTCCGGAACCATCGTCATGAACGAAGAGCGCCCTGACCCACGAGTCAAAGCCGACACCAACAGCAGTCCACCGCGATCCGTCCCACCGAGCGACGCGCCCCACCGACGCACCGCCCGCCGACGTGAAGTTTCCCCCCGCGAATAGCGACGCTCCGGATCCGTCGCCTGTGTCGAACTCGGCGAGTGCCCGCACCGAGGCGTCAACGCCGGTTCCAACGGGGGACCATCCGGTTCCATCCCATCGCGCAATTCGAGTCGCCGGCGCGCCACCCGCCGTCGTAAAGTCGCCGCCGACGAAGAGCGCTGTACCGCTCGTGCCTACGTTGACCGCCGCCATTGACCACACGGTTCCGTTCATCCCGGACCCGAGCGTTGACCAACTCTTGCCGTCCCACGCCGCGACACGATTCACTGTGATGCCGCCCGCCTTCGTAAAGTTGCCGCCGACGAATAGCCGTGGCCCGAGTCCCGTCCCGTCGTCGTAAACCTCAAGTGTGTAGGCGACCGCGCCAGTAAGCCCGGATCCCAAGGACGACCAACTGGACCCGTTCCATCTCGCGATGCGCGAGGCTGGCACGCCGCCAGCGCTTGCGAAGAAGCCTGCAACGTAGAGCGCGGGTCCGCCACCGTTCCCATCGTCAAACACACGCAGTGCAGTTACCGCGCCATCCACGCCTGCTCCAAGCGGTGTCCATGTGTAGCCGTTCCATCTTGCGATCCGCTCCGCCGAACTCGCATCTCCGGCACCTCTGAATGTCCCGGCGGCGTAGAGCGCTGGTCCCTCGCCGGTTCCGTCGTCAAAGACCGCTACCGCGACGACGCTTCCCTTGATGCCGGGTCCAGTCGCCGTCCAGGAAGAGCCGTCCCAGCTCGCGATCCGCATGGCGGGTACACCGCCGGGGGCACTGGCGAAGCTCCCTCCGGCAACGAGAGTCGACCGACTTGCACCGCTTCCTTCCAGCTCGACCAACGCCTTCACGAAACCACTGAACGTACCGCCCAACGCAACCCAACCGATCCCGGTCCATCGAGCGACATTCTGTCCAAAGTCGCCGGCAGCAATAAGCGAGGGGCCAACCCCGCTTCCATCGTCAAACACCCGAAGACTGTAAACCGCGGCAGGGAGCCCCGAGCCAATTTGGGCCCACGACTCTCCATTCCACGTCGCGACACGCTTGACTGGTGAGCCACCGGAATTAGTGAAGTCGCCACCCGCGTAAAGTCGACGCCCACCGCCGGACCCATCGTCAAAATAGACGAGCGCGAGCACCGCATCGTTCAGGCCTTCCCCAAACGTGGACCATGAAGTACCGTCCCACCTTGCAATTCGACTTGCGGGCAAACCTCCCGCAGCAGTGAAACTCCCGCCTACGACCAATGTCCCTTCGCTAGATCCCTCAGGGAGATCCGCAAGGAGCGAATACACGTTCCCGCCTGTCACTCCAGTCCCTAGTCCAGACCAGTTGACGCCATCCCACTGAGCGATGCGACTCACCGAGTTGCCTCCAGCCAAGGTGAATTCGCCGCCCACGATTAGAGACGGGCCGTTACCCCCTCCAGAGTCATACACGGTAAGCGCAAACGCGGGACCGTTTAGCCCCTCGCCAAGCGAGGACCATTTGCACCCGTCCCACTTCGCCACGGCGCTTGCGTCGATCCCACCGGCAGTCGTGAACCACCCGCCGGCGTAGAGCGCTGGGCCCGTACCGTCGTCAAACACAGCGAGCGCTCGAACAAGTGAGTTCGTCCCTTGGCCGAGGGGAAACCACGACTCGCCGTTCCACATTGCGATGTTCGCAGCCGGTTCCCCACCGGCCATGTCAAAACTCCCCGCGGCATAGAGCGCGGGGCCCGCGCCGGAACCGTCGTCGAACACCGCAAGCGCCCACACGTCGCCATCGATCCCAGGGGCGCCGCCGAAAGTAGGAATCCAAGCTGGATTGCAATCCAGATTCGCCGACACCGTGATCACGCCGACGTCGGTTGTGCCGTCAAGCTCGAGCCCGAACACCTCCTTCATACCTGCATATGTGACACCTTTGAGCGTGACGACTGCTGTGACAGCCAAGGAGGTCGTACCTTCAATCACCTCGACTTCAACGGCGAAGTTACCGTCGTTGTCGGAAATGCCCTTCCCGCCTTGTCGCGTTACCACAACTGCATTCACCACCGGCGATTGATCGGCAAACGCGACGGTCCCGACTAGCAGTGTCTTAAGACAGGTGCTCGGACAGGGCCCCCACGCCCCCAATACCAGGCCGAGATCAGTCGCGTCGACAAAGCCGGAGCCATCAATGTCGGCGGGATCGTCGACCGTCAAGGTCCCCCAAGCGCCAAGAAGCGTCCCAAGGTCGGACGCTGAAACCGTCCCGTCGGCATCCAGGTCTTCGACACAGCACAGACTCGACCCTCCTGCGACGACTGTCGTCGGCGCTACAAAGAGGACGGCGGCCATGATGACTAAGAGATGCGGAACGCGAAGCATGGTGACTCTCAGCAGGAAAATTAATCGCCCTCGACATCCGCGAGCAATGCCGCCATTGAATCGAACCATCGCGCGCCACGCAATCACGAAGCTACAACATAGTGCGCGGCAACCAGCAAGCCCTCGAATGCGATCTGTAACGCGAAGCACTCGATCGTCGCCTCGGTCGGGCACGTGTCGTGTGAAATGTGGCTTGCAACTTCCCTGCCCCAGGTACGGATCTCGACACCGACACTGGCGGTAACGGCCGCAAGTCGGCCGTTCGGAAGTTGTTGCGATCGAAAGCGGGCGAAGGGGGTCGAACCCTCGACATTCAGCTTGGAAGGCTGACGCTCTACCACTGAGCTACGCCCGCGGGGCCGGTGCGGGCACGGGCGGAAGCCGCGTGCCTGCAACGGGGAGTTGGAGTGTACCACCGTCGATCCCGCGTCACGGCGCGGCGGCGACGGCCTTCTTCAGAGCATCGAAGTCGACCTGCACGCGCGGATCTTCGGAGACCCAGGCGTAGGCGATCTTGCCGTCGCGGCCGATCACGAACGCGGCGCGCTTCGTCACGCCCTTCAGGCCCATGAGGTCGTCGTGGAGCGCGCCATACGAGGCCGACACGGTCTTGTTGAAGTCGCTCAGGACCGGGAACGGGATGTTCTCGGCCTGACGGAACCGCTCGGCCACAAACGGGCTGTCGATCGAGATCGCGAAGACCTGCGCGCCGATGCCGGTCCACTGCGCCCAGTTGTCGCGGAAGTGGCACATCTCGGCGGTGCAGACCGAGCTGAAAGCGAGCGGGAAGAAGAGGACGACGACCTTCTCCTTTCCAAAGAGCGCCCCGACGTCCACGACGTCACCGGGCTTCTGGGGAAGAGCGATCGGGGGAGCCTTGTCGCCGAGTCGAGCTGCCATGGATATCCAACCTTCCGCGAAAGGTGCCGCGGACCGCACAAACCTCCGGCAGGAGGTCCGCGGATCGCCGCACGTGTGGGATGAGTTCCGACGAGACGCCGCGTGTGAAACGGGGCGGACCTACGTCGCGCGACGCAGGGGCGGAAGACGATAATCGGCCCTTGCGAGAGTTGCCACAGGATCATCCGCGATGGCGCCATTGGCGACCCGAAGCGCCGGTCCGCGTTGCCGGCGAACCGTCGCGCAAGGCCCGTCGCGACGGGATTCTCCACCTTTCGACTTTTCGTTTTTGCCCCAGCGGTCCCGTTGTAGACTCGGGTCGGTCCGAGCAAGGCCCCGCGATCGGGGCTGACGGTTTGCCACGGACGTCCCTCCCCCCTTTTGTGGTTTGTCCAAGGGAGACATGCAAGTGACGAGAAAGACTCGATGGACCTTCGTCGCGACGCTCGCGGCGGCGACACTCTCCGTGTCGACGCAGAGCTTCGCACAGAGCTGTGGTGATCCCGGTGCCGGCGATTGCTGCACCGCGAACGGCTCTGCCTTCTGTAACGACGCGACCTGCTGCGAAGCGGTCTGTGCGTTTGACGCCTTCTGCTGCACCGTCGAATGGGACGGGATCTGCGCCAGTGAAGCCGCGACCGTCTGCGAAGTCTGCGGTGCCGGTTCGTGCACCGTCGACTGCGCCAAGGCGACCGTCGAAGAGGGCGAACTCTGCGGCGACGACATCAACGGCGGCTGCAACAACCCGAGCTTCGCGGTGAGCTTCATCGACCTCGGCGACATCGTGTGCGGCGACTACTGGGCCGACGGCAGCACGCGCGACACCGACTGGTACGAGTTCACGCTCGCCGAGAATCGCGTCGTTGACGTGCGCGTCACCGGCGAGATCCTCACGAACGTCTTCATCACGACCGCGGATTGCCCGGCGTCGCTCCTCGCGACCGGCATCGGCGTCGGCGGCGTCTGCGACGTCGCGATCGAGGACAAGTGCCTCCTCGCGGGCACCTATCGCGTGGTCGTCGTTCCCGCGACCTTCAACGGCTTCCCCTGCGGCATCGAGGGCGGCAAGAAGTACTCGCTCTCGCTGATCGATACGGGCGAGACCTGCACCGGCCCCGAGAACGACTCGTGCACCGGCGCGATCGAGATCACCGACCCGAGCTCGACCGCGTTCGACTCGACGCTCGCCTTCACCGACGGCGACTCGCTGCCGGCCGAGTGCGACTCGTTCGGTTCGGTCACGATCTTCAATGACCTCTGGTACAAGTTCACCGCCGCGTCGTCGAGCCTCTACGAGATCTCGACGTGCGACCAAGCGGACTTCGACACGCGTCTCGCCATCTACTCGGGCGGCTGCGACAACCTCTCGCTCCTCGCCTGCAACGACGACGGCGACGGCTGCGGCGCCTTCACCTCGAAGATCCTCACCTCCCTCGACGCCGGCACCGAATACTGGGTCCGCGTCGGCGGCTTCGGTGAAGGCGGCGGCACGGGCACCCTCAGCGTCCAGGCCGTTCAGGGCTGCGACGTGACCTGCCCGCCCAATGCCTACGTCGAGAAGGAAGCCTGCGGCGAGGATTCGAACGGTGGCTGCAACACGGTCCCCGCCTCGAACTGCTGCTCGGCCAACGGCGGCGTTGGCTGCGATGATCCGACCTGCCAGGATGCGGTCTGCTCGTTCGACTCGTTCTGCTGCTCGGTCGCGTGGGACGCGATCTGCGCTGGCGAAGCGGCGAGCCTCTGCCCCGAGCTCTGCGCTCCGGTGGAACCGCTCTTCGAGAACATCGAAGTCGGCCAGACTGTCTGCGGCACCTTCTGGGCCGCGAACAGCACGCGCGACACCGACTGGTACAAGATCAACCTCGCGAGCGACGCGACCGTCACTCTCACGGCGAACAGCACGCTGAACGTGACGATCGGCATCCTGAGCGGCGATTGCCCGCCGCGCATCTACGCGATCGACGCGACGCAGAGCTGCGGCGCGACGCTCTCGGCGTGCCTCCCGGCTGGCGAGTCGACGATCTTCATCGCGCTGGCGAACTTCACGTTCCCGGCGTGCGGAAACGACCCGCTCAACAACTACACCTTCACGACGTCGCTCGGCTCGAGCTGCACTCCGCTGAACGACGAATGTGCCGGTGCGACTCCGATCGCGGACGGCGAGACGACCTTCACCACCGAAGGCGCCACGACCAGCGCTCCGGACCTCGATCCGTCCTGCGACAAGGGCTTCGGCACGGCGTTCGTCCGTGACATCTGGTTCACGTACACCGCCACGTGCACGGGCACGGCCAACTTCTCGACCTGCGGTACGGTCGATTACGACAGCCGTCTCGCGCTCTACAGCGGCACCTGCGACAACCTCTCGATCGTCGCCTGCAACGACGACGGCCCGGGCTGCCCCGGCTTCTCGTCGTCGATGGACGCCGATGTCGTCGAAGGTCAGACGTACTTCCTCCGCGTCGGCGGCTTCGCGGCCGCAGGCAGCGGCACGATCAGCATCAACTGCGGTGGTGGCGGCGGTGGCCCGAGCAACGACGAGTGCGATAATGCCTCGCCGATCTCGGTCGGACCGACGGCCTTCTCGACGATCGGTGCGACTGGCGCGACCCAGATGGATCCGGGCGCGTGCACCTTCTTCAGCTCGAGCATCATCTACAACGACGTGTGGTTCAGCTACACCGCGACCGGCGACGGCGACGTCACGATCGAGACCTGCAACGCTGCGAACTTCGATACCCGTATCGCGGTCTTCAGCGATTGCTCGCTCGGCACGACCATCGCCTGCAACGACGACGCTTCGGGCTGCGGCCTGACCAGCCGAGTCACGTTCGCGGCCGTCTGCGGCACGACGTACAAGGTCTCGGTCGGTGCCTACAGCCAGACCGGCTTCGGCACCGGCACGGTCACCTTGACGCAGGTCGGCACCTGCCCGTCGCCGTGCTTCGGCGAACTCACCGGCGACAACGCGGTTGACGCGGCGGACCTCGGTGTCCTCCTCGGCGCCTGGGGCAACGCTGGTGGTCCGGCGGATCTCAACAACAACGGCACCGTCGGTCCGGAAGACCTCGCGCTCCTCTTGGGCGCGTGGGGCAACTGCGACTAAGGCGGACTGCCTCGGTCGGTAGTCCAGGCAGGCCGCTCGTGCGGTCAACGCCCGATCGACTGCGGACGGCTACCGCGAAAGACTCGAAGCCCCCCTGGCCCACGCTGGCCAGGGGGGCTTTCTTCTGCGCGTCACACGCACGTCGGCGCTCGACAACGAAGGCGGAAGATTGCTCCGTCCCCGACTCCGATCGCCTCGTACATTCAGTCAACGGGGCCGCGGTGTCGGGCCCCTTTTCTCCTTCACGAACCCACGTTTGCCCTTCATGCGCCTGGCCACCCTCGAACGCTTCACCTCGCTCGCCGTCCTCCTTGCGGCCGCGGCCGGCACCCCCCTCCTTGTCGCGAGCGCGGCGAAGGGCGACGTCTGCTCCGCCGCGTCCGGCAACTGCCTCGTGACCCACCAAGGCGTCGGCTGCGACGACGTCGACTGCTGCACGCTCGTCTGCGCCGCGAACCCGCTCTGCTGCGACGTCGCCTGGGACGAGGACTGCGCCCTCACCGCGGACCAATCGTGCGTCGGCCTCTGCGGCGCGACCGCCAGCCTCGACTGCTTCGTCACCCACGACACGCCCGCCTGCGACGACGTCGAGTGCTGCACGACCGTGTGCCAGCTCGACGACTTCTGCTGCAACGTCCGGTGGGACACCGCGTGCGCCTTCTCGGCCAGCCTGAACTGCGAGGCGACCGGCACCTTCACCTGCGGCGATCCGGGCGCCGGGAGCTGCTTCAAGCCCCACGGCAATCCCGCCTGCGACGACCTCGAGTGCTGCGAGGCGATCTGCATCGTCTCGCCGACCTGCTGCGAGAACACCTGGGACCTCATCTGTGCGGGCCTCGCCAACACGAACTGCGTGGGTTTCTGCACGCCCACCTGCCCGGCGGGGGCGATCACCGAGAACGAGGCGTGCGACGAGGACAAGAACGACCCCTGCTATTACCCGTCGCCGAACCCGGTCCTCCAGACGACCGTCTGCGGCACGCCGATCTGCGGCCGCGTGACGCAGCTCACGACGCCGACCTTCAAGCCCGACGTCGACGTCTACGCCATCACGATCGTCGACTCGAACGGAGACGGCGTTGCAGGCGTGCGGCTGTCGCTCCAAAGCGCGTTCGACGGCTTCGCGACCCTCGTCCCCTCGGTGGGATGTCCGCCGCTCGGCAGCGCGTCGGTCCACGTCCAGAGCAACCTCTGCTTCGATGTCGTCAGCGAGCCCGCGTGTATCGCCCCGGGCAACTACTGGCTCGTCGTCGCGCCGGGCTCGTTCCCGATCCCGTCCGCGCAGGGCCTCTCCTGCTCGTCGGCGAACCAGTACGTCGTGCGCGTCCTCTGCAACGACAGCGAGTGCGCCGAGCCGTGCAACCCCGACGCCGGCGACTGCTTCGTCTTCCATAAGGGCGTCGGCTGCAACGACGTCGAGTGCTGCCAGGAGACCTGCGCGATCGAGCCGCTCTGCTGCTCGCTCCAGTGGGACGACACCTGCGTGCAGACCGCGATCTCGCTGTGCGCTCCGCCGCCGGCAAACGACTTCTGCGAGAACGCGACGGTCGTCACCGAGGGCTCCACGCCCTTCACGACGTTCGCCGCGACGGCGAGCGGCCCGACCGTGCCCGCGGTCTGCAACGAGGGCGTCGACGTCAACACCAAGGACATCTGGTTCCGCTACACGCCCGCGAAGGACGCGGTCGTCTCCTTCACGACCTGCGGCGCCGCCCTCACGTTCGACTCGGCGATGGCGGTCTACAAGGCCGGCTCGAACGGCTGCGCCAACATGACGCTTCTCTCCTGCGACGACGACGCGAGCGGGGCCTGCCTGCCGAGCTTTGCGTCGCGCGTGCAAGTCGGCGTCGACTGCGGTGTGACCTACCTCATCCGTATCGGCGGCGACTACGGCGAAGGCACGCTGACGATCTCGTTCGTGACGAGCGGCCCGGCGTGTCCGCCGCCGTGCGTCGCGGACCTCGACGGCAACGGCAACGTCGGCCCGACCGACCTCGGCATTCTGTTAGGTGCCTGGGGCGGCACCGGCGCCGCCGACCTCGATGGCAACGGCTCGGTCGGTCCGACCGATCTCGGCATCCTCCTCGGTGCCTGGGGCAACTGTCCGTAACCCGGTCAGGGCTTCAGCTGGCGGCGCACGATCTTGCCGGTGGCGTTGCGCGGAAGCGCTTCCATGTGGCGGATCTCGCGCGGCACCTTGAATTGCGCCAAACGCTCGCGGCAGAACGATCGCAGCGAGGTCTCGTCGAAGGCGGCGCCGTCGACGAGCTCGACGAATGCGAGCGGCACCTCGCCGCGACTTCCGTCGGACGCGCCGATCACGGCCGAGTCCTTCACGCTCGGATGCGCGTTCAGCACTTCCTCGATCTCGCGCGGGAAGACGTTCTCGCCGGCGATGATGAGCATCTCCTTGATGCGGCCCGTGATGTACAGGAAGCCGTCGTCGTCGAAACGCCCCATGTCGCCGGTGCGGAAGTACCCGTGCTCGTCGAACGCCGCCGCCGTCTCCTCGGGCAAGTTGCGGTAGCCCTTCATGACGTTCGGGCCCTTCATCCGGATCTCGCCGTCCTCGTTCTTGCCGAGGATGCGGCCGTCCGGGGCGACGATGCGCTGATCGAGCCGGGGCAGCGGCTTCCCGACCGCGCGCTCGCGATACTCGAACGGCCGGCACCAGTTCGTGACCGGGCTCGTCTCCGTGAGGCCGTAGCCTTCGGCGAGCCGCACGCCGTACTTGTCGAAAAAGCCTTGCGTGACGGCGTGCGGAAGCGGTTCGCCGCCGCTCACCGCGAACCGCAACGACGAGAAGTCCGTCGGCTTCCCGTCCTTCACCATGAGGAGCGCGTTGTACATCGAGGGAATCGCGATGAACGCGGTCGGCTTGTGGGTGCGGGCGAGGTCGACGATCTTCTTCGGAAGGAACTTCGCCGTGTAGACCGCCTTGCCGCCGATCACGAGCGGAAGGATCGTCAGCACGGTGAGGCCGAACGAGTGGAATTGCGGAAGGACGCCGAGCATGACGTCGTGCGACCCGAAGTCGACCCACTCGCGCACCTGTTGCACGTTGGACGAGAGGTTCGAGCCGGTGAGCATGACGCCCTTCGGCTTGCCTGACGTCCCTGAGGTGTACAGGAGGACCGCCACCTCCGACTCGGGCAGCGGGTTCGAGAGTTTCGGCCACGGGACGCCGCTGAAGCGCACGTCCTCGAGCTTGAGCGTGCGCACGCCCGCGGGCAGCTCGCCGACGAAGTCGAGCATCGGCTGCACGGTGATGACGGTGTCGCAGCCCGCGTCGCGAAGGACGTGCTCCATGTCCGGCTTCGACAGGAGATAGTTGATCGGGACGAGGGTGCGGCCGAGCGACCACGTTGCGAGCATCGACAGCGGGAAGAGGCCCGAGGTCGGAAGCATCACCGCCACCGCCGGCTTGCTCGTCGCCTTTTCGATCTCGCGGGCCAGGTGCCAGCTTCCGGCGAGGAGCTCGAGGCCGCTCCAACTCTTGCGGTCATCGACGACGAACACGTGCCGCGGGCGAAAGAGAAGTTGCCGACGGATCGCCGAGAGAAGATGCATGTCGGGAGTTGGGCAGGAAAGGGTTTCGCGGGGGACGTTCGCGCGACGAGCCTTGCGGCGCGGCGGGTAGCATACGCCCCGCGTCCGCCTTCGCCCGACTCGGCGCGACCGCACCTCCCTTCTCCGCCCACCTTAGGCACACCACGCGCATGTCGCCGTCACCATCCCTCCGTTGCTGCCGCCTCGCGCTCGTCGTTGCATCGCTTGCGGTCGCGCCGCTTGTCGGATGCGCCACCGGCGACGCCCGGGCACAGCTCGACCGCTCCGTCGCCGCCTACGACAAGGACGACTTCGCCACCGCGCGCAAGGAGGCCGAGTCGGCCGCGGAGAGCGCGAAGAACACGAAGGACGCCGACGACGCCGCCTACATGGCGGGCATGAGCGCCTTCCGCATGGGCGACTACGACGATGCGGTCCGCTGGCTGACCGAGGCCTCGCGCTCGGCGAACGCTTGGACCGCCGGGCAGGCCGGCGTCATGCTCGGCAACGCGCAGCTGAAGCAGTCCAAGCCGCGCGACGCCGCGAAGTCGTTCGCCGCCGCCGCGCAGAAGCTCTCGGGCGACGACGCGCGCAAGGCGCGGATCGCCGCCGCCAACGCGTACAAGGAAGCCGGCGACTCCCGCGCCGCCGACGAGCAGTTCCGCCTGGCCAACGTGCCGACGACGGTCGTCGTCGACGGCGGCGCGGGCACGAGCCGTCCCACGCCGCCCGCATCGAACCCGTCTCCCGGCGCAGGCGCGCCGGCCGCTCCGAGCGGACCGTACGTGCTGCAGGCGGGCGCCTTCCGCGACCGTGCGAAAGCGCAGTCGCGGGCGAGCGAACTCCGCGTTGCAGCCGTCCGCGCGGGCCTCGGCGAGCCGCGCGTCGCGACGAAGCGCGGAAGCGACGGAGCCACCCTCTACGTCGTCCAGATGGGCGGCTTTCCCGATCGCCGGAGCGCCGACGGCGCCGCGGCGAAGCTCGGGCAGAGCGGCGTCGTCGTGATCAACGCGTCGACCGCGATGACGAACGCCGGCTCGTGACCGGCGGCGCCGCGCGTCGTCAGCCGTCGCGATTCATCATGAAGGTGGCGGTGTGCTCGAAGTACCCCGTCATCTCGGCCTTCTCGGGGGCGGGGATCTCCGCCTCGTCGAGCGCGGCCTTCATGTGCGCCACCCAGCGGTTGCGGGCCGCGAGGTCGATCGGAAACGGGGCGTGCCGCATGCGAAGCCGCGGGTGTCCCTTCCGTTCCGAATAGGTCTGCGGACCGCCGAAGTACTGGATCAGGAACTCGGCCTGGTTGCGGATCGGCTCGGTCAGGTCGACGGGAAACATGCCGCGAAACGCAGGCTCCGGATCGCGGTCGACGCGGCCGTAGAAGGCGCGAGCGATCCGCCAGAAGGGCTCCGGGCCGCCGAGTCGTTCGTACACGGGTCGCGGGTTGCGTTGCTGGAGGACCGAGATCGGAACGCCGGGCGGAAGAGAGGACATCGCACAATTCTCCGGGAGCAAAATCGAATGCCGATCGTATAGTCGGCTCGCAGGAGATACCCCGATGCGTCGACCCGTAGCAAGTGGACTCGCCTCAGCGTTCGCGACCGGACTCGCGCTCCTCGTCTCTCCCGCGTCGCTCGGTCAGGCGGACGCGACGACTCCCCCGCCGGTGCCGGCACGGAATGAGACCGCGCCGCCGACCGCTCCCGACGCGCCTGCCGCCCGCACCGCGGTCACCGGCATCCCTGCGGCCATTCCGAACACCGGCGCCGTGCCTCCAGCCGTCCGAAGCGACCCGAAGTATCGCGGCGACCTGATTCTCTCGGCGACGCCCGACGACCGCGACGTCATCGAGGCGATCCGCAAGCAGTACTTCACGAAGCAAGGATCGTCCGAGGCGCAGCGCGCCCGCCGCGCGGAAGGCATCGCCAAGCTCAAGACGATCACCAATCCGTCGGCGATGGTGCCGATGTACGAGATGCTGCGCACGCAGTCGGACGACATCGTCCTCGGCGTCCTCGACCACTTCTCGTCGCTCGGCGAAGGCGGCCAGGCCGCGCTCGCCTGGATCGCGATCAACGACGAGGACGAGCGCATCCGGCACGAGGCCACGCGGCGCATCACAAAGCCCGCGACACCTGCAGTGTTAGGCGTGCTCGACAACGCGCTTCGCTCGAACACCCACATGGTCGTCAACCGCGCGGGCGCGCTCGCCGGCACCCTCAACGCGATCGAGACGCTTCCGCTCCTGATC
Organism: Phycisphaerae bacterium; assembly: GCA_016795035.1. Lineage (GTDB taxonomy): Bacteria > Planctomycetota > Phycisphaerae > Phycisphaerales > SM1A02 > JAEUIT01. The sequence goes on along the minus strand of JAEUIT010000027.1, from coordinate 8,927 downwards.
TTCGCCCAGGCCACCCGCGACCGCATCGAACGAAAGGGCGATCTGGCGTGGATCGCGATCGGCACGCAGATGTCGTACGTGTCGAACGTCGTGCCGGTCTTGGGCGACAACAGCGGCGCGTTTCAGCCGATCATCGGCGTGATCAACGAAGGCGTCCTCCTGCGCGTGACCGACGCGGTCGTCATCACCTATCGCACCGAGGTGCACACCGCGCTCGTCAACATGACGAGCGCCGATTGGGGCCAGTCGACCGAGTATCTCGGCTTCGATCCGGCTCGCTGGTACGCCTGGTTCAACGACGAGTACATCCCGTTCAAGAAGGGCCAGGCCGACGAGCTCGCCCGCCGCGAGAAGGCGAAGGCGCTCGAGCGCGAGGCGATCGACGAGGACGTCTGACGTTCACTCGATCGTGAACGCGACGAACGCGGCGCGGATGTCCTCGACCTTCTCCACGCGGCCCGACTGGTCGAGCCGAATGATCGTCGCGGGCGCGAGCTTGCCGACGGCGAACGTCGCTTCGAGTCCGCGATCGAGCGGAATGCGCCCGTCGAGGACGTCGTCGAGCCGCCGACGCAGTTCGGGCGATTCGGTGTAGATCAGGGTGTCGCCGCGCAGCCGCAACGGATCGCCGTGGCTCACCTTCTCGAGGCGCAGCAGTTGGTGCTTGATGAGGAGGCCTGACTTGCGCTCATCGAGCCGCACGTCCATGGCCGCGTCGCGAGCGACGTAGTCGGGCGTCGGGAGGACGGACGCGGGCGCGCCGACGGCGACGGCGGCGAGCGGATCGCGCTGTCCGTACGGGACGACGATCGCGACCCCGACGGCAATCGCCATCGCGGCGGCAAAGGCGGTGAGAACGATCGTCGGCCGACGCACCGGAGGGCTATCGGTCGATTCGCGGCGCCTCTCCAGCCTGAGCCCCGGAACTCAGCCTCCCAACCGTTCGATCGCGGCCGCGAGCCGCTCGTAGTGCTCGGGCCGGTTGTAGACCTGGCACGACGCCCGGCAGTGCCAGCGCCCCGCCCACGCGATGATCGGGATCTCGATGCGATGCGTCGCGTACAGCGCCGCCTGCAACGCCTCGGGCGACTCGTGGCCGCGGCGAACGGCGTCCGGCAGCGTCACCGCCACCATCGATCCGAGGAGCGGCTCGGCCTCGGCATCGTCGAGCTCGACGAGCGGCTCGGTTTGCCAGCGGTCGCGCAGCAAGCGTCCGGCCCAACGGGCGAGATCGCGGTTATGCCGCCGCACCTCGGCCGCGCCGATCGAACGCCAAAGGGCGATCGCGTCGGGCACGGTCAGCCATGCGGAGATGTCGCGCGTGCCCTGCCAGTCGAACTCGGCGTCGAAACCGCTGTCGAGGAAGTGACTCACCGTTGCAGGATGGACGCGTCCGCGCGTGTCGGCATTCGCCCACACGAAGCCGCATCCCTTCGGCGCGCACGTCCACTTGTGCAGGTTGCCCGCGTAGTACGTCGCCTGCAACGCGGAAACGTCGAGTTCGAGCATGCTCGGCGCGTGCGCGCCGTCGCAGAGGAATTCCACGCCGCGCCGCGCGCACTCGGCGCCGATCTCGGCGGCTGGGAACACGACGGCGGTCGGCGACGTCACGTGATCGACGAGCACGAGGCGCGTGCGGGCATCGATCGACGACGCGATGGCCGCGACGATGTCCTTCGGCGATCGGACAGGCGTCGGAATGGGCACGATGCGCACCTCGGCGCCGGCGCGTCGGGCGACGTAGCGCATCGTCTGAATCACCGCGTTGTAGACGTGGTCCGTCGTGACGAGCACGTCGCCCGGACGGAGTTCGAGCGAGCGCAGCACGGCGTTGATGCCTTCGGTCGCGTTGGTGACGAGGCCGAGCCCTGGGGCGTCGACGCCGATGAATCGAGCGACCTCCTCGCGGACGCGCGTCAGCCGCTCGCGGCATTGCCGGCCGAGGACCTCGATCGGATGACGCTCGACCTCGTCGCGGTACCGGTCCTGCATCGCGCGGAGGACATGCGGCACGCTGCCGAAGGAGCCATGGTTGAGGAACGTGTAGGCGGGATCGAGCGGCCAGAAGTCGAAGGCCGCCGCCGCATGGGCGATCGGCGTCGGAGGCGCGGAGGGGGCGGAGGTCAACGTGGAGGCAGGCGCGGGCATCGGGTCGCACGCTACCGGAAGCGCTCCGGGTGCGCCACCCACCCGAAGCCCTTACAGACGCAGGTGGTTGCGGCGCCGGCGACCGGGTCCGACGAGCGGCGAGTCCGAGGTCCGGAAATTCTTCTTGCATGCGGATTCTGTTCGGGTAACATCTCCCGAACAAAAGTTGATGGTCGGACCGAACAGAATCCGATCACCTCTCCACGCCCGCATGGTGTTCGCGGGATTGGACCCGCAGTCCGGCCCGGCGCGAGCCGCCGCCGAACTCCGGGGCTCGAGCGTCCGGCATCCGTCGCCCGCACCGCGACGGTCGCAACGCCCGAGGTTCCGTTGCGAGCGCCCGCCGCCGCGGAGACCTGGTCAGGGCCTCGCTCCTCGCGAGACGAAAGGCGAACCATGCGACAGAACTCTCGACGCCAACTCGCTCCTGCCACGGCAAGCACTCCGCCGTCGGCAGACGTCTCCGCCGATGCTGCCCTGCCGCTCGTCCTTCTGGGCCCAGGCGGCGCGTACTCGTACGCCATCGAAGGCGGCGCCGACGACGCTCGCGCGATTGCGGATGTCTTCCCGATCGCAGCCCACTCCGAACCCACCCGGCCGTCGTGGTCGCTCGAGTTCCTCGTTTCGCTCACGGGACTCGTGCGCACCACGGCGGTGTTCGCTCTTCGCGCGATCGTCTCAGCGGTTGCCCTGATCGCGGCGATCGCGGCGATCGCGCTCAATCTCTTGCATCGAAGCGCAGCCCGCCTCGCCGATCTCACCGATCGCGCCACGTTAGCGATGCCCGGCGGCGCGATGGCCCGGAGCCCGAAGCCGTCCTTCGCCGGCGGCTTTGCGCCCACCGATGGGCCGTCCGAACTGCCGACGCGGCCCGCGCCGCGCGACGCGACGGCCAATCGCGTCGACGCCGTCTCACTCGAGTTGCGCCGAGCCATGGAAACGCTGCGTCCGCCGCTCTTCGGCGGGTTCGGCCCGTCGCGCCCTCGGACCACGGCCGGCCGTTCGGCGCGCGGCGAGCGCGAGACGTCGTTGTCCTCCTCCGGGCGTGTCTCGTCGCCACGAGGCGATGAGAAGCGACGCCCCAACACGGCCCCAATCACGTCTCCAAGCGCGTCCTCAACCACGTCCTCCGTTGCGTCGCCGCGCGCTCGCGCGGCGGCCGCCCACGCCTCGACTTCCTCGAAGACCTTTGACCCTCGCGGTACCCGCCATGAATCTCACTCCCAAGCAACTTCGCATTCTCCAGATCATTCGCGACTGGCGACATCGCTTTGGCGTCTCGCCGACGATGCAAGAGATCGCGTCGCATCTCGGCGTGAGCAAGGTCACGATCTTTGAGCATGCCGAGGCGTTGATCGCCAAGGGCGTGCTCGAGCGCGCGCCGAACAAGGCGCGAGCGCTGTCGATTCCGGACGACGTCCGAGTCCCGGGTGTCGTGGGCGCGACGATCGGCGACGTCGACGAGGCGGACGCGATTCGCTCCATCGAGCCGTACGCGACGACCGGATCGGCGGAGGGAAGCGCCTCGTCAGCCGAGCGCGCGTCCTCCGGTCGTGGTCGGGGCGGTGCCTCGAGCGCTCGCGATCAGGCTGTCGAGCACATGGGCTTGCGTCTTCCGCTCGTCGGCAAGATCGCGGCCGGTTACCCGATCGAGAAGTTCGCGCAGGATGACGAGCTCAGTCTCGAAGAGATCTTCGGGCCGAAGCGCGGACAGCGCGGCAACCTCTTCGCGTTGCAGGTCGACGGCGACTCGATGAAGGACGAGGGCATCTTCGACGGCGACTACGTGATCGTCGAGCGGCGCGACACGGCCCGCAACGGCGAGCGCGTGGTGGCGCTTCTTCCGAACGGCGAGACGACCCTCAAGACGCTCTTCCGCGAGAAGGACGGCACGGTGCGTCTCCAGCCCGCGAATCCCGAGTTCAAGCCGATCATCGTTCGGGAGGTTTCGATTCAGGGCGTCGTCATCGGCGTGCTGCGCCGATATTGAGCGCCGATGTTGAACCCCGATGTTGGGCCCCGATAGTGAACCCCGACCTTGAATCTAGTTCGACGCGCGCGGACGGCGATCGCGCCGCCAGTAGCGGCGCGCGAGCTCGCGCCGTTCCTCGGTCGGCCTCAGGCGCGAGCGCCGCGGGCCGCGCCTGCGGCGACGAGTGACGCGAGCATCTCGCGAACGGCAGGGACCGGATCCCGGTGAGCCGCACGCTCGGCGCCGATGCGTCGGACGATGGCGCTTCCGACGATCGCGCCGTCTGCATGTTCGAGCGCTGCCCGCACTTGTTCGGGGGTCGCGATGCCGAAGCCCGCAGCGATCGGGAGCGTGGAGTCGATCGCGCGGATCGCGGCGACTTGGCCTGCGATCTCGGGAAGACCGGAGCTCTCGCCCGTCACGCCAGCGCGAGCGAGGAGATAGACAAAGCCGCGGCACTGTGACACGACGCGCCGAAGCCGCTCGCCGGTAGTCGTCGGCGCCACGAGGTACGCACACGCCAGGTTGGCGGCGTCGCATCGAGCGGTCAGCTCACCCGCAACGGTGAGATCGATGTCGGGCACGATGAGGCCGGCGAGACGCGCCCGCGCGGCCGACGCGACGAAGGCGTCGACGCCCATTCGATGCACGATCGACATGCTGACCATGGCGACGGTCGCGGGTCGTGCAGGATCGCGCCGCGCGGCGAGCGCTTCGAAGGTGGCGGACGGCGTGACGCCGCGAACGAGCGCCTCGTGCATGGACTCGGCGATGATCGGGCCGTCGGCGATCGGGTCAGAGAACGGAATGCCGACCTCGGCGATCTCGACACCGACCTCGGCGGCCGCGTCGAGGAGTCGCACGGTCGTCGAAAGATCGGGGTCGCCGGCCGTGAAGAACGGAAGAACCAGACCTCGGCCCGTGCGGCGGGCCGACTCGAAGATCTCGCGGATGGTGTTCATGCGTGCCCGAGCGAACGAAGGATCGCAGGGGGTCGGAAGCGTACGACACCCGCCCCCGATCTGAGTCGCCCGTTTCGCGAGCTCCCCGGCACGCAACGGTCGGGCCGATGTTGTCGACGCGCGGCCCGCCCGGTGCCATGGCCAGACCCCTGCGCGAATCCGCCAGGTGCCATGGCCAGACCCCTGCGCGAATCGGCACCGGGCCAAGAGCCGCGCCGCCCGTCGACGCCAGCCTTCGCCCAGCCCGCCTTCGGCGCACTGGCCACACCCCTGCGCGGCGCGACGCTCGCACGTTCGACGCACTGGTCAGACCACTGCGCTCGCCGCCCCCGCCTTGGCAGGCACCCTCGCCCCTTCTCGCGCACTGGCCACACCACTGCGCGACCGATACCCGTGCGCGCGCACCCCCGATGCAGGCACCCTCGGCCCCGTCGCGCACTGGCCACACCACTGCGCGGCGCGACACTCGCGCGTTCGGCGCACTGGCCACACCCCTGCGCGGCCTGGAACTCAGGGCACTGGCCACACCACTGCGCGACCCCAATCGGGCGAGTCAGCTTGCGGCGTCGCTTAAGGACAGAAGTCTCTGGCCAGCACCGCTTTCCGCGCGTTGGCCAGACCACCAAGCTCTCCTTCCGCGCACTGGCCACACCACTGCGCAACGCGACGCCCGCGCTCCGGCACCGGCAAGACCACTGCGCCCCAGAGTGGCCAGGCCCCTGCGCGAACTGTTTCCGCCCACTGGCCACACCACTGCGCGACCCCAGTCGGGCGAGCCAGACTGCGGCTTCGCTTGAAGTCGGAAGTCTCGATCCAGCCCGGCCTTCGGCGCGTTGGCCAGACCACCGGGCCCTCCTTCGGCGCACTGGCCACACCACTGCGCGGCGCGACGCCCGCGCTTGCAAGACCCCAAAGTGGCCAGACCCCCGTGCGAACTGTTTCCGCGCACTGGCCACACCGCTGCGCGGCGCGACGCCCGCGCTTCGGAACCGGAAAGACCACTGCGCCCCAGAGTGGCCAGACCCCTGCGCCCCCTCCCGCACCCTGGCCACACCCCTGCGCGATGCGCGCCCCTGCACGACGCGGCCTCACTCCATCACGGACAGAATCCCCACGCGCTCAGAAGGAGCGTCAGGTCGGCGCCGTCGATCTTGCCGTCACCGTTGAGATCGCCTTGGCAACACGTCACGCCCGGCTCGCAGTCGTCTGGCACCCCGTTGTTGTTGCAGTCGTTGCCTGCGAGTTCGGCCTCGTCGGGAATCCCGTTCCCGTTGCAGTCAAGGGACGGCGGGATGTAGAAGAGGTACGCCGCGCCCGCACTGGAGGCGGCGTTATTGCCTTGCACGCCGTTCACGCCGGTGGCGTTACTGTCCTCGCTGGCCGCACCCACGATCACAGTGCCGCCCGACACCGCGAGCGCTCCGCCGAATCCGTCCTGGGCTCCAGGATTCGACGCCTTCAGGTACGCGAGCTGACTCCACGTCGAGCCGGTCCGCCCGAAGACATAGGCCGCGCCCGCGGAGAAGAGGCTGTCGTCACTCTGGTTGCCGTTGACGCCCGCCGCGTTACTTGACTCCCACGTCGCCCCCGCGACCACGATGTCTCCCGAGATCGCGACCTCGCCGCCGAAGCTGTCGCCCGCGTCGGTATTCGATGCCTTCAGGTAGGCCTGCTGCGACCACGTCGTTCCGGAGCGAACGAAGACGTACGCGGCGCCGGAACCTGACGCACTGTTGTCGGCCTGGTTCCCGTTCACGCCCGTCGCACCGCTCGCCTCCGAGAACGCTCCCACGACCATCGTGTCGCCGGAGATCGCGACGCTCGCGCCAAACTGATCCGCGCCGCCGGTGTTCGACGCCTTGACGTACGCCTGCTGAGTCCACGCCGTGCCGCTTCGAACGAAGACGTAGGCGGCGCCGGATCCGCCGACCGCGTTGCTCGCCTGGTTGCCGTTGATGCCGGTGGCCGCGCTGTCCTCAAGGTTCGCCCCGACAACGATCGTGTTGCCCGAGATCGAAACCGAGTCGCCGAAGTTGTCGCCCCCCTCCGAGTTCGACGCCTTCAGATACGCCTGCTGCGACCATGTCGTGCCCGAGCGCACGAACACATACGCCGCGCCCGCCGTCAGGGCGGAGTTGTCGGCCTGGTTTCCGTTGATGCCGTCGGCCGCGCTGTCCTCGCCCATCGCGCCGACGACGATCGTCTCGCCCGAGATGGCGACGGAGAACCCGAAGAAGTCGAACTGGCCGGTGTTCGACGCCTTGAGATACGCCTGCTGGCTCCACGTCGTCCCGGTGCGAACGAAGACGTATGCCGCGCCGGGATTGGTGAGGCTGTTGTCCGACTGATTGCCGTTCACGCCGGTCGCGTTGCTGTCTTCTCCGTCGGCGCCGACGACGATGGTGTCGCCCGAGATCGCCACGCTGCGACCGAAGATGTCGTTGGCGTTCGTGTTGGACGCCTTCAGATACGCCTGCTGCACCCACGCCGTTCCGCTTCGGACGAAGACATATGCCGCACCCGCCCCGTCGGCGCTGTTGTCGGCCTGATTTCCATTGACGCCGGTGGCGTTGCTGGACTCGCCGCTCGCGCCCACCACGAGCGTGTCGCCGTCGATCGCGACGGACAGGCCAAAGAGATCGTCGATGCCAGTATTGGATGCCTTGAAGTAGCCCTGCTGCGCGATGGGATCGATCGTGATCGGATAGCGAGCGTGTCGGTCATCGACGCGCAGGACGATCGATTCAACCGAGCCCGCAGCCATCGACGCGCCGACCTCGAATGCGGCCGGCAAGAGCACGCCGTCGGCGTCGAAGGCGATGAGGCCGCTGTAGGTCAGGAGGCTCGCGCCGGTCGCGTCGACAAACGCCACCGAGCGGCCGTCGTCGGTGACGCTCGGGGTCAGGCCGCCGCGCACCGCGAGCGTGAAGGCCAGCCGTTCGTCGGCTGGAGTCATGGCCGTTGACGGCGGGCGCTCATGCACGGTGAATCCGTGCTCAAGTCCGCGCCGATCGTTGACGTACCACTCGGTGAGCCCCGGCGACCAGTCGTACTCGAGCCGTCCGCCGTCGACGGCGAGTCCCGTAGGTGCGAGGACGTCCTGCGTGTCGTCGCCTCGACCGAAGCGCACGAGACGCAGCCCCCACGTCCACGCGCGCGAGTCCGGCGTGACGAGAAACGATGTGCCGTCGAAGCGCGTATGCCACGCCTGCCCCGGGTTTCGGGCGACGAAGCCGCCCTCTGCGGGGCGGACGTGGTGACGGCTCGCGTCGTACGCGGCGCGAACGCTCGCCCAATCCGCTGTCGACAGGCCCTCGACCGGCGACGCGTCTGACGCGACCGCCGACGCGACAGCCGGTGCGACGATCGCCGACGCGAGGAACGCAGCCGACACGAGCGCGACGGCACGACCGGCGATGCGCTTCCCGATGTCGACAAAGAGACGTGGGCGCGCGGACGCAGGAACAGCACGAGCGTACGGATGGGCGGTCATCGAAGGTCTCCCCAAGTCGAACGAGGTAGGAGGATGGCGCGGGCGATCCCTGTGGACGTTTCAGAGCGCCGTTCGCCGCCACCATCGTCATTGGAGAAAGCGCAAACTGAGGGCGACGACCGGCCAGAAAGGCGAAAAGAACGCCGCGAAACCTCGTCGACCGCCCCGCGACGGAGGCCCCAGACGAGGCCCTCGACGACGCCCTTGGCGCGGCCCGACGCGGCGCACAGAACCGTGCGAGCGTTCGTGCGACGCCTCCGGGAGGGCCACCGCCCCGAGACTCTTGCCGGCGCGCCTCGCGCGGCGTCAACTCCGCCATCGCCCGCCGTTCGTGCGGAGAAGCTCTCCGCGC
>JAEUIT010000006.1 GCA_016795035.1 Phycisphaerae bacterium | reverse complement strand
TCCATCAATCGGCGAACGCGCACTGGTCTGTCCAGTGCGCGTTCGCGATCGTTGGTCCCCTAGAGAATCCCGTACCCCCGGCGTCGGTTCGGCCCCGCGCAGTGGTCTGGCCAGTGCGCAGTGGTCTGGCCAGTGCGCAGTGGTCTGGCCAGTGCGCGGTCACGCGCACGGGTGTGGCCAGGGTGCCCGGCACGCGCAGTGGTCTGGCCAGTGCGCGGTCACGCGCACGGGTGTGGCCAGGGTGCCCGACACGCGCAGTGGTCTGGCCAGTGCGCAGTGGTCTGGCCACTGCCTCAGTGCGGCTGGGTGCTCGGCGGCGTCGCCTCGGGGCCGGCGGCCGCGTCGTGGCCGCCGGCGTCGGCGGCACCGGCGTCGTCCAACACTGCCGCCTGCGCGTCCTCGGCGACGTGGCTCTCCGAACCGTGGCCATCGTTCGACTCGTTCGCCATGTGGCCGCCCGGCACGGCGCCGTGGCCCCCTTCGCGCACGCTGACCGCCCACAAGTTCTCGATGCCCGAGCGGTTACTTACGAAGTAGACCTTCGCGTCCGGTCCCCAGACCGGCTGCATGTTGCGGAAGGGCCCCGAGGTCAGCATGCGTCGACCCGTGCCGTCGACGTTCACGACCCACAGGTCGGACCGCTCGGGAAGTTCACTGCCCTGCGACCCCGGCTCGACCACCGTGGTGAAGACGATCTGCATGCCGTCGGGCGACCAATTCGGCTGAATGATCGCGGCGTTTTGCGCGGTCACGATCTCGGTCGGGTTCGCCGCCTCGCCGTCCATCAGGTCGATCGTCCAGACGCTGTACAGCCGGCTCCCCTGCTGCCGGGCGCGTTGGAAGAGGAGCTTCGAGCGCTCGGGCGTCTGCTTGGGATCCGGGCACCAGCGCGGCAGGAAGCCGTCGGTCAGGTAGGTCGCGCTCGAAGGCACGAGCGCGTTACTCATCCAGATCTCCCAGCGCGAGGTGCGCTTGTTCATCCGGGCGAAGGCGAGCTGCTTCCCGTCGGGCGACCAGGTCGGTTGGACCTCGTCGTCCGACTCAAAGGTCATCTGGGTCGCCGGGCCGCCGCTCGCCGGCATCACGAAGACGTCCCAGTTGCCGTTGCGATTCGAGGAGAACGCGAGATTCGCCCCGTCCGGACTCAGCACCGGCATGATGTCGTCGGACTCGTCGGCCGTGAGCTGCGTGACGGTGCGCCCCTCGATCGACTTGCGGTAAAGGTCGAAGCGCTCGCTGTGCTGTTTCGACGCGTACACGAGGAAGCTGCCCGAACGATCGATGTCCGGGGTGAAGTCGCCGCCCTCGGGGGCGAACGAGATCTGGCGAAGGTTGCCCTCGCCTTCGGACCCCGCGCGCGGCGTCGAGTTCGGATCGACCTCGCCGTAGAGGCCGACGGTCATCGTGTGCGATTCACCGCTCGCCTCCTCGAGATCGCCATACGTCGCACGGCCTTCGACGAGGCTCACGGGCGGCGGCGGAAGTTCGGCGACGACGGGCGTCGACGACTGCAAGCCGTTGGCGCCGGCACTCGAACCGTGATGCGTCGGGGACGACGTCTCGCACGCAGTGAGCGAAACGCCAGCGAGAAGGACGAGCGAAATCGAAGCGCGGGAAGTCATTGGGGGCGATCCTCAGAGAGGCGAAGGCGACGTTGCGCCGGCGCGCAAAGTCCGGTGGGCGCGACCCTTATCGGACGACCTTGCGGGCCCCTTCAGTCAACCTCTCGCAATTGCCGCGCGCGAGGCGCAGGCTCCGCCGGCGCGGGACCGCGAACGCGCGGACGAGCCGTTGCAGCCGAAGGTCGATCGACGCCATCGCGCGGTCTCTGACGAGATCGGTATTTGGCGACGCCAACATGCGTTGATGCATCGAAGCCTCGGGTAGACTCGTCGATCTGTCATCACGGGACCCCGATCGTCCGGGATCCCGCTTTCGGACTGGTCACGATTGCGTAGCTCAGTTGGTAGAGCAGCTGGCTTTTAACCAGCGGGTCCCGGGTTCGAGTCCCGGCGCAATCACTGGCCCGCGTTCTCTCCCGTCACATCCGACGGACTGGCGCGCGACGCGACACCGAGCGAGGCACGGATCCGCTGATGTTGGTGCTTCACGCCGTCTGGACCAAAGGTGCACTTCACTGCTGGGCAGAGGACACCGACGCGGCGCGTGCGAGCGTTGCGCTCCAATCTCCGACGCGCGCGAGCGCGAAGGACACCGAGAACGAGAACGGGCATAACGGCAATGGGCAGTCGAACGGCGCGCCGGCGCACCCGTTCGCCGCGTCGGCCGACGAGGTGAAAGCCGCGCTCATCGGCGCCGGCCTTGCGAGCGCCGACGACTTCGGCGAGTCGACGTCGCTTGCGGCCACGCTTCCCTTCTGGCTTCCGCCCGGTTCGCCGGACGGCTCAAGCGCCGCGCCCCTTCCGAGCGATCGCGCCGCCGACCTCATCGGCCTCGACGACGACGCCCGCCTCGAGGCCTATCCCGCCGCGTGTTCGATGCCCGCCGTCGCGGTGCGCGTCGAGCGCTCGCTCGCGCTTCTCGCCAACCTCGACGCCGCGCGACACGAGGGTTCCCTCGGAGCTGCAACGCCGATCGCGCTCGCGCACGACATCGCCTACTGGACGACCGTCGCGCGGGTCGCCACCGACCTTCTCGCGGACCAGCGATTCATCCCGAGTCTCGTGCAAGAACGCGCGGGTTCGGTGCGGGCCGCGTGGGTGCCGTGGCTCGCCGACCAGAAGACCTCGCAGCAGCTTGCGGCCCTCCTCGACTCGATGCCTGCAGCGTGCCGCTGCATCAACGACGAGGCCCGCGGCGTGCCGTGGACGATCCTCGAGTCGGCGCTCGTGCGCATGACCGATGCGTTCGTGCGCTCCGTGTTGCAGGCGGAGAGTTATGCCGAAGCGATCGAGGACCGCGATCCGGTCGGCGATCCGCACGTCGCGTGGCTCAGCGGCCTCCTCGATCGCGAAGACGCGGTGCGCGGCCAGAACTCGAGCGACACCGCGCTGATGCGCGGCGCGCGGGCGTGGATCGCGCAGCTCGACGACGTGAGCGAAGGTCGCCTCGTGCGCCTCTGCCTCGAACTGAGCGAGCCCGAACTCGCGAACGAGACGCCCGAAGCCGCGATGGCCGCGAAGTGGCGCCTGCGCTTCAAGCTCGTCACGACCGACGATCCGCCCGTCTTCATCGAAGCGGAACAGATTTGGGAGCAAGGCGCGAGCGCCCTCAAGGGCCTGCTCGCTGGGCTCGGCAAGGACGGCGAGGAAGCGTCCGATGTCCTCCTCGGCGAACTCGGCCGCGCGAGCCGCATCTGGCCGCGCATCGAGAAGGCGCTCGACGAGAGTGCGCCCGTGGGCCTCGATCTCTCGACGTCGGAGGCGTACCAATTCCTCCGCGAATACCGGCCGATTCTGGCGGAAGCGGGCTTCGAAGTCCTCGTCCCGAGTTGGTGGGGCCAGGTCGGAAGTCGCCTCGGCGCGCGGCTTCTCATCGACAGCGAACCGACCGACGCGTTCGCCTCGCAATCGGCGAGCGGCGCCGTCGCGCGGAAGAGCGAGCTCGGCCTCAACAGCCTCGTCAACTACACCTGGCAGATCGCGCTCGGCGAACAGCCGATGACGCTCGACGCCTTCCGCGATCTCGCCGCGAGCGGCTCGCCGCTTCTCAAGGTGAACGGGCGCTGGGTCGAGATCCGGCCCGAAGATCTTCAGGGCGCGAGCAAGTTCCTCGCCGACCATCCGGGCGGCCAGATGACGCTCCTCGAAGCGCTGCGCCTCGCGCACGGCCTCGAGGGGGCGACCGGAAGCCTGCCGATCTTGGGCCTCGATTCGACCGGCTGGGTCTCCGAACTCCTCCGCAGCGGCGTCGGCTCGGAGAAGCTCACGATGATCACGCAGCCCGAGCTCTTCCGCGGACAGCTCCGTCCGTATCAGCTCGCCGGCCTCTCGTGGCTCGCATTCCTCGACAAGTTCGGCCTCGGCGCCTGCCTCGCCGACGACATGGGTCTCGGCAAGACGATCCAGCTCATCGCGCTCCTCCAGCACGAGCGTGAAGGCCACACCGACAAGGTCGGCCCGTCACTCCTCGTTGCACCGATGTCGGTCGTCGGCAACTGGGCACGCGAACTCGGCCGCTTCGCGCCCGAGCTCAAGGTGATGGTGCATCACGGCCTTGAGCGCCTCACCGGCGAGCAGTTCGAGCGGGCGGCGCTCGCGTCCGACGTCGCGATCACGACCTACGCGCTCGTCACCCGCGACAAGGAGTCGCTCTCGCGCGTGCACTGGCGGCGCGTCGTCCTCGACGAGGCGCAACACATCAAGAACCCGCCGACGAAGCAGACCGCCGCGATCCGTTCGCTCCGGTGCTCGCATCGCATCGCGCTCACCGGCACGCCGGTCGAGAACCGCCTCAGCGAACTCTGGTCGATCATGGAGTTCTGCTCGCCGGGATACCTCGGCGCGCAGGCGGACTTCCGTCGACGCTTCGCCGTGCCGATCGAGCGGCACCGCGATCGCCGACAGGCCGATCGACTGCGTTCGCTCGTGCGTCCGTTCGTGCTGCGCCGCCTGAAGACCGATCCGACGGTCATCACCGACCTTCCGCCGCTCGTCGAGTCGCGGCAGTCCGTGCCGCTCACGCCGGAGCAGGCGCAGCTCTACGACTCGGTCGTGAACGACATGCTGCAGCGCGTCGACATGGCCGAAGGCATCCGCCGCCGCGGCCTCGTCCTCTCGGCGCTCGTCAAGCTCAAGCAGATCTGCAACCACCCGGCACACTTCCTCAAGGAGTCGGCGAACGCGCCCGATCCGGCGAAGGTCGAAGCTGCAACGACGAGTGGCGGCGATTCCGACGGCGACGATTCCGCCATCACGCCGCTCGCAGAGGCGGACACCAACACCGCCACGCCGCTCTCGGCGCGATCGGGCAAGGCCACGCGCCTCATCGACATGCTCGAGGAGATCCTCGCGGCCGGCGATCGCGTCCTCATCTTCACGCAGTACCGGCAGATGGGACATCTCCTCGTGTCGATGATCCGGCGCGAGCTCGACACCGAGGCGCTCTTCCTCCACGGCGGCACGCCGCAGGGGCGTCGCGAGCAGCTCGTCGATCGCTTCCAGTCGGAGGATCCCACCGCGCCGATCTTCGTCCTGAGCCTCAAGGCCGGCGGCGTCGGCCTCAATCTCACGGCCGCGAACCACGTCTTCCACTACGACCGTTGGTGGAACCCGGCCGTCGAGAATCAGGCGACAGACCGTGCATTCCGCATCGGCCAGAAGCGCACCGTGAACGTGCACAAGATGATCTCGGCCGGCACGCTCGAGGAGCGCATCGACCAGATGATCGAGCAGAAGACGGAGCTCGCGGCGCAGATCATCGGCTCCGGCGAGTCGTGGCTCACCGAACTCTCGACGCACCAGTTGCGCGACCTGCTCACCTTGCGGCGCACCTCGATGGAGGAACCGGCATGACGCAACTTCCGGCGCAACCATCGGAATCCGCGAACGGAGCGACGCCGGCGAACGGCACCGCGCCGCCGACCGCGTCAGGCCCTGGACCGAGCCCGCGCTCGCAGCGGCGCAACGACGGCCCGCGCCGCATCAAGAACGGCGTGCGCCTGCGCCGCAAGGACGGCGCCGACAACCTCCCCTGGCCGTCGAGCGCGTGGTCGAAGCTTCTCCTCGGCCGCCTCGCGACGGAGCACTTCAATGAGGCGCTCGACTACGCCCGCGCGGGTCAGACGGCGTCGATCTCGATCACGCCCGGACTCGTCGAGGCGGTCGTGCAAGGTCGTGCGCCGCGGCCGTATCGCGTGCGCATCGAAGTCGCGCAGCTCACGCCCGCCGAATGGGATCGCGTCGTCGCGACGATGGCGGCCGAAGCGATCTGGAGCGCGAAGCTCCTGTCGGGCGAATTGCCGCAGACGATCGAGCTCCTCTTCCGAGGGCTCGGCGGTTGCCTCGTGCATGAGAGCGAGGATCGGCTCGTCCACTCGTGCACCTGCGCGTTGCACGCGGAGCTCGGCGGCCTGCCGTGCAAGCATGTCGGCGTTGCGTGGCTCCTCGTTGCGGAGCGCGTCGAAGCGGATCCCCTTCTCTCCTTCACGCTGCGCGGCCTCGACGGCCAGCGCCTGCTCGAGCGCTTGCAAGAGGCGCGTACCATCGCCACCCGCGGCGTCTCACGCGCCCACTCGACGCCCCCCGCTGCCGAAACCGCGGCCGCACCGGCGCCCGTCGAACGCTGCCTGCAGGACTTCTGGAAGCCCGGCCGCCGACTCATCGAAGTCGACGAGGCCGCCGGCGACGAGCACGTTCCGCACGCGATCCTTCGACGCCTCGGCCCGAGCCCGTTCCAGGCGAACGCCAACCGCGCGGCGCGCATCCAGGCCGCGCCGGCGAAGGGACAGTCCGCGTTGCCGCCGCCGCCGTCCAATCAGCCCACGAGCAAGTTCCCGCTCGTCGGTCTCCTTGCGTCGATCTACGACTCCATCGCCGCGGCCGGCAAGAAGCTCCGCGACCAGTCTGCGGAATCGCCGCCTGCAACGACGAGTTCCGACGCCGCGAGCAAGTGATCCGGGCCGCGAGCCTCAGTCGAGCGGCGTGAAGTCGTTGCGCCCGGTCGTGAACGCGTCGCCGTAGGTCTCGTCGTAGTCCGCGAGCGCCGCGCGGACCACTCGGAACGCGTGCTCGCGGTTGTAGATCGCGCGGATGACCGCATGCGGCGGCTCGCCGGGCTTCAGCTTGTACGTCGAGAAGTAGTGTTGCAGGCGCTCGACGAAGGCCGACGGGATGTCGGAAATGTCGCTCGCGCTGCCCCACACGGGATCGTTCTTGAGGACGCCGATGATCTTGTCGTCCGCCTCGCCGCCGTCGACCATCTGCAGTCCGCCGACGACGCGCGCGTCGAGCAGCACTTCGCCGCGATTGATCGGGCGCTCGCTGAGGACGCAGATGTCGAGGGGATCGCCGTCGGCTCGCTCGCAGCCGGGGCAGAGATCGCGCACGCGCTCGCCGCAGAACGTGCGCGGGATGAAGCCGTAGAGCGCGGGCGGCGTCGAACTCGTCCGCTGCGGACGATCGACCTTGAGATAGCCCGTCTGCTTGTGGACCTCGTACTTCACGAGATCGAACGGCGTGATCTCGATGAACGCCGTGACGAGCGCCGGCGGGTTGTCGCCCGGAAGGAGGCCGTGCCACGGGTGCGGGCGCCAATGGAAGAAGTGCGAGGACATGGAGAGGTCGGGGGTGGGAAGAGGCGAAGCTTCGGGTCGGGCATTCTCTCCCGGTCCGCGTCGTCGTGCGTCACGAAAGTCGAAGTCCGGGCTGGGACCGACCGCAAAGATCGGCTACTTTCGAACCATGCATTCGCATCGTGGGACCGATCGTGCGGGGCTGCGCGTGCCGCGGGCCTTCACGCTCATCGAACTGCTGGCGACCCTCGCCATCATCGTCGTCATCGTCTCGCTCGTCTTTGTCGTCGGCCGATGGTCGCGCGAGAGCGCCCGCAATGTCCTCTGCCTCCAGAACGAGCGATCGCTGACGCTCGCGTTCTTCGCGTACGCGACCGATAGCGGCGGCCGATTCCCCGGCACCGACACCGGGGACCACAAGCACGACTGGGACCAGGCGAACGTGAACCTGAATGCCGGCGGCTTCGAGAAGGAAGCCGGCGTGACGAAGGGCTCGCTCTGGCCATACGTCGGAGACTTGCGCGCGTACAAGTCGCCGAGCGATCCGCTCACCGTCGCACAGCGCATCCGCAGCTACTCGTTCAGCGGCTTCCTCTCGGACAGCGTCGGCTACCAGTGGGCCGGTCCGCCCGGAAAGTTAGTCAACGGCCTCGCGCGGCTCATCCGACCCGCCGAGACGATCGCGTGCGTCGTGGAGTACGACCACCGCGGCTACAACATCAACAGCTGGGGCGTGATGGGGAACGACAGCTACATCTGGGTCGACAAGCTCTGCAACTGGAATCCCCGCGCCTTCAACTTCTCGTTCGCCGACGGTCACGTCGAGCCGTTCCGATACGTGTCGGCGCCGCAGGACGTCGACTACTACTTCACCCTGCCGGCGAACAACATCTTCTTCGAGACGCCCGACTACGACTGGATCGTGATGCATCTCTTCCCGGGAATCGACTGGTGAGAGCGGCGGCTGCAACGTTGATCGCGCTCGCGGCCGCCTGTGCCTCATGCGGCGGCGGCGGCGACTCGAACGCGCCGGCGCCGACCCCGACGACCGCCACCGCAGCGCCGGCCTCCGCGCCCGCGGCGCCGACGGCGAAGCCGACTGGGACCGAGGCTGCAACGTCGAGTGAGCGCGTCGCCGCGCCGGCAACGGGGGGCGCGTCGAGCGCGTCGCCTGCCGTCGCCGAGGCCCCCGCCGCCGTGCCGTCCACGCCCGAGACTCGCCAAGCCCGCAACAAGGTCGTTCTCGAGGACGCGAAGCGAACGATCGCCGATCCTCGCTTCTCCGCGTTTCGCTCGCTCGCGGAGCCGTACCTTGCGGTCATGCGCGAGATGCGCCCGCTCGACGAGAAGTTCGCGGCCGGCACGATCTCCGAGAGCGAGCGCGCGACGTATTGGAAGCTCGACGCACGGAAGTCCGAACTGTGGGCGCCGTTGCACCAGCACATGTACGACGCGCGCTGGTCGAAGGACGATCGCCGCGCGATGGGCCAATGGCTCATGCTGACGGCGCAGGAAAGCGCGGCGCGCTGACCGTGAGGCCGCGCGCCGCGCGTCGATCATGACCGCGGTCGATGCGGTTACGGAAGTCGCTTCAGGAGATCGTCGACGGCGGCCTTGAGCTGCGCGTCGCTATTCCTCGACTCGTCCTCGGGCGTCTGCGGCACGACGAGATCGGGCATCGCGCCGTTATTCTCCATGTCGCGCCCGTCGGGCAAGTACCAGCCGCGGAACGGCAGGCGGACCGTCGTTCCGTCGAGGAGCGACGTGCCGCCGGTCGAGATCACGCCACCGTACGTCTGCTGGCCGACGAGCGTGCCGCGGCCGAGCGTCTTGAACGCGTGCGAGATGATCTCCGCGTTCGAGAAGCTCTTCTCGTTGCAGAGCATGTTGATCGGGAGCGTGTAGCGCTGGATGTACAGGCGATCCTGCGGATAGCCGTCCTTCCAGCTCTCGTCGCCGCCGCGCGGAACGGTGTACGCGTGCGGACGGACCATGATCGACGAGAGGAGAAGGTCCGCGGTCGAGCCGCCGCCGTTGTTGCGGACGTCGATCAGGAGGCCCTTCTTGCCTTCGGCGCTCGCGAAGAGATCGCGTTCGAAGTCGTCGAGCGACGACTGATCCATGCCGCGGATATGGATGTAGCCGAGCTGGCCGTTCGACCATTCGTCGACGAGCTTTCGGTTCCGCAACGTGGTGTGCGCGTAGGCGAGCCGACCGAGCTCCATCGACGACACGGGCACGATGAGGATGTCGAGAAGGAGCGGATCGCCATCGGGCCGCGCGCGGCGCACCGACACGACGACCTCCTTGCCGATCTTGCCCGCGAGGCGCGTCTCGAGGACGTCGCCGGCGCCGAACGGCTCGAAGTCGATCGCGGTGATGACGTCGCCGACGAGAATCGGCTGCTTCGCGAGCGCGGCCGGCGAGAAGTCGATGATCTCCGTGACTTCGAACCCGCCGTCGACCGGCTTGGTGCGCGTTCCGAGTCGACCTTGCGGGCGACGAAGCGGCGACGTCGCGTCGGGCGAGCGGATGCCGAGGTGCGACGCGTTCAGCTCGCCGAGCTGACGATTCGCGATCCAGTCGAACTCGTCCGACGTGCGGGCGCGCTTCGCGAGTTCGAGGTATCGCTCGGTCATCCCTTCCCAGTCGAGGCCCTTCATCGTCGGGTGATAGAACTGCGATCCGAGGACGCGCATCGCCTCGCGGAACTTCTGCTCGTTGAGGACCGCGAGGTCGACGTCGATCGTGTCGCTCACGTCGTAGGCCTTCGCGTCGCCGCCCGACGCGCCGACGCTCGACGCGCTGCCGCCCTGCACGAGGACCACGCGGTCGCCCGCGAAGTTCAGGCCTTGCACGCTTCCGCCGGCCGCGAGCCGCTGTTGGCCGGTGCCGTCATTCTTGATCGCGAAGAGTCCCGACTCCTTGCCGTCGGCGCCGACGAACACGATCTTCTCGCCCGAAGGCAGGATCTCGATGTTCGTCTCGTTGCCCGGCAACGCGGTGACGCGGCGCACCCGGAGGTACGCATCGTCGAGGTCGAGGTCGCCGAAGGGCGACGCCGGCTTCGCGTCCTCCTTCGGTTTCTCCGTTGCAGTGTCGGCGGCGGCGACGGCGTCGCCCTCCTTCTTCTCGGCGGGCTTCTCCTCGGGCTTCTCGGCGGGCTTCTCGTCGGGCTTGGCGGCCGCGACCGGCTCCACCGGCTTCCGCTTCTTCGCGGCTTCGGCGGCGTCCTTGTAGTACTGCTCGAGATCCTTGCCTTGGAGCGACTCGAGGTCCTTCTCGAGGAAGACGCACCACACGTCGAACTCCTCGTTCGTGCGCTCGGAGATGAACGCGAGGATCTTCCCGTCGGCGCTGAAACGCGGAGAGCGGTCGGAGTCGGGGTGTCGGGTGATGTTGCGCGCCGGCTCGCTGCCGTCGGCCGGAATCAGCCAGATGTCCGAGTTGAAGTTGCGGTCGTCCATCGCGTAGGCGATGAGCTTCGAGTCGGGGCTCCAGCGGAACTCGACGTCGGCGTCGAAACCCTTCACGAGCGGGCGCGCCGACCTCGTCGCCAAGTCGAGCACCATGATGTCGCCGTTGCCGCGGCGAAACGCCATCGACTTGCCGTCCGGGGACGGCGTCGGCCGCGTGTCGAGCGTCGCCTCGTGCAGGAATGGCTCGATCGTGAAGGTGATCGCGTCTGCCCAGCGCGCGGGATCGAGCGCGGGGTCCTTCTTCTTCTCCTTCGCCTTGTCCTTCTCCGTTGCAGCCTTCTTCTCGCCGTCGGCCTTCTCGGCGGGCGGCTCGGCGGGCTTGTCGGCGGCGGGCTCCGCCGGCTTGGCACTCGGCGTTGCAGCCGGATCGGCGGGCGCGGGGTCCGGCTTCGATTCTGGCTTTGGTTCTGGCTTTGGTTCTGGCGCCGGCTTCGGCGGGCTCAGCCGCTCCTCGGTGCGCTTGCGGATCTCGTCGCGCGTCTTGTCGACCTTCGCGGCGTAGATCGACTCGTTGTCGTCACGG
Organism: Phycisphaerae bacterium; assembly: GCA_016795035.1. Classification (GTDB taxonomy): domain Bacteria; phylum Planctomycetota; class Phycisphaerae; order Phycisphaerales; family SM1A02; genus JAEUIT01. Next base: position 29,135 of record JAEUIT010000006.1, on the reverse strand, counting down.
TCGGACACGAAGTACAGCGTGAGCCCGTCCGCGCTCCACGCGATGTCGCGCTCGCGGCCGACGCCGTCGGTCACGCGGCGCGGCACGCTCTTGTCGGCCGTGCCCTTCACCCACACGTCGCCGTAGGCAACGACCGCAAGCGTCGCGCCGTCCGGAGAGAGCGCGGCTTCCGAGATCTCGCGACCGATCGCCTTGCGCGTCATGTCGTCGAGGCCGTCGTCGTTCGCGGTGATCGAGAGCTTTGTCGCGTTGGGCTTTCCGCTCGTGAGATCGACGGAGTAGAGCGCGTCCCAGTTGCTGACGACGGCGCGCTTGCCGTCAGCTGAAACGCTGACCGCCTGCACGTCGGTGTCCTTGAAGTTCGTGAGCCGAACCGGCTGCGATCCCGGCGCGAGCTTCTGGAGATAGAGGTTGACGCAGTTGTCTTCGCGATCGGAGAGGAAGACGAACGCGTCGTCTCCGGCCCACCGCGCGAGTCCGTCGTTGCCGGCCCAGTCGGTGAGCCGCGTGAACGCGCCGGACTTCACGTCGAAGAGCCAGACATCGCGGGCATCGGGGCCGCGGTAGTGCCGTCGCGACCAGGCCGAGCCGCCGCGCTCGAAGAGGACCTTCGAGCCGTCGCGCGAATACTGCGCGTTCGTGCCGAAGGCGTCGTGCACACGGAACGGCGTGCCGCCGCTCAACGCGACCGCGTAGGGGCGGGCGGAGCGGTAGAGGTCGTTCTCGATCGCGGCATCGAAGGTCAGTACCGGCGTGCCGTTAGGCCCGGCGCCGAAGGCCACGAGCGACTGGGGGGTGTCAAGCTGGGTGACTTGCTCGATGCCCGTGCCGTCCGGACGCATCACGAAGAGATTGCGGAAGCCGTCGCGTTCACTCTCAAACGCGATGAGCGAGCCGTCGCCGTTCCACGCGGTGCGCAGATCGGCGGCCGGGTGCGTCGTGAGCCGCGTGGCTTGGCCACCTCCGAAGGGCACCTTCCAGACGTCGCCACGCCACGTGAACGTGATCTCCTGGCCATTCGGACTCAGGGCCGGATGCCGCGGCAGGTCGACGATGGCCGCAGATGCCGAAAGTGAGGAGAAAAACAGCGAGCCGGCCACGGATAGAACGAATGGCACCACAGAGAAGCGTGCGTTCATGTCTGTCGGGTCTCCGAGAGGGGGGACCCCTTATACCGGAAAGCCACGGCTCGGACGCCGCTCGAACGCATGCGGCGAAACGAGGTCACGCGAGACGGTCGCGTGGGTCGTGCTGCCGCGTGCGCGGGTTAGTCGTCATGTGTCGCGCCAAGAGACGAACTCGACCGAAGTCGACCAAAGTGCCTGCCGATAACGCAGACCGCCTGGATCGTCGTGTGCCCGCGTCGGGCTCGCGCGCCGGACTCGGAGGATCTGCATGAGCAGGCCGCTCAAGAACATGGACCAGATCCGATCGCTGCTTCAGCGAATGGATCGCTCGATCGAGGATGCTCGCGGTCGCCGCGAAGGCTCGCCCGCAGATCCGCGCTCGGCAACGCAAGGATCCCCGTCGGCGCCGGAGTCGAATCTCCGTCCGTCGCATCCCTTCCCCGCGTCGCCGGTGCGACCGCAAGGGTCACCCAACGGTCCCGCCAACGGGTCCGGCAACCGACCGACCGGCGGCCAAGGCTCGCATGGCACGAACGGATCGCACAACGGCGCCGGAAGCGGGGCGCCAGGCCCCGGCTTCAACCGACCGGTGAGTTCGAACGGCAACGGCCCGAACGGATCTCCGCAACCGCCGCGCCTCAAGGCGAAGGCCAAGCGCCCGGGCTCGAACGACGGCCTCCAAGACTTCCAGCAGCGCCAGGCAAGCTGACCCGCCCGTCCGAGACATCAAGCATCGCGCATCGGTTCCTTATGATCGGAGCCCATGCGCGATGCTTCTTTGTCGTTCCTGACCTCGCTCCTTGAAACGCCGAGTCCCTCGGGCCACGAACACGCCGGCCAGAAGCGCTGGCTCGACTACGTGCGGCCCTTCGCGACCCGCGTGTGGAACGACGCCTACGGCAACTGCTTCGCGAGCCTCGAACCGCAGGGCTACGACCCAGCGAAGACGCTCACCGTTGCCGTCTGCGGCCACGCCGACGAGATCGGCCTGATGGTGAATCACATCGACGACAAGGGCTTCGTCTACTGCCGCGCGATCGGCGGGATCGACGTGACCTCGATCGTCGGCAAGCGGCTGCGATTCAAGTCGAGCGTGCCGGGCGTCGGAGAGGTGTTCGGCGTGATCGGCGCGACCGCCATCCATCTCCAGGACAAGTCGGGCGACCCGAAGATTCGCAAGCTCCACGAGCTCTTCATCGACATCGGCGCGACCGACGGGGATAGCGCGAAGAAGCGCCTGAATATCGGCGACCCCGGTGTCTTCTGCGACTCGTTCCAGCGCCTCACCGACGACGTCATCATCGCCCGCGCGCTCGACAACCGCATCGGCACGTTCGCGGCGGCTGAAACGTTGAGACTGTGCCACGAGAAGAAGCCCGAGCTTGCCGTCCGCGTCGTCGCGGTCTCGACGGTGCAGGAAGAGATCGGGCTCCACGGCGCCGCGATGATCGCGCACTCGCTCCGACCGAACGTGTGTCTCGTGACGGACGTCGGTCACGCCACGGACAGCCCGGGGATTTCGCCTCAGCAGCACGGGCTCTTCAAGTTGGGCGGCGGTCCGAAAATCGCCATCGGCGCGGAGATGCATCCCGACGTCGTGGCGCGACTGCTTCGCGCCGCGGAACGACAGACGATCACCGTGCAGCGCTCGGCCACGCCAGGCTCGAGCGGCACCGACACCGACGCGATCTTCCTCATGCGCGGCGGCATCCCCTGCGGGCTCCTGAGCCTGCCGCTTCGCTACATGCACACGACCGTCGAGATGGCGAGCCTGAAAGACCTGCGGCAAATCTCCGAGGTATTCGCCGGTTTCTGCCTTGAACTTCGTCCGAACGATTCGTTCGTGCCCGCGCTCTGACGAGCCGATTCGCGCTCCACGCTGGTACGCTTCGACCCCACGTTCGCGGCCACTTGATCTGTTCCGTGATGCTTGCCTTCGTCAAACAAGCGCTTCGAGATATTCACCACACCGGCTCCGTCTGGCCGAGTTCTCCGTTACTCGCTCGGGTGATGACGCGATCGCTGCGCCGCTCGCGCAGGCCGAAGCGCCTGCTCGAAGTCGGACCGGGCACCGGTCCCTTCACGAAGAGCATCCTGAACGCGCTCTCGCCGAACGACGAGCTGCACATCGTCGAGATCAACGAGGCGTTCTGCGCGCACCTCGAGAAGGAAATCCTCGCTCCGTTCCGGCGCCGCATGCCGAACGCGAAGATCAAGCTGCACTGCGCCCCGATCGAGGACGCGCCGCTCGAAGGCACGTTCGACTTCATCGTGTGCGGATTGCCGTTCAACAACTTCCCGCCGAAACTCGTGCGCTCGATCCTGCGTCACCTGATGACGCTCCTCACGCCCGGCGGCGAGCTCGTCTACTTCGAGTACGCCGGCGTGCGCGTGATGAAGGCGCCGTTCGTCGATCCCGCAGGCCGACGGCGGCTGCAACGCATCGGCAAGATCGGGAAGGTGATGCGCCGGCAACATGAGGGCCGTCGCGAGTTCGTCCTCGGCAACCTTCCGCCGGCGTTCGCGGTGCGGCTCACGCGCGGTGATGGCCAAGGTCGCTGACCCGCGCGCTGACGCAAACCACACAGGCGATCGCCGCAGGGCTTCGCGTAAACTCCGCGGCCCATGGCATTCGTCAACGAGAACTACCTGAAGCTCGCGGCCGGCTATCTCTTTCCCGAGATCGCGCGGCGCGTCAACGCCTTCATCGCCGAGCACCCCGTCGAGGGCAAGCGCGTCATCCGCTGCGGCATCGGCGACGTGACCGAGCCGCTTCCCCCCGCGTCGATCGCGGCGATGCAGCGGGCGACCGACGAACTCGCGCGACGCGAGACGTTCAAGGGCTACGGCCCTGGCACCGGGTACGACTTCGTGCGGAAGGCGATCGCCGACGGCGACTTCCGCGCGCGGGGAATCACTATCGACGAAGACGAGATCTTCCTCTCGGACGGCTCGAAGGGCGACTGCGGCTCGATCCTCGAGATCTTGGGCCAGGGCAATCGCATCGCGATCACCGATCCGGTGTACCCGGTGTACGTCGACTCGAACGTGATGTGCGGCAACACGGGTGCACACCGCGGCGACGGCAGCTACGAGGGGCTCGTCTACATGCCCTGCACGCCGGCGAACAACTTCGTCGCCGACGTTCCGAAGCAGCCGGTCGATCTCGCGTACCTCTGCTTCCCGAACAATCCGACCGGCGCGATGATCGACCACGAGCGCCTGCGCGCCTGGGTCGACTACGCGCTCAAGAACCGCACGATCATCCTCTACGACGTCGCCTACGACTCGTACATCCGCGATCCGTCCCTGCCGCGCTCGATCTACGAGATCGACGGCGCGAAGGAGTGCGCGATCGAGTTCCACTCGTTCTCGAAGAACGGCGGCTTCACCGGCGTGCGCTGCGGCTACACCGTGTTGCCGAAGTCGGTCGTCGGCTACACGAAGAACGGCCAAAAGGTGCCGCTCAACCCGCTCTGGACGCGGCGCTGGAACACGCGCAGTAACGGCGTCTCCTACGCGGTGCAGGCCGGCGCCGCCGCGCTCTACTCGCCCGAGGGCAAGGCGCAGGTCAAGCAGCTCATCGACTTCTACATGGGCAACGCCGCGATCCTCCGCGAAGGCTGCCGCAAGATCGGCCTCCGCGTCTGGGGCGGCGAGAACGCGCCATACGTCTGGGTCGAGACGCCCGAGCGCATGAAGTCGTGGGACTTCTTCGACCTCATGCTGCGCGAGGCGAACGTCGTCATCACGCCCGGCGCCGGCTTCGGCGCCTGCGGCGAAGGCTTCTTCCGCATCTCGTCGTTCAATAGCCGCGCGAACGTGGAAGAAGTCGTGCGAAGAATCGCGGCCCTCAAGTTCGCGGCGGTGAAGGCCTAGGCCGAGGAAGTAGCGGGAAGCGCCGGGGGGCCTACGAGCAAGGAGCCAGGATTCAGGAGTCAGGAGTCAGGAGTCAGGGGCAAAGACATCGATTGCGCGGCTCCTGATTGCCTTTCCCCCTGGCTCCTGACTCCCCACTCCTGACTCCTTCTGCTTTGCTCTCACTTCTTCAGCACATGCTTCCGAAGGTCTTCCATGAACTTCGTGATCTGACCCTGTTCCTTCGGAGTCGCGGTCTGCTCGACGTCGCTCGACCAGAAGTCGAGGAAGCGCGACGCGCTCTTGTCGGTGAGTGACGGGATGCGGTTCGGATCGCGCTCGCGCGACACGTCGCGCTGCGCGTCGTCCCGCATGTCCTGCACGCGCTCGGAGTCGGGCTTGTCGCTGACCTTGCCGGTCGCGATGCGCTCGCCGGTCTTCATCCACTCGACGAGCCATTCGTCGAGGAACTTCGCGCGCTCGTTGGCCGGGAGGTTGACGTACTTCGCGGCTCCTTCGGCCAAGATGTCCTTCGCCATCTGCCGCGCATTCTGCGTGAGCTGCTCGCGCGTCGGGCCGGAGAGGCCCGCGAGGAAGCCCGACATCATCATCGAGTCGCTCTGCGAAAGGCCGCGGAAGCGGTCGGCGAACTCGATCATGAACTGCACGCGGTCCTTCAGCGGCATCTGGCTGAAGTCGTCGAGCGCGAGATAGCCGAGCACGTTGTCGAGCGGCGAATCGAAGATCGATGGCGGCGGCTTCCAGCGGACGACGAACCACCAGTAGCCCGCGGCCCACAGCAAGGCTGCAACGAGGAGCGCGCCGAGCCCATAGACGAGCGGCTTCCGATGCTCGCGGATGAAGTCGTCGGTGCGGTCACGAATGTCGGCGTAGGCGCTCAATCGGTTGCCGTCCCTTCGTCAGCGGCCTCTTCGACGTCCTCTTCGTCCACTTCCATGATCCGCGCGCTGCCGTCGAGGTAGAGCCCGTTGCGCGGCGGACGATCGCCGATCGGGTGTCGGTCCTGGCTGTCGGCGAGGAGCGCGAACTTCTCGGGATTCGACTGATAGAAGACGGTGACGAGCTTGGCCTCGGCATCGAGGCGAAGCTTGTCCTTCATCTTCTGGCTCATGCCGACGTCGAAGACGTACGGGATCATCGCCTGCTGCACCGCGATCTGGATCTGCGGCGTGTAGCGAATGAGCCCGACGAGGTACGTGTAGCTCGTGCCGGTCGTGAGCGAGCCTTCCTCGTCGAAGTCCGCCTGGCAGCGCCAGCAGTCGCAGTCCTTGTCGAGGTAGCCCTTCAACGTTTCAGGCAGGCCGCCCTGCGGCCCGTTGTCGGTGGCGACGGGGAGGAACTCGCACATCGGCAGGATGTCGCGCTGGCCGGCGCGGTAGGCGTCGATGCCGACGAAGATCTGCCGAAGGTTGTTCTGGCAGGCGACCGAGCGGGCCTCGGCTTGGACGTTCTTGATCGTGGGGATGAGCACCCCCATGAGCGCGGCGATGACGCCGATCGTCACGATCATCTCGACCAAGGTGAAGGCATGGCGCGGCCGACGCATGGGGCGATCTCTCCGTGGCTCTTATATCGCGGCGCCCGGGGTGACCGTTGCAGGGAAGGGGCAAAAAAGGGAGTCAGGAGCCAGGAGTCAGGAGCCAGTGGAGAAGCACCAGAGGTGCGGTTCCGAAGTGCCCTTTCACTGACTCCTGACTCCTGAATCCTCAATCCTCTTCTTCGAACATCGCCTCGACGAATCGGTCCGGATCGAACGGCTCGACATCCTCGGGCCGCTCGCCCACGCCGACCAGCTTCACGGGCACGTCGAGGGCGTCGCGGATCGCCACCACGATGCCGCCCTTCGCGGTGCCGTCGAGCTTGGCGAGGAAGATCCCGGAGATCTCGACCGCTCCCTTGAAGATGCGGGCCTGCTCGATCGCGTTCTGACCGCTGGTCGCGTCGAGGACAAGGAGCACTTCGTGCGGCGCGCCCGGGATCTTCTTGGCGACGACCGCCTTGATCTTCGTCAACTGCCGCATCAGGTTGTCTTGCGTGTGCAGGCGGCCGGCCGTGTCGATCAGGAGCGTGTCGACGCCGCGGGCGAGCGCCGCATCGCAGGCGTCGAAGGCGACGGCCGCGGGATCGGCGTTCTGCGTCCCCTTCACGATCTCGATGCCGAGGCGCTCGGCCCAGATCGTGAGCTGCGCGACGGCGCCGGCGCGGAAGGTGTCGGCCGCGCCTAACAGCACGCTGCGGCCTTCGTCCTTCAGGCTCTTTGCGATCTTCGCGACGCTCGTCGTCTTGCCCGCGCCGTTCACGCCGACGACGAGGATCACCGTCGGCTTCGCGGCGCTCGTGGCGATGCGCCGGTCTTCCTCGGTCCAGCGGCTCTTGAGCTGCGTCTTGAGGAAGGCGAGCGCGTCGTCGCCCTTTGCGATGAGGCCGGCGCGGTAGTCGGCGCGCAGCTTGTCGATGATCTCGCGCGTCGCCTTCACGCCGACGTCGGCGGCGATGAGCCGGCGCTCGATCTCGTCGATCAACTCTTCCGAAAGCTGTCGCCCGCGAAGCAGGCTGCGCAGGCCGGCGCCGAGAACCTCGGCGGTTTTCGCCAAGCCCTTCTTGAGGGCGCCGAAGACGGTCTTGAAAAGGCCCATGACGACGTTTCGTTAGCTCGTTGGTCCTTCGACCGGGGCACTCCCGGCGGCCGGCGGATCGCGGTCTTTCCAGATCTTGTCGAGCACCGCGTTCACGAATCGCGGGCTCTTCTCGCTGCCGAACTCCTTCGCGAGTTCGACCGCCTCGTTGATCGCGACCTTCGGCGGCACGGCGCCGTGCACGATCTCGTAGAAGGCGAGACGCAGGAGGTTGCGGTCGACGACCGGCTGTCGGTGCGTGGGCCACTCGGGCGCGAGCGGGCGGACGGCGGCGTCGGCTTCGTCGCGGAACTCCCACGCGAGCGTCGCGAGGTCGTAGCCGCGGGCATGGTCGTCGTCGGTGCCGGGGCTCTCGTCGAGCGTGCGGCGCACGAGCTCGTGGTCGGGGGCTTCGACGACGTCGAATTGGAAGAGCGCCTGCAACGCGCAGCGCCGCACCTCGCGGTTGAGCGGCTTGGCGAAGGGTCCGTCGGCGCGCGAGGACTTCTTCACGACGGCACCGCCCGTCGCGATGCCCGAACCGCGAGCACGGCCAACAGCGCCGCCCGCATCGCCTCGTCGCCCTTGTTGCCCTTGTCGCCGCCGGCGCGGGCCTTCGCCTGCTCGAGCGTCTGGCAGGTCAGAAGGCCGAAGCCCATCGGCTTGCCGGTGTCGATCGCGAGCCGTTGGAGGCCGTGGGCGACGGCGTCGCAGATGTACTGGTCGTGGCGCGTCTCGCCGGTCAGGACGAGCCCGAGGCAGACGACGGCGTCGAAGGCGTTCGACCGCGCCATTGCGGCCGCAACGACCGGCAGTTCGAAGGCACCGGGGGCATCGACCCGGAGGAGGCGCTCCGGGGCCCCGCCCGCGGCGAGAAACGCCCGAGTCGCCCCTTGGGCGAGCGCGTTGACGATCGCGTCGTGGTAGCGACTCACGACCAGCCCGACGCGAAGCCCGGCGGCATCCGGTTCTAGCGGCACATCCGTCTGCATGAGAGGCGGAGATGGTAGCGGAAGAACCGGAAGGAAAATGGAGAGGGAAAATGGAGCGGCGGCACGGCGCAGAGGAACTCCACGTTGCAGCTGACGCACGTTTTCCCCGCATTTCGAGATTCGATTTCCTGTCTTCTCCTCCTCGTCGCCAGCGCGCACAGCGACCCCGCGCGGTGGGCCGCGCGGGGTCGCATGACGAGTTCGGCAAGTCAACGGCGTCGTCTGCCCGCGCCGATGATCCCCCCGACGATCCAGATCGCCAGAGACGCCGGGCCGGGAACGGTCTGGAAGTAGATGTTGTCGACCGCGATAGCGTCACATACCGGCGGGCCGAGGGTGTCGCCCATGAGCCATGCTCGATCGAATGCGATCGTCGACGTCACGCCCCTGAAATTGAGCGGTCCGCTCCCTTGCGAGGGCCCGAAATATACCACATCATCGCCAGAGTATAATACGAAGCGAATGCTCCCAGGGTAATGGGTGGCCAGAGCAAAGATAGGCTCATCGAACACCATCTCGAGCTTGCATCCACCGTAGATGCCATGGCCATCGAAGTTGTAGGCGCCGCTCTGCTGCTTCACGCCCCCATCAGTGAAGTCGACACCAAGGCTAAGGTACTGCGACCCCAACCACTCTCCGTTCGCCATGTCCTGGAAATCAAGGGTCGTAATCGACGGGACCTGGGACTTCCACGCATCGAAGTTACTGTAAAGAGTGGCTGCTGCGCAGGCGCATTGGCTCGTGCAACCAAGCACCAAGGCGAGGGCCAGATTGCGTTTCACTGTTTTCATGGATCATCCCTTTTCATGAGCACCCTGCACTCGGTTACTTCTCATTCCCGCCCCAGTCACTCGCGATCAGGATCACTGCGAGTTGCGCCAGCGCAGCGGATGCGCTTTCTTCTTCCGCCTGCATCTGCCACTCGTTGAATTCATCAACTGATGCGAAGCCGAGGATCGCCAACCCCGTTTCCAGGGCTGCATTCCACGTCGAGCCTTCAGAAGGACTCGATGCCATTGCGAATCCGCTGCTGCAGGTAATGCAGCTCGAAGGGCACGCCCCCCATGCGCCGAGTAATGCGCCCAAGTCCGCACCATCGACTATGCCGTCTTGTGTGAGGTCAAACTGGGTGACGTAACTGTTGGGATCCGCCGGACCCCATGCACCCAGGAGCGCACCCAAATCTGCGCCGTCGACGAGGCAGTCGCCGGTGTACTCCGCCGGGCAAACGGAAGGTCGCAGCACGAATCCCCGGACGTTGCCGAAGTCGTCCGCAGCGCGTCCAACGACCCAGCCGTTGCTGTTCGTATCGAATGCGACTCGTAACTGCAATCCGCAAGCGGGGAGCACTCGGTAATTCAGGTCGTACCCGCTCCATTGCAGATTGACGTCACGGTGCCATAGGAGCGCGATGCTGTCGACAGTATTTTCACCTACGACATTCACCCGCGCATTGCCGCTTTCGCCACCGTCGGCGGGCGACATCCCGTGCGCCAGCGTCTGCGCCCCCTCCGGCATCTGCGGTGTGACGGACGTGTCGCCGATCGGCGTGGCGTTGGCGCCGTTCACACTCCAGAACGTCGCGACTGGCCCGCAGAAATCAATCTCTCCTTGGTTGCCGCACGACTGATTCGCGTTGTTTGTCGCACGCGCGATCGAGTCGACGTACAGCGGCTCCGGCAACAACTGGCTCGTACCACTAGGGAGCACCCACCTCGATGCATCGTCGGTCACGGCGCATCCGCCGGTGCTTCCCGGGCAGAGGTCTCGGAACTGGCCGACTGCTCGCTGCGTAGTCGCTTCGTTGATGTCGAGGGCGACCGCCCCAACGCTCGTTGACCCGATTCGGGTCATCGTTGATGCGCCCGGAGGGAACGTTGCCTCGAACGCAAACAGCGCGAAGGTGCAGGATGGGGGCGACAGGCCGGTTTCGTCGTGAACCTCACCGACGATCTTCGCCGGAAACGTATCGGTGATGCCATGCGCAACTCCGCCGCCATCGTCAGGATTCGACAAGAGATTGCCGAGGTTGAATGTCTGAAGCCCACCGGGATCGTCATTCGTCGAGAGCACCCAGACGAATGGCTGGGCCGGCACCGCGAGGTCGGGAATCTGCGAGCCGACGACGATGTCGTCGTCGTTGATGTCCATTGCCTGTCCGACGCACAAGCCGGTGTCGCACGAGGCGTCAAGCCCCGCCAGTTCCGTCAAGTCGTACAGCGTGAACGCCGAGAAGCCATGCTCATTGTTCGGCGTCCAATAGGTCGCATGGAACTGCCCGTTGAACGCGGAGATTCGCAGTTCGACCCATCCCGCCACCGAGTTGTTTTCGTTGATCGCGAACGCCGTGTACCGGAGATCATGCCAGCCCGATCCTGGTGGAATCGGAATCTCGCCGACATCAAACACGTCGTACCGCGACGGCGGCTTCGATTGCGCAAGCGCGGGTTGAACACCGGCGAGCGTCACGGCGACGGCGCACAGAGCTGACGAGCTGACGAGCTGACGAGCTGACGAGCCATACCCTTGTTCCCTGCCATCGAGAGTCTCACATTCTGCACTGGATGCAAGCGTGAAGTGCGGAATCGGGACCCGATCCTTCGACGCCGAATGACCCCCGGCCGCGTACGGGAAAACGCCTGGCGACCGGCGGATGTGAAACCAATCTCCAACTTTTGCAATTGGCTCCAACGGATGTCTGCCACATGGCCCTCCACGTTGCAGCCAACGTCCTCTCTATTGTCTTCTCTCCATTTTCGGCTTTGCGTTCCTTTTCCCTCCTTCCCTTACCATCGCCCCGTGCGACGCACGCTCCTCCGCATCTTCACGGCGCTGCAGTTGACGCGGCTGACGATGGCCTACGGGGCGATCGCGGATCTCTGGCTCGTCATCCTGCTCACCCGCGTCGATCCGCTGTACGAGAACTTACCGGCCTCCACGTTGCCGCTGCCCGTCTCGCTCTTCGCGGGGCTCGTCGTCGCCGTCGGCCTCTTCACGTTCGGCGCCGGGCTTAACGACGTCCTCGACGCGCGGCATGACCGCGCCTTCAGCCCCGATCGGCCGATTCCCGCAGGGAATATCCGACCGCAGCAGGCCGCGATCCTGACGAGCGCGTGCCTCGCGGCTGCAACGTTGGGCGCCGCGACGCTCGGTGTGCCCGCCGTCGCGACGATGGCGCTCACCGCGCTCGGGATCATCTTCTACAACGCATTCGCGAAGCACGTTCCGAGCGTCGGCTTCGTCACGATCGGCCTCGTGCACGCGGTGCACATGGCGATCCCGAACCACCTTTTCTCCTTCACGTTGCCGATCTGGCTTTCGATGACGCACGCGATGGCCGTCGCGATCCTCGTCTACAAAATTGAAGACAAGCGCCCGACGCCCACGGTCCGCGCATGGATGTTCACGCTCGCCGGCTGGTCGTTCTGGTCCGCGGTCGTCCTCTCGTGGGGATGGTGGCACAGCCGCGGCGTGTGGCCCCTCGGCAACGGCCCGTGGCCCGGGTGCCTCTGGCCGCTCGGGACGGCGCTCGCCTTCGTCGGCATCGCGGTCGTCAAGACGAAGGGCCAATCCCCCGCGGTCGCGTCGGAAAAACTCCGCCGCTACGGTGCGATGTGGCAGAGCCTGTACGCGGTGTCTTGGTTCGCCGCGATCGGGCTTTGGAAGGAAGCGCTGATGCTCGGCGGCGTGGCGGCCGGCGGCTTCGCCGTAATGACCGCGCTCAAGGAAATCACCATCGCGATCCGAGCGCCGCGAAGTTGGCGCGAGGCCTGACGCGAACGTCGCGTGGACTCCGGCAATCGCCGGTACGATCCGCGCCGCATGCCCCGCCGCACGGCTCGACTCTCCTCGCGAGCGACCACGCTTCAGACCGCGCGCCGGGCGAGCGCGACCGTCGCGCTCCTCGTCTCGGCGAGCCTCGCCGGAGCCGTCGCGGAGTCGGCGAGCGCGCTGCCGCAGGCGGGCGAGACGCGGCGACTCCTGATCACCGGCGATCGACTTTCGGGCATGGTGCTGCCGACGCAGCCCATCAGCGCGAACATGGCGATCAACGCCGACCGCGCGTGGACATGGACCGTCGACGACACGCAGCGGCTCGAACTCCGCGGCAACGTGTCGATTCGCTTCGCGTCGTTCTTCTTCACGACCGACGCGGCGCAAGTCTGGATCAATCGACTGCCCGTGCAGAACGCCGACGGCACGCCGGGCGAAGTCAACCAGATCGCGATCTACTTCCTCGAGGCGAGCGAGCCGACGCGCCGTGCCGGCTTCGGCGCGCAAGGCCGCGATCTCCTCGTGACCTCCGCGACGCGCGGCGATGTCGCACTCAACGTCACGCGCCGCATCCACGGCGTGCCGCCGACGTCGGAGTTGCTCCTGCGCGGACAGTCGCGACTCGCGACCTTCCTTCGCCAAGTGCAGGCGGCCGTCGACGAGGGCACCGCACGCCTGTCGGCAACGCCGATTCTCGAGGAGCCGATCGCGCCGCCGGTGCCGCCGCCGCAGCCGGGCGACCCGCTCGAACTGCCGAAGCCGAAGGCGGCCGCGCAAGCGGATTCCGTGACATTGCCCGGCCTCGAAGGCGGCGTGGGCACGCCGATCTTCCGCCCCGACGGCGTGATCTCGTTCGTGGCCGACGAGATCGTCGTCGATCAGAAGGCGAACGCGATCACGATCGAAGGCGGCGTGTCGGTCGAGTACCTCTCGGATGTCGCGCAAGGCGCGCAAACGCTCGAGATGCGGGCCGAGCGCGGCGTCGCGTTCCTCGCACCCGACGCGGTGAAGGCGATCCAGTCGCGCAAGCGCGAGATCCGCGCCGGCGACATCCTCGGCCTCTATCTCGAAGGCGGCGTGGTCGCGACCGACGGCAACTACACCGTGCGCGGCGCGAAGATCTACTACGACTTCCAGAAGAACCGCGCGACGATCGTCGACGCCGTCCTGCGCACGTACACGCGCGAAGGCCGCATGCTCACGCTCTACGCGCGAGCGAAGGAAATGCGGCAGATCTCGGCGCAGGAGTTCGAGGCGAATCAGGCGACGGTCTCGACGAGCGAGTTCTTCGTGCCGCACCTTTCGGTCGGCGCGGAGCGCGCGACGATCACCGAGGCGCCCGCGGGCACTGGCGGTCCGGCGCGCATCACCGCGGAGAAGATCTCGTTCCGCGCGGGCCATGTGCCCTTCTTCGGCCTGCCATACTTCGAAGGCACGACGGAACCGCAACCGTTCCGCGGCGCCGAAGCCGGCTATCGCTCGGACTACGGCGCGGAGATCCTCACGAACTGGGATCTCTTCCAGCTCCTCGGCATCACGCCGCCGTCCGGCACCGACGCGATGTTCACGATCGGCGGCTACACCGAACGCGGCCCGGCCGCCGGCACGGAGATCACGTACGACGCCGGCCGCACGTCGGGCGCGCTCGACCTCTTCGGCCTCTACGACTTCGGCGGCACCGACCGCACGGCTGCGGGCGAGGACGTCGACAAAGACCAGAGCATGCGCGGCATCGTGGACGGCGAGTACCAGATGCCGCTGTCGGCGAACGCCAATCTTCAGCTGCAGCTCGCGTACATCAGCGACCAGACCTTCGTGAGCACGTTCCGCCGCGACGACTTCGAGGCGCGGCGCGAGTATGAGTCGAGCATCTACTACATCTCGCAGAACGCGAACACCGCGCTCACGCTCCTCCTGAAGTACGGGCTCAACGGCTTCCTCTCGAACTCGTACCTGCTCGCGAGCCGCGCGTACCAGGTCGACAAGTATCCGGAGTTGACGTACCGCCGCTTCGCCGACGATCTCGGCGGCTTCAACTGGACGCAATCGTGGTCGGTGAACGCGATGGCGCTGCGGCCGACGAAGGGCTCCCCCAATTCGTTAGGCATTCCCGCGGCGGCGTTCGGCCTCGTGAATCCCGCGACCGACATTCCCGATGCCTTCGAAGCCGCGGGCTACAACGACGCGACGTACGCGCGCGGCTACACGCGGCACGAGTTCTCGTACACCTTCAGCGAGAACAACTGGAGCCTCGTGCCGTTCGCGCACGGCTCGGCCGCGGGCTACTTCCTCAACGACTTCAACGCGTACTCGGCGACGCCCGAAGACATCGCGTTCATGCTCGGCGGCGGCGCCCGCGGCAGCATGCGATTCGTGCGCATCGACGACAAGGTCGAGAGCCGCTTCTTCGACCTCCACCGGATGCGCCACATCATCGAGCCCAACGCGCTTCTCTGGTACGGCTACGACAGCACGGAGCCGGGCTCGTTCCCCATCTTCGATCAGGACGTCGAAGGCGCGCTGGGCGGTTCGATCGCGCAGCTCGGCGTGCGCCAGCAATGGCAAACGCAGCGCGGCGGCGCCGGCGCGTGGGAGTCGGTCAACTTCCTCACGATCGACGCGGGCGTCGTCCTCAGCCCGGAAGGCGACAACTTCCAGGCGACCGACCTCAACAACCCGCTCAAGATCGCGCAGTCCGCGTTGCCGTCCTTCTACTCCTGGCGGCCCGAACTCTCGCAGTACGGCAGCAACGTCTACGGCGCCGGCGTGTGGCAGTTGAGCGACACGTTCACGCTCGCCGGCAGCGGCACGGTGCTCCTCGAGGATCGCGCGGGCGTCACCGATCCCGACGCCATCCTCCGAAACCTCGCGAAGGGCGCGATCGGCCTCGAGATGCGGCACTCGCCCGAGGTCAGCACGTACGTCGAGTACCGCGTGATCGCGCCGACGAGCTCCGACCTCATCCAGTTCGGCGTCGTCTATCAGCTCGGCAAGAAGTACGTCATCGCGCTGAGCCCGCAGTACGACCTCGACGCCGGCGAACTCCGCGAAATCACCGGATCGATCGCCCGCACGTTCCCCGACTTCAACCTCGCGTTCAGCGCCGGGTATGACCTGATCGAAGACCAGACGACCGCGAGCCTGCGACTCAGCATCCCCGCGGACACGGCGCAGCCGATGTGGAACCCCATGACCGGCGACGGCACGTCCTACTCTTCCGACGGTCTCGGCCGATGAGCGACGAACGACGCACATACTCGTCGAAGGCGCCCTGGGAAGCGGTGGTCGGCTACTCGCGCGCGGTGCGGGTGGGATCGTTCATCGCCGTTGCAGGCACGACCGCGTGGGATCCCGAGCGTGGCGGCCCCGTCGGCCCGAACGACGCGGCGGCGCAGGCCCGGCACATCTACGGCATCGTGCGCCGCGCGATCGAGGCGTTGGGCGGCTCGATGGCCGACGTCGTGCGCACGCGCACCTTCCTCGTCAACATCGAAGACGCCGACGCCGTCGGCCGGGTGCACGCCGAGTTCTTCGCCGAAGTCCGCCCGGCCGCGACGATGCTTGCCGGCACGAAGCTCGTCGACGCTCGCCTTCTCGTCGAGATCGAAGTCGATGCGATCGTTCCGACTCGCTGACGCGTGCCGTCTCCTCGTTGCAGCCGCGGCCGTCGCGGCGCTCGGCGGCTGCCTCGCGCGCGACCGCGCCGAAGCGGCGCAGGTCTTCGGGCCCTTGCGCGCGGAGTCGCTCAAGGCGTGGACCGACGTCACGATCTCGGGCGAGCCGGCGATCGAGTACGCGATCTCGAAGAGCGCGCTCATCCTCGAGGACGCCGACTCGGCGAGCGCGGAGCTCGTGGTCAAGCCCGACGGCGACACGCGGGCCGTCCTGATGGTCGACCGTCGCGGGCAGCGGACCACGAACATCTCCTTCGGAAGCGCCGTGCCGATCGCAAGCGACGGCTACTACCTGACGGCGGCGCACGTCGTCGAACTCGACAACTCGTTGCTCCTCGCGCGCCATCCCGGCGGGCCCTATCTCGAGACGAAATTGCGGCGCGTCTGGAGCGGCACGCACCTCTCGCCGGAACTCGACGTTGCCATCGTGCATGCGCCCGGCCTCGAGCTCGCCGCAGTGCCGTGGGCGCCGCTCGAAGAGCTCACGCTCGGCGCGAAGACGATCGCCGCGGGACTCGGCGGCAAGTGGCCGCGCACCGTCGGCGGCACCATTTCCAGCGTGCTCTCGTACGAGCCGACGCAAGGCGGCCGCCCGCCGGTCACGCGGGTCGAGATCCGCGGCCCGTACATCCCCGGCGATTCCGGCGGCCCCACTTTCCTCGCCGACGGTCGACTCGTCGGCATCGCCGTCTCGATCACGTTCGCGGGTCGCGCCGATCCCGACGACGCCGTGACCTGCCGCCTCCTCCGCCTCGATCCCGAGTGGGTCGACGCGCTCATTGCGCGCGACCGCGCGTCGCGCCCGACGACCGCCGCGCCGCGCGCGAAGCCAAGCGACGCGCACGCCCTCTTCGAAACGCTCGACGAGCGCACGCTCGACGTGGACGGCTGGCTCACGCCGACGCCAGATACTCCCCGCCCGCCGTCGTGAGCTTTCGCCCCTGCCGCGTGCGGGCCACGAAGCCCATGCGGAGGAGATACGGCTCGACGAGATCTTCGAGCGTGTCGGAGTCGTCGCCCATCGTGGCGGCGATCGCGTCCAGGCCGACCGGGCCGCCTTCGTAGACGTCGCGGATGGTGCGCAGGTACTTGCGGTCGAGGTCGTCGAGGCCGAGCGCATCGACCGACTCGAGGCGCATCGCGGCGTCAACCGTGCTCGCGACGAGCTTCCCTTCGGCGCGGACCTGCGCGAAGTCGCGCACGCGGCGAAGGAGCCGGAGCGCCACGCGCGGCGTGCCGCGGGCGCGGGCGGCGACGGCGTCGAAGATCTCGCCGGACGCGTTGCGCATCGAAAGGTGCCGCGCCGCGCGCACGAGGATCGAGACGAGGTCGGGCTGCTCGTAGAACTCGAGATGGTGCGCGATGCCGAAACGGCTGCGGAGCGGCTGCGTGAGAAGGCCCGCGCGGGTCGTCGCGCCGATCAGCGTGAAGGGCTTGAGCCGCAGCGTCACGACCTTCGCGTGCATGCCGCTGTCGACCGTGAAGTCGACCTTGAAGTCCTCCATCGCGGGATAGATGTACTCCTCGACCGCGGCGGGCAGCCGATGGATCTCGTCGATGAAGAGGACGTCCTTCGCGCTCAACTTCGTCAGCATGCCGACGAGGTCGCTTGCCTTCGTGAGCGCGGGGCCGCTCGTGACGTAGGCGCGGGAGCCCATCTCCGACGCGATGATGTGCGCGAGCGTGGTCTTGCCGAGACCGGGCGGGCCGTGCAGGAGCACGTGCTCCATCGGTTCGCCGCGCTCGCGGACGGCTTCGAGCGCGATGCGCAGGCGCTCGACCAGCTCGCGCTGGCCGATGTAATCCTCAAGGCGCTGCGGGCGCAGGGCGTTGCCGGCCTGATCGTCGAACTCAGGCGCTTCGTTCGCGGTGACGATGCGTTCGCGGGCCATTGGTGACGCTCGCGACCGCGCGACCGAGCGGGACCGCCGGCGAGCGAGCGACGGTAGTTGTACTTCGTTCCGCCCCGCGATTCACGCCGAGGCTTAGATGGCGACGTCGGGTCGCGCTCGTTCGAGCGGCGAATCGAGTTCGAAGAAGGTCTCGGGCCGCACGCCGACCACGCCCGCGACGAGATTGTTCGGGAAGGTCGAGGCGAGCGTGTTCAGCTCGCGCACGTTCGCGTTGTAGAAGCGCCGGCCCGCCGCGATGCGGTCCTCGGTGAGCGCGAGTTCCTTCTGAAGCTCGAGGAAGTTCCGGTCGGCCTTGAGTTCGGGGTAGCTCTCGGCGACCGCGATCAGGCGCTGCATGACCTTGCCGAGCTCGCCCTCGATCGCCGACTTCTCGCTGCCCCGCGCGGTCGTCGACATCGCCTGGCTTCGTAGCGCGGCGATCCGCTCGAAGATCTCCCGCTCGTGCGCCGCGTAGCCCTTCACCGTGCTCACGAGATTCGGCACGAGATCGTGGCGCCGCTTCAGCTCGACGTCGACGCCCGACCACGACTCCTTCATGTGCTGCCGCACGGACTGGATGCGGTTGAAGGTCGCCACGAACCACACGATCGGCACGATGACGACGCCTGCAACGACGAGACAGATCACCACCGGCTCCATCAGCGGACTCCTTCGTCGAGGCGTGCGACGACGACGCGCGGCCAATGCCCAAGGAACTCCCGCGCCCACGCGAGAAGCGATCGGTAGTCATCGACCCCGAGCCGAGTGCTGCGGCCGTACGAGAGCACGAACGCATTGTCGCCGAGATCGATGAGCGGCGTCTTCTGGCCGAGCAGGAACTCCATCATCTGCGGGTCGATGAGGTCGTATGCGAAGCGCTTGTCGGAGCTCTTCACGTGGAACCTGCGGCTGAACTCGGCGCTCTCGAAGTCGATGTCGTCGAAGCCGAGAAAGCCCGCGACCTTGTCGAGCATGTTCTCGGCACGAAGCTGCACGTCGGGCATGCCGTGCCAGCGCGTGATCACGATGAGGAAGCCGAATTGGTGCGTGACGGTGCGCCGGTTCTTGCCGCTGCCGTGCGTCTCCTTGAACTCGTACTCGCCGAGCACGCACGTCTCGCCGCGCGTGCCGCCGGGAAACGGTCCGGTGAGCAGGTTGAACGCCCGGCGGCTGTGGCCTTGCGCGAAGCACTCGAACCGAGGCCACTGCCGGTCCCAGCCGCCGTAGCTCGCGGGGTCGAACGAGAAGCCGAGTTCCGCCGCGAACGCCTGCATGGCGCGCAGACGCTCCTGCGCCGCCTTGTGGGCGAGCACCATGAGCCCGATCGCGACCGCGATGAATCCGGCGAAGAGGATGCAGATGAGCGCGCCTGGCACCGTCGTCGACGTCCCTCTCAGGTGAGCGCGCGGAGGCGCGCGATGCGTTCGTGCAGCGGCGGGTGCGTCATGAAGAGGTTCGAGCGGTCTTGCAGCCCGCGCTCGACCGCGGCCTTCGACGGATTGACCATGAAGAGCGGCGCGATCGCCTCGTTCTGTCGCTTGAGCGGAATGCGGCAGGCGCCCAGCTTCTCGAGCGCGCCGATGAGCCCTTCCGGATAGCGGGTGAGTTCGACCGCGCCGGCGTCGGCCAGATACTCGCGCTGCCGCGAGATCGCGAGACGAATGAGCGTCGCGACGATCGGTGCAACGATGAGAAGGACGATGCTGAGGACGACGAGCACGAGGACGAGCGGGTTGCCCCCCTGCTGCTTCCCGCCGCCGCCGCGGCTGCTGCGGCCCGAGCCCCCATTGAGGCCCCCGTAGAAGAGCATGCGTCGCGTGACGTCCGACGCCACGACGATCATGCCGGCCATCGTCGCCATGAGCATCATGAGACGGATGTCGTAGTGCCGCACGTGCGCGAGTTCGTGGGCGATGACGCCCGCGAGCTCGTCGCGCGTGAGCGTCGCCCGCAGGCCCGTCGTGATCGCCACCGCGGCGTTCGCCGGGTCGCGCCCGGTCGCGAACGCGTTGAGCGACGGGTCATCGATGAGGTAGACCTTCGGCACCGGCATGCCGCCCGAGATCGACAGCTCCTCGACCACGTTGAAGAGCTGCGGATCATCGGCCTTCTCGATCTCCCGCGCGCCGGCCATCGAGAGGATCGCGCCCGGCCCCGCGTTCCACGACCACGCCGCGCCAAGCGAGGCGATCACGCCCAGGATGGCGGCGCCCGCGAGCGCCGCCATCGCCGCCTCTTGCCCGCCCCCGCGCGCTCCCCCGACCACGACGCCCGCGGCAGCGCCGACGAGAATCGCAAGACCGATGAGAAGCGCGACGAGGAACGAGCTCTTGCGACGGTTCTCCGCGATGAGATTCGTGTAGGTGACGTTCGCCGGATAGGCCCGGATCGGCGGCCGTTCCGTGTGAACGACCGACGACGTCTCCCAAACATCATCCTGCGCCGCGCGACCGAATGGCGTGTCGCCTGTGGACATCGACTACGAGACCGCTCCTTCCTACGCCGCGCCTGCAACGCGGAGAACGTTCGGACGTCAGAACTGGACCGTGGGGGCCTTGCGCTCTTCGGGCGAGTCGAGTTCGTAGAGCTTCATCTCCGAGAACCCGAACATGCCGCCGATGACGTTCGACGGAAAGACGAGCAACGACTCGTTGAACTGCGCCACGCTCCGGTTGTAGTTCGTGCGTGCGAAGCCGATCTTGTTCTCGGTGCTCGTGAGCTCCTCCTGGAGCGACATGAAGTTCGCGTTGGCCTTGAGCTCGGGGTACGCCTCGGCGACCGCGAAGAGGCGACCGAGCGCCTGCGAGAGCTGGCCTTCGGCGGCGATCTTCTGGTCGATCGACTGCGCGCCCATCGCGGCAGAGCGCGCCGTGGCGACATTCTCGAACACGCCCTTCTCGTGCGTGGCGTATCCCTTCACCGTGTTGACCAGGTTGGGCACGAGGTCGTGACGACGCTTCAGCTGCACGTCGATGTCCGACCACGCGGTCTGTGCCGTCACGCGCTTTCGCTGAAGGCCGTTGTAGACCCCGATCACGAACATGGCGAGGAAAAGGCCGATGACGACCACCGCGCCGCATCCGATGAGTCCGAAGAGCATGCTGTTCCTCCTGCGCCGGCGGCGACGACTCGCGTCGCGTGAGAAGACGCGCTCGGCCGGCCCGAGCGCGGATGGCGTCATTAGGATCGGCAGCGATCCGGTTTCGTGCAAGGCGGCGCGGCGACGCGCTCGAGGGCCGCGACCAGGCGGTCGACGTCGTAGAAGTCCGCGAACACATGCGCCGCACCGGCCTCCGCGAGGCTTTGCGCGCGCACGCCCGTGCCGATGCCGACAAAGCCGATTCCGAGTTCGCGGCTCGCCGTGAGGTCCCAGCGGCCGTCGCCGAGATAGGCGACGCGCGCGGCGAGGTTGCCGGCGAGCGCGTCGGCGCGCGACATCGCGAGGCGAATGATGTCGGCGCGCGGCCGCGCGTCGCAGGCGAACGCCGCGGCGACGCGGTCCGTCGAAATGCCGGCCGTGGCGAGCTTGAGCCTCGCCGACGGCGTCCAGCCGCCGGTCGCTATTGCGACGTCCCAGCCGCGGGCCCGAAGCTCGGCAAAGACGCGCGCGCCGCCGGGCGTTTCGCGGAAGAGACCAGGCTCGCGCGCCAGTTGGGCGCGAAGCAGCCCGACGAAGCGGTCGCGGAGCGAGGCTAACTCCTCGGTGGTGGCATCGCGCCCGCGGCGCGTGCGGCTCACCTCCGAGGCGATCGCGTTGTCGGTCGAGTGCTCGTACGCGCCCCAGTCGGTCGAGATGTTCTCGACGTTCCACTCGAGGCGGATCGCCTCGGCGTAACACGATTCGTCGACGTGCGCGGTCTGCGTGAGCGTGCCGTCGATGTCGAAGACGGCGAGGCGTCTCTCCGTTGCAGCCGTCATCGCCCCTTGCCCTCGCCGAGCTTCACGATCGCGGCGAACTCGGCCTCGGTGACCGGCTGGATCGACAGCCGCTGTCCGCGTTGCAGGAGCGCCATCTTCTCGAGGCCCTTCGTCGTCCTGAGTGTGCCGAGCTCCACGAACGTGGCGAACTTCTGCACGAACGCGACCTCGACGGCCATCCAGATCGGGTTCTCCTTCGTCGCCTTCGCGTCGAAGTGCTGGTCCTTCGGGTCAAGCGCCGTCCGATCCCAGTCGGCGGCGGCGCTCACCCGGGCAAGACCTGCAACGCCGGGCGGCTCGCTGCTCGAGTGGTAGAAGAGGATGGGGTCTCCGACCTTCATCGAGTCGCGCATGAAGTTCCGGGCCTGGTAGTTGCGAACGCCGGTCCAGCGCGTCTTCTTCTCGCGGGCGAAGTCGTCGATCGAGTAGCAGTCGGGTTCGGTCTTGATGAGCCAAGGCATTCCTGACACTCGCAGAAGAGTTTGGGTGCGGAAGGCGATCTTCGCCGATGTTGGGTCCCGTCGCCTTGGAGACCATCCCGTGAGCTCACGAACCGCACCGCCCACCGCCCCCGGCACCATCCCGATCTCGACCACGTTCACCATCGACGGGTATCGCATCCGCGAGTACCGCGGCGTCGTCCGCGGGATCATCGTGCGAGCCCCCACCATCGCGCAGGGCGTGATGGGCGGCCTGAAATCCATCGTCGGCGGCCGAATCGGTGCGTATACGGAGATGTGCGAGCAGGCCCGACAGCAGGCGTTCGACCTCCTGATCCAGCACGCGATCGGGGTCGGTGCGAACGCGGTCGTCGGGCTTCGCTACGACGCATCGGAGATCGGCCAAGGCGCGACCGAAGTGCTTTGCTACGGAACCGCCGTCATCATCGAGCCGATCTCGGCATAACGCCCGATTCCGACATAAACGCGAAGTCGCGGCGTTACGCTGGCCCCGATACGACCTAACAGGCCGTATCGACCTTCCTTTGGGCCAGTCGGACAGAAGGCGAGGCGTGAAGCGATGAACGATCAGCACGAGACGAGACCGGCGTCCGCCCTCCTTCGCCTCGTTGGCCCTCCGGTCGTGGCCGCCGCGGCTGCAACGCTGAGCCTCGCCCAGGAAGCGGAAACCGTCCCGCGGCCTGCGGCACCCGCGCCGCCCGTCGCCCGCGTCACCGCCCCCGCCCCCATCAAGATAGGTCGTGACCTCGACGCCGACCGGCTGGCCGCCGAGGCCGACTTCCGCAGGCGCCTCATCCCGCAGCCGATCGAGGCGGATCGCTTCGAGTCGCTCCTCACGCAACTCGACGTTGCCGACGACAAGCGGGCCAGGCTCGTCAAGGAGCACGCCGAGTATCTCGACCGCCACAAGGCCGCGCGCGGCGACCTGTTGCGGAAGCTCGAGGTGCTTCTGCCCGCGTCCTTCCGATACGACCCCGCGCTCAATCAGCTCCAGCCCGTCTACACGCCCGAGTTGCTCGAGGCGTTGCGGCTCCGCGCTTCGATCGTGCGATCGGTCTTGGACTACGAGGGAACGCTTGACGAAGGGCTGGGCGCGGCGTGCAGCGATTCGAAGCGGAACCTGCTGCGCGCGTTCCGTGCGCAACGCGCGCAGGAACTCTACGGCGCGCCGGCGCGACTGCCCGGCGCGACCGTCAATCTCCTGGAACTCGTGCCGAAGTGCGGACTCACCGGAGAAGAGCTTGCGTCGATCGAGTCCTTCTTCGAGACCTACGCCACGTCGTACGTCGAGCAGCTGCGGGGCCGATGGCTGAAGCTTCTCGCGATCGAGTACGAGGAGGCTGAAACGCTGACATCGCTCGGGCCGGAGTGGCGCGTCGGACGAAGCGACAAGGACGCGCTCGAGATCGAGCGCTCGCTGTCGCAACTCGACGTTGCCGTCACGCTGACCGATCGGGCGATCTCCGAACTCAACGAGTCGTCGCTGGTCACGCTTCGATCGTCGCTACCCCCGCTCGCGTCGCGCAAGGTGATCGAGGCGTATCGGAAGATCGTGCACCCCGAAGTGTTCGACGACGAGCGGGCGCACCGCCTGCTCGTCGAAGAGATGATCGGCTTGCCATCGCTCGACGAGAAGACGATCGGCGGCATCGTGCAATCCCTCGCGTCGATCGAGGATCGCCTGCGGGCCCTCGGCACCCAGGCCACCCAACTTGCGGACGGGATCATCGAGGCCGAATCGCTGCCCGCCCCCGACGCCGCTGCCGCGCGGGTGATGCTTCAGTCCAAGTTGCAGGGCATTCTCGAGAAGCGCCGCCGCATCATTCGCGACGGCGTGAACGCGCTTCGACCGATGGTGCCGTCGGGCGAGGGTTCGTTCATCGTGCGTCTCGACGACGCCCTCGCGATGCTCGCGGCCCGGGACCGCGCGGGCCGTTTCCTTCGCGACGGTTACGACGCTCGCATCGGCGAGATAGCGATCCTCGAGGCCGAGCGTGCGGCCGAGGCGGAGGAGTCGGCGCGCGAGGCGGAACGAAACGAGAACTCGAACGCGCCCGCGCCGGAGACGCAGACGATCAGCCCGAACGGGGCGGACACACCGCCACCCGCACCGCCGCGCCGCACTCGTGGCACGCGCGGCGGCTGACTCCGATCGCACCGATCAGCCGGCTGCAACGGCGTGTTCGGCGAAGTGGTTCAACGCCGACGCGACCATCGACGTGTATGTGTACGCCGGGCCACCGCCCATCATCACGGCGACGCCCGCGGCTTCCATGATCTCTTCCGGCGTCGAGCCGGTCTTCAGGCACTTCTCGACGTGCGTGTAGATGCACGCGTCGCACCGAACGGCGACGCCGATCGCCATCGCGATGAGCTCTTTCTGCTTCGTCGAAAGGGCGCCGTCCTTCATCAGTCCCTGAAAGAACGGGCCGAAGGCCTTGCCGATGTCGGGGGCGCGGCTCTTGACCGCGCCCATCTTGGCCGGCCATTCCGCGTAGAACGTCGTTGCGTCATGGTTCATGGTGTTCCTCCGTTGCAGGCTGCAACGTAGTGTAAGTGTGTGTGATCAGAGCGCACAGCCGCCGCCGCTGCCGCACGAGTTGGATCTGTTCCACGGGGCCTTCGCGAGGAGATTCGCCATCGCGCAGCTTCCCGTGATCCCGGCGAACATCATGCCGCAGCCGACGAACGCGGTCGCGCCGAGCGCCCAGGGCGTGACGAACGCGCCGAGCGCGGCCGTCGAGGCGACGAGGAATCCCATCACGAGCTGCGTCTGCTGCATCGGCGTCATCGGCGCCTTCCTGTCGACCACCGTCGGAAGCCCCGCGGACTTCCACGCCTCGATGCCGCCCTTCATGTGGCTGACGTCCTTCGCCCCTGCGTCGAGGAGTTTCTGCAGGGCGCCCGCGGATCGTCGCCCGCTTCGACAGTGCAAGATCGTGGCGCGACCGGCGACGTTCGCCGGAGCGATCGTCGTTGCGGGAATCACCGACGTCCCTGCGATGTGCTCTTGGCGGTGTTCGGCAACGTCGCGGACGTCGATGAGGACCGCCTTTCCCTCTTGCACAAGTCGCTGCACCACGTGGGGCTCGTGCTCGATCAGGGGGCGGGTACCGGCTGTGGTCGTTGTCATGGGCTCCTCACTTCGGCAACGGTCGTGGCGCCGACGGCATGTGCTCGTCGGACGCGGCTATGAGCCGTGCCTCCTCGAAAGGTTCCCGCTCCGCGTTGCACCGCGGTCAATTCCAGCTCACGCCCTTCGGCCACGCCTTCCACGCCTGTTCGTCGGCCTTTGTGAGGATGCGATCGAGGCGGCCAAGCTCACGTTGAATGAGCTCGGCCCGTTCGCGGGCGCTCGGCTCGGCGAGGAGGCGATACCGGACCGTGTCGTCGCCGATCAGCGTGAAGCCGACGAGTTCGAGGATCGCGTGGGTCGAGACGTCCTTGCGGGCGAGCCACTCCATGATGGCCGGAGCGGCGGTCATGCGGCCAAGACGCGGCCCCGTCAGCAACGTGCGTATCGCCTTGCGCACGCCGGGGAGCGGCGGAGGAGGATCGCTGACGCGCTCGGTCGGCTCGAGGAGCGCCATGCGGTAGAGCCGCGCGTCGGTCGGTTCCATGAGGGCGCGGATTCGCGCACGGCAAATGCCCTGGACGACAATGTTGTGTCGGCCGTCGGGAAGGCGCTGATGCTGCACGATCTTGCCGACGCACGTCGCGGGCTTGATCGGCGGCGATGCTTTCGAACCGACGGCCTTCGGCCCGGTCGCGTACGTCGCCATCGCGATCGGCGCGGCGGTCAGGAGGTTGTCGTCTTCGACGGCCTCGAGACAGTCGTCGACCATCTGCCGGTACCGCGGCTCGAAGATGTGCAGGGCCTGCACGCCGTGCGGCAGCAAGACGACGCCGGGCAGCGGAAACACTGCCATGGGCCGCTTGAAGTCGAGCGAGATCGTCTCGGACATGCGGCGGCATCGTAGACGGTCGATGTGGGCGATCGAGGGAGGGCCCGATCGAGGGAGGGCCAGACGCCGACGCCACCCGCGCCGGTGCGACGCGCGAGCGCCGTGCCCCGCGCGAGGGTTCGAGACGGGCGTCGTGCAGGGGTCGACCGCGACTCGCGACTCGCGCTCGACCGTGAGTGGATCGGTCTTGTGGCGTTTCGGGCGAAGCGCGTTGTGCGTCGAGGGGCTCCTGTGATGCTCGGAGGCGGACGGAGGGCGGAGTGGGTGCGAGTGAGGGGGCGCGAGCGAGGGGGTCGGGGGGTGGGATGCGACAGATAGGCGCCACGTGGGGGGCAATTGGGCGGTGAGTGAGGGGCGAGTGAGGGGCGAGTGAGGGCGAGGCAATCGGGAGAGGGTGTTGCTCGGGCGGATTGGGTGCGGCGCATAGGTGTGGCCACAGTGCCGCGCGCTACAGGAGGCAAGGCGGCGCTCGCCGCCGCGCAGTGGTCTGCCGCCGCGCAGTGGTCTGGCCATGTTGATACGCACCCATGTGGCCATGCCGTCTCGCGCGGTCGTATGCCCGCCCACCATCGCGCCTCGTGTCCGCGCCCCGTGGCCACACCCGTGCGCCGGAAAGGCCCGTCAGTCGGACTGTCCGCGACAAGATCGCCGGCCGCCTTTGCGACGTCTTGCCGCGCGTAGGGCAGTCAACTCGGCCGGCGCACGGGCGTGGCCAGAGGCTCCAGCCAGAGGCTCCAGAGGGCGCTCGCGGATGGCTCAAGGGTGCGGTCGCACGCACTCGCAGCGGCACACTCGCTCTGGTGTGCGCGAATCAGATCTCGTGCATCATGGCGTGCACAGCCCTTGAACAGCCTCGAGTCTCGCGTCCTCGTCTACCACGGGCTTTCCCGGAGTCCCAATGCCGCAGCCAGAGTCGCCCATGATGACCTTGGACGTTCCACCGCCTGGGAAGAGAGCGTCGCACCTTCAATCGACGCGCGCGATCACGATGACCAGGCGCCGTGCGGCCAGCATCTTTCGCTATGCGCTGATCGCCCTAGTGCTCCCATTTACTACCCTGGGCGGCTGTGGGCCACAACAGCTCATCGCTACACCGAACCTCTACGCCTCTGGCGCGGTTCCTGCCTTTTCTGAGCTGCCGCCAGCTCTTCAGACCGACTATGTAGATGTTCTGTTTGCGACCGATCGCGGAATAGAAAAGACCGAGGATGAAGCGCTTGCGTATGGCGCCGAACGGAGCCCATCTCTCGCGTTCGGAATCTGCCGCGTCAAGCTGGGCCAGGGCATGTCCTGGGACGCCATCGTCGCCGACTCACGTGCCGCGCGTCGCCAGGCAGGCATTCCTATCACCGTCGAGTCGATCACCGAACTCGGGCGCCTTCCCGCGTCGCCGTATCCCCGAGAGATGGGTACCGACGGCCCCAGTATTCCTCTCGCTCTCCGTGAGGAAATCGATCGCCAAGTCGGTGCCTTTCAGTCCGAGCTGGCGGCACTTCTTCGACAGTCACCGCGCAAGGAAGCTCTGATTTTCGTGCACGGATTCAACAACTCCTTTGAAGATGCCGTGATCCGTGCAGCGGAGCTGTCTCACATCCTGGGGCGCGAATTCGTTCCGATCATGTATTCCTGGCCCGCTGGGTCCGGCGGCGGCTTTCTCCGTGGCTATCAGCATGATATTGAGTCCGCAGAGTTCACTATCTACCACTTCAAGGAGTTCCTCCGCGCCGTGGCAGATACCCCTGGACTTGAGCGCATACATATCCTCGCGCACAGCCGGGGCAACGTGATGCTGACAAGCGCCATTCGCGAGATCTTCCTCGAGGAGGGCGGCGTACCTCGCGTCGCCGATTTCCGAAGGCGATACAAGCTTCACAACGTCATACTCGCTGCGGCCGACCTCGACATGGAGGTGGCGCAGCAGCGAGTAGTCGCGGAAGGGGTCGGTCTCGGTGTTGAGCGGATCACCATCTATATATGCGCGTCGGACAAGGCGCTCGACCTCTCGAGTTGGCTCTTCCAAAGCGTCGCCCGCCTCGGTCAGATTCAACAGAAGCAATTCGAAGCGATGAGTAGTAAGGTCCAGAACAGAAAAGCCCTGACGATCATCGACGCCCGCGTCCGCGACGGCTTGTTGACTCACTCCTATTTTCTTGATAGCCCGGCGGTGAGTTCCGATCTCGTATTGTTGATTCGCTTCGACCGTGAGCCAGGCGCGGAACACGGGCGACCGCTCACGAACGCGACGGCGAACTTCTGGTCCATCTCGCCGGACTATCCCAAGTTCGGAGACACGGACGCAGCTCAACTCGATCAATAGCGGCGCACTGGTGTGGCCATGGGCCGGCTCCCAACGTCGGCTCCTAGTGTGGCGGCTCCTAGTGTGGCCACACCCGTGCGCAATGCGGCTCGTGAGTCGGCACCCCACCGAAGCCCGGTCCGCTGCCGCCATGGGGTCGTCATGTGGCCCGCGCCCACCTTGGCCACACCCGTGCGCTGAACAAGGCGCGTCAGTCGGGGTGCCCACGACGACGACGTCGTCGGCCGCTGCGGCGCCGTCCTGCCGCACCTACTTCAGCCATTCAGGGTCACGGAGCGCGCACCTGGCGCCGACCGATCCACGTTGCAGCCGGAGGCGTGTGCCCCCAAGGACTCGCTCGTGCCCTGTTCCTCCGGCAGAGAGTCGGTTGGCCGACCGCCTCACTCGATCCGTTCGGTCTGGGCCGCCACCCACCTCCGCGGCCCGAGTGTCTCCGCATCGAAGATCGCCCAGACCGCCTTGCGGCCGAGCTCCGCCGCACGCCGCGCCACCGACTGCACGCCGCCGCTGAAGTTGCCGAG
>JAEUIT010000004.1 GCA_016795035.1 Phycisphaerae bacterium | reverse complement strand
ATGCCGAGCCGATCGGCGGCGGCAGCCGGTGCGTCCTCTCGCAGGACGCGGACGACGATCACGAGGTCGGGATGAAGCGTCGCGACGATCTCGTCGATCGACTGGCGGGTGATGAGGTCGTCGATCGCGTCGCGGACATCGGCGCCTCGCCGGCGCGCGGCGTCGGCCTCGCTGATCGTCTCGGCGCAGCGAGGATCGCCGTGCGGATCGGGCGGTAGTTCCTCGAACGATCGGGTGTGGATCGCGCCGCGGCGCTTCTCGCGATGCCGCTCACGGACGAGACTCGCGGCGGCGCTGCGGGCAGCTCGGGTTGCGAAAGTGTGAAGTCCGGAGCGCGAAGGATCGAAGTGCTGGAGGCGCACCGCGATCAGGACACGGAGCGCGCCGGCGATGTCTCCGAGGTCATCGGGCGCAAAGTCGCTGCGACGGGCGAGCTGGCCCGCGGTGCGGCGGATGACGTTGCGGACGGTGGGATGGGCGAGGAGGTGTGACGGGTGGTGTGGCTGAATCACTGGAGGGCTCCGCTTGCGCGCGTCGCGGAATGCGACGTCGGCTGGCGGAGATTCCGGTGAGGCGCTCCGAGCTCAGGGTGAGTTTGGCTCCGATCTCACTCCGACTTCGGGGGCCACTCGAACCGCACGGCGATCTCACCGTCGACGGCGTCGGTGTGGATTGCCCTCGCAACGACAGCCGCATCCTTCCGAAGGACATCTCGCAGGCGCCCGATGGCGCTGTTGATCGTCTCGTCAGCGAGACGCTTGCCCTTCCATGGGCCGCCCGTGCCCATCAGCGTTGACTTGCGGATCAGGTGCGGCCGTCGGCGTGCGAGGAACCGCAGGATGTTGAACAGGAGCCTCTGACGACTTGAGAACGTGATGGGGACGCCGTTGAACGTGGCCGTCCTTCGACCTTCATCGATCAGGAGGCCCGCGCCAACATCAACGACACACCCCGACACATCGGAGGAGCTTGCAAGTTCGTCGGCGAAGGGCGAGACGCGAGTGCGTAGCTGCCCGGGGCTGACCCATTCGAGCAGCTCGCTCGCTGCGGGAAGGCAAAGCGCTCCTTTGGCGGCAAGCAAGAGCGCCGACTCGGGCGTGACGACGCTCGAGGTCAAGGGGATGATGAGCAGCGGTGCGGTCGCGCTGGCAGTCGCTGCGTGCAGTGACCTGGTCGCTGCCGCGTTGTCCGAATCCGCGACGAGAGCTACTCGGCGGCTGGCTCCGCGCGAATCGGACAGCTGCCCCAGCCACCACGCGAAGCGACATCCAGCGAGAGGGCAGATGTTCAGCTCGACTCCAAGAGCCAGCGCGATCGCGCGAGCGAGTCGTGCGCCGGACAGTTCGAACTGGACGTACTGAGGGCGTTGAAGCGTTGTGACGTTGCCAGTCTCGTCGCACACGGCGACCACATCGCCCGGTCCGTGCCTCACCACGCGGCGGGCTCGGAAGGCGTCCAGCCTGATCGCACCGGCGATCTCGTCACGCGGCAGGAGGAGTGGCCGTGCCCGGTCGAGCTCGTCGCCGAGCAGCTCGCTCCACCGCGACTCCGTTGCTACCCATCCTGGAAGTCGCCGCAGCGCGCTGAAGAGTCGAATCATCTGGATCGATCCTGAACCGTTGGAAGAACTCCTCGAGGATGGCCTCATGCTCGTCGCTCAGGCTGCACGACCAGCCACCCGGCTCGAGGCTTGCCGACTTCGACGTCGCCGTCCCCGTGAACGTGGCGTCGAACGTCGCATGGACGAGGTCGTCGTCGTCCGCGATCGTCCGCTGCTTGGCTTCAAGGGCGCGGTAGACATCGCGGCCCGTGACGCGGTCGACGTAGCCGAAGGCATCCGGCGACTCCATGCCGAGCGTGCGCAGCTCGACTTTCTCAAGGCCGTCGATGTTCTTGCAGCAGAGCACATCGCGCCCTTGGCGCAGAAGATCGAGGGAGTAGCGCGGAACTCGGAGCCATGCATCCTCGTGGCCGCACAGCGCGAGCCCCACTGCGCGCCGCAGCATCTCTCGCTTTGGGCCCGTCTCCGCGTTGATGTGGAGCTCACCCTGCGCGACACGAACGCGGACGCAGGAGTAGACGAGCGTGCGGAACTGGGTGCGCCCCGGCTCGCCCTTGGCGGTCACGATTCCTTGGCTGCGGAACGTGCCGCTCGATCGGAGGGCGAGCAGATGCTCGCCGGGCGGTGCCGGCAGCGGGATCGGCACCACGACGTCGGCGCGGCGGTGTCGAATCTGCCACTGCTTCACGCTGGAGCTGAGGGCCTTCAGCGCCGGCTTCCCGAGACGTATCTGGGTGGCTCCCTCGTTCCCGCGCGGGAAGATGTCGAACTTCCGGCGATTCTGGAACACCCGCTCGGCGTTGCTCCTGCGCAGCAGGTCCGGGTCCCTCAGCCAGACGAGAGCGGCCAGCGCGGCAGGCGACAGGTTCTGGTCGCCTTTGAGGACGATCCCGGCGCGCGCGACGGCATCGTTCAGCCGGTCCCCGCACTCGGGGTTCGACGCCTCGTCGATGAGGTACATGGCCTCGGCCAGCTCCGGTGGAAACTGCGGGTCCAGCTCGGAGAGCAGCACAGCAATTCGTTCAAGATCGATCGTGGCTGCTGCTGATCGCGCCGGCAGATGGAACCCCTTGGCGCGGAGGAACGCGCGGTGCGGCTCGAGCAATAGGACGACCGTCTCGTGGCCGATCTCGAACAGGGTCTCTGGATTGGTGAAGTGGGAGCGAAGGGTCTTGGTCATCGTGCGACGGCGTGTCCTCCGACACGTCCATGTAGCGGCCGAGCCCGGCCGCTGAGGCAGCCAATCCGTCTCCCTCGTCCTGCTGGAGACGGTCGCGTGGCATCGGAATGACGCCGCCGACGGCCCACGTCCGATGAACGCCAGAGGCAGGCATGGTCACCAGCCGATCGGCTTCGATGCCGACGCCGAGACCATCCCCACAGGCGGAAAGAGTATCTGCGTCGCTCGCCGGGTCAAGCCCAGCGATTGTGGTGGACATGCTGTCAGAAGCGACTTGACACCAATGGGTTGTGGCTGCCCGGCGCGCCCGCCGTCAGCCAGCGACCAGCTGCCTCCAGCCGCGTCGCTGCTCGTTCCAGGCGGCCAAGGCGACGATCGGCCGTAGCCGTCGCTCATGGATCGGTTCCCGCCCCGACTCGGCGGCCCGGAGCAGCAGGAGTTCCTCCTGAATGTCCGGTGCCAGCAACGTCAGATTCATGATCTGCGTCGCCCTCGGCTGGGTGATCCGGGCGAGCCGGGCCAGTTCGGACAGGTCGCGGACAGTGCCTTCCCGGAGCAGGCGATCGAAGCGAATGGCGAGGGCCATGAGCCGCGCGATCCTTGGAATGCGCGGACCTGCGATCTCCCGTATCGCGGAGTCTTCCGAGATCAGCCGCTGGCCGCGAGGCCCTCGTCCGAAGCGAAGGGTCTTCTTCACGGTGATCATGCGGCCTCCTCGTAGGTGCCCGCCGCGAGCGCCTTCAGCCCGGCGGCGTGGAACGCGATCTCGATGCTGCTGTCGGTGGCGTCGAAATCCACGCGCGCGATGAGCAGCGCGGCGATGCGTGCCTGTTCGCGCGGTGCCATCGACTCCCACAGCGCGTCGAACTCGACGAGCGCGCTCGTCACATCGGCGTCGGTGACGACGACTGCCTGCGCGTCGCGGAGCTCCGCTTGAAGCGACTCGCACCGCTCGTCGATGCGGCGCACTTCCTCTGCGATCGCCGCCATCCGAGAGGTGTCCGCGCCTGTTCGGTCGTGCTTTGCGCCAAGACGCCGCATCTCGGCGTCGAGCGTGGCCTTGGACCGAGTCGCCGTGGCGAGCGCCTCGCCGACTCGTGCGACCTCCGCGTCCGAAGCGGTGCGGGCAGCGGCAACGACTTCCTTCACGAGCGATCGATCGCGGATGATCCCGCGAATCTCGTCGATGACGGCACGCTCGATCTCTGCCGCAGGCAGCGACTTCGCCGGACACAGCGATCGGCTTGTCCGGTTCGCCTTGGAGCAGACGTAGTAGCGGTACCGTCGCTTGCCGCTTCCCGCGAGGACGTGGACCATCGAGCAGCCGCAGGCCTTGCACTTCAGCAGGCCGCGAAGCAGGACGTCGCTCCTGCCGCTGGGCTCCGAGCAACCGCGCCGTCCGTTTGCGGCGAGCCGTTGCTGCACTTCGGCGAACCGCTCGCTGGTGATGAGGGCTTCGTGTTCGCCGGCGAACTGCTCGCCCTTATGCGAGATGCGTCCGGCGTACACCGGATTCGTCAGCAGCGCGTAGAGAGTCGGCCGGTCGAACGGCCGTCCGCCTTGGGGTTTCCCCTCGCGAGTCGTCCACGCCTTGTTCGACCATGTGCGCCGCGCGAGTTCGGTGACGACGGGGAGCATCGAGCCGTTCTCGATGTAGAGGTCGAAGATCGCGCGGACGCGGGCCGCCTCGTCGCGGTTGACGACGAGCCTCGGGCTCGAGCCGGAGCGGTCGACGTCGTAGCCGAGCACCGGTTTGCCGCCCGCCCACTTTCCCTTGCGGCGCTGGGCAGCGAGCTTGTCGCGGATGCGCTCGCCGATGATCTCGCGCTCGAACTGGGCGAACGAGAGCAGGATGTTCAGCGTGAGCCGACCCATCGAGTGGCTCGTGTTGAACTGCTGGGTGACCGAGACGAACGACACGCCGTGCCGTTCGAACGTCTCAAGGATCTTGGTGAAGTCGAGAAGCGATCGGCTGAGGCGGTCGACCTTGTAGACGATGACGCAGTCGATCTTGCCTGCGGCGATGTCGGCGAGCATGCGCTGAAGCGCGGGGCGCTCGGTGTTGCCGCCTGTGAACCCGCCGTCGTCGTAGCGGTCGGGCAGCGCAATCCAACCTTCGGCCTTCTGGCTCGCGACGAACGCCTCCGCGCCTTCTCGCTGCGCGTCGAGCGAGTTGAACTCCTGCGCGAGCCCTTCCTCGGTGCTCTTCCGCGTGTAGATCGCACAGCGGACTCGCGTCGGCTTCTCCGGTTTCGGCGAAAGTCGGCTCACTGCGTGGCCTCCAGCCCGAAGAAGCGGAACCCGTTCATGTGAGAACCGGTGATCGCCTTGGCGACCGCCGACAGCGAGCGGTAGCGCTCGCCGTCATGCTCGAAGCCGTCGACGAGCACGGTGACGACGAGGCGTCGCCCCTTGTAGTCGCGGACGATCGCGGTGCCGGGCCG
>JAEUIT010000079.1 GCA_016795035.1 Phycisphaerae bacterium | reverse complement strand
GAAGACCGGGAGTCAGGATTCAGGAGTCAGGAGTCAGTGGACGAAGCCGCAACGCGGTGCTCCTCCCCCGCGCGATGGCCGTAGTCGGCGCGCTTCGCCCCTTCGCGGGGGAGGACCGCCGTCGCCGATCGAGGCGACGGCAGGTGGGGGCGGAGGCAACGCATCGCCGCACTGGGCCGGGCCGCTCAAGCGCCGTGGGAACGTCGGACGCCCATCGAAAGCACGCGGAAGCGGGCATCGCCGAGATGCGGATCGCCGGCAAACGAGAGCGACGAAACCTCGGCGTCGCTCCGGTACGCTGCAACGTTGAGATGGACGCTCGAACGAAACGCGTGGCACCGCTTCGTGGGTGAATCGCAATGACCGAGTCTCCTCGCACGACAGGACTCCGCCACAACGCCCCTGCGCCGGACGACCTGTCCTCGGACGTCCACGTCGACGTGCGATTGCCGAGACGGTTGTGGCGAGAGGCGGTTGGACCAGGCCTCTATGTCACGATCTTCATGAGCTCGATCGTCGCCATCCTCGTGTGCATCCAATTGCCGGGGCTCGTCGGGTCGAACGTCACGGCGTGCGCGACATCACTCTGCGCGCTCGTGCCTCCAGTCCTCTACCTCGTGCGACAACGCGGCGTCGTGGGGGTCGTCCAAGTGTCGCCGAATGAGGCGTCGTTTCAATTCTGGCCGTGGCCTAGGCACGCACTCCGTCGCGAGGAGATCTCGAGCGTCGTCATCCGAGACGCCACGGATCGCGTGGGGCGACCGGCCGCAGAGTTGGAAGTCGGACTCCGGCATGGGGCGCGTCTCCTCTTGGGCCGCTATGAGCACGTCTTTGCGGTACGCGAGTGCGCCCGGGCACTGCGCGGACAACTCGATCGCGGTCGCGGACACCCTTCGGTCGCTCTGTCAGACGCGTTCGAGGCGATCGAGCTAGCCCCGCTCGAAACGTCGCCGCGGGTCTCGTTCGACTCAGGCCACTATCCCATCGATGCCCGTTCGCATTCGCTACGGAAGGCGGCACTTCTCTCGCTCGCGATCGCCACGTGTAGTGTGGCGTGGATTGCCTTGATCGTCGCGGTGGTCACACGTTCGCGCCCCGCGAGCGTGAGCGCATCTGTCTTGGCTGTCCTGGCGGCGCTCGGGGCACTGCTAGTGCTCCACCTCGCATGGACGTACTGCTCGCTTCGTCTTGAGATAGCGACGCGCCACACGGTCGGGAGGACCGCAGACGAAGTCGAGATTGTCGCGACCCGGGGAGCGCGGCTCGTCGCGCGGTATCGCCTGCGACCGCGCGACATCACATACATCACATGGGAAACGCCGATGCATCGACATCTCGCGAACGGCGCTCGTGTGCTTACGGTCCAGACCACCGCGGGCGCGAACATTCGACTATGTCCCGGCAGAAGCCACGGATGCCTCCGGGATTGCACCGAAGTGCTACGACCGCTCCCTGACTGAGACCGCTCACCTGCAACGCGGAGCGCCTCGGGCGCGCTCATCGCATCGGAGTCCGCCCGTGCATCCTTTGTTCCAACGACCGGTTCGCCCGTTTCTCCTGCTGACGCTGTTCGCCGTTCTTTGCAGCGTCGGCGCCTGCAGCCGCAAGCCAGAGGTCGTCGCGCCGCTCCAGCCGGAGACGCCCGAGATCATCAAGGCGCGCCGCGCGAGGCTCGGTTGGGAGAACGTCGTGGGCTCGTCGCCTCGAGAGGATTGGAACTCGGGCGAGTGGCTCCGGCGGGCGCTCGGACGGCCGGTCGGCGACACCGTGCTCGTCGCGTGGTGCATCGATCGAAGCCTCGGCGAGTTGGAGCATCAGTCGGCGATCATCGGGGAGTTCACGGATTCCGGCGTGACCCTCTACTCCATAGGGCGCCGCGTGAAGTTTGGCATCGTCCAGTCCGATTGGCGGCTGAACTTCATCAAGGGGCCACCCAACTTCCTCAGTGAAGCGGCATGTCCCCTGCCCTTGAACCGACAGCAGTTCGACTGGTTCATCGATCGGTGCGAGTGGCGCGGCCACGCGGGCTCAGATCCCGACGACGAGTGCGGCGAGCTCGCCGAGTAGACGCCCGAAGCCGACGACGCGCATTCGACGAGCCCATCGCTGCTCCTCCCACGCGTTCGCTGGGAGGAAGGGGTCGGGGTTGAGGGGCAAGCCAGAAGACCGGGACTCAGGAGTCAGGAGTCAGGAGTCAGTGGAGAAAGCCGCAACGCGGAGCTCCTCCCCCGCGCGATGGGCGTACTCCGCGCACGCCGCGCCTTCGCGGGGGAGGACCGCCGTCGCCGATCGAGGCGACGGCAGGTGGGGGCGAGAGCGACGCGAGGCATTGCTCCTGGGAGATAGGGTTCAGGGTTCAGGGGCAAGCCAGGAAGACCGGGAGTCGGGATTCAGGAGTCAGGAGTCAGTGGACGAAGCCGCGAGGCGTAGTTCCTCCCCCGCGCTGTGGTGCCCCGCGTCGCCGCGCCTCCGCGTGAACTGCCTTCCTCTCAACTGTGTTCATCCGTGTTCATCCGTGGTTACATCCTCCTCCGCGTTGCACGAACGGCACAACCGATGAAGGGAGGATCGGACCAAAATCGCGGCGCCCGAGTACCGGTTTCACGCGGAGACGCGGAGACGCCGAGCCACGATTAGTCGCATGGGAGCTAACTCCGGAGGAGCCACGCCGACCTGCTTGCTCCGCGCCCTCCGCGCCTCCGCGTGAGTTGCCTCCCCTTCTCTCCATGTTCATCTGTGGTTCCTCATCCTCCGCGTTGCAGGAAGAGTGGAACGACCGATGAAACGATGATCGGACAGGATCCGCGGCACCCGAATACCGGTCTCACGCGGAGACGCGGAGACGCGGAGCCACGATTAGGCGCACGGGAGCTAACTCTGGAGGAGCCACGCCGACCTGCTTGCTCCGCGCCCTCCGCGTCTCCGCATGCGTTGCCTTCCCTCCTATCTGTGTTCATCTGTGTTCATCCGTGGTTCCTCTTCCTCCGCGTTGCGGGCAGAAGTGAAACGATCGATGAAGAGAATCGCTGTCACCCGGCTAGTGAGGAGTCAGGGGGAGTCGTGAAAAGGCAAAGCACGCCCGGAACGCGCGTGCGCCTCCACTGACTCCTGACTCCTTCCATCCTGACTCCTTCTTCACCCCCCACTCACCTCCGCCCGCGCTCGAGCGAGTACGTCGTCGCCTTTCCCGTCGCGGCGTCGACCACGACGAGGATCGGCTCCGCGAGCACGTTCGGTGTCGTCGGCCGCAGTCCGATGAACGCCGGACGCTGGCTGTCGGGCAACACTTCTTCGAGCGTCGCGATGCCAAGGTCGGTTTCCCAGCGCGTGGTTCCGTCGTCGTCGACGCGGGCGAGGAAGACCGTGCCGCGCGGATAGCGCACCTTCTCGAGGATGCGAAAGACGCCGCTGGGCCCGTTGGCCCGCAGGAGTCCGCCATAGCGGCTCTCGCGGAGAAACGCGGAGAAGTACGCGGGCGGCGCAGACGCGCGCACCGGCGCCACGAGAAGATGCCGCCCGTCTTCCGTGACGACGTCACTCGTCCACATGCTCGACGGTTCGCGCGAGCGCGCGTCGTCAAGCGTGGGCCGCACGCTCTCGCGCGGGCCGAGGTCGCGGGTCGCGTCGGCGTCATTCATGACGGCGAGGAAGCGCGTCGGCGTCACGAGGCCGCCGGCCGAAAGCAGCATCTCGAGCGCGCGGTCGCCGCTCGCCAGATCCTCGATCCGGCCGGTGGGCGATGGTTCCAGCGCCGCGATCGTGGCGAACTCCCGCTCGCCCAAGACCGTTCCGCTCGCGAGGTCGATCGCCCCTGGCTCGAGCACGCGAAACCAGAGGCGTTGTCCGTCGTCGCGGCCGAACGTCGCCTTGTTGGCGTCGGCGCCCGTCAGATGCCGCGCCACTTCGACATGGCGCGGCGGCTGGCTTCCGTCGGCGGTGTGGATCAGGATCCCGACCGTGTAGCGGTCCTTCGACGGGTCGCGATGGAGGCTCGGCACGTACGGTTCGAGCTGGTGCGTGAAGGTCGCGATGATGTTGCCCGAGCGCGCCGACATGCCGACGCGCGTCGCATACGTGCGAATCGAGAAGACGGAATGGATGAGCCCCGCGCCGATCCCGAGGATCGCGACGATGAGGCCGGCGCCGATCGCGAACTTCGCGCGGACGTTCGCGTAGGTACGGACGAACGTCGCCGGCGATGATGACGACGACGACGGCGCCGGTGGCGGCGCCTTCAACGGCTGCGGCACCGACGCCGCGAGCGCCGCCGAACGCGCGGCCCCCGACTCCGCGTTGCCCGAAACGATCTTGAGGACGCCCCGCGCGTCGTCGAGCTCCGCGTGACAGCTCGGCGCGCGGAGCCGAAGCACTTCCGACGCGATCCGCTCGATGATCGCCGCGCGGCGGCCCGTCGCCCAGGGGTATCGCTTCGCCCATTCGTCGACCATGCCGACGTCGATGAGGACGACCGTGTCGCCAGCTCCGAACTCCCAGTAGCAGTCGATCGTGTGCCCCGCCTCGTGGTACCGGACCGTGCCGGAGCGTCCGTCTTCCTCGATCGACACTCGTCCGGCAATGGTCGCGGCGTGCATGGGGGGCTCCAAAAGGAAAGGTCCCGCGGCCACGAGTGCCGCGGGACCCTGTATCCACGCAAGCCGGGTGCGTCAGGCGCAGCGGTCGGTCGTCACCCGTTGCAGGCCCCCCACGCGCCGAGCAGGGTTCCGAGGTCGGCACCGTCCACCACGCCGTCCCCGGTCAGGTCGCACGCCGAGCCGCGTCGCGCGCCCCAATTCGTCAGGAAGATCGCCAGATCCTCCGACCCGATCTGGCCGTCGCAGTTGAAGTCGCCGACGCCCTGGCAGCCGGTCACGATCGTCAGGTCGCACAGGACGGGGGTCGTGAACGGGTTGGGAAGGCCGTCGAGCGTGGCCTTCACTTGGATGAAGCGCCCCTCGATGCCGGCGAGCGTCTCGTCGTTGCCGACGACGACGTAGGGCTTCGCGAGGAGTCCGCCTTCGGTGTCGGCGGCCCGGACCTCGACGACGATCGACGTGCCTTCAGGTTCGGACGGATCCGCGCACGCTTCGGCATTCCATCGGATCGCGTGCCAACGGCCGCCCTCGACGAGCCCGTCGTGGACGACGGACCAATTGCCCTGCGCCGTCACCGAGACGAGCGCCGAGCCGGTCATATCGCTGTAGTTGTACGGATTCGCGCCGGCGCCGAGCGACACGGTGAGGTCGACCGCACCGAGGCCGTCGGGCCCGCCGTTCGGATCGATGCGCTTGCAGGTGCTCGAGTTCAGGCACGTCGCCCAGATCTTGCCCGCGGCGTCGACGGCGACACCGGTCGGGCCGGAGCCGTCCGGGCCGAGATCGACGATCTTCCGGATCGATCCGTCGTTCGCGAGGCGCGTGACCGTGTTCGCGTAGCTGTTGGCGACCCAGACGTTGTTGTCGGCCGACGACACCGCGACGCCGCGGTCGCCCGAGCCGCCGCCCGTCGCGAACGCGCCGAGGAGCGCGCCGGTCGCGCTGAACTTCCGCACCTGGTCCCACTCGAACTGCGCGTTCCACACCTGCCCGAACGAGTCGATGCCGATGCCGTACGCGTTGCCCGCGTCGAGGAAGGACCACGTGTCGTCGTCGGTCGCGAGGGTTTTCTTCGTGTCGTAGCGCAGCACCGTGAGCGGCCCCGGCCCGCGATTCGCCGACCAGAGGACGCCGTTGTCGTCGACGAGTCCGCCGTAGCCGCCGGCCCCGACGTCGAAACTCGCGAGCACCGAGCCGGTCGCGTTGTCGAGCAGGTTGAATCGGTTGTCGCTGCCGAAGTTGCCCGCGCACCAAACGTTGTTGTCGGCGTCGACCGAGACGTGGCGCACGTAGTCGCCCTCGACGCGCAGGTACTTCTTGATGCATTCGTCGTCGGCGGTCGAGACGCCGCCGTTCGTGTCGGCGCCGCCGGCATTCGTCCACGGACGGATGTCGCCGAGGCCGGTCGACGTGTCGATCACGCCGTTGCCGTTGCGATCCTCGCAGCAGCACTCGGCGAGCGCGATCTGCACCACCGAGCCCTTGCCGCCGCCCGCTTCGTCGCGATTGCCCGCCCACACCGATCCGTTGAGGTCGACGGTCGTGCGCGACGGATTGCGGCCCATGCCGTTCGGCGCCGAGAGATACTCGCCCATGATCTGGCCGCTCTCGGTGTTGATCTTGATGATCGTGCCGCGCCCCGACGCCGCGACCCAGATGAAGGGAAGCGGCGACGCCTGGGCATTCACTTCGAGTCGTCCCCCGACGTTCGTCGTGAGATTCACGATTTGGCCGTCGAGGAAGTCCTCCGTCGTCGTAAAGGTGCGACCGACCGGGCACGGCACGACGCCATTCCCGAAGGCGCTGACGTCGGACGTCACGCCCAACGTGATGGCGGATCCGAGCCCTGCGGCAAGGATCGCGGCCAAGGACATGCGGCGCGCGACCTTCGTCGTGCGAGTCTTCTGTTCGAAACGAGTGGATGCAGTCGTATGCATGACGAACTCCTCACAAGCGTGTCAGTGGACGGCGACCGCGCGCCCATCGAGTCGCGCGATCGGCGGCTGATCGCCGGCGCGGCGCGCCGTGTCGATCCGCCGACAGCCACATCGTGAGGACGCGCGACGGCACGCAGGAACGGGAGAT
This sequence comes from Phycisphaerae bacterium, assembly GCA_016795035.1. Taxonomy (GTDB): domain Bacteria; phylum Planctomycetota; class Phycisphaerae; order Phycisphaerales; family SM1A02; genus JAEUIT01. The sequence continues at coordinate 14,315 of JAEUIT010000079.1, read as the reverse complement.
TTCCGCGAAGTGCCCTTCGAACTGGGCGCTTCCGTTGGCACGCGAGACTTCCGAACGATCGTCGGTGAAAGGCGCGACGAGTCGACCAACGACAACGCCCGCGTGGCGAGCACGCGGGCGTTGCATTTCCATCGGTGAGCGCTGCGGATCAGCTCGGCTTCTTCGGGATGACGAGCTTCATGCCGACCTTGAGGTTCGCCGGATCGTCTCCGATCGCGGACTTGTTCGCCTCGTAGATCCGCTCCCAGAGGTTGCCGTCGTTGTAGACATTCCGGGCGATGCTCATGAGCGTCTCACCCGCGACGACCGTGTGCGTCGCGCCGTCGCTCGACTTGTCCGACGCCGCGGGCGGGGTCGGCGTCGTCGGCTTCGTGCCGCCGGCGGTCGGACTCGACGTTGCAGCCGAGGCCGGCGGGATCGTGAGCTTCGTGCCGATCTTCATCGACGCGGGATCGACGAGCGGATTCGCCTTCGCGATGACGGACCACTTGTTCTTGTCGCCGTAGTACTTCTCGGCGATCGAACTCATCGTTTCACCCGAGGCGACGCTGTGCGTCTTGCCGTCGCCCGCCTGCGGGGCGCTCGAGCCGCCGGACGGCGCCGGCGTGTTCGGCGACGGCGTGGGCGTCGTCGGCGAGACGGGCTTCGGTCCGCCCGGGGTGACGTTCGCAGGCGGCGTGGTCGGACGATTCGTCCCCGGCGGCGTCGCGCCGCCTGCGGGCGTGTTCGGCGTGGTGCCGCCGTTGGGCACATTCGGCGTCGCGCCGCCTGCGGGCGTGTTGGGCGTCGTGCCAGCGGCCGGAGGCGTGTTCGGCGCGGTGCCGGCGCCAGGCGAAGTCGAGGGCGGCGTCGAAGGCGGAAGCGCGGGCGCGTCGCCCTTGCCGCCGCTCGTCGCCGGCGCGTTCGGATTCACGGGCGGACGGTCGCCGGTCCGGCTCAGCGGATCGGTGACGCCCGCGCCGTTCGCGCTCGGCGTTGCAGGTCGCGGTTCGATCGGAGGCGTCACACCCGACGGCGTTCCGGCGCCGGACGGCGTCGTGGCGGGCGCGGTGGGCGGCGTGGTTGGGGTCGTCGGCCGATTCGGCGCCGCATTCTTCGGCGGCTCCTTCGCGGCCGGCGCCTGGGGCGTCGGCTTGGGCGAGGCGTTCGACGCCTGCGGACCGAATCCGTAGTAGAGCGCGACCGCCACGAAAAGGAGTAGCGCTCCCACCAAGACAATCTTCGTACCTGAGTTCATGATCGCTCCGTCGTATGTTGGCTGGCCCGGCGCTCCGTCGCGGGCGGCGTGATGCGGAATGGTCGTCGCCGAGTGGCTTCTTAGTTCGGCACGACGCGGGCCGAGGGCACGATCGCGTCGGTCGAGCCGAGCTCGGCGCGACGTCGCGCTTCTTCCTCTTCCTTGCGGCTATAGACGAACGGCGCGGCGACGATCACCGAGGAGATCGTGCCGGCGACAAGGCCGATGAAGAACGTGTACGCGAACGGCCGGATGCCGGTGCCGCCGAGCGCGATGAGGATCACCGCCGTGGCGAACGTCGAACCGCCGGTGAGCACCGTTCGGCTGAAGGTCTGATTGATCGAGTCGTTGACGCAGGCGCGGGTGACGAACGGCAGCTTGCCGCGGTTCTCGCGGATACGGTCGAGGATGACGATCGTGTCGTTGATCGCGTAGCCGACGATCGTGAGGAGCGCCGCGATGACGTTGATGTCGATGCGGAACTCGTCGATGTACAGCGCGCGGCCGATGCCGGTGTGCGCGAGCCACGGCGCCGCGGCAATGAAGCCGAGGCAGACGATCACGTTGAAGCAGAGGCTCGCGATCGCGGCGGCGGAGAATCGGAACGAGCCGAACCGCACCCAGATGTAGCCGAGCATGCCGATGAGCGACAGGATCACGGCGACGACCGCGCTTGCCGCGAGGTTCTCGGCGACGACCGGCGAGAAGCTCGAGACTTCATCGAGCGTCGCCTGCTGGGCGAGCGCCGAGCTCACGAGCTTCCACTCCGGCGCCGCCATCTGGCGATCCCAAGCTTCGAAGTCCGACGAGATCGAGCTGAGGAGCGGGTCGTTGACGAGGATCGCCATCGACGTGTAGCCCTTCGTCGGATCGCTCACGTCGGCGGGCGTGAGGCCAATGGCCTTCACCCGGCGACCGGCGATCTCGCTGAAGTCCGGCTGCGAGCGCATGCGGCTGATGCGGTTCTCGACGTCGGCCGGAGTGGTCGGCGGGTTGATGTTGTCGACCACGACCGCGACACCGCCGCGGAAGTCGCCGAGCGGCTCGTTGATGCCCGGGCGATTGATGCAGTCGCCGAGGAGATCCTTCTCGAGCGCGAACGTGTGCGAGGTGTGGTCGGCGTCGCCTTCGCCCTTGAAGGAGAGCGGCAACTGCACCGCGAGCTGGTCGCGGAACTCCTGCACGACCGCTTCGACGACGCTGCGGGTGATCTTCGCTTCGTCTTCGACGCCGCCCGGCGGGTTGCCGACGCGGATCTGGAAGCTCGACGCCTTGCCGCCGTCGCCCGCCTCGCCGACGACGAGGACGTTGGCGTTGCGAAGTTCGTAGACGATCGGATTCTCGGGGCCGGCCTTGGTGCCGGCGTCGCGCACCCGGTTCTCGACTTCGTCGCGGCCGAGCATGAGCTTGCCGGCCTTCGGATTCGCCGGATCCGCCGCGCGGGTCGAGAGCGTCATCGACACGCCGCCGCGGAACTCGGTCTCGAAGATGTCGTTGCCGCGCCAGAAGGTCAGCACGATCGAGACGAAGGTGACGGCGAGGACGCCCGTCCAGAGGATCGGACGCAGCTTGAGCCAGTCGATCGTCGGCGTGAGGAGACGGGTGACGGCCGGGACGACCGTCGGCAGCATCGGGAGGCGACGCACGCCGAACCAGTCGGTCGCGGCCATGAAGAACGTGCGGGTCACGAAGAGGCCGGTGAAGAGCGTCGCGAGGACGCCGATGCACATCGTGAGGGCGAAGCCCTTCACTTCGGTGGCGCCGACCTTGTAGAGGACGACGACCGCGATCAGGTTCGTGATGTTGCCGTCGATGATGGCCGAGAGCGCGCGGCCGAAGCCGAGGTCGACCGCGTTGCGCAGCGACTCGCCCCGGTTCACCATCTCTTCGCGGATGCGCTCGTAGATGAGGACGTTCGCGTCGACCGCCATGGCGACCGAGAGCGCGATGCCTGCGAGGCCAGGCAGCGTGAACGTGCCGTCGATCGCGGCCATGATGCCGAAGATCATCAGCGTGTTGAGCGCAAGCGCGACGCACGCGATGAGACCGGCGCCGAAGTAGTAGATCACCATCACGACGCAGGTGAAGGCGACCGAGAGGAAGATCGCTTCCTTGCCCTTCTCGAGGTTGTCGGCGCCGATCGAGGGGCCGAGCACGTTCATCGAGATCGGGTCGGGCGAGATGCCCGCCGACAGCGAGCCGGCCGCGAGGACGCGAATGAGGTAGGCGATCTCGGCCTTGTCGAACTGGCCGGTGATGACGCCCTGGCTCGAGATCTGGCTGTTGAGGTTCGGGGCCGAGTAGACCTGGTCGTCGAGGACGATGGCCATCGGCTTGCCGACGTTGCCGCCGGTGAGGCGGGCCATGCGGCTCGCGCCGCCCTGATCGAGGTGGAAGCCAACCGCCGAGCCGCCCAGCCGCGAGTCGGTCGTCGGGAAGACTTGGGTCAGCGACCATTCGCCGCCCGCGTCGTGCGTCATCGCCTTGTCGTCGGTCGTGTAGAGGAGGAGGTAGTACGAGCCGGCATACGACGCGGCGACGAGGCGTCGCGCGGCGAAGTAGCCGATCGGATCGCGCTGGAGCGCTTCGAGCTGCGCCGGCGTCTCGTACCACTGCTTGAGGTCGTTGATCTCGAACCAACGGACGCGGCCGCTCTCGACGCCCTTCGGGCCGCGCTTCGCGAGTTGCTCGCGGGCTTCGGCGACATTGACGCCGGTCTGGTCGTCGGTCGTGACGGCGATGCGGAAGTCGAGGACGCCCGCGCCGCGGAGAAGACGCATGAGGTCTTCGGGATCGTCGAGACCGGTGCGCTTCGAGGCGTAGGCGTCGTACTTCGTGACGAGCGACGCGATCGCGTCGGCGAGGTGCGGGAACTCGGTCTTGATCGCGTTGAGTTCGTTCTCGCGCTGGGACGGGCCTTGCGTCGGCCGACCGGCTTCATCGAGGACGAGTTCGCCCTTCGCGTCGCGCACCGGCGCGGGCTCGGTGCTCAGGCCGAGCGCCTTCACGAGGCGAGCCTGCGCGAGCACTTGGCCGAGGAGCTTCTTCTTGAGCGCCGTCATCGCGAGTTCGCTCGTGACGAGACGATCCTCGATGCCCCCGATCGTGGTGGTGTCGGCGCCGTCGGCCTTCGCCTTGGCGAGGTCCGCGGTGGCGGCCTTGTTGTCGTCGTAGGCCTTCTGTAGCGCGCGGAGGTCGTCGCCGCGGGTGCCGAGCGAACCGAACTGCTCGACGGCCTTGCCTGCGGCAAGCGCCTGATCGAGGGCGGTCGGGCTCACCTGCGCGTTGCGCATCAACTCCTCGAGCGCCGACTTGAAGGCGAGCTGAAGCTCGCGCACCTCGGCGCTCGGGAGCGGCATGACGACCTCGATGCGATCGAGGCCTTGCGGCTGCATCGCGATGTCGAGGACGCCCTGCGGGTTGACGCGCTCCTTCAGCACGTCGATCACTTGCGCGAGCACTTCCTCGGCGCGGGCATCCTTCGGCACCTTCACCGAGTAGATGAGGCTGACGCCGCCACGCAGGTCCTTGCCGAAACGAATCGGCTTCGCGTAGAGCGCCCACGCGCAGAGGGCCGCGAGCAAGATCGTGATCACGAAACGGAGAGAGATGCTCTTCATCTGGCCTTCAGAATGAGGGTGCTCGTCGAGAGAACCCTTGAGGGAGTGGACTCCGCACTCGGGAGTCCGACGGCGTTGCAGGAGGCGACGCCGACATCAGCACATGACTTGCACGGGGGCTTGCACCGGACTGGGGCGACGGCTCAGCCCTTCGCCGCTTCCGTCGCGCCCGCTTCCTTGACGACGCCGACGATCGCCGCTCGCGCGAACGTGATCTTCGTGCCGGAATTCTCATCCACGCGGAGGACGATCGTCTCCGGCTTGATCTCGACGATCGTGCCGATCACGCCGCCGGTCGTCTGCACGCGATCGTGCTTCTTGAGGGAGTCGAAGAGCGACTGGCGCTTCTTCGCTTCGCGGCGCTGTCCCATCGTGATCATGAGGATCCAGAGGACGAGGAAGCCGCCCATCACGATGAGGAACATGTAGTTGCCGCCGGGCGCCGCGGGAGGCACGCCGTTGCCGCCGGTCGTGCCGGTGGCGCCGGTCGTTGCGCCGGACGGACCGGTCGGCGGCGGCACGCTGCCGGCAAGGCTCGGCGCGTCGCCGGCCTGCGCGTGTGCGACGGAGGCCACCAGCGAAACGGTCGCGAGCGAGGCGACGAACGCGGACCAGCGAACGGGATCCACGGAGCGCGAGGCGCACGAGTCCGACGAGTGTGTGTGCTGCATAGGGAGGAAACCGAACACGGGGCGTGTGTCACGACCCCGAGAGATCGCATCGCAGGAGAATGCCGAACGCCAAAGGACCGGTCCCGGATCGTGATCCGCGACACCGGTTCAGCGCTCGGTCTCAGGCTCCGATCGACCGTCGCCGACGGCCTCCGATCCCATCGACGCGACGGGGTCGGCAACCGGCCACGAGGCCACGAACGAAGACCACGCATCATCCGTGATTGCCCGTCTGATGTCCAGCATGAGGCGCTGGTAGAGCCGCAGGTTATGGTGCGTGACGAGGATCGGTCCGAGCATCTCCTCCGCCATGAAAAGGTGACGGAGATAGGCGCGGGAGAAGCCCCCCGCGCAGGCGATGCAGTCACAGTCCTCCTCGATCGGACGCTGGTCGAGGGTGTGGCAGGCGTTCCGGAGGCGTAACGACCCCTGTCGCGTGAAGGCAAAGCCGTTGCGGCCGTTCCGGGTGGGGAGCACGCAGTCGAACATGTCGACCCCGGCCCGGACCGCCATCACGATGTCGCGGGGGTACCCGACGCCCATCAGGTAGCGGGGCTTCGAGTCGGGGAGGAGCGGTGCCGTGTGCTCGACGACCCGCCGGATCTCGTCCGTCCCCTCCCCGACCGCGACGCCGCCGATCGCGTAGCCCGGGAGTTCGATCCCGGTGATGTCGCGGGCGCTTTGGGAGCGAAGCTCGAGGTCGGTCCCCCCTTGCACGATGCCGAAGAGCGCCTGCTCGTCCGGCCGCGCATGGTGCTTCTTGCAGGCCTCGAGCCAGCGCGTGGTGCGGGCGAGCGCGTCGACGACCCGCGCGCGATACGCGTGGGGATCGACGGCCGGCTTCGAGGTCGCGTCGCCCTCCTGCCGCGCCGCCGGCGGGCAATCGTCGAACGCCATGATGATGTCGGCGCCGATCGCGTTCTGGATCTCCATGCTCTCGCGCGGGCCGACGCGGATGCGCGAGCCGTCGACGAACGAGCGGAAGGTGACGCCGTCCTCGTCGAGCGTGTTGATGTCCGCCATCGAGAAGGCCTGGAAGCCGCCCGAGTCGGTGAGGATCGGGCCGTCCCAGCGCATGAACCCGTGCGTGCCGCCGAGCGCCCGCATGCGCTCGACGCCGACGCGCACGAGGAGGTGATAGGCGTTATTGAGGATGATCTCGGCGCCCGACGCCTTCACGTCGCGCGGGAGGATCCCTTTCATCGTTGCAGCCGTCGCGACCGGCATGAAGGCCGGCGTCTCGAACGAGCCGTGCAACGTGGTGACGCGCCCGCGGCGCGCCCGCGTCGAGGAGTCGCGCGCGGAGATGGTGAACGAGAGGCTCACGGACGCGTGCGAGCGTACCTGATGCGGTTCCGCGGGGAGCTCAGCGCTCGGACTCCGAGCGGAGCAGCTCGCGCTCGCGCGCCGTCAGGCTTCCCATCCCCTCTTTACTTATCTTCGCGAGGATGCGGTCGAGTTCGGCGCGGTCGAGCATGCGCCCCTTCTTCTCGCTGCGGGCCTTGCGCGAGCTCGACCAGGGATCGGCGCGGCCGAGGAGATCGAAGACGCCGTGAAGCTGGTGCGGATGGCGGATGAGCCACGCGCCCGCGAGCGCGCCGCCGAGATGCGCCGCCTCGCCGCCGGCGTTGCTGCCGCGGAAGACGATCGCGAAGACCGCCATGCCGAGGAGGATGTAGGCGAGCGTGCGCAGCTTCATCGGGATGATGCCGAAGAGGTCGACGATCTCCTTCGGCGCGAGATACGCCGCCGCCAAAATGATGCCGTAGACGCACGCCGACGCGCCGATCAGGGGCATGAACGGGCTGTACGGGAGGAACGGCGGGATCCACGTGCCCGGCGCGTACGTCTTGAGCAGGATGCCGCCGGCGTTGAGCAGCATGTAGAGGAGCGCGCCGAAGAGGCCGCAGAGGAGATAGAACGCGAGGAAGCGCTTGCGCCGCAGGCGTTCCTCGACGATCGGCCCGAACATGTAGAGGCCGAACATGTTGAACGCGAGGTGCATGATGTCGGCGTGCAGGAACTGGTAGCCGAAGAAGCGCCAGAACTCGAAGCCGACGAGCCCCCACGTCTTCGACGGATAGATGAGCGCCTGCGCGGTCGTGAACTGGAGCCAGCGCTGGATCGGAAACGTGAGGTAGAATGCGTCCTGCCGGAACGGGTGGTAGGTGCCGTCGGTGCGCCGCACCGCCGAGGTGATCGCGACCTCGCCGGTCGGGTTCCCCTTCGCGTCGACGATCGGCACCGGCTGCCCCTGCACCACCGCGCCTTCGGTGCGCGGCATCAGGCCTTCCTGGTTGGCGACGCTCGGGTCGAGGACCAACGTGTCGCCGGTCGGCGCGAGCGCCATGTGCCTCACGCCGATGGTGCGATCGATGATGAAGATCGCCGACGTGATGATGATGAGCCACGTCGTCATCGACAGGCCGCGCAGACGGAGCCCGAAGCCGGAGGGGCCGCGCCGGCCCGTGGGCGCGCCGCCGCCGTCGAAGCGGTCGCGGTCGGGAACCTTGGCGTAGTCTCGGTCGGCAATGCCCATAGGGAGAGTCGCTATCGACGGAATCGGCCCGGCTCGTTGACGAGACGTCAGCTCGGCGAGCCGCCGCCGCGGCGCCGCGCGGTCTCGCGCTCGAGGATCCGCCGTTCCGACGCGTTCAGGCTCTGCATCCCGGACGCGTGGATCTTGTCGAGGATGCGGTTGAACTCCGCCTCGTCGTGCTGCCGTCGTGCCTCTTCGTCGGCTTTCGCCGCCGCGAGTTTCGCGCGTTCCTTGGCCTCACGGGCCTCGGCCGCCTCGGTTTCGCGGCGCGACGCCTCTAGGCTCTCGGCGTAGACGCGCTGCATCGGGTCGATCGAGGCGGCGTCGTCCGCCGCGAGCATCGCCTCGCCGTACTCGAGCCGCTTCGCCGTCTCGATGCAGGAGAGGCCGCCGAAGATCGCCACGCCGAGGAGAAGCCAGTTCTTCGACACGACCGCGAGGATCGCGAGCCCCACCGCGCCCACGATGCCCACCCGCGTCGCGATCCGCGTCGCCCGTGCGTAGCCGAGCCGCGACCAGAGGATCGCCTGGAGGAGTCGCCCGCCGTCGAGCGGAAAGATCGGCAACAGGTTGAAGAGGAGAAGGACGAGCGAGATGTAGTTGAAGAGGAAGAGCGTGAAGAGGACCGGCTTCCCCATGAGTCGCCAGATTTCGCTGGGCGAGAAGGGATTCGGGAACGCCATGCCCATCCACTCGCCGGTGCCGATCCCGAGCAGCGGCGCGGTGACGAGGATGATCGCGACGTTCACGAGCGGTCCGCCCGCGGTCGTGATGAAGTGCGCTCCCCAGCGCTGCGGCGGGTCGACGCTCGCCAAGCCGCCGAGCGGCCAGAGCAGGATCTCGTCGGCGGTGCCGCCGGTGCCGCGACACGCGAAGACGTGGCCGAACTCGTGCAGGAGGACGATCACGAAGAGCACGCCCATCGAGCCGACGGTCGTCAGGAAGCTCAGCCGCACGGAGCTGTCGTCCGACGCCGGAAACGCGGAGCGCAGGATTTCGACCGCGACGAAGAGGATGAAGAGGAGATGCAGCCGGACATCGACGCGCGCCATCCGCGCGATGCGGAACGACCACGTGCGCGGATCGTCGAATCGCGGGCGGCGCGACCGCCACGATCCGTCCGAACCGTAGCGGTCAGGGGTGTCGTTGTCGGAGTACCGTGGCACGGCGAGGGCGAAGGACCTGAGGTTCTGCGAGGTTAGGTGCGGGCCACGTGGAGCATCCACGCGGCGAGCGATTTTCCGTCGACGAGGGTTCCCGCGCGGATCGCGGCCTCGATCTCGTCCCGGCGAAGGATGACGACGTCGATCTCTTCTCCCGGCTCGAGCCGTCGGTCGATCGGCTCGAGGTCGGTCGCGAGGAAGACGTACATCCTCTCATCGGCAAATCCGGGCGACGTGTAGAAGGTGCCGAGCGGAACGATCGACCCGGCGCGGTATCCGCACTCCTCCTCGAGCTCGCGGCCGGCGGTGATGGCCGGCGGCTCGCCCGGTTCGAGCTTGCCGGCGCAGAATTCGAGCAGCGTCTCGCCGACCGCGATCCGCTGATTCCGGATCATCACGTAGCGCCCGTCGGCGAGCTGAGCAAGGACGGTCACGGCGCCCGGATGCCGCACGACGTCGCGCCGCGCGATCCGGCCGCGCGAGTCGGCGACGCGCAGCGACTCCACGCGAAAGACCGGGCCCGTGTGCGTGACCATCCGCTCGAGGACGGTGTAGCCGACGCGCGCGTCGGCGGGTCGGGATGCGTGTGGGCCAGGCGTGGTCATGACGACGTCTCCGACGCCGCGCTTGCGGGCGCACGGCGACGACGGCGATGATACGGCTTGCATGTCCGAGGTTGAGACCGATCGCGTGCCCCCGCTCGACATCGCCGTCTCGGTCAGCGATCTTCACAAATCGTTCGGCCTCGTGCCGGTGCTGCGCGGGGTTTCGCTCGACTTCCCGCGCGGGAAGACGACGGTCGTCCTCGGTCCGTCGGGCTGCGGCAAGAGCGTGATGCTCAAGCACATCGTCGGGCTCCTGAAGCCCGACCGCGGCCGCGTCTACCTTGGGCAGACCCGCGTCGACACGATGGCCGAGCACCAGCTGGCCGAGGTGCGGCGGCGCTTCGGCTTTCTGTTTCAGCTCGGCGCGCTCTTCGACTCGATGAGCGTCCGCGAGAACGTGCGCTTCCCGCTCGCCGAGTCCGGCCTCCCCGACGACGCGCGGTCGGAAGCGCGGGTGCGCCACGTCCTCCGCATGGTCGGCCTCGAGGACGCCCTGCCGAAGATGCCCGCCGAACTCTCGGGCGGCCAGCAGAAGCGCGTGGCGCTCGCGCGGGCGATCGTCCTCGAGCCCGAGGTCATCCTCTACGACGAGCCGACGACCGGACTCGATCCCATTCGGGCCGACGTCATCAACGAGCTCATCCTCAAGCTCGCGCGGCAGCTCGACGTGACGAGCATCGTCGTCACGCACGATCTGGCGAGTGCGTTCAAGGTCGCCGATCGGATGGTCATGCTGCACGAGGGCCAGGTGCGCCTCGAAGGGCCGCCCGATGCCTTCCGCCACACCACCGACCCGGTCGTCCAGCGATTCCTTCGCGGCGAAGCGAGCGACGACGACCTCGCACCGATCCGCGCGGTCGACGGTTCCGGCGTCCGCGCCCGCCGGTAGCGGAATCTGCGCCGTTCGCCGAAGATCTCGCCATGCGCGAGAGCGTCCGCAATTTCGCGATCGGGGTCGTCAGCATCGTCGGGCTCGTCGGCTTCGGCGCGCTCCTCGTGTCGTTCGGCGAGCTGACGTCGCTCATCGAGCGGCGCTACGGCGTCGACATCGCGCTCAACGAGGCCGGAGGCCTGCGCGAAGGCAGCCTCGTCACGCTCCACGGCGTTCCCGTCGGGCTGATCGACGGCGTGTCGATCGCGAACGACGATCCGCTGCATCCGGTGCGCGTGCGCGCCCTCATCGACAACAAGGTGCTCGTGCCCGATCCGTCGACGCCGGCGGTCGAGTCGTCGTTGCTCGGCTCGGGCGCGCGGCTCGAGCTCGACGGCGACGGGAAGGCCTCGGGCCGCGCGTTCGCCGCAGGCAAGGTGCCGCTCCTCGTGGGCGAGTATCGCCCGCTCGACGAGAAGTTCATCGCCGCGCTCGACGAGCGCCTCGACCAGGTGCGCAACGAACTCAGCGGCTCGCTCAAGAGTTTCGACGAGTTCGCGTCGACCTTCACGACGCTCGGCCGGAACGTGAACGACCTCGTGAAGCCGGTGGGCCCGGGCGACGATCCCGAAGGCAGCCTGCGCACGACCGTCGCGCGCATGAATCACGCGTTGAATTCGGCCGACGAGGCGCTCGCGCTCGCCCGCACCTGGCTCGGCGACGAGGCGCTCCGCGCCGACGTGAAGGGGGCGGTGAACAAGGCGAACGACCTCATCGCCCGCGCCGCCGACGCGATCAGCGTGATCACCGGCCTCGCGTCGAACCTCGACGCCGACCGCGCGCGACTGGTCCGAGGGCTCGTCGGCGTCTTCGACGAGGCGAGCGCCGCGCTCGGCGACGTGCGCCGCATCCTCGCGCTCGCGGCGACCGGCGACGGGACCGTCGCCAAACTTCTCAATGACGCCGACCTCTACAACAACCTGGCCGACAGCGCGAAGCGCCTGCAGAAGGCCATGGAGGCGATCCAAGCCGTCGCCGAGAAGCTGCGCGCCGAGGGCATCAAGATCGAGTTCTGAGCGCGCAGCTCACCATTCTCCCTTTCCATCGTCTCTTCTCCCTTGCTCCTCTCTCTCGACACCGGCGGCACGTTCACCGACGCGATCGCCGTCGCCGACCGCGCGTGGCGCCGCGTGAAGGTGCCGTCCGACGGCTCGATCCGGGCGCAGGCGACGGGCGCGCCGTCGTCCGCCTTGGTCCGTCTCGAGATCCCCTCATGGGTGCCGGCGCCGGCGCGATTCCTCGTCGCCTGCGCGCTCGAACGGGAGGGCTGGAGTAGCCCGATCCGCGCCTGCAACGTGGAGAACGGGCACGTGACCGTCGTCCTCGCGTCGCCCCCGCCCGCGGCCTGGGACCGTGCCCCGGTTCGCGTCCTCACCCCCTTCGACGCGCCCCTCCTCGCCGTGCACGCGCTGGTCGGCGCGGCGCCCGGCGACCCGCTTCCCGATCTCGAACTCCGCGTTGCGACGACGCGCGGCACGAACGCGATGCTCGAGCGCGCGGGCGCGCGGGTCGGACTCCTCGTGAGCCAGGGCTTCGAGGATCTCCTCGCGATCGGCGACCAGACGCGGCCCGAGCTCTTCGCGCGGCGCGTCGTGAAGCCGCGCCCCTTGGCCGACCGCACGATCGCGCTCGCCGAACGCACGCTTTCGGACGGCAGCGTGCGGGCTCGCCCGTCGCGCGACGACCTGCGCCGCGCCGCCGACCGCTTCCGCGGCGACGGGATCACGGCGGTCGCGGTGAGTTTCGTGCACGGGCTCGCGCATCCCGGCCACGAACGGCTCGTCGCCGAGTGGCTGCGCGACGAGGGCTTCGAGGACGTCGCGGTGGCGAGCGCGCTGAGCGCGCACCCCCGCTACCTCACGCGCACCGAGACGGCTGTCGCGCACGCCGCCGTCGCCGCGCCGATGCGCGAGTTTCTCGCCCAGATCGCCACCCGCGTGCCTGCAACGCGGACCTTCGTCCTGACGAGCGCCGGCGGGCTCCAGCGCGCCGACCGCTTCATGGCCCGCGACTCCTTCCTGAGCGGCCCGGCCGGCGGCGTCGCGGGGATCGCGGCGGTGGCGGCCCGGACCGGCACCGCCAACGTGTTAGGCCTCGACATGGGCGGGACGTCGGCCGACGTCGCCCGCCACGACGGTGCGTTCGAGTACCGCTACGAGACGCGCGTGGGACCGGCGCGGGTCGCGGCGCCGTGCCTTGCGATCGAGACGGTCGCCGCGGGCGGCGGCTCGATCGCGTCGATCGTGCGCGGCGAGCTGCGCGTGGGTCCGGCCAGTGCGGGCGCGCGGCCAGGCCCCGCGTGCTACGGCCTCGGCGGCCCGCTGACCCTCACCGACGTCCAGCTCCTCCGAGGCCGCATCGATCCGGCGCGGGCGACGGTGCCGCTCTCGCGCGAGCGCGCCGAGGCCGCGCTCGCCGCGGTGCTCGCGCAGGCCCGCGCCGACGGCCACGCGATCGGGCGCGACGAGGCGCTCGAGGGCTTCGTCGCCGTCGCCGACGAGCGCATGGCCGGCGCGATCGCCGCGGTCACGATCCGCGAGGGCTTCGACCCGAAGGACTATGCGCTCGTCCCCTTCGGCGGCGCCGGCGGCCTGCATGCGTGCGGGCTGGCGGAACGCCTCGGCATGCGCGAGATCCTCTTCCCCGCCGACGCGGGACTGCTGTCCGCCCGCGGGCTGCTCGCGGCCGTCGTCGAGCGCTTCGCGCGCCGCGCCGTCCTCGAGCCGATCGCGGCGTGCGCGACGCGGCTCGTCGAGCATCTCCGCGTTGCACGGGACGAGGCCCGCGCCCTCGTCCGGGCCGACGCCGGCGACGCCAGCGCGATCGTCGACGGTCCGGCCACGGTCGCGGTGCGGCTTGCCGGCCACGACCTCTCGTTCGATCTCCCGTGGGCGCCGCACGCGGATCCCGAGGCGTCGCTCGCCGCCGCGTTCGCTGCGGCGTTCCGGCGCACCTACGGCTATCCGCCGCCAGCGCGGCCGCTCGAGGTCGAGGCGGTCACCGCGATCGCCCGCACCGAGGCGGTGGCGCATGCCCGCGACGACCTCGCGTCGGCGTGGCGCACGTCGGAAGGTCCGCTCACGGTCGGCCGCCCGATCGACGGGCCGGCGCTTCTCACCGACCTCGGCAGCACCGCGTTCCTCGCCCCCGGCTGGCGGGGCGAACTCTGCCCAAGCGGCGACGTCCGCGCCGTGCGCCTCGGCGAGCCGGTGGCGACGGCGCCGTCGACGTCGCCCGCCGCGCGTGAGCTCTTTGCCGCGCGTATTGAGGCGATCGCGAACGCGATGGGCGAGACGCTTCGGCGCACCGCCTTCTCGACGAACGTCAAGGATCGCCTCGACTACTCCTGCGCCGTACTCGACGCCCACGGCTCGCTCGTCGTGAACGCGCCGCACTTGCCGGTGCATCTGGGCGCGATCGGCTCGTGCGTGCGCGCCGTCGTCGCCGCGCGTCCGTTAGGCCCGGGCGATGTGGCCGTCACGAATCATCCCGCGTTCGGCGGCTCGCATCTTCCCGACGTCACCGTGATCACGCCGGTGCATGTCGCGG
>JAEUIT010000074.1 GCA_016795035.1 Phycisphaerae bacterium | reverse complement strand
GCGCGGGCCTCCTCGATGAGCGCGAGCACGATCGACTCCGGCGTGTCGAACGCTTCGATCAGGATGTGCTCGCCCTGCTTGAGACCGGTCGAGTGTCGAATGAGGACTTCAGCGAGACGACGAACGCGCGGATCGATCATGGGGTGAGTCCGAGGAGTCGGGTGGGACGGATGCGACGCCGCGAAGCGTACACTGCGTGCAATCGTGAGCCGAAGTGAGCTCGACGCGGGCAGCGGCGCCGACGTGGAGGACATGCGATGGCCGCAACGGCGAGACCGGGGCGCGACGACGGCGAGCAGTGCTTCTTCTGCGGTCATGAGCGCGTCGCCGTCGACATTCCTTGTTCCGAATGCGGGCATCGACAGCCGAGCGAAGCATGGGCGACGGGGCAAGGTAGTCGCACGCTACGGACTCTGTATCGGTACGCGAGTCGAGCCCCCTCGCTGCTGGTGATTGCCGTTGTTGCGGCGACCATGATGAGCCTTGCGGTGCTGGCTTCCGAGCCAGGCGCGGTCGCGGCGCAGTTCGCGGCATCGCTCGCGGGGATCGCACTCACGATCGCGTGCTGCTCGTGGATCTGGCTCCACCTGCGGCTAGCGTCATCGCTTGATCGGCCTTCGGGAAGCCGCCTCGCGCACATCGTTCGGTTCTCGCTTATCGCTTCGGCAGCGATCTTGCTTCTCACGGCAGGTGTGACCCGTTGGCCACTCGCGATCCGCGTCGCGCTCTCGGAGCGAGCACTCGACGCGGTTCGCACGAACCCTTATGCAACGAGACAGTTCCCTGCCACGCTCGGGCTCTTTCGCGTGCTTGAGGTGCACGTGGTCGACGATCACATCACGTTCTTCGTGACGGCCACAGATGCGTGGGGCGAGTCTCGAGGCATCGCCTTCCTGCGAGATGCCCGCTCGAGCGAAGCCCTTGGCGCGGGCTCGATGAGTCTCGCGCCGCTCTTCGGTCCGTGGTACGAGTGGATTGAGTATCACTGAGTCGAGGATCACCGAAGGACGCTACAGCCATGCTTTCGACGTGTCCGATGCGGCCGCCGGCGCTCGACGACGAACGAAGTTCACTGGCCACATTCATGCCGTGAATGGATTTCATTCACGCTGTGAATGCCCGCCCCAGACTAGTGGGCAACGCGGTTTCCGAGCGGCTGCGCGCGATGCCCGCGGTGGTCATCACAGGGGCGCGGCAGACCGGCAAGTCCACGCTTGTCGAGAAGCTTCTACGCGCGATCCGGACTCCTGCTCCACACCGGGCGTGCGCTCGAGTAGCTCGCGCCTGATGTGCTCGCGGTGCCGTGGTGGAAGGTGCTGTGATGGCGCGGCTGCGGCGTCAGGGAGGACGAATATGGTCGGTGATCGCCGTCAGCCGAGCAACCCGCGCATGACGCGCGGCGTCACGTCGCGCAGGCTCGTGACGACGTGGTGCGCGTCGCGCTGCGTGCGCGGGTCGTGGCCCTTCGAGGTGATCGCGACGCAGCGCATCCGCGCGGCCAGGGCCGCGGCGATGCCGGCGGGGGCGTCCTCGACCACGATGCAGCGGTCGGGCGAGACGCCGAGGCGTTCCGCGGCAAGGAGAAAGCACTGCGGGTCGGGCTTGCCGCGCGTCACGTCGTCGCCGGTCACGACGGCGGAGAAGTGGCTCCGCGCGTCCATGCCGTCGATCGCGAGGTCGACGTTCTCGATCGGCGCGCTCGAGCCGACCGCAAGCCGCCAGCCGTCCGACTTGAGCGAGTCGAGGAGGTCGCGGGCGCCGTCCATCACCGGAAACGCGGAGTGGACGAGCTCGCGATAGCGCGATTCCTTCTCGGCGCCGAGGCGCGCGACGTCCTCGTCGCTCAGCGGGCCGCGGCCGGCCTCCTGCCAGATCTCGCGGAGCATCGCGTCGTTGCGACGGCCGAAGTGCCGCTGAAAGTGCTCGCGCGTGATCGGCACGCCGTAGCGCTCGCTCATGCGCTGCCAGGCGACGAGGTGTGCGTCGTAGCTGTCGACGAGCGTGCCGTCGAGATCGAAGATCGCGGCGAACGGCCGCGTCGAGGCGTGGCCGCTCATGCCCGCACCGCCTCCGCGACGACCGCGATCGCGCGGTCGATGTCGCTCCCGGTCACGTCGAGATGCGTCACCGCGCGCACGCGGGTCGGATCCATCGGAATCATCAGAACACCCTTCTCCTTGAGCCGCTCGCACAGCGCGGCGGCGTTGGGAACGTAGAAGAACACCATGTTCGACGGCGTCGCGTCGGGCGCGACCTGCAGCTGCAACGACGAGATGCCCGCGAGGCCGCGCGCGAGGCGCTTCGCGTTCGCGTGGTCGTCGGCGAGGCGGGCCACGTGATGATCGAGCGCGTACGAGCACGCGGCGGCGAGGAGGCCGGATTGCCGCATGCCGCCGCCGAACATCTTGCGGAAGCGCCGCGCCCGCACGATGAGCTCGCGCGGGCCGCAGAGCGCCGAACCCACCGGCGCGCCGAGTCCCTTCGAGAAGCAGATCGAGCAGGTGTCGACGTGCGCGGTGAACTCCTTGGCTGCAACGCCGAGCGCCACCGCCGCGTTCATGAGCCGGGCGCCGTCGAGGTGGACGTGCAGACCGAGACGCTTTCCTTCGGCGCACGCGGCGCGGAAGCGGTCGAGCGGCCACACCGTGCCGCCGCCGCGGTTGTGCGTGTTCTCGAGGACGAGCATGCGCGAGCGCGGCGCGTGGATGTCGCGGTGGCGGATGGCGGGCGCGAGCTGCGCCGCGTCGAAGATCCCTCCCGCGCTTCCCGCCGGCGTCTCGAGCGGCCAGATCATGCAACCCGAGAGGGCAGCGGGGGCGCCGGTCTCGTAGTGGATGATGTGGCTGTCCTTGTGCGCGACGATCTCGTCGCCCGGCTCGCAGACCGAGCGGATCGCGAGCTGGTTCGACATCGTGCCGCTCGGCACGTAGAGCGCGGCCTCGAAGCCGAGCGTCGCCGCGACCTTCGCCTCGAGCTCCGCCACCGAGGGCTCGTCGCCCAACACATCGTCGCCGAGCGGCGCGCGCATCATCGCGTCGCGCATCGCCGGCGTCGGCCTCGTCACCGTGTCGCTTCGTAGGTCAATCACGCGGCGAAGCGTACCGGCTCGCCGCGCGTCGCCTTCCGTACCGGCTTAGCGGTCCGCGTTCGCGGACCGTGGCGCCGGCACGAGCGTGAGGCCGGCGGCGGCGTCGAGCATGACGTCGTACGCCTCGCCCGCGCGCACGGGCTTGTAGACCGCCTCGCCCTGCGCGACGGCGATGCCGTGGCGCCGCGCGGTCTCGGGGTCGCTCGCGATCTTCCAGAAGCCTTGCCACACCGCCTGCTCGAGCTTCGCCAGTTCGCTGCCCGCGTACCCCTTCGGCGCCGCGCCCGGCGTGTCGATCGCGGTGCCTTCGGACGGGTGCATGCGATCGGAGTAGATCCGCCGGAAGAGAAGCAGCGTGCGCTCGCGCAATGGATTGCCTTCGGCCACGACGTTCTTCGGGAAGCGCGCCGTCCACGCGTCGAGGAACACCGTGTCGCCCGGAACGGTCGTCGTCGTCTGGCCGATCTCGCGGCCGTCGTCGTCGAGCTCGATGAACTTCACCGTCGTGTCGATGACCTTGGTGCTGTCCCGCTCGCTCGGGAACCCGGTCTCGCCGGTCTTCTGCGCGAGCACTTCGAGACGCCCCTTGCGGTGACTGCGGCTGAGCCGCGAGATCATCGCGTCGCGCGCCGCGATCTCCTTCTGCATCTCCGCCTCGAGCGACGCGATGCGCTCCCGGAGGATGATCTCCTGCCGCGATTGCCAGACGAAGAGACCGCCCACCGCCAGCACGGCGAAGACGGTGGTCATGGTCATGGTGCGGGCGATCGAGGACGCGACCTTGTTCATCGAGAGACTCCGAAGCGCCGTTTATCGGCACAGTCGGGCGAATCCGTTGACCCTCCCGGCGAACGCCGACCGATACACCTCGGGTCATGCCTTTGGCCTTCCTGCTTGCGAGCGTGATCGGCGG
>JAEUIT010000066.1 GCA_016795035.1 Phycisphaerae bacterium | reverse complement strand
CCGGCGCGAGGACGGGACGGCGATGCGCATCGACCGGTGCCTCATCGACGCGAACTGGGGACAGTCGACCGAGCTCGTGTACGCCTTCTGCAGGCGCTCGCCGCACGCGGCGCGGCTGACGCCGAGCCACGGCCGGTTCGTGGGCGCGGCGAGCGTCCCCTTCTCGGAGTTTCCGCCGCGTCCCGGGGAGCGCGTCGGCCTCAACTGGCGGATGCCGTCACGTGGACACCGGTCGATTCGGCACGTCACCTTCGACACGAACTTCTGGAAGAGCTTCGTCTTCGCGCGCCTCGCGGTGCCGGTCGGGGATCCGGGTGCGCTGACGGTCTTCTCGACGAACGCGGCGCGACGGCAGCTCCTCGCGGAGCACCTCACGAGCGAGTATCGGGTGCGGACGTTCGGTCGGGGACGCGAGGTGGACGAATGGCGCCACCGCCCGGACGGCGGCGACAACCACTGGCTCGACTGCCTGGTGGGGACGGCGGTGGCGGCCTCGATCGAGGGGGTGATCCTCGAGGGCACGTACCTCCCCAGGCGGAAACGGAGAGTGTGGACGCAGGCGATGCTGGACGAGGCCAAGGCGAGGAACCGCCGGGGCTCCGACCTCTCCACGTTGCCGCCGGTGCCGTGGTGAGAGGGCGTACGCAGATGCGAAACGTTGCGATACTACCTTCTTCCGAAGACGCATCTAACCCCGTTGGGCAACGTCGATCCGCTCGGATGTCCTCATCAGCTGCAGATACGGTCTGCGGTGCTCGATGAGGATTCCGATCTGCCGGGGGACCGGGGCACGAGTTGCCTGAGGCTATTTTGGGAACTGCTACTCATGGATGCACCCCTCATCTCACCTAGGGATTTCCTTCGAAGGCGCAGGCCCGAACTCTTCTCCGACTCATTGATCAAGCCCGTCCCCGTGCTCGATCGCTCCCGACTCGAGTACCACCTCGCGACACTTTCGAGCCGAAAGCAACACGAGGACTTCGAGACATTCGCGAGGCTGCTTGCGCAGCGTGAGATCTGTCCGAATCTCGTTCCGCAAACAGGTCCTACGGGAGGCGGCGACGGCGGCTTCGACTCCGAGACACTCCCGGTGTCGCCCGAGATCGCGCGCAGCTGGTACAGAGGGATTAACTCGGATACGCCAGAGGCCGCATGGGGCTTCGCGTTCAGCACCAAGAAGGACTGGAAAGCTAAGTGCAGGTCGGACATCGAGGGAATCGTTTCGTCCGGTCGGGGCTATAGCCGGGCCTACTTTATCACGAGCCAGTCGATCCCACAGAAGGATCGAGTCTTCGTCGAGGCCAGGCTAAGGGAGAAGCACGGCATTGAAGTCAGGATCCTCGACTTGAATTGGATACTCGATCGAGTGTTCGAAGGCCGGCACCAGAGTCTTGCCATCGAGGCGCTGGCGATCGACGTCCCGAAGGAAGCGAGCGTCAGCCTCGGGCCACTGGATTCTGAACGCGCCGGTGAGCTGGATCGAATAGAGGAGCTAATTCTGCGGGATATTCAAGAGAAAACGATAACACCGGTCACGGTAGACAGGTGCATCGATTCTGCGCTGCTTGCGCGCGGCCTCGATAGGCCGAGGATCGAGGTGGAAGGACGCTTCGACCGTGCCGAACGACTTGCCAAATCCATCGGCGCCAAGTCACAGCTGCTAGACTGCGCCTATCACCGCGGGTGGACCAGTTATTGGTGGTGGGAAGACTTTCCGGAGCTCTCTCGCCGCTACGACGATGCCGTTCAACGATCCAATTCAGCAAGCATCTTCGATCTGGAGCAAGTTCACAATCTCCTGATGTTACTGCAGGCTTGCGTGAATGCAAAGACCCTGACCAACGCTGACGCTCGAATCGATGACCGCACCGCCGCTCTCACCTCTTCGCTTCGTGCCATCGCGGAGAACAACAGACTCCGGAGCATGTCGCTGCGCGCGAGGTCGCTGCTCGTTCAAGGTCGACTCACGCGCCGCGAGGGTGACCCTACGCCCCTGGTCGGCGAACTTCGTCGGCTCCTGAAAGAGTGCGATGGGCTGATTGGCTTTCCTGCGGAGATGTTAGTGAAGCTCATTCTGGAAGTGGCGCCCGCCCTCGAGGGCGCTTCAGGATTGGACGAGCTTGTATCCGATGCCGCAGAGGTGAGCCGGAAGCGGACCGGGGAGGCGTCCGCAGCGACCATCCACGTCCGACGTGGCTTGCAGCTACTTGACGCCGGAAAGACGAAGCAGGCCATAATCTGGGTCGGCCGCGCGCTTCACGGTCTTTGGAAACACGAGACACGAGTTCAACTGACGGCAGCGCTCTACATCTTGGGCTCCGCATACGCCTCCATGGGCCTTCCGTGGGCTGCGCGCGGCGCATATGTCGCGAGTGCCGCGCTCGAGGCCGATCACTTCATGGAGGAAAGGAAGCTGTCACCCCGCGCCGCAGAGGTCTACCGATCAATCAAGTGGTGCGAGCTGGAGCTCGGTCGAGTCGGCCATGCGTTGGCCTGGCACCACTTAGAACTTCAATGCCGACACTATTTCTCTACCGCAGTCGACCAGAAAGATCCTACCCAGAAGACGGACGCTCAGATAAGCGCGGACGACCTGAGTTTCGACTCGGTGCTTGGCTTGAGGTTCCTGCTAACGCCGGTTGCGACGCTTGGCCGCCTCACGCATTTGCCGGAGGCTCTCGCCCGACTGGGGCTGCTGATCGGAGCCACGTCACTCCAGTTCGCATTGGGGCATGAGGATGCGGCGCGCGCAGATACGCAATGGGAAGCGAATCCTGCAGCCATGCAAGAGTTTCTCCTGAAGCTGAGAGACCAGCCTGCTAGCGAAAGTCTTTTTCGCTCCACGACCACAGGCGACGAGCCCGTCGTGGAGATGGAAAGCCGACTTCTCGGTTGCAACGTCACATTGACCGTTGACAGCGGAGGCCCCTGTGCGTGTGTCGGCGAGTCCGTGCTGGGAACGCTTGAGGCGTTCGCGGGAACGCTCCTCGAGGAGGCGTTCGCCACGCGGCCGTCGATCCGTGTCGCAGTGAGACTCGCCCGGCGACAGGAAGAGATGGTGCTGATTGACGAAGAGGCTAAGGACGGCCGACTCCTCACGATATGGTGTAGTGACTTCGATTGCCACGATCTGAGTGCCGACGAGCAGTTGGGGGTCCGCGAGAAGACGCTTGACATCGCCCTTAGACTGTTCGCGAGGATGCAACCCGTCCCCGACGTGCTAAGCACCCTACATCGGCTGTTCGCCGAAGATCACGCGCACGGGCGAGCTCGCGACTTCGCCACCTCCGTGGTGGCCCTGTCGAAGTCACTGGGAAACCGTCCACGCACTCGAGTTTCGGATTGGAGTGAGGAGTCAGATGCGACGTACCCCTTGATGCGCACGGAGCGGTGGGACAACGGATTGCCACCAAGATCTATCGCTGCGGTCGTGAGCAAAAGCGAACCTGTTGGCCCGCGCAGCAAGCCTCCGAATTCTCCGGCGACCGATGGGCTTGAAGTGCCGAAGTTGTCTCGCCACGACCAGATCAGCGCATTCTCGGTGATCGACGATGACCTTTGGGACAGGGCTGGGTGGCACGGGATGGCCTTCTTTGTCCCGCCGCATGAAGACGAGCCGCCGATTCTGGCCCTCCAATTCCATGATCCGGTCGCGGCAGCCGAGATTGTCGACGGTTGGGAACGCCACTTGGGATCGGACGACGTCAACGATCGGATACGCGTGACGCTGTTGCGCGGAGTCCTCCGTTCACAGCCGCATGCGTATCGGGTAGCCATCGGAAGTGGTCATGATGTCCTCGCGAGTCCAAGACCTCGCCTCGTCCTGCTCAAGAGCCGCTTTCACACGATGGAGCCGACAACCTCAGAGAATCTCGATCGATTCCTGAGCACCTACCATCAGCGCGGGAGATTCAAGCTGCAAGTCGCGGCTGCCGTCGATGGCAGATTGTTGCTCTACCAGGGCAACGCGATAGTCAAGTCCCAATTGGTCTGCCGTGACGCGTGGACGATTTGCCGCCATGAGCTTGAGTCGAGCGCGCTGCTCCCGAGCGATGACCCCATCGTACCGGACGACGTCTCGGATCCGCCATGCGTTGACACGCTCAGCGCCATCCGTTCTCGCCGCACAGATCGGCCACTCCCCTGAGAGGCGCGTTGCGCAGGCGGCGCACCGGTCGCACGTCTCGACTCTGACCATATTGCTAGCCTCACGTAATCTCTCGGCACGGAAGCACTGCCTGGCTATGATCTTCGCAGCTCCGCACAGTTCATCGATACAGGTGACGAAATGAGGGTCCGCCATTCAAAATCCGATCGAGAGCTCCGCTACCTGCGGCAGCTGCTTCAGTCGCCGGCGTGGTCGTTTCAGGGAAGTCCGAGACGCGCTGATTCGGACCCTCCCGACTTCGAGGTGGAATGCGAAGGGGCGGTTCATGCCGTCGAAGTGACCGAACTCTACGGAAGAGACCCAATCTGTCCCCGTTGTCAAGGCCGTCGTGTCGTGATGCAAGAGATCGAGCCCAATCTGCCTCGCCTTATGGACTCCCTAAGCGATGCATGGGCCAAGCAGCGGCTCGGCAATGTGGAAGTGGAGATTGTGATCGCCGAGCAGGCGAAACTAACAAAGTCCACGATCGGCGCTATGGCATCGATGGTTGTTTCCCGATTGGTTGCTGAGTATCCCAATCTCGCTCGGGAGAGGCTGGCCCCAGTTGGTGGAGGCTACTTCGGACATGGAATAGCGATGTTGCGCGCGCGACGCATTGGGGAGAGGAGAGACTCCCGGTTCCGCTTCGGCACTCTGGCTCCCGTTCTATCCCTCGAACCTAGGCTCCGGGATTGCATCAACAGGAAGCAACGTCAGCTCAACGGATACGCCCGGCGATACGGGTCCACGCATCTGCTCGTCGCGATCCCGGCGAACACTGCATCGGCGCTCTTCAGCGCGAAGGATGCCGCCAACGGGCTTTCCCACGAATTTGCATTCGATGCCGTGTGGCTGCTCGACGCGACCACTGGCATTGTCACTCCGGTCGTGCGCGCAAGTTCAGCGCCGGCACTAGGAAACTGACGGCAGATAGACCGAGTGCGCCCCTCTACCCGTTGGACATAGTCATCGTTGCGCCAACCGTCCGCGCGCCCATTCCCGCCACGCCTGCGAATCCCCCCGAAGCGCGATGTCAGTCAGGAACTCCTCCGTCCGCGCGTCGGTCTTCCCGGCCTTCACCTGCAGCCGCGCGAGCGCCTGCACCGTCTGGATGTGGCCGGGATAGACCTCGAGCGCCGTGTCGTACATCACGAGCGCCTCGTCGGTGCGACCCGAGCGCTCGAGCGTCAATGCGAGGTTGAAGCGAGGGTCGGGATGCCCGGGCATCACCTTCCGCGCCCACTCGAACTCGTTCGCAGCCTCGTACATCCGGTTCTGGCTGAGACAGAGGACGCCGAGGTTGTTGTGCGCGGGGCCGTGATAGAGGTCCGCCGTCAGCGCCTCCCTGAGGAGTTCCTCGGCGCGCTTCGGATCGTCGTCCATCAGGGGCACCGCCTGCTGCGTCAGCGCCTCTGCGCGAAGCGACGAACGGTTCGCGTCCGTCACGGACATGTATGGCCCCGTCTTCTGTCCGGACGAACATCCTGAGAAAACCGCCACGCACGCGACGATCGCCGCGCACGCGATCGCGCCGCCTGCACGCCAAGCCACGCCGGCCGTCGTCCACCTCAGGTCTCGCTTCATCGATTCACTCCGTTCGCTTCTAGACCCGCGCTCCGCGTTGCAGCCGCCGCGCCCTCGGGACGCGCGACGTACACGCTCACCAGGACCATCGTCGCATCGAACCGCTCGTCCGCAACCTCCGCGTTGCCGCCTTTCGCGTTGCCGCGGCGGGCGACGGGCGTCAGCTCGATCGACGCCGGCGTCCAGGTCGGCTGCGCGTCGCGCCAGTGCGCGAGGAAGCGGCCGAAGGTCTCGAGCGTCGTCCCGCGGAGGGAGAGCCGCATCGACTGGGCGCGGAAGGCGAGGCCGCCGGGGGCCCCCGCTCCTCCGGCCGCCTGCCCGAACGGGGCGTCGCCCTCGCTTCGCACTTCGTCGAGCTTCACGTCCTTCGCCCCGATCGCCGCGAGCGCCGACTGGAGGTTCTCGATCAGGCGCTGCCTCGGCCGCTCGAGGAGCGTCGCCCGCTCGCGCTTGCCGCGAAGCGCGACCGCGTCCGCGACATCCCGGGCGGTCGACTCGACGAGCGCCTCGCGCTCTCGCAGTCGCTCGCGCTTCGATTCCAGCCAGCGCCAGGAGGAGACCCCCACCATCGCCACAAGCGACGACGCCAGCACCACCGCGATCGACGGCCGGATCGTCATGGCGTCGCCCTCCCGTCCTTCGCGCCGGCCACCGCGCCGACCGGCGCCTGACCAGGAGCCATGGCGGCCGCGTTCCTCGTCGACGTGTCCCGCGACAGCGTCACCGTGAAGCTGACGCCGTCCTTGACCGAGCGCGACGCCGGCGCCTCGACGCGCCAGCCTTCGAGCGAGGCGAGCGCGTCGGCGAGGATCTGCGTCTCGGCGTGCCCCTTCGCCTCGCCGCGCACGGAGATGCCGCGCTCGGAGACCGCGATCGACTCTGGCCTGAGTTCGACGCCCTCGGGCCAGACCTTCACGAGCGCCGCGAGCGCGTCGGTCGCGTCGAAGGGAATCGGCACGTCGCCCGAGCGGGTGCCGCGGAGCTCGCGCAGCTCGGCGACGAGGCGCATCTCGGCGGGCACGCCCGGGGGACCTGGCCGACCGACGAAGGCCGCCTCGACGAGCGCGAGGCGCCGCCGGTCGGCCTCGGCGATCGAGCGGTCGAGCGCGAGCCCGCGCCGAAGGACTCCCACGATCCCGAGCATCGCGACGAGCGCGACGAGTGTCGCGACCGCCACGCGCCATCCGCGCCGTGCTCGTTCGAGATCGGGCGGCGCGTAGGCGCCCGTCAGGAGTTCGAGCGCGGAGGTCGCGATCGCCTCGCGCACGTCGGCGGGCAGCTCCTCGGGAGGTTCGGCGGGCGTCAACGACCGCCATCCGGCGCGATTGTCCCCCTTACCGAAATCCCCGCGCATTTCGGCTCTGAGTTCGGTGGAGGAATTTGCGGTCTCCGCACTGGAGACCATCCATGCACGAGCACCATCCGCACCATGACGCCGGGGCGTTCCCGGCCGAGCGCAGCGAGGGCGGGAACGCCCCGGCGGCGCGGCCAGCCCAGTCCCCACGCCCGACCGTCGGCCCGACACACGATCTCGTCGACCACCACCACACCCACTACGACCCCCACACCCCCGGCGTCCCCGGCCTCGCAGGCCGCGCGCACGGGTCGCCCTTCCGCGCCGAGGCCCATGCGCCACGGCGCGGGCGCCGACTCGTCTCGCCCGAAGAGGCCGCCGCCGCCACACGCTCGCTCACACCCGAGCAGAAACTCCTCGTCCTCGACGCATGGCAGCGCTCCGGGCTGCCCGCCACCGACTTCGCGCCCATCGCCGGAGTCTCCAGGCAGATCCTCTATGCATGGAAGCGACGATTCGCCGAGCTCGGACCCGCCGGCCTCGTCGACGGTGCATCCCTTCGCGCTCCCGGAGGATCGAAGCTCCCGCTCGCCACGCGCCGCGCCATCGTCATGCTCAAGAAGGCCAATCCCGATTGGGGATGCCAGCGCATCAGTGACGTCCTCTACCGCGGGCCCGGACTCGCCGCCAGCGAAGGCGCCGTCGCACGCGTCCTGAAGGAAGAGGGATACGCCTTCGAAGAAACGCCCACCCGGCCCCACAAGGACCACGTCCGATCCTTCGAGCGCGCCCTGCCCAACCAGCTCTGGCAGACCGATCTCTTCACCTTCGTCCTCAAACGCCAGAATCGACGCGTCTATCTCGTCGCCTTCATGGACGACCACAGCCGCTACATCGTCGGCTACGGCCTCCATGCCTCCCAGAACGCCGCGCTCGTCCTCGAGGTCTTCCGCGCCGCGGTCGCCTCCTGCGGCGCGCCCGAGGAAGTCCTCACCGACAACGGCGCCCAGTACGTCACCTGGCGCGGCACCAGCCGATTCGCCCAGGAGCTCCAGAACCGCGGCGTGCGCCACATCGTCGCAAGTCCCCACAGGCCGCAGACGCTCGGCAAGGTCGAGCGCTTCTGGGGCACGATCTGGCGCGAGTGCGTCGAGCCCGCGATCTTCCTCGACATGGACGACGCCCGGCGGCGCATCGGGCTCTTCATCGACCACTACAACTTCCAGCGTCCCCACCAGGGCATCGGCCACACCGATCGCCGGACCGATCGTCGCACCGATCGTCGATTGGGGGGACTCCAGGGCCTCACCCCCGCGGACCGTTTCTTCGGCGCCGCGCCGCAGACCCTCGCGTCGATGCGGGCACGGGTCGCCGCCAATGCGCTGGCGCTTGCGCGCGGCGGCATTCCGCGGGATCCCTTCTACATCACGGGACAGGTCGGCGGAAAGCCCTTCAGCGTGCACGCCGAGGGCGAGCGGATCGTCCTGATCAAGGACGACGGCGTCCGCCGCGAGGTGGATCTCACGCGTCCGGACGACCTTCCGCGCGAGGTGCGGGAGGCGGTCGCGCGGGCGGAGCGGCCGGAACCGCCGTCGTCGCCGGGAGACGGAACGCTTCCCGAGCCGCTGTGCGCCGCCGGCATCGTGACGCGCGAGCTCGACGACGAGCCGGAGACGCCGCCGGGACGGAGTCCGCTCGACGACGCGATGGAACGCATGGCCGATCCCCATTCGGATCCTCGTTTCGGGCCGACGCGCACGGGAGGTGACGCATGACCGCGCACGGCACGCCTAACAATGTCGTCGTGACGGACGCGTCTCCGCCGGCAGCGCCGGACCGGCCCGACCCGCGCCGCCCGCGCAGCACCAAGGGCCTCGCCCGCGGCATGCGCGTCGACGACGCCGACCTCGCGGCGCGGCGCCGCGCCGCCTGCGTCCTCGAAGTCCTCGCAGGGGTGCGCGCGCCCGAGGAGGCCGCCGCGGCGCTCGCGCTACCGCTCGCCGGCTATTTCCAGCTCGAGGAAAAGGCGCTGCGCGGGCTCGTCGAAGGATGCGGTCCGCAGCCGCGCGGACGCTCCCCGGATCTGACCAGGGCGCTTGAGGAGTCGAAGCGTCGGATCGGCGAGCTTGAGCGCGAGGTGCAGCGGCATCAGGCGCTTCTCCGCAGCGCCCAGCGGTCGGCCGGACTGATGGGGAGTCTCGTGGGGACGGTCGCGGGCACGGCACGACCGTCGACCGCAGCGGCGAAGGCCGTGAAGCCGTCGGGTCGACGGCCCAAGGTGCGGGCCCTGCGCGCGGTCGCGGCGCTACGTGGCGATGCGTCCGTCGCGGCCGTGTCGGTCACCTCGGAACCGATGCCGACGGCGGTCGAGGCGCCTCATGCGACGCCTCATCCGACCACCCATGCGACGGCCCATCACACGGGCTGATCGGCAGACGCATCACGAGACGCCTGCGTGACGCGGCGCGGGACGCGGGGTGTGATCCCCGTCCCGCGCCCTGTCGTGTCCGGCTCCTAGCGGCGAGAATCCCCGCGCCGCACGGAGGACGACCATGCCACGAACGCACACCGACCAGGATGCGAAGGAACCGAGCGCCGCGCGGCGCGGCCGGCCGCCCCTGGGGCCGCTCCTCGCCGACGGCGTCGACTGCTCGGAACACGCGCGCGAGCGCCTGCGCGTCGTGCTCGCGACGCTCGCGGGATCGATGACGGTCGACGAGGCGTGCGAGACGCTCGGCATCGGGCCGTCGCGTTTCCACGCGCTTCGCGCGCGATTCCTCGCCGATGCGGCGGCGCTCTTTGAGCCGCGGACGCCCGGGCCCGCGCCGATGCCGGAGGCCGACGCGGAGGCGCGACGCGAGATCGAGCGTCTGCGCCGCGAGAACGCGGAGCTCCGCCTCGAGGCGACGGCGGCGCGGGTGCGCGAGGAGCTCGCCGTCGCGATGCCCGGGCGCGCCGGGCGCCGCGCGGAGACGGCCTCGGCGAAGGGAACGCACGCCGGACGAGGGACGACGAAAAAAAAACGCCGTGTGCGCCGCAGCCGCTGACGGCGACGGCAGATCCGGCCTCGCCGCGCGGGTGCAACCTACGGGCCCGCAACCCGGGCGCCTGCAACGTCGTGTCGCGGCGCTCGCGCGCCTGGCGCGATCTTTCGGCCGCGGTCTGACACGGGTGGCGGCGATGCTCATGACGGCGCCGTCGACCGTGCGCGGATGGGTGCGGATTGCGCGGCGAGGATCGTCGTCGCCATCCCCGCAGCCATCCCCGCCCCGGCGAGGCCGGCCGCCGTGCCCCGTCGCGATCGACGCGATCGAGCATGTCGACGAGCTGCTTGAAGAGTCCGGCGGGCGGCTGTCGGTCGCCGCGCTTCGGCGGGCGGTCGCGATGCCTCGCGCGCGGATCGCGGCGCTGGTGCGGACATGGCGACGGCAGCATGCGCCGCATGTCGCGCGGCTCAAGTGGACGAGGCCGGGATCGGTGTGGGCGATGGACTGGACGGAGACCGATTCGCCGGTCGTGGCCCCCTCGGGGGTCCCCTCGGGGGCCGTCGACGTCTCCTGCCGCTGGACGCTTCTCGTGCGCGATCTCGCCGGATCGATGCAGCTGGCGGCGATTCCCGCCGCCCACGCGACGGCGGCGGTCGCCGCCGAGACGCTTCGTGCGCTCGTCGCGGCGCACGGCGCGCCACTCGTCCTCAAGACCGACAACGGAAGCAATGTCGCGGAGGCCGAGGTGCGCGAGGCGCTCGCGGCGATGGGCATCGCGCATCTCCGCTCGCCGCCCGGCACGCCTCGCTACAACGGATCGGTCGAGGCGGGGATCGGCTCGCTGAAGGCGCGACTCCGGGCGATCGCCTCGGCGCGGGGCCGTCCCGCGGCTCCGACGGCGGACGACCTCGAGGAGGCCAGGCTCGAGGCGAACGAGCTCTCGCGTCCCTGGGGCGAGCGCGGCCCGACGCCAGGGGAACGCTGGAAGACGCGGCGGCATGCGGCCGCCGCCGAGCGTGAGGCGCTCGCCGCGGCGATCGCGTCGGCATCGCGCGAGGAGACGCTGAAGCTGTGGCGGCGCCGGGCGGAGGGCGGAAACGCGGAGATTTCCGTATGCGCCGCCGAGGCCGACGCTATTCTGAACTCGCTTGACGCGACCGACCGGGCGACTGTCGCCCGCCGCGCCATCCGCCGTGCGCTTGAGGCGCACGGCTACCTCATCTCGCGGAGGACCGCGATTTCATCCACTCATCTCCATGACTGAATGCGCGGAAGATTACGGGGTGGCACAGGGCCGAGCGCGATCCCCTGGGCCCGCTTGCGGGATCATCACTCTACGAATATGTCGCAACGCAGCCCGTTTCGCAAACAGACGCCGTTGGACTTGTAGGGTTCGCAATCAACCCTGAAGACAAAAAATCGACGGGGGGAGGCTGCCTCTCTGCAGGGTGCGTTTGGAATCCCGAGATAACTGATTTCCCAAGCGGCTGCGGAAGAAAGATTATCGTGCAGAAGATAACCGTGCACGCGGACTGCGGGAAGTGCGTGTCGTGTAATTGCCACTTTTCTGGTAGCGAGACCACGACCACTATCTGGGAAGTCTGGATGGCACAGGCAGGAAGTAAAGTTATCCGTGATCATTGGAAAATCAATTGGCCTGATCAAAGCCCAACTAAAAGCAAGTGCGGGGATGTCTGGGCCAACTCGACTGCGTACCTGATCTGCGAGAAAAGAATCCGAGCACATGTATCCATTCCTGGAGATTTTAACAAGGGAGTCTATCGCCTTGGTTCCAATTGTGGACCCGCAGAGTTTGGGAGCGGGCGGGGAGATTACTTCTATAATTCACAGACAGAGCCCACGTGGCTCAACGATCCCGGAGTCGTCCTCGCCACTTTTAACCGGAGCATGTACTTAAGAATGGGGTGTCCGTGCATGCCCCATGCTGAATGCATGGCGGACACGCTGTTACCAGAATGAATCGCAAGTCCATATACGCTCACCGCGGCCGGACTCGCTGGGCATACATAGTGGCTGCAGCAGTTCTCATTACCGAGCTACTTTTTGCCCTGCCCATGCTGGCCGGGCGACTTGCCCTAACGCCCTTCAAGACTACCGATCGGTCAAACGGGCCCAATCGAAGTTCGCAGACGGAACTCACCCAAATCTGGTCCCCGCTGATCAGTGTTAGCCTGTCGCAAGAATACGACACGAGTGCCGCGCTCGGAACGGGACGAGATTGGATATTTAGGACTGGGGTCCCTTTTCGCGCTACCTTCGGAACGGCCAGAACGAGCGACGACATTCTCACTTCGGCCGGCGGGATGTTCGTACTTAGCGAGCCTCATCAGGTCTCGACATCCTCGATGATTTTTCCGGTGCGATCTATTATTTGGCGCCGGGACCCCTGGATTTGGGCAGCGGATGTCTTGGCGACCTGCATAGCGATCCGGATTCTCTGGGCAGGCTTTTCGATAGCGGCTGCTCGAGAGTCGACATACGCTTGGCCCCGACCAAGACCACTACTTTCCTTATCGCTCTTCCTGGGGATCCTCTCGACCCTTGCGGCCGCTTCTCTACCGATACTTTGGGGCGCCGACTGGAGCGAACCAAATGTTGTCAAGGTCGTCTTATCCCAAACTGGTGATGAAGGGGGCACCGTCGTTGCGACCTGCAGCGCTCGCCAATCCGTCGGCGTAACCCGAGTCGGGGTAGAGATTCAGGAGGTCCCGCCAGAAGAGGCGCAGGGGGCGACTCCACTCCACGACCTGCCAAGAGCTGCGCAGATCACTGTTCAACACTTCTGCAATATCACCGAACGTCACGGAATGGCTGAGGCGCGAGGCTGGCCGCTACCGGCGTTCGTCGGGTATGAGGTTCACCGCGCCGGGCCGCGCGGGGGTATCGCTTTATACGATTGGGCTCGGCCTGTGGGCGATGGCGTCGGTAGCCTCGGTACGCTACTGCTCGTGTGGAAGCCGCTACTGTTCGGATTTGCTGCCGATTGCCTAATCTGGTCAAGTATGTGGCTAGTGTTGTTAGGTTGGTTTCCTATTCTGCAAACAGCAAGGACCCGGCGAAGATTCCGTCGGAATGAGTGCGTTCGTTGCGGCTATTACTTACTTGACAAGACGGACAGATGTCCAGAATGCGGTGCGAGATTGGAGCCGATGGAATGCGGGTCGTAGTTGCACCTCGCGCGCCACTCGACGGGCGGGCACTTGCGCTTTGTCCCGCCGCACGGCACACTGCCCACTTCCTGTAGTGCGCCCCGGCTCTTTGGACAGTTCTCATTGCTAACCTTGCCGAAGATCGCCTCCGCAGGCGGCGATGGATCGGCAGAGATAGTTTTCGGGCGGCTCCGCTCGGATTCTGGCGGTGCTCGTGGGTCATGTGCGCGTGGCACCGCCCACCGTCCTCCTCGCATCGCCGGAGAGACTGGCGGCGGCGATGCGAGGATGACGGCGGGCACACGTTCTGAATGAGCTCGTCGTGTCCGCTCACCCAACCCCACTCGCGTCGAGCCCGCTTGCCTCGGCTGCCCGATCGCGCTCCGCCTCGCGGGCTTTCCAGCGGTCGGGCAGCCAGTCGATGAGCTGCTCGCGGTCGTCGCCGAGTGCGGGCAGATTCACGAGCAGTTGCGTCAGGTAGAGCTGCGGATCGATCGCGTGCCGGCGGCAGGAGCTCGACACCCCCGACGTCTCGCCGCCCCTCATGTTGCCGACGAAGAGGCTGTTCTTCCTATTCAACGCTTGACGTTTCATCTCCTGCTCCGCGAGGTTGTTGTGGATCGGCACCTCGGGATCATCCAAGAACGCCGTCAGCGGCTCCCACTGATTCAGCGCATACCCGACCGCGCCCGTCATCGGATGCTTCGGCAGCAACGTCGTCTTCCATGAGAGCAGCCGTTGTCAACTCGCGCCCAGAATTGACCCACTGCCGAGCATCGAGATTTGACCCACCCCGACGAAAAAGGGGGGCGGCCGTCGCCGAGGCAGGCTCGGCGCCGACCCGGGTCAACGGCGGTGCTCACCTCCTTCCTCGCCGCCGGTGCCGCGCGAGTGGGCACTGGCGCGGGTCATCGGCTGCTCGCTCCGATGCTCGGGGCCACCGGGCAGCGCGTCGCTCCCGATCGCCTTCCGACGCTCGCGCAGACGGTAGCTCTCGCCCCGGATGTTGAGCACCGCCGCCTTGTGAAGGAGCCGGTCGAGCGCCGCCGAGGCCATCACCGCATCGTTCGCGAACACCGCGCCCCAGTTGCCGAAGCTCTTGGCTCGATCGAGCCAGGCACGCTTATCGGGACCGCGCGTTATCGCGCGGTGAACTCGATTCGCCGCCCACTGCCAGCCCCTGCCAACCTCCGTCCACCGTCCGTGCAAGCCCGAGTGCAAGTGGGAATCGCGCGAACCACAACCCCCGCCCTTTTCTAATCTTGCAACTCCCCGCTCTCCCCTTGCCAAGGTGGATGTCGAGGGTTCAAGTCCCTTCACCCGCTCTCAAAAACGCAGGCCGCGAGGCCTGCGTTTTCCATTCCCCTCCCTCCTCCCCGCCCACCTCCCCCGATTGGGGCCCCGCCCACTTATCGCGGACCTTCCGCGGAATCGAAAAAGCGCCGCCTCCCGCGGACACCCGACCATTCCCGGGTAGTCTCCCGCCCGCTCGGCCGCATGGCGGGT